>JBGAJX010000005.1:0-164348 GCA_044224695.1 Marmoricola sp. | reverse complement strand
GAGCTCAAGCGGATCCAGACCGAGGTCGGCATCACCTTCGTGCACGTCACCCACGACCAGGAGGAGGCCATGACCATGGCCGACACCATCGCGGTGATGAACCACGGGATCATCGAGCAGATGGGGGAGCCCGGGGAGCTGTACGAGCACCCGCGGTCCACCTTCGTGGCGAACTTCCTCGGCCAGTCCAACCTGATCGGCGGCCGGGTCTTGCAGAAGAACGGCGACTCGTTCACCACCGAGGTGCACGGCGCCAAGGTGTGGGCCACCAAGGTGACCTCCACGCACCTCGAGGGCGACGTGTGGATCGGCGTACGGCCGGAGAAGGTCAGCGTCCAGCGACCCGGCGAAGGTGACCGCGATGGGTTGAACCGGCTGAGCCAGGGTGTCGTCACCGACGCCAGCTTCGTGGGCGTGAGCACGCAGTACCTGGTCCGGATGCCGTGGGGTCAGGAGCTGATGGCCTTCGAGCAGAACACCGGCGAGCGGCGGCCCTTCACCAAGGGGGAGCAGGTCGACCTGACGTGGCTCACCGACCACACCTTCCTGCTCGACCAGGCGCAGTCGGCCGAGGCCGGCGCTCAACTCGAGGAGGGGTGACGAGGTGAGCGCGCTCGAACACCTCGCGGCCCCCGCGGCCGCGCCGGTCGCGCCGGAGGACCAGCAGAAGCGCGGGATCACCGGCTACCTGCTGATGCTTCCCGGCTCGATCTGGCTCCTGCTCTTCTTCATCGTTCCCACGGTCACCCTGCTCGGCAGCAGCCTCTACGACCAGAGCGGGTCGTTGCTCGCCGGCTACGAGCAGACGTTCAGCTTCTCCAACTACGTCGACGCTACGCACTGGCTGCGACGATCGCCTGCATCCTGCTGGGCTTCCCGCTCGCGTACGCGATCGCCTTCAAGGCCGGCAAGTGGCGCAACCTGATGCTGATCGCGGTGATCGCGCCGTTCTTCACCAGCTTCCTGGTGCGGACCCTGTCGTGGAAGCTGCTGCTGAGCGACCAGGGCTTCATCGTCGGCACGATCACCGCGATCCCGCTGGTGCCCGACGACCTGCGGCTGCTGGCGACGCCCGTCGCGGTGGTTACCGGCCTGACCTACAACTTCCTGCCCTTCATGGTGCTGCCGCTCTACGCCAGCCTGGAGAAGGTCGACCCGCGGCTGATGGAGGCGGGGAACGACCTGTACGCCTCCGCGTTCACCACCTTCCGTCTGGTGACGCTGCCGTTGGCGATGCCCGGCCTGGTGGCCGGCACGCTGCTGACGTTCATCCCGGCCTCGGGTGACTACATCAACTCCGAACTGCTGGGGAATCCGCGTACCCGCATGATCGGCAACGACATCCAGGACCTGTTCGCCGCCGGAGCGGTGCCGATGGCTGCCGCACTGTCGACGATCCTGATGGTCTCGATCATCGCCATGGTCGTCGTGTACGTCCGCAAGGCCGGAACGGAGGAGCTCGTATGACCGGCGTGCGTCGCTGGCTGGGGGACCACGGCACGATGGCCTTCGCCCTCCTGGTGCTGCTCTACATGTTCACCCCGGTCTTCGTGGTGATCCTGATGTCGTTCAACGACCCGGTCGGCCGGGCCGGCTACGACTTCGACGGCTTCACCCTCGACAACTGGAAGAACATCTGCGAGCCCTACCAGCTCTGCAGTTCCGTGCGGACCAGCATCTACATCGGCCTGCTGGCCACGGGCCTGGCAGTGCTGCTCGGCAGCTTGATGGCCTTCGCGATGGTGCGTCACCACTTCCGGGGTCGCAGCACGGCGAACCTGACGATCTTCCTGCCGATGGCCACGCCCGAGATCGTCCTCGGGTCCTCGCTGCTGGCGCTCTTCGTCAACGCGGGCTTCGCCGGCCAATTGGGCTTCTGGACGATCTTCATCGCGCACGTGATGTTCTGTCTGTCGTTCGTGGTCATCACGGTCAAGGCGCGACTGGTCGGGCTCGACCCGCGGCTGGAGCAGGCAGCCAACGACCTCTACGCCAACGAGACCCAGACCTTCTGGCGGATCTCGTTCCCGCTGGTGATGCCGGGCATCGTGTCGGCGGCGCTGCTGAGCTTCTCGCTCTCCTTCGACGACTTCATCATCACCAACCTGAACTCCGGCCAGACGGTCACCTTCCCGATGTTCGTCTGGGGCGCGGCCCAGCGCGGTGTGCCCATGCAGGTCAACGTGATCGGCACGATCATGTTCCTGCTGGCCCTCGGCCTGGTCGTCGGCCAGCTGGTGGTGCGCCGGATCCGGGAGAGGCCACTGGCCGCCACCTCCTGAGGCATCAGTCACGGTCCCTCGGCGCTCCCTTCGGCGTGCCGAGGGACCTTCGGCGTTCCGTGGGGAGGTTCTCCTCTGGCAGCGGGTCCGTGGACGGGTCACGGTGGAGATGAGGGCGGTGACAGCCGGCCACCTCGACCCGCTGGGCGCGCCCGTTGAGGAGGCCCACGATGAACGGGCGCATTCTTCATCTCGCGATCGCCACCGCCGTGGCGCTGTCCTGTGCAGCTGTCCCCGGTGCAGCGTCGACCTCAGCAGTCCGTGAGGAGGCGTCCCCGGGGTTTCTCCGCGGCACGCCGGTGCTGCTCGACCCGAGCCCGCGCGGATCGGAACTGACCGCCGTGGATGGCGACATCGCGGTCGGCACCCTGGGTGGAAACTCGGCGCCGGACCGTGCCGTGGCCTATCGCTTCGACGAGTCACCGCCCCGGCGGATCCTCCTGGGCGCCTTCGACGGCGAGGTCTCCAGCACTCCGCATGCTGTCTCCGGTGGGGTCGTGGTGGGACAGGCTGAGAGCGCCGAGGGGACTCGCGCCTTCGCGTACGACGTCGATGCTCTCCAGCCGGAGTTGGTCAACCTCGGCACCCTGGGCGGCTCCTGGAGCAGCGCGGTCGACGTCAGCGGCCGCGTCGTCGTCGGGACCTCGATCTTGGTAGGAGGCGGCAGCCGTGCCTTCGCTTACGACCTGGACGACCCCGTGGCCGGCATGTGGAGCCTGGGGACGCTGGGAGGAGGCAGCCGCGCGACGGCCATCGACTGGCCGATCGTGGTCGGGGAGGCCGGCACCGTCGGCGGGGAGACACACGCCTTCGCCTATGACCTCACGAACCCCGACGCCGGAATGTGGGACCTCGGCACCCTCGGCGGTGAGTACAGCACTCCGGTCGACGTCAGCGGGAATCTCGTCGTGGGCCAGTCGGATCGCGCCAGCGGGGGCGAGCACGCGTTCACCTACGATCTCGCGCAACCCGAGCGCGGCATGCGGGCGATCCTTCCGCGTCAGAGCAACGTCAGCGCCGCAGCGGTAGACGGCAGCGTGGTGGCTGGAACGTACTGGGCGTGGGTGGGAGACCGTGCCTTCGCCTACACCCACGGGTCGACGGCCCCCGGCTGGCAGAACCTCGGAGCCTTCTCCGACGACGACCTGTACGGGAGTTACGCCTACGACGTGAGCGAGGGAGTCGTCGTCGGCCAGACCGGGATGTTGGGCTACGGGACCCACGCTTTCGCCTACGACCTCAACGGCGACGTCCCGGAGATGATCGACCTGGGCCGCGGTGACGACGGGAGTGTCGCCCTGGCGGTGAGTAGTGACCTGGTCGTCGGGTTCAATCGCAGTGGGCTCGCCGCGTGGCGGCTGAACCGCGCAGGCACGACGGTGCGATTCGCCCGCCCGACGTACGTGGTCGAGGAATCCGTCGGCCGTGCGCGGATCGCGCTCGTGCGATCTGGTGACCTAGGACCTAGTGTGACCCTCGACGTCGCCACCCTGACGGGACTGCCGTGGTACGCGCGCCGACCACGAGGGCTTCCTGCTGTCCATCACCAGTGACGACGACCAACTCGCCATCTCCGGGCCCAGCCTCTCCGGTGTAGTCATCGACATCAGCGACCAGCAGCCCGACGCCGTGATCAGCACCCGACGCGAACGCGGCTATCAGGGCAACAACGTCTACAACACCACCGGCGTCGGCCAGACGAAGGTGCAGGACGCACCTCGCGGCGCCAGGCGGTCGTTCTTCGTGCACCTTCTCAACGACGGGCAGCGCGTCGTCGCGATCACCACGCACGCCAACCCGCCGGCACCCGGTGCTCGGATCCGCTACTTCCTCGGTGGCAAGGACGTCACCCGGGCGCTCCGGTCTCCCACAGGGTTGACGCGGTACGTGCTCAACAGTGGCGGCGACATGGCCGACTACTGGCCGCACCCGGTGCCGTTCCGGCTGCGGGTGCAGATCGAGGTCCGTGCCGGCGCGCCCGTGGGCAGTCTCCAGACCGCGCGTATCTCGGCCGCGTGGCGCGGCGACCACGTCAACCGTGACGTCGTCCGGGCGCGGGTGCTCGTGACTCCGTGACGCCGTGACGCCGTGATCCCGTGACGCCGTCACACGGACAGCACGAGGCCCGGTCCACTCCTGGTGAACCGGGCCCCGTGTCCCACCCCGACCACCGCCGTGGCGGTGTCGACGTCACGTCAGGGGATCGACCTCAGAGGATGCCCTGCGCCTCGGTGAGGACGCTGCGCAGGATCTGCTCCATCTCGTCGAAGTGCGACTGGTCGCAGATCAGCGGGGGAGCGAGCTGGATGACCGGGTCGCCGCGGTCGTCGGCGCGGCAGTAGAGCCCGGCGTCGTACAGGGCCTTGGAGAGGAAGCCGCGCAGCAGGCGCTCGGCCTCGTCGTCGTTGAAGGTCTCCTTGGTCGTCTTGTCCTTGACCAGCTCGATGCCGTAGAAGTAGCCGTCGCCGCGGACGTCGCCGACGATCGGCAAGTCGCTCAGCTTCTCCAGGGTGGCCCGGAAGGCGCCCTCGTTGGCCCGGACGTGCTCGTTGATCTTCTCCTTCTCGAAGATGTCGAGGTTCGCCAGAGCGACCGCGGTCGAGACCGGGTGGCCGCCGAAGGTGTAGCCGTGCAGGAACGTGGTCTGCCCCTGCAGGAAGGGCTCCATCAGCCGGTCGCTGGTGATCATCGCGCCGAGCGGGGAGTAGCCCGAGGTCAGGCCCTTCGCGCTGGTGATGATGTCGGGCTGGTATCCGTAGCGCTCCGCGCCGAACATGTGGCCCAGACGGCCGTACGCACAGATCACCTCGTCGGAGACCATCAGCACGTCGTACTCGTCGCAGATCTCGCGGACCCGCTCGAAGTAGCCGGGCGGCGGCGGGAAGCAGCCGCCGGAGTTCTGCACCGGCTCGAGGAAGACCGCGGCCACGGTCTCGGGGCCCTCGAACTCGATCGCCTCGGCGATGCGGTCCGCGGCCCAGCGGCCGAACGCGGTCAGGTCACCGTCGTTGCCGCCCTGGAACGCATCGGGAGCGCGGTAGAAGTTCGTGTTCGGCACCCGGAACGTCGAGGGCACCAGCGGCTCGAAGGGGGCCTTCATGCCGGGGATGCCGGTGATCGACAGCGCACCCTGCGGGGTGCCGTGGTAGGCGATCGACCGGCTGATCACCTTGTGCTTGGTGGGCTTGCCGGTGAGCTTGAAGTAGTGCTTGGCCAGCTTCCACGCCGACTCGACCGCCTCGCCACCGCCGGTGGTGAAGAACACCCGGTTGAGGTCGCCGGGGGCGTAGGAGGCGATCCGCTCGGACAGTTCGATGGCCGTCGGGTGCGCGTAGGACCACAGCGGGTGGAACGCCAGGGACGAGGCCTGCTTGGCGGCGACCTCGGCGAGCTCGGTGCGGCCGTGGCCGAGCTGGTTCACGAACAGGCCGGCGAGACCGTCGAGGTAGCGCCTGCCGCTCGCGTCGTAGATGTAGGCGCCCTCACCGTGGGTGATGATCGGGACGTCGGAGTGGTCGTAGGTCGAGTGGCGCGTGAAGTGCATCCACAGGTGATCCTTGGCCGCGCTCTGCAGGTGCGCGTGCCGGTCCGGGTTCATCGGGGTGTGTGCGTGCTGCACGACGATCTCTCCTTGGGTCTGGTCCCCCCATCGTGACCTAGACGACACGAGCTTGCAAGTGAATCAGTTGTCAATTGGCAGATTCACAGTGTCCTCGTTGGTAACGGTTCGGAATCACTACGGATTTCGTTGTAGGGAGACTTCCCTCGCGCGCGCGCGGGCCCTAGGCTCTGCCCCCATGACTCAGAACTTCCGCAACCTGGTGAACGGCGAGCTCGTCGACGCGGCCTCCGGTGCGACGTACGACGTCGTCAACCCCGCGACCGGGGAGGTGTACGCGACCGCGCCCGCTTCGGGCGCCGAGGACGTGGACCGCGCGATGCAGGCCGCCGCGACCGCCTTCGAGTCCTGGGGTGAGACGACCCCCTCGGAGCGTCAGGTCGCCCTGCTCAAGATCGCCGACGCCCTCGAGGAGCGCTCGGCCGAGTTCGTCAAGGTCGAGTGCGAGAACACCGGCAAGCCGATCAGCGTCACCGAGAGCGAGGAACTCCCGCCGTGCGTGGACCAGCTCCGGTTCTTCGCCGGTGCGGCGCGCGTGCTGGAGGGCCGCTCGGCCGGGGAGTACCTGCGCGACCACACCTCGGTGATCCGTCGCGAGCCGATCGGGGTCGTCGGTCAGGTGACGCCGTGGAACTACCCGCTGATGATGGCCATCTGGAAGATCGCCCCGGCACTGGCGGCGGGCAACACGATCGTGTTGAAGCCCTCCGACACCACGCCGGCCTCGACGGTGCTGCTGGCCGAGCTGGCCGCGGAGTTCCTGCCGCCCGGCGTGCTCAACGTGGTCACCGGCGACCGCACCACCGGGCGGGCCATCGTCGAGCACCCCACCCCGGAGCTGGTCGCGATCACCGGCTCGGTGCGGGCCGGCATGGAGGTCGCGGGGTCCGCGGCCCAGCAGGTGAAGCGGGTTCACCTCGAGCTCGGCGGCAAGGCGCCGGTGATCGTCTTCGACGACGCCGACATCGAGAAGGCCGTCGAGGCCATCAGCGTGGGCGGCTACTTCAACGCCGGCCAGGACTGCACCGCCGCGACGCGGGTGCTGGTGGCCCCGGGCATCCACGACGAGTTCGTCGCAGCCCTCACCGAGGCGGCGCGGGCGACGAAGACCGGAGCCCCGCACGAGGACGTCCTGTACGGGCCGCTCAACAACGCAGGGCAGCTCGAGCGGGTCGCGGGCATGGTCGACCGGCTGCCCGACCACGCCAGCCTGCAGACCGGCGGACGCCGCGTCGAGGGCCCCGGCTACTTCTACGAGCCCACCGTCGTCTCGGGCCTGAAACAGCACGACGAGCAGGTGCAGGAGGAGATCTTCGGCCCGGTGATCACCGTGCAGAGGTTCGCCGACGAGGCCGAGGCGCTGCGCTGGGCCAACGACGTCAAGTACGGGCTCTCCTCCTCGGTCTTCACCCGCGACCACAGCCGCGCCATGCGGATGAGCAAGCGGCTCAACTTCGGGGTCGTATGGATCAACACCCACATCCCGTTCGTCGCGGAGATGCCCCACGGCGGCTTCAAGCAGTCCGGCTACGGCAAGGACCTCTCGATGTACGGTCTCGAGGACTACACCCGTGTCAAGCACGTCATGAGCTACTTCGGGGAGTGAACGGACGATGAGGATCCTTCTGGTCGGTGCCGGCGGCGTCGGCGGTGCGTTCGCGGCGATCGCCGCGCGACGCGACTTCTTCGAGGCGTTGGTGATCGCCGACTACGACCCGGCGCGGGCCGAGCGGGCGGCGCAGGCCGACCCCCGGTTCAGTGCCGCGCGCGTGGACGCCTCGGACGCCGCCTCGGTCGAGGCGCTGGTGCGCGAGCACGCCATCACCCACGTGATGAACGCGGTGGACCCGAAGTTCAACATGCCGGTCTTCGAGGGAGCCTTCGCCGGCGGTGCGGACTACCTCGACATGGCGATGAGCCTGTCCACGCCGCACCCGGTGAACCCGTACGCCGAGTGCGGCGTCAAGCTCGGCGACGAGCAGTTCGCCGTCGCGACGCAGTGGGAGGAAGCGGGGCGGCTGGCTCTGGTCGGCATCGGCGTGGAGCCCGGGCTCTCCGACGTGTTCGCGCGCTACGCCGCGGACCATCTCTTCTCCGACATCGACGAGCTGGGCACGCGTGACGGGGCCAACCTGGAGGTGCACGACGAGAACGGCAACGCGATCTTCGCGCCGAGCTTCTCGATGTGGACCACGATCGAGGAGTGCCTGAACCCGCCGGTGATCTGGGAGAAGGACCGCGGCTGGTTCACCACCGCGCCGTTCTCCGAGCCCGAGGTGTTCGACTTCCCCGAGGGCATCGGGCCGGTCGAGTGCGTGAACGTGGAGCACGAGGAGGTGCTCCTGATGCCGCGCTGGGTGGACTGCAGGCGCGCCACCTTCAAGTACGGGCTGGGGGAGGAGTTCATCACCATCCTCAAGGTGCTGCACACCCTCGGCCTCGACCGCACCGAGCCGGTGACGGTCAAGGGCGTCGAGGTGTCGCCGCGCGACGTGGTCGCGGCGGTGCTGCCGGACCCGGCCACGATCGGCCCGCGGATGACCGGCAAGACCTGCGCCGGGCTCTACGTCACCGGGACCGGCAAGGACGGGACGCCGCGGGCGACGTACCTCTACCACGTGGTCGACAACGCGTGGTCCATGGCGGAGTACGGGCACCAGTGCGTGGTCTGGCAGACGGCCGTCAACCCCGTCGTCGCGCTGGAGCTCCTGGCGCGCGGCACCTGGTCCGGAGCGGGCGTGCTGGGCCCGGAGGCCTTCGACGCGGTGCCGTTCCTCGACCTGCTCACCGAGTACGGCGCCCCCTGGGGGATGCGCGACGACTGAGCGCGACCACGGGGCGGGTGCTCAGCGCAGTGCCACCCACCAGCCCAGGTCGGTCGGCTCCTCGTCCGAGGGAGCGGTCCAGCACAGCCAGTGCGGCCGGTCCAGACCGTCGAAGCTCATCGTGCGCCACTCCAGCCGGTAGGTGCGGTAGTTGCCGCCGGCCAGGTCGTTGCACTCGGCATGGGCGGCGTCGCGCATGACCGGCGTGACCGGTGGCCCGTAGAGGAAGAACGACAGCGCGGTGAAGACCAGCAGGGTCGCCAGCACGTAGCGCAGCACGGCGACCCAGTTGGTCTGGCCGACCGCGGACACCGCCATGACGTACCTCCTGCAGGGTTCGCCCAGTATGAGTGCACCCGGCGCCTCGTACGGGCGAAACGCCTCAGGTGGCTGACAGACTGTGCCGGTGACGCGACGCGACATCGTGGTGCTCGGCTCGACCGGCTCCATCGGCACCCAGGCCCTCGACATCGCCCGACGGCACCCGGACCTGTTCCGGGTCACCGGCCTGACCGCCGGGGGAGGAAACCGGGAGCTCTTCGAGGCTCAGGTGGCCGAGTTCTCCCCGGCCTTCCACGGCCTCGGTGAGGAGGCCTCGGTGGAGGCGGCCGGTCGCGGCTGCGACGTCGTCCTCAACGGGATCACCGGGGCCGTCGGCCTGCGCCCCACAGTGGCCGCGCTCGAAGCCGGCAACGTCCTCGCACTGGCCAACAAGGAGTCCCTGATCATCGGTGGCCCGGTGGTCACCCGCCTCGCGGCCCCGGAGCAGATCGTCGCGGTCGACTCCGAGCACAGCGCCCTGGCGCAGTGCCTGCGCTCGGGTCGCGCCGAGGAGGTCCGCCGGTTGATCCTCACCGCCTCGGGAGGGCCCTTCCGGGGCCGCTCGCGTGACGACCTGCACGCCGTGACGCGCGAGGAGGCGTTGGCCCACCCGACCTGGGCCATGGGACCCCTGGTCACCGTCAACTCCGCCACCTTGGTCAACAAGGGGCTGGAGGTGATCGAGGCGCACCTGCTCTTCGGCCTGCCCTTCGAGGCCATCGAGGTGGTGGTCCACCCGACGAGCGTGGTCCACTCGATGGTGGAGTTCCACGACGGCTCCACGATCGTGCAGGCGAGCCCGCCCACCATGCTCATCCCGATCGCCCTCGGTCTGGCGTGGCCCGACCGGGTGGCCGACGTGGCCCCACCGGTCGACTGGACGACCCGGCAGACCTGGGACTTCTTCCCCCTCGACGACGACGCCTTCCCCGCCGTCCGGCTGGCGCGCGCGGCCGGCACCCGGGGCGGCACCGCACCGGCGGTCTACAACGGCGCCAACGAGGAGTGCGTGGCCGCGTTCCTCGAAGGGCGGGCCAGGTTCACCGACATCGTCTCGGTGATCGAGCGCGTGCTGACCGCGCACGACGTACAGTCGAGTGGGGCCGAACTCAGCGTGGACGACGTCCTGGCCGCCGACTCCTGGGCCAGGACCCGGGCGCGCGACGAGCTCGCCTCGTTGACCTGATCCACCTGCACTCGCTCCACCACCAGCACCTGCACCGCCGCGGAAGGCCCCGATGACCACGTTCCTGCTCTACGTCCTCGGCGTGGTGGCCTTCGTCGTCGGACTGGGCATCTCCATCGGACTGCACGAGGTCGGCCACCTCTACCCGGCGAAGAAGTTCGGGGTGAAGGTCACCCAGTACTTCGTGGGCTTCGGCCGCACGGTCTGGTCCACCCGTCGCGGCGAGACCGAGTACGGCGTCAAGGCGATCCCGCTCGGCGGCTACGTCAAGTTGGTCGGGATGCTGCCGCCGGCCAAGGACGACGAGCTCGCCCGCGTCCGCACCGGCAACACCGGGATGTTCACCCAGCTGATCTCGGATGCCCGAAGCGCGGAGTACGAACTGGTCGAGGAGGGTGACGAGGACCGGCTCTTCTACAAGCTCGCCTGGTGGAAGAAGGTCATCGTCATGTCCGGCGGGCCGCTGGTGAACCTGATGATCGCCTTCGTGCTCTTCGCCGGCATCTTCGGCATCTACGGCACGGTCGAGCCGACCACCACGGTGGAGGCGGTCAGCCGCTGCGTGATCTCCTCGGCCGAACCCGACCGGGAGTGCACCGACGCCGACCCGGTCTCGCCCGCCCTGGACGCCGGCCTGCAGCCGGGTGACCGGATCGTGGCCTTCAACGGCACCGAGGTGGACGGCTGGGAGCAGTTGGTCGGGCTGGTGCGGGCCAACGCCGACGGCCGGGCCGAGATCACCTACGTGCGCGACGGCGAGGAGCGCACCGCGACCACCAACACCACGGTGAAGGTCGTCGCCGCCCTCGACGGCGACCAGCGCTTCGTGGAGGCCGGCTTCCTCGGGGTCGAGAGCGCCACCGAGATCGAGCGCCACGGACTTCTGTTCACCCTCGACCAGATGCGCATGATGACGGTCGACACCGTCCAGGCGCTGGCCACGCTGCCGGTCAAGGTCTGGGGGGTCGCCAAGGCGGTCGTCGGCGTGGAGGAGCGGGCCATCGACAGCCCGGTCAGCGTGGTCGGCGCGGGCCGGATCGCCGGCGAGGTCACCTCGACGACGACCAGCCCGGTGGTGGACCGGATCGTCTTCCTGCTCGGCCTGCTGGCCGGCCTCAACCTGTTCGTGGGCATGTTCAACCTGGTCCCGCTGCTGCCGTTGGACGGCGGCCACATCGCCGGGGCGCTCTACGAGGGGTTCCGCCGGGGCGTGGCCAAGGTGCTCGGCCGCCCCGAGCCCGGGTACGTCGACGTCGCGAAGCTGCTGCCGGTCGCCTACGTGATGGCCGGCGCGCTGCTGGTGATGAGCCTGGTGCTGATCACCGGTGACCTGGTCGCTCCGGTGACCGGATAGCCTCGAGCCATGACCTCGGTGAGCCTCGGAATGCCGTCCACCCCTCCGCCGGTCCTCAGCCCTCGGCGCCCGAGCCGCCAGATCAAGGTCGGCAAGGTCCTCGTCGGCGGTGACGCGCCCATCTCGGTGCAGTCGATGACCACCACGCTGACCTCGGACGTCAACGCGACGCTGCAGCAGATCGCCGAGCTGACCGCGGCCGGGTGCGACATCGTCCGGGTGGCCTGCCCGAGCCAGGACGACGCCGACGCGCTGCCCCAGATCGCGCAGCACAGCCAGATCCCGGTGATCGCCGACATCCACTTCCAGCCCCGTTATGTGTACGCCGCCATCGAGGCCGGCTGCGCGGCGGTCCGGGTCAACCCGGGCAACATCAAGAAGTTCGACGACCAGGTCAAGGAGATCGCCGCCGCGGCCAAGGACCACGGCACCTCGATCCGGATCGGCGTCAACGCCGGCTCGCTGGACCCGCGGCTGCTGAAGAAGTACGGCAAGGCCACCCCCGAGGCGCTGGTGGAGTCCGCCAAGTGGGAGGCGGGGCTCTTCGAGGAGCACGGCTTCCACGACTTCAAGATCTCGGTGAAGCACAACGACCCCGTCGTGATGGTGCGGGCCTACGAGATGCTCGCGGCCGAGGGCGACTGGCCGCTGCACCTCGGCGTCACCGAGGCAGGTCCGGCCTTCCAGGGCACGATCAAGTCCGCTGTCGCCTTCGGTGCCCTGCTGAGCAAGGGCATCGGCGACACCATCCGGGTCTCCCTGTCCGCGCCGCCGGTCGAGGAGGTCAAGGTCGGCCTGCAGATCCTGGAGTCGCTCAACCTGCGCCCCCGGCGCCTCGAGATCGTGTCCTGCCCCTCGTGCGGGCGCGCGCAGGTCGACGTGTACAAGCTCGCCGAGGAGGTGACCGCCGGCCTCGACGGGCTGGAGGTCCCGCTGCGGGTCGCGGTGATGGGCTGCGTGGTGAACGGACCCGGCGAGGCCCGCGAGGCCGATCTCGGCGTGGCGTCGGGCAACGGCAAGGGGCAGATCTTCGTCAAGGGCGAGGTCATCAAGACCGTCCCCGAGTCCAAGATCGTCGAGACCCTCATCGAGGAGGCCCTGCGTCTGGCCGAGGACATGGAGCCGGTGGACGGCGCCGGCCCGGACGTGTCGGTGGGCTGACCCGATCCCGGTTCGGGGCTCGTCGGCTTCCGCCGTACCGGCCCTGTCCGGTGGCATACGCTTCGCTCGTGCTCGGCACGCAGCGCAGCCTGCGCTCACTCGGCCCCGGAGACCTCCTCGAGGTCACCCGGCTGCTGGCGCGCGACCCGGTGGTCAACGTGGTCGCGGACTACCGCGCCCGCTCCACCCAGCTCCAGACCCGGTTGCTGGGCGGGGAGATGTGGGGCTTCTACGCCGACGGCGAGCTCGTCTCGCTGTGCCACGCGGCGGCGAACCTGATCCCGGTGATGGCCACACCCGAGGCGATCGACGCCTTCGCGGCGAAGGCGCTGCACCAGGGACGCCGCTGCTCGACCATCGTCGGCGAGCAGGACCAGGTGGAGCTGCTCTGGGACCGGCTGTCGGGCCACTGGAGCGTCCCCCGCGACATCCGCCGTGGACAGCCGCACCTGGAGATGGACCGGCCCTCGGCCCTGGTCCCGGACCCCGGCGTCCGGCGCACCCGCACCGACGAACTCGACCTGGTCTACCCGGCCGCGGTGGCGATGTACACCGAGGAGGTCGGCGTCTCCCCGGAGGCAGGCGGGGGCGGCGCGACGTACCGTGCCCGGATCCAGCAGTTGATCGCGCGCGGCTGGTCCTACGTCCGTGTCGAGAACGGCCGGGTCGTCTTCAAGGCGGAGATCGCGGCGGTCTCGCCGTACGCCTGCCAGGTGCAGGGCGTGTACGTCGTGCCCGACCTCCGCGGGTCCGGCCTGGGCACCGCGGGGATGGCGGCCGTGGTCGACCTCGCGCTGCGGGAGGTGGCCCCGGTGGTGGCGCTCTACGTCAACGAGCACAACGTCGCCGCACGCCGGGTCTACGAACGGGTGGGCTTCCGCGAGACCCGCACGTTCACCACGGTGCTGTTCTAACGGCGCTGTTCCAGCGGCCTCGGCGCCTCGCCGCGACTACCCTGCAGTCCATGACCGGCACCCCGAGCCTGACCAAGGACGTCGCCCTCCTCGCCGGGGCCTTCACCGCCTCCGGGCTGCTCCATCTGGTGCGCCCGCAGACCTTCGAGCCGCTGATGCCGTCCTGGGTGCCGGCCCACCGCGAGGTGATCGTCGGCTCCGGGATAGTCGAGCTGGTCTGCGCTGCCGGGCTGCTCACCCCGGCGACCCGGAGGCCGGCCGGGTGGGCCAGCGCGGCGCTGCTCCTCGCGGTCTACCCGGGGAACCTGAAGATGGCCGACGACGCGCGACGCTCGGGCAACCGCGCGTTCCAGGCCGCGGCGTACGGGCGGCTGCCGTTGCAGTTGCCGATGATCCGCGCGGCCCTGCGCGCCGCCGGGCGCTGAGCACCCTGGGCCACGGCCGCGCCCGGTGGGTGGCGGCCGCGGAAACCCATGCGTTGACACCGGCCGGCGCCCGTTAGCCTTGCGCGCATGATCCTGCGGATGTCGACCCTGTTCCTGCGCACGCTGCGCGACGATCCGGCCGACGCGGAGGTGCCCAGCCACCGACTCCTCGTGCGGGCGGGCTACATCCGCCGCAACGCCCCGGGGATCTACACCTGGCTGCCGCTGGGCTACCGCGTGCTGCGCAAGGTCGAGGACGTCGTCCGGCAGGAGATGGACGCGATGGGTGCTCAGGAGGTGCACTTCCCGGCGCTGCTGCCCCGCGAGCCCTACGAGTCCACGCATCGCTGGACCGAGTACGGCGAGAACCTCTTCCGGCTCAAGGACCGCAAGGGCGGGGACTACCTGCTCGGGCCCACCCACGAGGAGATGTTCACCCTCCTGGTCAAGGACCTCTACTCCTCCTACAAGGACCTGCCGCTCTCGCTCTACCAGATCCAGACCAAGTACCGGGACGAGGCGCGTCCCCGCGCGGGTCTGCTTCGCGGGCGTGAGTTCCGGATGAAGGACTCCTACTCCTTCGACATCGACGACGCCGGCCTCGAGGCCTCCTACCAGGCCCACCGGGCGGCGTACATCCGGATCTTCGACCGGCTCGGCCTGTCCTACGTGATCGTCAAGGCGATGTCCGGAGCGATGGGCGGCTCGGCCAGCGAGGAGTTCCTGGCCAACGCCGAGGTCGGCGAGGACACCTACGTCCGGTGCACCGCGTGCGACTACGCCGCCAACGTGGAGGCGGTCCGGGTGCCGGTGCCCGCGGCGCTGCCCTTCGACGACGCCCCTGCGGCGCACGCCGAGGAGACCCCCGACACCCCCACGATCGACACGCTCGTGGACCACCTAAACGAGCGCTTCCCGCGCGCGGACCGCCCCTGGGCGGCCGCGGACACGCTGAAGAACGTGCTGGTCACCCTCGTCCACCCCGACGGCACCCGCGAGCCGCTGGCGATCGGCGTCCCCGGGGACCGGGAGATCGACGAGAAGCGGCTGGGGGCCCAGGTCGAGCCCGCCGAGCTCGCGCCCTTCGACGAGGCGTCCTTCGCGCAGCACCCCACCCTGGTCAAGGGCTACATCGGCCCCGGCGTGCTGGGGGAGAAGGAGACCTCGGGCATCCGCTACCTGCTCGACCCGCGCGTCGTCGAGGGCACCCGCTGGGTGACCGGGGCCAACATCGCCGGTTCCCACGTGATCGACCTGGTCGCCGGTCGGGACTTCGTCGGGGACGGCGTGATCGAGGCGGCCGAGGTGCGTCCGGGCGACGCCTGCCCCGCGTGCTCGGAGGCCGGCCGCGACGGCGTGCTGGAGTCGGCCCGCGGCATCGAGATCGGCCACATCTTCCAGCTCGGTCGCAAGTACGCCGAGGCGCTGGACCTGCGCGTCCTCGACGAGAACGGCAAGCTCGTCACCGTGACGATGGGTTCCTACGGCGTCGGACCCTCCCGGGCCGTCGCCGCGATCGCCGAGTCGACGTGCGACGACCTCGGCCTGGTGTGGCCGCGCGAGGTCGCTCCGGCGGACGTGCACCTGGTCGCCACCGGCAAGGACGAGGCGGTCTTCGCGGCGGCCGCGCAGCTGGCCCAGGAGATGTCCGCGGCCGGTGTCGACGTGCTCTACGACGACCGCCCGAAGGTCTCGCCCGGGGTCAAGTTCAAGGACGCCGAGCTCATCGGCGTGCCCACGATCGTGATCGTCGGCAAGGGCCTGGCCGACGGCACCGTCGAGGTCAAGGACCGCGCCACCGGCGAGCGCACCGACGTACCGGTGGCCGAGGCGGCCGCGCACGTGCGGGGGCTGGTGCGAGGCTGAGCATGACGGCACTGGAGGCCGTGGTCTTCGACTGGGGCGGCACCCTCACCCCCTGGCACACGATCGACTTCGGTGAGGAGTCGCGGGCGCTCGCCCGCGCGGCCGTCGAGGCCCACGACCGCGCACACGAGGACCTGCACGCCGCCACGCAGGCGGTCTGGGCGCGCTCCCGCGACCACCACACCAGCGCCACGATCGCCGACATCTTCGCCGAGGCCGGCCTGGTGCACGACGACGGGATGCTGACCGCCTACCGCGAGTTCTGGGAGCCGCACACGCTCACCGACCCCGACGTGGCGGGTCTGTTCACCGGTCTGCGCGAGCGCGGGCTGCGGGTGGGGATCCTGTCCAACACCGTGTGGCCGCGGGCGTGGCACGAGGAGTTCTTCGCCCGTGACGGCGTGCTGGACCTCATCGACGGTGCCGTCTACTCCAGCGAGATCCCGTGGACCAAGCCCGCGCCGCAGGCCTTCACCGCGGCCGCCCGCGCCGTCGGCGTCGACGACCCGAGCGCGTGCGCCTATGTGGGGGATCGGCTCTTCGACGACATCTGGGGCGCCGCGCGGGTCGGGATGCGGACGGTGTGGGTGCCGCACTCGGACATCCCGCTCGAGCAGCACGGCCACACCGAGGGGAAGCCGGACGCCGTCGTGCACCGGCTCCAGGAGATCCTCGGCGTCGTCGACGCGTGGCTCGCCGGCTCCTGAGCCGCGGCGTCGTGCGCTCGGTCCGGGTCAGGTGCCCAGACCGGGCAGTTCCTGCGGGTCCCCGCCCAGCGCGAGGCGCCGTACGGCGGCATCGGTGAGCGCGTCGATCGCCCAGAGCCGCACCTCGCCCACCCCGGCCGCGGCCAGGGCGACGTACTGGGCGGCGCAACGGTCCTCCACCCCACGCGCCACCGCGAGCAGGGCCCCGGTGACGCGGGTCCGGGCGTCGACCCGGTAGGCCGCGCGGGCGCCCTCCGGTTCCACGTCGCGTGCGGTCAGCAGCCCCCGGAGCTCGGAGCGCCGGGCTCGATGCGCTTCGTAGGCCGCATCGAGCAACGCAGCCGCGGTGGGCGACTCGGTTCGTGAGATGCGACCGCCCAGCACACCGTAGGCGTACAACGCGGCGTGCTCACCGGCCAGCGTCGCCTGCAGCACCGCGACCTCCGTGTCCTCGGGTGGCGGGGTCATCGGGCGGCTCCGGCCAGCGTGACCTGGAGTTGGCCGGCGCTGGCGGCCAGCGAGGCCAGCACCCCCGCGAGCTGGCCGCTGCGGGCGACGCCGGCATGGCGCGTCTGGGTGCGCACCAGCTCGGCCTCGGCGCGCACCAGGGCCTGCACCGCGTCGCCGGGGCGCGCGGGGACGCGGGCCGCCGGGGCGGCCTCGGGGACCGGGTCCGGACCCGCTCCGGCCAGCAGCTCGGTGTGCGCGCGGTGGATCCGGGTGGCGTCGGCCAGGTCCAGGCGGGGATGGCGGCGCGCGGTCCGTTCCAGCGCGTCGAGCAGCGCACGCTCCGCGGCGAGGGCAGCGGCCACGACGCCGAGGTCCGCCTCGTCGGG
Organism: Marmoricola sp.; assembly: GCA_044224695.1. Classification (GTDB taxonomy): domain Bacteria; phylum Actinomycetota; class Actinomycetes; order Propionibacteriales; family Nocardioidaceae; genus Marmoricola_A. Next base: position 146,852 of record JBGAJX010000005.1, on the reverse strand, counting down.
CGCGGCGGTCGGCGTCGCCCCCGAGGTTCCCGAGGGGCCCGGCGCGACGGTGCTGCAGCCGGCGAGTCCGGTCGTTGCCACCACGGCGACCGCACCGGCACCGAAACGTCGGCGCGTGAGGGCGGGATCGGGCCCGTTCTGCGGCCGGGTCACCGGACGCGGAAACCGAGCAGCACGTAGCGCTTGCCGGTCGAGGCCAGGTCCACGACGAACAGCGAGTCCGGGTGGGCCGGACTGTCGTTGCGGAACGTCCCGTCCTCGTAGAAGGAGCGTGAGGCCGGGATGTCGACGCGGGCGTTGGCCCGCCAGGTGTCCTCGCCGGTGCGCGCGATCTTCAGCCGGGTGATGTCGGCTCCGGGGAAGTCGACGTACCACTGCTCCTTGATCCGCCGCCCGAGCTCGGCGGCCAGCTCACGACAGCCCAGGCACCGCGTCCGCCCGGACAGGTCGACGACCGCGTCCGCGTCGTTGGTGAGCAGGGCGTAGCTCCAGCGGGCGACGACGAACTCGGCGAACGCCTGCCGCCCGGCGCGGTCGTCGCTGTACGCCGGGCGCGGCGGCAGAGCGCGTGTGCCCGGTGCGACGTCGGGGTCGGTGGGCACGGCGCCGTCGGAGGGGCTCTCGGAGGGGTCGGCGGGGCTGGGAGAGGGGGTCGCGGTCGTGGGGACGCTGCTGCTGCTCGCCTCCGGCGTCGGCGGCTCCTCCCCGGCGTCGCCGCAGCCCCCGACCAGCAGTGTCAGTGCCGCCACGGCCGCGGCCAGGGCCGCGCCTCGCGGGGCCGTCGGGAAGCATCGTCGACGACGTCGTCCGGACTGAGGTCGAGCGGGCCCGCGGGGGCGCAGCGGTCCGTGCATGCTCCGAGGGTAACGGCGCAGGGCGCTCCGGACGGCACGGGCCGCGGGAGTCTGGACCCGTGTCCGGTCGGCTACTCTGGCCCGAGCGCGGCACCGGAGCGATCCGGAGCGTCGGCGCCCGACAACCGCACAGAGCAGGAGGATTTCGGTGGCCATCGATCGGACCCGGGAGGAGCTGCTCGACCGGCTCGTCGCTCCCCTGCAGGAGCTGGGGCTGGATCTGGAGGCCGTCGACCTCACCCCCGCGGGTCGCCGCCGCGTGCTGCGGGTCGCCGTCGACAAGGACGGCGGGGTGACCCTGGACGACGTGGCCGAGGCCACGAAGGCGGTCTCCGCCCTGCTCGACGGATCCGACGTGATGGGCGAGCAGCCCTACCTGCTCGAGGTCACCTCGCCCGGGATCGACCGACCGCTGACCCTGCCGCGGCACTGGCGCCGCAACGTGGGTCGGCTGGTCAAGGTCACCACCCAGGAGCGGTCGACCTTCACCGGACGGGTGGTGGCCTCCGACGAGGACCACGCCCAGGTGCTGGTCGAGGAGGGGCCCGAGGCCTCGGACGAGCCGCGCAGCGTCGCCTTCGCGGACGTGGCGTCGGCGCGGGTGCAGGTCGAGTTCAACCGGAAGGACGACTGAACCTCATGGACATCGACATCTCCCTGCTCCGGGCTCTGGAGCGCGAGAAGGAGATCAGCTTCGACATCCTCGTCGATGCTCTCGAGCAGGCGCTGCTCACGGCCTACCACAAGACGCCGGGGTCGGCCCCGAAGGCGCGGGTCAAGCTCGACACCCGCACCGGCCACGTCACCGTGCTCGCCGCGGAGACCGACGAGGACGGGACGGTGCTGCGCGAGTACGACGACACCCCCGAGGGCTTCGGTCGGATCGCCGCCACGACCGCCAAGCAGATCATCCTGCAGCGGCTCCGCGACGCCGAGGACGACCTGAAGTTCGGGGAGTTCTCCGGCCGCGAGGGCGACATCGTCTCCGGGGTGATCCAGCAGGGTCGCGACCCCCAGGACGTGCTGGTCGACCTGGGTCGGCTCGAGGCGCTCCTGCCCGTGGCCGAGCGGGTGCCGGGGGAGCGCTACGAGCACGGTGTCCGGATCAAGGCGCTGGTGGTCAGCGTGCGCCGCGGGATGCGCGGCCCCCAGGTGAACCTCTCGCGCAGCCACCCCAACCTGGTCAAGAAGCTCTTCGCGCTCGAGGTGCCCGAGATCGCCGACGGCACCGTCGAGATCTGCGCCATCGCCCGGGAGGCCGGACACCGCAGCAAGATCGCGGTCCGGTCCACGGTGCCGGGGGTCAACGCGAAGGGAGCGTGCATCGGTCCCATGGGCCAGCGGGTGCGCAACGTGATGCACGAGCTCCACGGCGAGAAGATCGACATCATCGACTGGTCCGACGACCCCGCCACCCTGGTGGGCAACGCCCTGTCGCCGGCCCGGGTGACCAGCGTGCAGGTCGTGGACGCGGCCGCCCGCGCGGCGCGGGTGATCGTGCCCGACTACCAGCTCTCCCTCGCGATCGGCAAGGAAGGCCAGAACGCCCGCCTCGCGGCCCGCCTCACCGGGTGGCGGATCGACATCCGCTCCGACGAGGCGCCGGCGGAGAACCCCTCGGGCGCGGGCGCCTGATCACCGGACCGGAGCGGTCCGGCGCGTCGCCGCGGACGCGCCGGTTCGGTCGTAGCGGCGCAGAGGGTTAGACTGGTCGACGGCAACTCGCTCCCACCCCCATGTGATTGCGCTGAGGTACGGCCGTGTCACCACACGCACCGCTCCGCACGTGCGTGGGCTGCCGGAGCCGGGTCGCCAAAGTCGAGTTGTTGCGCGTCGTCGCCGAGAGCTCTGTCGCGGGCCCCGTGCTCGTGCCGGATCCCCGGGGGCGTCGGCCGGGTCGGGGAGCGCACGTGCACCCCACCCCGGACTGCCTCGCGCTGGCACTGCGTCGCCGGGCCTTCACCCGGGCGCTCCGGCTCACCGCCGGGCCCGACGCGGACCAGGTGCAGGCGTACGTCGCCCAGCTCGTCCCGCCCGAGGGTCCCTGACCCGAAGGCACCGAAGAACTGACCGTGTTGACCCACAGGAACTGGAGCATCAGCTCATGAGCACTCGATGAGTACCTCGCGATGAGCATGCACATCAACAAGTAGGTCCGGGTTGCACGGCGACTCGGACCAGGAGGAAAAGCGTGGCAAAGGTCCGAGTCCACGAACTCGCCAAGGAGTTCGGAGTCGAGAGCAAGGTCGTCCTGGCCAAGCTCAGTGAGATGGGGGAGTTCGTCAAGTCGGCGTCGTCGACGGTCGAGCCCCCCGTGGTGAAGCGATTCACCGACAAGTACGGCGCGGAGCTTCGCGGCTCCGGTGGCGACAAGCCCGCCGCCCGCAAGGCGGCCGCCCCTGCCCCCGCGGCCCCCGCCGCGTCCGCACCGGCGGCGCCGACCGCCCCCGCGGGCGCCACCCCGGGTCCGCGTCCGGGCCCGCGCGCCCCGCAGGCGCGGCACCCGAGGCGCCGGCTGCCGCGGCGCCCGCCCCGGCCGCCGCGGCGCCCGCTCCGGAGGCTCCGGCCGCCGCGGCTGCGCCCTCGGCCCCGGCACCCGAGGCCCCGGCTGCTCCGGCGCCCGCTCCGGCCCAGCCGGCCGCCCGCCAGGGTGGTCAGGGCGGTGGAGCCGCGCGCCCCGCCACCCCCGGCGGGACCCCGGGTCCGCGTCCGGGCGCTCCGCGTCCGGGCAACAACCCGTTCTCCTCGACCCAGGGCATGGGCCGCCGGCCCGCTCCGGGCGCCCCCGGCGCTCCGGGTGCCCCCGGCGCCCCGACCGGTGACCGCCCGCCGCGGCCCCCGGCCGGTCGTGAGGGCGGCGCTCCGGGTCGTACCGGTGGCCTCCCCGGCGGCCGTCCGGGCATGCCCCGGCCGAACCCGGCGATGATGCCCAAGTCCCCGGCCGCCTTCGGCGGTCGCCCCGGAGGCCCGGGTCGTCCCGGTCCCGGCGGCGGCGGCGGCGGAGGTCGCCCCGGTGCTCCCGGCCGTCCGGGCCCCGCAGGTGCGGGTCGTCCCGGCGGCGGTGGCGGCGGCGGTCGCCCCGGGTTCGCCGGTGCCGGTGCTCCCGGTGGTGGCGGTGCCGGTGGTGGCGGCGGTGCTCCGGGTCGTCCCGGCGGCGGTGGCGGCGCAGGCCGTCCCGGCGGTCGTGGGTCGACCCAGGGTGCGTTCGGTCGCCCCGGCGGACCCGCGCGTCGCGGTCGCAAGTCCAAGCGGCAGCGCCGCCAGGAGTTCGACAACATGCAGGCGCCGACCATCGGCGGTGTCCGCGTCCGCAAGGGCGACGGCGAGACCGTCCGGTTGGCGCGGGGCTCGTCCCTGACCGACTTCGCCGAGAAGATCAACGTCGACCCGGCGTCGCTGGTGCAGATGCTCTTCCACCTGGGCGAGATGGTGACCGCGACCGAGTCGGTCAACGACGAGACGCTCGAGCTGCTCGGTGAGGAGCTCAACTACGTCGTCCAGGTCGTGTCCCCCGAGGACGAGGACCGCGAGCTTCTCGAGTCCTTCGACCTGGAGTTCGGGATCGACGAGGGCGTCGAGGGCGACCTCCAGGCCCGCCCGCCGGTCGTCACGGTCATGGGTCACGTCGACCACGGAAAGACCAAGCTGCTCGACGCGCTCCGCGACGCCAACGTGGTGGACAAGGAAGCCGGCGGCATCACCCAGCACATCGGTGCCTACCAGGTGCACACCGAGGTCGACGGCAACGACCGCCGGATCACCTTCATCGACACCCCGGGTCACGAGGCGTTCACCGCCATGCGTGCCCGTGGTGCGCAGGCCACCGACATCGCGGTGCTGGTGGTCGCGGCCGACGACGGCGTGATGCCGCAGACGGTGGAGGCGCTGAACCACGCCAAGGCGGCGGAGGTGCCGATCGTGGTCGCGGTCAACAAGATCGACAAGCCCGAGGCCGACCCGACCAAGGTGCGCGGCCAACTCACCGAGTACGGCCTGGTCCCCGAGGAGTACGGCGGCGACACCATGTTCGTCGACGTCTCCGCCAAGGCGGGGCTCAACCTCGACGGTCTGCTCGAGGCGATCGTGCTCACCGCTGACGCCTCGCTCGACCTGCGGGCCAACCCCGAGCAGGACGCTCAGGGCCTCGTGGTCGAGGCGCACCTGGACCGCGGACGCGGCCCGGTCGCCACGATCCTCGTCCAGCGCGGAACCCTCCGCGTCGGTGACTCGATCGTGGCCGGTCCGGCCTACGGTCGCGTGCGGGCGATGCTCGACGAGCACGGCGAGAACATCGAGGAAGCCGACCCGTCGCGTCCGGCGATGGTGCTGGGTCTCTCCGGGGTCCCCGGGGCGGGTCAGAACTTCATCGTCGTCGAGGACGACCGGGTCGCCCGACAGATCGCCGAGAAGCGGGAGGCCCGCGAGCGGGCCGCCCTCCAGGCGCAGCGCCGGGTCCGCCGTACGCTCGAGGACTTCATGAAGTCCATGGAGCAGGGCGAGAGCCAGGAGCTCAACCTGATCCTCAAGGGCGACGTGTCCGGTTCGGTCGAGGCTCTCGAGGACTCGCTGGCCAAGATCGACGTGGGCGACGAGGTGTCGCTGCGCGTCATCGACCGCGGTGTCGGTGCGATCACCGAGACCAACGTCATGCTGGCCGCGGCGTCCAACGCGATCATCATCGGCTTCAACGTCCGCCCGCAGGGCAAGGCGACCGAGCTGGCCGACAAGGAAGGCGTGGAGATCCGCTACTACTCGGTGATCTACCAGGCCATCGAGGAGATCGAGGCGGCCCTCAAGGGCATGCTCAAGCCGGTCTTCGAGGAGGCCGCGCTGGGCCGCGCCGAGATCCGCGAGATCTTCCGCTCGTCCAAGATCGGCAACATCGCCGGGTGCATGGTCACCAACGGGGTCATCCGCCGCAACGCCAAGGTCCGGCTCGTCCGGGACGGCAACGTGGTGGCCGACAACCTCGACCTGGCCTCGCTCAAGCGGGAGAAGGACGATGCGGCCGAGGTCCGGGAAGGGTTCGAGTGCGGTCTCGTGCTGCGGAACTTCCAGGACATCAAGATCGGCGACTTCGTCGAGGCGTTCGAGATGCGGGAGATTCCGCGGGGCTGAGTGTTTCCGGGGGCGGCCCGCACGGGCCGCTCCTGGACTCAGTCCCTGCCAACGTTCGGCTGGGGCGCCCCCGCCGGCTGTCGGTGTGTCGTCCGGGGCTCGGGCTTCGGGGACGTCGGGCGACGGGACGCCACGCCTCCTGACGCCGCCGGTTGCGCCCCAGCCGAACGTGGATCCACGGGAAGCCCCGGCGCCGGTGGGCGGTGGTCCCCACACCAGTAGTGCCACCCGTCGGGTGTGCGTCGCAGGCGGCGCTCGCCCGCAGTGAACAAGGAGAAGTGAGATGGCGAACCCGCGGGTGCGGAAGATCGCGGACCGGATCAAGGTGACGGTCGCGGAGATGCTGGAGCGGCGGATCAAGGATCCGCGGTTGGGGTTCGTGACGGTGACCGACGTGCGGGTCAGCGGGGACACCCAGCACGCGAGCGTGTTCTACACGGTGTTCGGCGACGAGCAACAGGCCGCGGACTCGGCGGTGGCGCTGGAGTCGGCCAAGGGGCTGATCCGCTCCGAGGTCGGCAAGCAGCTCGGGACGCGGCACGTGCCGACGCTGGAGTTCATCCGCGACGCGCTGCCGGAGAACGCCCGGCACATCGAGGAGCTGCTCGAGCAGGCCCGCGAATCCGACGCGGCGGTGGCCGCGGCCGCTGCGGGCGCGGCGTACGCCGGGGAGCCCGACCCCTACAAGAAGCCGCACGAGGACGACGACGAGGTCGACGCTGACGACGAGGACCGCGAGGACGCGTGAACGCGCCCGTCCGGTCGGGACTGGTCGTCGTCGACAAGGCTCCCGGGATGACCTCCCACGGGGTGGTCGCCCGGGTGCGACGCCTGGCGGGCACCCGCAAGGTCGGCCACGCGGGCACGCTGGACCCCGCCGCCACCGGGGTCCTGCTGGTCGGCCTCAACCGGGCCACCCGGTTGCTGGGTCACCTGGCCCTGACCGAGAAGCGCTACGACGCGACCGTCGTGCTGGGCGTCGCCACCACCACCGACGACGCCGAGGGTGAGGTCCTGGCCCGTGCCGCCACCGACGGGCTGACCGAGACCCGGATCCGGGACGCGTTCGCGACCCAGGTCGGCGCGCTCGACCAGGTGCCCTCCGCGGTCTCGGCGGTCAAGGTCGACGGCAAGCGCGCCTACCAGCGGGTCCGCGACGGCGAGGACGTCGTGCTCGCCGCCCGGCGCGTGACCGTCCACGACCTGCAGATCACCGCGATCCGGACCGGGTCCGAGGTGGCCGAGCCCGGCACCCTCGAGGTCGACATCGCGGTGCACTGCTCCTCGGGCACCTACATCCGCGCCATCGCGCGTGACGTCGGAGCCGCGCTCGGCGTCGGTGGGCATCTGAGCGCGTTGCGGCGTACGGCGGTCGGGCCCGTCACCCTGGACGAGGCGCGCCCGCTGCCCGCACCCGACGCTTCCTTCAGCGACCCGGGCGACGGGGCGCTCGCGGTGCTGTCGATGGAGACGGTCGCGGCACGCTTCTTCCCCACGGTGCAGGTGGACGAGGACCAGGCCCGGGCCGTCGGCTACGGGCAGCGGCTCACCGTCGTGCTTCCGGCTCCGGGACCGGTCGCGGTGCTCGGCCCCGACGGCAGGTTCCTGGCGCTCTACGAGGCCGAACCCGCCGGCGTCCCGGGGGAGGACCCCGACGACCGGACGGACGCTTCGCCCAGGGCGCGAGCGGTGGCGGTCTTCGTCTGAAGCCATGTGGCAGGCTGTCGGGGCGGCAGACCCGACACGACACGATCCAACGAGGAGGTGCCCACGTGGGGCGCATCTGGCGGACTCTCGACGAGGTTCCGGCGGACCTCGGTCCGACGGTGGTCACGATCGGGAACTTCGACGGGGTCCACCTGGGGCACCAGCACGTGATCTCGCGGGCGAGAGCCGAGGCGGACCGGCTCCACCTCGGGCACGTCGTGGCCGTCACCTTCGACCCGCACCCGATGGCGGTGCTGCGGCCCGAGCACGCTCCGGTCAGCATCACCACGATCGAGGAGCGAGTGCGGCTGCTCACCGAGGCCGGCATCGACGACGTGCTGGTGATCCCGTTCAGCCGTGAGATCGCCGGGTGGTCGCCGGAGCGCTTCGTCGAGGACATCCTGGTCGACACCCTCCAGGCCGCGGCGGTGGTGGTCGGGGCCAACTTCCGCTTCGGTCACCGGGCCTCCGGCGACGTCGCGCTGCTGCGCCAGCTCGGTCTGCACCACGAGTTCATCACCGAGCCGGTGCCGCTGGACGGTGGTCCGCAGGTGTGGTCCTCCACCTACGTCCGGGCCTGCCTGGCCGCGGGCGACGTCGAGGGCGCGGCCGAGGCACTGGGCCGGCCGTTCCACATCGAGGGCGTCGTGGTCCGGGGCGATCAGCGCGGACGCGAGCTCGGCTACCCGACGGCCAACGTGCCCACCTCGACCCTGCGGGCCGCTCCCGCCGACGGCGTGTACGCCGGGTGGCTACGAGTGCTGCCCGACGGGGCGCCGCTTCCGGTGGCGATCAGCGTCGGCACCAACCCGACCTTTGCCGGCGACCGTGCCCGGAGGGTCGAGTCCTACGTGCTCGACCGGACCGACCTCGATCTCTACGGCGAGACCGTGCGGGTGCAGTTCGTCGCCCGGGTCCGCGGCATGCAGAAGTTCGACTCCGTGGAGGACCTGCTCGCCGCGATGAAGGGCGACGTCGCGCGCACGCGCGAACTGCTCGGTCGCTGAGGGCCGGACGTGTTCGACCAGCGGGCCGCCGACTGGGCCAAGGAAGCGCTCGGCGCCGGCGTGATGAGCGTCGGGGTGCTCGCCGAGTCCGAGGACGACGTGGTGCTGCGCCTGGAGACCATCGACAACCGCTCCGTCGTGCTGCGGCGCTACCAGCCGGGGCCGGAGTCCTCGGCCCGCGCTGCGGGGGAGGTCGCCTGCCTGCGGGTGCTGGCCGGCAGTGGGGTTCCCGTGCCGGAGTTGATCGCCGCCGACCTGGACGGGCAGGCCAGCGGCGTCCCGAGCGTGCTGGTGGACTTCGTCCCCGGCCGTGCTCTCGCCGTGCTGGACGCCGACGCGCTCACACAGGTCGATACGGTCCTGGAACGGCTGGCCGCCGTCGCGCCGCCGCCGGAACTCCCGGGGACCGGCACGGTGCTCGTGCACGGTGCGCTGTCACCGCGGCGTCTGCTGTGGGCGGGCGGCCACCTCACCGCCGTCCTGGGCTGGGGCTCCGCGCGTGCAGGATCGTCCGGGGAGGACCGTCTCCACCTGCGTGGCACGCTCGGAGCATGAGTCTGATCGCGATCTTCCTCGTGCTGGTGACCGGTCTGGCCGTGGTCGGCGCCATCGTCCTGGTGATCGGCGGGCTGAGCCAGTCGCGCAGCCCGTTGAGCGCGGCCGACCAGCACGAGCTCTACCGGCTGCGGATCCTGGTCGACGACCTCAAGGAGCTCGCCTGGGACCACCGTGAGATCGACCCCGACCTGGCGACGCTGATGATCGACCGGATCCGGCGCTCGGAGCGCGGCGACGGTCCCACCCCGTTGTCCTGACGGGCCGGCGGTCGGGGCGGGGACGCCGAACGGCCGGCCCCGCGGGATGCGGGACCGGCCGTCAGGGGTGAGGCTTCGGTGAGACGGGTCAGGCGTCGAGGTCCTGTTCGACGAGCGCGGCGATGGCATCCACCGCCGCGGCGTCGTCGCCGGAGACCTCGACGGTGTCGCCGTTGCCGGCGCCCAGCGTCATGATCAGCAACGCGGAGCTGGCGTCCACGGGTTCGCCGCCCGGCACAGTGAGGGTGACCTCGCTGTCGAGCTCACCGGCTGCCTCGGCGATGAGCGCGGCAGGCCGGGCGTGGAGGCCGACGGCGGAGCCGACGGTGACGGTCCTGGTGGGCATGGAGTTCCTTTCGGTCGGATGGAGCTCGAGGACGAGCCCGGGGTGGGGTGACCGGGGTGCGCGGCAGGGTTCGGTCAGGCTACTGCGGCGAGCTCCTCGATCTCCTCCGACGACTCGGTCAGCGACTTGAGGAGGATCACCAGTGCCGCGGCCACCAGGGTCCCGGCGATCAGGGCGATGAAGTAGCCCAGGATGTTGTCCACCGCGAAGAGGACGAAGATGCCGCCGTGCGGAGCGCGCACCTGGACGTCGAGGGCCATCACCAGTGCACCGGTGACCGCGCTGCCGGCCATGATCGAGGGGATCACTCGCAGCGGGTCGGCCGCCGCGAACGGGATCGCACCCTCGGTGATGAACGAGGCGCCGAGCAGCCAGGCGGGCTTGCCGTTCTCACGCTCGGGCACGGTGAACAGCTTCGGGCGAACCACGGTGGCGAGCGCCAGGGCGAGCGGCGGCACCATGCCGGCGAGCATGACGGCGGCCATGATCTCCAGCTGCGGGGCCTGGGTGGCGGTCGCAGCCGCCGCGAGGCCGGTGGTGGCGAAGAGATAGGCGGTCTTGTTGAGCGGGCCGCCCATGTCGAAGGCCATCATCAGACCCAGCACCACACCCAGCAGGACTCCCGCCCCGCCGTCGGCCATGCTGGTCAGCCCCTCGTTGAGGTTCTTCATCAGCGATCCCAGCGGGCTCTTGAGCAGCACCAGCATGATCAGACCCGCGAACAGGGTGGTCAGCAGCGGAATGACCAGGACGGGCATCAGGCCGCGGAACCAGGCCGGCACCTTCCAGCCGCCGATCCAGGCCGCGATCATGCCCGCCAGGACACCGCCGATGATGCCGCCGAGGAAGCCGGAGTTGATCGTGCCGGCGATCGCGCCCATCACGAAGCCCGGAGCGATACCGGGGCGGTCGGCGATGGCGTAGGCGATGTAGCCCGACAGCGCAGGGACCAGGAAGCTGAAGGCAGCCCCGCCCAGGGTGAGCATCAGTGCGCCGAGGTAGGTGAGGAGCGCGCCGTTGGGCAGGGTGGCCCCGTCGGCGAGCTCGAAGGAGCTCGGGTCCGGCGGGTTGAGCAGCGACCCGGCGTTGAGGATCTGGCCGGCGACGCCGCCCGCACCGTCGGCGGTCGACAGGGCGATCTCGTAGCCACCGAGCAGGAAGGAGAGCGCGATGAGCAGGCCGCCCGCCGCGACGAACGGGATCATGTAGGAGACACCGGTCATCAGCACGCGACGCACCTTGAGCCCGAAGGTCTCGTGGTCGCCCGAGGACGAGCCGGCGGCCGCGTCCGCCGCGCTGCCCTCGACCCGCGGAGCGGTCGGGTCGGCGGCGTTGTTCAGCGCCTCGGCGATCATGGCGTCACCGGCGTCGATGGCCCGCTTCACGCCGGAGGCGACCACCGGCTTGCCGGCGAACCGGGCCCGGTCCTTCACGCCCACGTCGGCGGCGAAGATCACGGCGTCGGCAGCGGCGATCGTCTCCGCGCTCAGGGGCGTCGATCCGGCCGAGCCCTGGGTCTCCACGTGGATGATCACGCCCGCGCGGGCCGCAGCGGCCTCCAAGGCCTCGGCGGCCATGTAGGTGTGCGCGATGCCGGTCGGGCAGGCCGTGACGGCCACGATGCGCCGGGTCGCGGTGGCGGTCGATGCGGCCGCGGGAGCAGCCGGAGGGGCGTCGGCAGTGGCACCGGCAGTGGCACCGGCCGCGGCGGCGGTCGTGGCGGCAGGAGCCGCAGTGGCACCGGCGGCGGGAGCCTCGCCGACGACGCCGGCGACCAGCGCGACGACCTCCGCGGGGGTGCCGGCGGCGCGCAGCCCGTCGGTGAAGTCCTTCTTCACCAGGGCCCGGGCCAGCTTGGTGAGCAGCTGGAGGTGGGTCTGGTCACCGCCCTCGGGGGCCGCGATGAGGAAGGCCAGGTCGGCCGGGCCGTCCTTGGCCCCGAAGTCCGTGCCGGGCGCGAGGCGCGCGAAGACCAGCGTGGGCACCTCGACGGCGGTGGTCCGGCAGTGCGGAATCGCGATCCCGCCGGGCAGGCCGGTCGGCGAGGTGGCCTCGCGCGCCAGAGCGTCGGCGGCCAGCTGACCGACGTCGCTGGTGCGTCCTGCCTCGCCGGCGATGGCGGCAAGAGAACGGATGACCGCCTCCTTGTCCTCGCCGAGCGAGACATCGAGCCGGACCAGACCGGTGTCGATGATCGATGACATGTCTCTCCCTCAGTTGTGAGCGGTCGTGAGCTCGGCGAGGCCGACGAGCTCGGGGGTGGTGTCTTCCGGGTGCGGAATCGTGGTGCCGGGCAGGCTGGCCGCGGCAGAGCCGTACGCGACGGCGAGGCGGAGACGCTCGGCGGGGCCGAGGCCCCGCAGCTCTCCGAGGAGGTAACCGAACAGGCTCGAGTCGCCGGCTCCGACGGTGCTGGCCACGGTGATCGGAGGCGGGGTGGCGTGCCACGCGCCCGCGCCGTCCACCAGCACCGCACCGTGGGCGCCGAGGGTGACCAGGACCGCGCCGACGCCGCGCTCCACGAGCTCGTGCGCGGCGGAGGCGACCAGCGCTGGCGAGCCCTCGAGTTCGGCCTCGTCGTGCCCGGTGATCTGCGCGAGCTCTTCGGCGTTGGGCTTGATCAGCGCGGGGCGGGCGGTCTCGAAGCGTGCCGCGAGCGCTACCAGCGGGGCGTCGGAGGTGTCGACCGCGACGTGGGCCGGGGAGTCGGCCAGCGCGGCCGCCAGGTCGGCGTACCAGGAGTCGGGCACACCGGGCGGCAGCGAGCCGGCCAGGACCACCCAGCGGGCTTCGGCGGCCAGCGCGGTGACCGCGGCGGCGAGTGCGTCCAGGGTCGCCTGCTCGGCGGTGGCTCCCGGAGTGTTGATCTTGGTGGTGGTGCCGTCCGGCTCGGTGACCGTGAGGTTGACCCGGATCGCACCGGCGGGCTGCTGCGGGCTGCACGCGATCCCGTCGGCGCGCAGGTCGCGGACGAAGGACGTGGCCTCCTCGGCCGGGAAGACCGCGACCGTCTCCACTCCGGCGGCCAGCGCCGCGCGGGAGATGTTGACGCCCTTGCCGGCGGACTGGCTGGTGACCGACACCGCGCGGTGGACGCCACCGCGCTCCAGCGGGCCGGCGAGGGTGACGGTGCGGTCGACACTCGGGTTGGCGGTGAGGGTGACGATCATGCGATCACGACCTGAACGCCGCGGGACTCCACGGCGATCCGGTCGGCCCGCGAGAGGCCGGGGTCGGTGATGAGGACGTCGACGTCCTCGAGCTGGGCAAAGCGCACGAGTTGCTCCTGTTCGTACTTGCTGGAGTCGGCGAGCACGACGACCCGGTCGGCGGAGGACACCAGGGCCCGCTTGACGCCGGCCTCGCCGGGGTCGGGGGTGGACAGGCCGTGGCGCAGGGAGATGCCGTTGGTGCCCAGGAAGGCCACATCGACACGGAGACGGGCCAGGGCGGCGACGGTGTCGTCGCCCACGGCGGCGCGGGTGGTGGCCCGGACGCGGCCGGGCAGCAGGTGCAGCGCGTACGCCGGGTCGCCGGCCAGGCGCGCCGCGATCGGCACCGAGTGGGTGATCACGGTCAGCTCCTCCTCGGCGGGGAGGAGCGCGGCCAGGCGCGCGGTGGTGGTGCCGGCGTCCAGGGAGACCGAGCCGCCCACGGGCACGAAGGGGAGTGCGGCCCGGGCGATGCGCTCCTTCTCGGGCCGCCGGGTGCGGTCCCGGTCGTTGACCGCGAGCTCGAGCACGGAGAGAGCCTGCGCAGGAACGGCGCCGCCGTGCACCCGCCGGACCAGACCAGCCCGTTCCAGGGTGGACAGGTCGCGTCGCACGGTCTCGGTGGTGACGTCGAAGTGCCCGGCGAGATCGGCCACCGAGAGGCGGCCCTGCGTGGCCACGAGGGCGGCGATCGCCTGGTGTCGTTCTTCGGCGTACATCCGGTCCTCCTCGTGGTCTCGGTCCCGTTCAGGTGGGAAAGAAACTTTGTATCTGTTGTTTTATGCCCGAACGTGTTGACTGTCAAGGGGTGACGCGGATTACATTGGGTCCATGACCGCGAGCGAGACCTCCACCGGCCCCACCACTGCCTCCCTACCCTCGGCCCGCACGGGCGATGAGGCCACCGACACCCGGATCGTCACCGGCACCCCCGTGGTGCCCGGAGTGGCCTGGGGACCGGTCGTCACCACCGCGCCCGACGTGGCACCTGACGTCCTGCAGGCCTTCGAGGCCCAGGACGTCCCCGATCCCGAGGAGTCGCTCGCGCAGTACGACGCGTCCGTGGCCGCGGTCTCCGCGTCCCTGACCGCACGCGCCTCCCAGGCCTCCGGCGCCGCGGCGGAGGTGCTGGTCGCGACCGCAGCCCTGGTCAAGGACAAGGGTCTGCGCGGAGCGGTGTCCAAGCGGCTGAAGGCGGGGGAGACGCGGCTGGCCTCGCTGTCCGGTGCCGTCGACCAGTTCGCCGCGCTGTTCACCCAGATGGGCGGACTGATGGCCGAGCGGGTCACCGACCTGCGCGACATCGAGAAGCGCCTGACCGCGCACCTGGTGGGGGCGCCCGAGCCCGGGATCCCCACCCCCGCGGAGCCGTCGGTGCTCATCGCCGACGACCTCGCGCCGGCCGACACCGCCGGTCTCGACCCGGCCCTGGTGATCGCGCTGGTCACCGTCAAGGGCGGCCCGACCTCCCACACCGCGATCATCGCCCGCCAGCTCGGCATCCCCTGCGTGGTGGGTGCGGCGGGCGCCGAGGCCTTGACCGAGGGCACCCGGGTGCTCGTCGACGGCACCACCGCCACGATCACCGCCGACCCCGACCCGGCCGCCGCGGAGGCCGCGGTGGAGGCGGACCGCCGGTGGCGCGAGGCACTGGCCGCCTGGACCGGTCCGGCCGCGACCGCCGACGGTGTCGCGGTCAAGCTGCTCGCCAACGTCGCCGACGGCGCGTCGGCCCAGAAGGCCGCGACCGCGCCGGTGGAGGGTGCCGGACTGTTCCGCACCGAGCTGTGCTTCCTGGACCGCGCCGAGGAGCCGACGGTGGAGGAGCAGGCCACCCTCTACGGCGAGGTGCTCAGCGCGTTCGGCGCCGATCGGTACGTCGTGGTGCGGACCCTGGACGCCGGCTCCGACAAGCCGATCCCCTTCGCCAACCAGGACCACGAGGAGAACCCGGCGCTCGGGGTCCGCGGCCTGCGGCTCTCCTTCGGTGACCCCGGCATGCTCGAGCGCCAGTTGGCCGCGATCGCCCGTGCGGCCGAGCAGACCGGCACCGCACCCTGGGTGATGGCGCCGATGGTGGCGACCCTCGACGAGGCCCGCGACTTCGCCACGCAGGTGCGGGGCTTCGGCTTGACCGCCGGGATCATGGTCGAGGTGCCTTCGGTCGCCCTGCTGGCCGACCGGTTCCTCGAGGTCGTCGACTTCCTCTCGATCGGCACCAACGACCTGACCCAGTACACGATGGCCGCCGACCGGATGGCGACGTCCCTGGCCCACCTCACCGACGCCTGGCAGCCCGCCGTGCTGCACCTGGTCAACCTGACCGCGCAGGCCGGGGTCCGCCACGGCAAGCCGGTCGGGGTGTGCGGGGAGGCCGCGGCCGACCCGGTCCTGGCCACCGTGCTGGTCGGAATGGGGATCACCTCGCTGTCGATGGCCCCCGCAGCCGTCCGCGCGGTGGGGGCCCAGCTGGCGGGCGTCACCCGCGACACGTGCACCCGGGCGGCGGAGGCGGCCCTGGCCGCGCACGACCCGCACCAGGCGCGTGCCGCGGCTCGCGCTGCCTGGTGACGCCTCCGGTCAGGAGGCGGTGACCGTCACCGGGACTCCGCTGAAGGCCGCGTTGCCGGACACGTCGACCCGCTCGGGGTCGGTGAGGTCGTTGATCGACACCCCCGGGACGGTGCTCGCGTGCCCCAGGCCCTCGGCGCCGGCATGCCCGTAGCCGTGCGGGAGTGAGACGACCCCGGGCATCACGTCCTCGGTGGCACTGACCTCGACGGTCACTGCCCCGACCCGCGAGGTGACCCGCACGCGCTGGCCGTCGGCCAGGTCGCGCGTCGCCAGATCGTCGGGATGCATCAGCAACTGGTGCCGCGCCCGACCCTTGGTCAGGCGTTCGGTGTTGTGCATCCAGGAGTTGCAGTCGCGCTGGTGGCGGCGCCCGATCAGCAGCAGGGCGTCCGGGTCAGGCGTGGTCTCCAGCGTCGCGCGTACCCGGGCGAGGTCGTCGAGCACGAGGGCCGGGGCCAGGTCGATGCGGTGGTTGCGGGTGCGCAGCCGGTCGGGCAGCGACGGGCGCAGCGGTCCCAGATCGAGCCCCTCGGGCCGGCGGCGCAGGGCAGCCACCGACAGCCGGGGCGAGGACGTGCGCAACAGCAGGTCCAGCGTGCGGGTGGGGGACAGGCGTAGCCGGGCCTCGCTGACCAGGCGTGCCTTCCACGGCTGCTTGCGGCCGCTGCGGGCACGCAGTCCCAGGGCGAGATCGCGCAGGATCTCCCAGTCGTGGCGGGTGCCGGCCGGCTTCGGCAGCACCGCCGGGGTGAACCGGGCGGTGTCGCGCACGGCCAGCGCATGGAACGCCAGGTCGTAGTGGTCGCGCTCCAGCGCCGTCGTGGGCGGCAGGATGACGTCGGCGTGCCGGGTCGTCTCGTTGAGATAGATGTCCACGGCGACGACGAAGTCCAGCCCGGCGATCGCCTCGCCCAACCGGCGGCCGTCGGGGGTGGAGAGCACCGGGTTCCCCGCGATCGTCAGCAGCCCGCGGACCTGCCCCTCGCCCGGGGTGAGCATCTCGTCGGCCAGGGTCGAGACGGGCAGCTCGCTGGAGGTCTCCGGCAGCCCGCGGACCCGGCTGGTGAACCGGCCGTGCCCGCCGCGTCCGATCAGGCCGCGCCCGACCACGTCGACCGCCGGGTGGGTGAACATCACCCCGCCGGGACGGTCCAGGTTGCCGGTGAGCACGTTGAGGCAGTGCACCGCCCACGCGCACACCGTGCCGAACTCCTGCGTGGAGACCCCCATCCGGCCGTACGCCGCGGCGGCGCCGGCAGCGGCGTACTCGCGAGCCAGGCGGCGCACGGTCTCCGCCGAGAGCCCCGAGACACCCTCAGCCACCTCCGGGGTGAACGGCTCGACCGCGGCGCGGACCTTCTCGACGCCGTCGACGTACGCCGCGGGCCGGATCTCGCCGTCGGCGAACAGCGTGTGCACCATCGCCAGCAGCACGAACGCGTCCGACCCGGGACGCACGAAGTGGTGCTCGTCGGCGACGCGCGCGGTCTCGGTCCGCCGCGGGTCGAGCACCACGAGCCGACCGCCGCGCGCCTTGAGCTCGCGCATCCGCTGCGGGAAGTCCGGTGCGGTCATCAGGCTGCCGTTGGAGGCCATCGGGTTGGCGCCGAAGACCAGCAGGTGCTCGGTGCGGTCCAGGTCGGGCACCGGGATCATCAGCTGGTGGCCGTAGAGCAGGTGGGCCACCAGTTGCTGGGGGAGCTGGTCCACCGAGGTCGCGGAGTAGGTGTTGCGCGACCCGAGCGCCCGGATCACCTGGGGGCCGTGGGTCATTGCGCCGAGGCTGTGCACGTTGGGGTTGCCGAGGTAGACCGCCACCGCGTTCCGGCCGTGCGCAGCCTGGACGTCGGCCAGCCCGGTGACCGCGTAGTCGAGCGCCTCGTCCCAGTCCAGCTCCTCCCACCGACCGTCGGGCGTGCGCCGGATCGGGCGCCGTAGTCGGTCCGGGTCCTCGGTGATGTCGGCGATCGCGGTGCCCTTGGGGCAGATGTGGCCGCGCGACAGCGGGTCGTCGGGGTTCCCCCGGACGCCGGTGACCCGGCCGTCCTCGACGGTGAGGAGGAGGCCGCAGATGGCCTCGCAGAGGTTGCAGACGCCGTGCACCTGAGTCATGCGGTGAGTCTCACATGTGGGTTCGGGACCTGGGCCGTCAGACCCCGGCCAAGGTCCCTGGCTCCCGCTCCCCAGGCGAGGAGAGTGGGAAGGAGAGAGGGAGGTGGTCTCGATGAGGCGACCACGAGCAGGGAGGCGGACAGGGGCGATCCGAGCGGGGACGGCGGTGGTGGTCGCGCTCGCCGCGGCCCTGCTGGTAGCCGGCGCCCCGGTCGCCGCGGCCACGTCAGCGCCCTCGACGGGGACCGGAGCGTGGTCCCGCCCGTCGGTCAGCGTCACCTTCGACGAGGCCGCGTTCCTCGCGGCGCACCCGGTGGTGGCCACCGAGCGGTTCGACGTCCCCCGCGAGTACCCGCACTACCAGCGCTCGGTGTGGTTCCAGGCGATGCGCTTCACCGCACTGCGCGATCCCCGGCCCGGCTGGATGGTGGAGGACGCCACGAGTTACCACATCGTCGACGCGGCGCTGTTCGCCCAGCACGGGCTGGGCTTCCCCGACGGTGTGCAGACCGGCTTCGACACCGCGGTGACCTTCGCCCGGCGCGGAGCGGTGCACTCCTTCGGCTTCCGGCTGCGTCCGGTGGCCCCGCCGCTGCACCAGTTCGTGGTGGCGGTGCGTACCGCCGACGGCCGGACCCGGGAGATCTTCCTGCCGCAGGACACCACGGGCGCCTACCTCGGCCTGCACAGCCGGGTGGGCATCGTGTCGGTCTCCGTGCTCCAGCGGCCCGACCTGGTCCTCGACGGCGCCCAGTCGAACTACGCCTACGACGACGTCAGTCGCTCGCGGGTGCACCCCTGGGCGTGGTGATTCGGACCCGATTTGGGCCCTGGGGACCACCCTCGGTAGTCTTGGGCGGTTGCCGTGTGACGGCCGCGGATTGAGAGTGCCCGGGTGAACAGGCCCCGGCGCGCCGCGCAACGAACCGAGAAGGAACCACGTGTCTGCTGGAACTGACGCTGCCACCAAGGCGAAGATCATCGCCGAGTACGGCCTGAGCGAGGGCGACACCGGTTCGCCCGAGGTGCAGGTGGCCCTGCTGAGCCACCGCATCGCCCACCTGACCGAGCACCTCAAGGAGCACAAGCACGACCACCACACCCGTCGTGGCCTGCTGCTTCTCGTCGGTCGCCGTCGTCGCCTGCTGAACTACATGCAGAAGGAAGACATCAACCGCTACCGCTCGATCATCGAGCGTCTCGGTCTGCGTCGCTGAACCTCAACCGGAGCGGTTGCCTGACAAGGGCAGCCGCTCCGGTTAGTTTCAGCACTGGACCCCACAACTGAACAACCAGTCACCAGGAGCGACCGCGGACGTCAGGCCCGGTCCTCGGTAGTGGCCCTCGGGGAGTCGTCGACCTCCCGCAGGCCTCGATCGAAGACCGGCCCCCGCCACTCGGCGGGCCCTCGTGGGCCACGCCGACCTCGGCGAAATGGCGCCCCGCTGTGACTGCTCCGTGTCACAGAAAGGGATACCCCATGGAGGGACCCGTCATCACCGCCGTCGAGACCGTTCTCGACAACGGCAAGTTCGGCACCCGCACCATCAAGTTCGAGACGGGCCTGCTGGCCCGTCAGGCCGCCGGTTCGGTGACCGCCTACCTCGACGACGAGACCATGCTGCTCTCGGCGACCACCGCCTCCAAGCAGCCGAAGGACCACTTCGACTTCTTCCCCCTCACGATCGACGTCGAGGAGCGGATGTACGCCGTGGGTCAGATCCCCGGCTCGTTCTTCCGCAGCGAGGGTCGCCCGGGCGAAGACGCGATCCTCACCTGCCGCCTCATCGACCGTCCGCTGCGGCCGACCTTCAAGAAGGGTCTGCGCAACGAGGTCCAGGTCGTCATCACCGTCCTGGCCCTCGACCCCGACCAGCCCTACGACGTGCTCGCGATCAACGCCGCGTCCATCTCCACCCAGCTCTCGGGCCTGCCGTTCTCCGGCCCCGTCGGCGGCGTTCGCGTGGCGCTCATCGAGGGCCAGTGGGTCGCCTTCCCCTCGCACAGCCAGCTCGAGGGCGCGGTCTTCGACATGGTCGTCGCGGGCCGGGTCACCGACACCGGTGACGTCGCGATCATGATGGTCGAGGCGGAGGCCACCGACGAGACCTGGAACCTGGTCCGCTCGGGCACCCAGGCGCCGGACGAGGCCGTCGTGGCCGGTGGCCTCGAGGCCGCCAAGCCGTTCATCAAGCAGCTCTGCGAGGCGCAGGCCGAGTTGGCCAAGCAGGCCGCCAAGCCGGTCCAGGAGTTCCCGATCTTCCTCGACTACGAGGACGACGCCTACGAGGCGGTCGAGTCCGCCGCCGTCGCCGCGGGCATCCAGCAGGCGCTGACCATCGCCGGCAAGCAGGAGCGCGAGAGCAAGCTCGACGAGGTCAAGGACGCCGTCCTGGCCCAGGTCGCCGGCGACTTCGCCGGTCGCGAGAAGGAGCTCGGCGCCGCGTTCCGCTCGGTCACCAAGAAGTTCGTCCGCGAGCGCGTGCTGCGCGACAAGGTCCGCATGGACGGCCGTGGCCTGAGCGACATCCGTGCGCTGCACGCCGAGGTCCAGGTCATCCCGCGCGTGCACGGCTCGGCGCTGTTCGAGCGCGGCGAGACCCAGATCCTCGGGGTCACCACGCTGAACATGCTCACCCTGGAGCAGAAGCTGGACACGCTCTCCCCGGAGAAGACGCGCCGCTACATGCACAAGTACGTCTTCCCGCCGTTCTCCACCGGCGAGACCGGCCGCGTCGGCTCCCCGAAGCGTCGCGAGGTCGGCCACGGCGCCCTGGCGCGCCGCGCGATCCTGCCGGTGCTGCCCACCCGCGAGGAGTTCCCCTACGCGATCCGTCAGCTCTCCGAGGCGATGGGCTCCAACGGCTCCACCTCGATGGGCTCGGTCTGCGCCTCGACCCTGTCGCTGCTCCAGGCCGGCGTGCCGCTGCGTGCGCCCGTCGCGGGCATCGCGATGGGTCTCATCTCCGGTGAGGTCGACGGCAAGACCGAGTACGTCGCGCTGACCGACATCCTCGGAGCCGAGGACGCCTTCGGTGACATGGACTTCAAGGTCGCCGGGACGCGCGAGTTCGTCACCGCCCTGCAGCTCGACACCAAGCTCGACGGCATCCCCGCCGACGTGCTGGCGGCCGCGCTGAACCAGGCCAAGGACGCGCGCCTGGAGATCCTGGACGTCATGGCCGAGGCCATCGACACCCCGGACGAGATGAGCATCCACGCTCCGCGGATCATCACCGTCAAGATCCCCGTCGACAAGATCGGCGAGGTCATCGGCCCCAAGGGCAAGGTGATCAACCAGATCCAGGACGACACCGGCGCGCAGCTCACGATCGAGGACGACGGCACCATCTACATCGGTGCCACCAACGGTGAGGCCGCCGAGGCGGCTCGCCAGGCCGTCAACGCGATTGCGAACCCGACGATGCCCGAGATCGGCGAGCGCTACCTCGGCACGGTGGTCAAGACGACGAACTTCGGTGCCTTCGTCTCGCTGCTCCCGGGCAAGGACGGGCTGCTGCACATCAGCAAGCTCCGTTCGCTGGCCGGCGGCAAGCGCGTTGAGGCCGTCGAGGACGTCCTGTCGGTGGGCCAGAAGGTCCAGGTCGAGATCGCCGAGATCGACGACCGCGGCAAGCTCTCGCTGATCCCCGTGGTCGAGGAGTCGGCCGAGGCTGCGTCCGAGTCTGCTTCCGAGTCCGAGTAGTCGCTTGGTCTCGGCTCAGCATCAGAAGCCCGGGACGACGCGCACACTCCTCGTCGAGAAGGACGCAGGCGGGTCCGTGGTCTCCACGGCCCGCCGGACGGTCCTTCCCGGCGGGTTGCGCGTCGTCACCGAGGCGATGGCCGGCGTGCGGTCGGCCTCGATCGGTGTGTGGATCGGGGTCGGCTCACGCGACGAGTCACCGGCGCTGCACGGTGCGTCGCACTTCCTCGAGCACCTGCTCTTCAAGGGGACCCCGTCGCGTTCGGCGATGGACATCTCGGTGTCCCTGGACGCCGTCGGTGGTGAGTTCAACGCCTTCACCGCCAAGGAGTACACCTGCTTCCACGCGCGGGTCCTGGACCAGGACCTGCCGTTGGCGATCGACGTGCTCGGCGACATGCTGACGTCCTCGCTGATCACGCCCGAGGACGTGGAGGCCGAACGTGAGGTGATCCTCGACGAGATCGCCATGCACGACGACGATCCCGAGGACGTCGTGACCAACCTCTTCGCCGAGCAGGCATGGGGATCCTCGCCCCTGGGCCGGCCGATCGCCGGCACGGTCGAGTCGATCACGGCCCTGACCCGCGCCCAGATCACCCGTTTCTACCGCTCCACCTACCGTGCGGAGAACATGGTCGTGGCGGCCGCCGGGAACGTCGACCATGCCGCGGTGGTGCGCGGCGTACGGAAGGCGTTCGGGCGCGCGGGCTTCCTGTCCGACCTCGCCGTGCGTCCGGCTCCGGTACGCCGCTCGGGCCGGTCACGGCGTACGGCCCCGGGCGTGGTCCGCCTCGACCGGCCCTTCGAGCAGGTCAACCTGCTGCTCGGCGTGAACGCGTTGGCGCGCACCGACGAACGTCGCTACGCCCTCGGCATCCTCAACGCCACCTTGGGCGGTGGGCCCTCCTCGCGCCTCTTCCAGGAGGTCCGCGAGAAGCGCGGCCTGGCCTACTCGGTCTACTCCTACCCGGCGCACTACGCCGACACCGGCGCCTTCTGCGTCGGGGCCGGGTGTGTGCCGAGCAAGCTCGACGAGACCCTGCACGTGATCCGCGCCGAGCTGGCCGCGCTGGCCGAGCACGGGGTGAGCGAGGAGGAGCTCGTCCGTGGCAAGGGGCAGCTGCGCGGGGGGCTCGTGCTCGGGCTTGAGGACTCCGCCTCGCGGATGTCCCGGCTGGCGAAGTCCGAGTTGCTCTACGACGACCTGCTCAGCATCGAGGACGTGATCGCCCGCATCGACGCGGTCACCGGCGAGGAGATCCGGGTGCTCGCGCGCTGGCTCTTCCGCCAGCCCGAGACCCTGGCCCTGGTCGGCCCGTCCCGCTGACGTCCGCGATGGCCCGCGGGACCCGTACAGGGCCCGGTGAGCGTGCGGATAGGGTCGGGGCCGTGGCGATGAAGGTGGGCGTGCTGGGCGCACGCGGCAAGGTCGGGCAAGCGATCTGTTCGGCGGTCGAGGCTGCCGACGATCTCGAACTCGTTGCCGAGGTCGACCTCGGCGACGATCTCGCGACCTTGGTCGAGTCCGGGGCCGAGGCGGTCGTGGACTTCACCCATCCCGACGCGGTGATGGACAACCTCGCGTTCTGCATCGAGCGCGGCATCCATGCCGTGGTCGGCACCACCGGGTTCGACGCCGAGCGGCTGGCGACGCTGGAGCGGCTGCTCGCCGACCGGCCGGGCGTGGGCGTGCTGATCGCGCCGAACTTCTCGATCGGCGCGATCCTGATGATGCGCTTCGCGGCCGAGGCCGCGCCGTACTTCGACAGCGTCGAGATCGTGGAACTGCACCACCCCCAGAAGGCGGACGCGCCGTCGGGCACGGCCCGGCGTACCGCCGAGCTCATCGCGGCCGCCCGCCGCACCGCGGGGAGCGGGCCGATGCCGGACGCGACCAGCACCGGGCTCGAGGGGGCGCGCGGCGCCGACGTCGAGGGTGTGCGCGTGCACGGCCTGCGGATCCAGGGCCTGGTGGCCCACCAGGAGGTCATCCTGGGCGGGCCGGGGGAGACGCTGACCCTGCGCCACGACTCGCTCGACCGCGTCTCCTTCGCCCCGGGAGTGCTGCTCGGGCTGCGCACCATCGCCGGGCGCCCCGGCCTCACCGTCGGCCTCGAGCACGTCCTCGGACTGGGCTGACCTCGTGCGCACCCGGGTGATCGTGGCGATGCTGGTCGTCGTCGTCGCGTTCTACGGCTACCTCATCGGACTCCGCGGCTGGTTGCTGATCCAGGAAGGCGGCGTCGTGGAGGTGCTCCTCGGCGTGGCCCTGCTGATCCTGCCCGTCCTCGGCGTCCTGCTCGTCTTCCGTGAGGTCCAGTTCGGACGTGACTCCGCCGCGCTGGCCGCGCTGCTGGAGAGCGAGGGCGGCCACCTCGTCGACGACCTGCCGAAGCGACCGTCCGGGCGGGTCGAGCGCGACGCCGCCGACGCCCTCTTCGCCGAGGTCAAGGCGGAGGTCGACGCCGAACCCGACAACTGGCGCGGGTGGTACCGGCTCGCGATCGCCTACGACATCGCCGGCGATCGCCGCCGCGCCCGCTCCGCCGCCCGCGCGGCCATCGCCCGCTGGAAGCGGTTCGGCGCCTGAGCCCCCCCTGAACCGCGGCCGGGGTCTGGTGGCCTTGGGTGCCGGGGGACAGGATGGCGGGCATGGACTACACCCACCTGGGCCGCAGCGGCCTGTCGGTCAGCAGGCTGTGCCTCGGCACCATGAACTTCGGACCCGAGACCTCCGAGGAGGACTCGCACCACATCCTCGACACGGCGCTGGCCGAGGGGATCAACTTCGTCGACACCGCCAACGTCTACGGCTGGGTGCAGGGCGAGGGGATCACCGAGCAGATCATCGGGCGCTGGTTCGCCCACGGCGGCGGTCGTCGCGAGAAGACGGTGATCGCCACCAAGCTCTACGGCTCGATGAGCGACTGGCCCAACGACACGTTTCTCTCCGCGCGCAACATCCGGCTCGCCTGCGACGCCTCGCTGCGTCGGCTGCAGACCGACTACATCGACCTCTACCAACTGCACCACGTGGACCGCTCCACGCCGTGGGACGAGATCTGGGAGGCCTTCGAGGTCCTGCGCACCCAGGGCAAGGTGCTCTACTTCGGCACCTCGAACCACGCCGGGTGGCAGATCGCGCAAGGCCAGGAGGCTGCTCTGCGACGAGGCCGTCTCGGCTTCGTCAGCGAGCAGTCGATCTTCAACCTGCTCAAGCGGGAGGTGGAGCTCGAGGTGCTGCCCGCGAGCCGGGAGTACGGCCTGGGCGTGATCCCGTGGTCGCCGCTCAACGGCGGCCTGCTCGGCGGGATCATCCGCAAGACCGAGAAGGGCAGCCGCCGGGTGACCGGTCGCGCCAAGGCGGACCTGAGGAAGCACCGCCCGGCCCTGCGGAAGTGGGAGGACCTCTGCGACGAGCTGGGTGAGAACCCTGCCGACGTCGGGTTGGCGTGGCTGCTGCACCAGGACGGTGTGACCGCGCCGATCATCGGGCCGCGCACGGTCGAGCAGCTCACCGGATCCCTGCGGGCGCTGGAGATCAGCCTCGGTGACGACGTGCTCGCGCGTCTGGACGAGATCTTCCCCGGTCCAGGTCCTGCCCCGGAGTCGTACGCCTGGTGAGCGCTCACCCCTCCAGGGTGCTCAGATCGGGCGGTACGTCGACGGCGTGGTTCTGCAGCGCCTCCAGCGGCACCAGCTCCAGGACGGCCTCGTGCGTGGAGGCGAGGACGACCGGGGCGGCCACGCCGTCGGCGTACGCCCGCGCCCAGTTGCGCGCCGTGACGCACCACCGGTCGCCGGGCCGCAGCCCGGGGAACCGGAACTCCGGGCGCGGCGTGGACAGGTCGTTGCCGATCTCCCGCTGATGCTCGAGGAACTCCGCGGTCACCACGGCGCAGATCGTGTGGCTGCCGAGGTCGTCGGGGCCGGTGGAGCAACAGCCGTCGCGGTAGAAGCCGGTCATCGGCTCGGTGCCGCAGGGCTCCAGCTCCAGGCCCAGCACGTTGCGTTCGGGCAGGCGTTCGGGGCTCATGCGCCCCAGCATGGCGCAACCGATGAGCGGTGATCATCATCCGCGCCCCGGAAATGATGATCCGGCGTCATCGGCTTGGCCCGGAGCAGCAGAAGGTCAGAGCAGCCGGGCCAGCGCGGCGGTCAGCGCAGCCAGCGCCACCACCACCAGGAAGGGCGCCCGCAGCATCAGGGCGATCGCCGCCACCCCCAGCCCCAGCAGGCGGGCGTCGACGGTCAGCGTGGAGCCGTCGGCGAACACCTGCACCGCGATGAGCGCGGCGAGCAGCGCCACCGGCAGCAGGTCCGCGACCCGCTCCACCTTCGGGTGCTCCAGCACCTGCGGCGGCACGGACAGGCCCGCCAGCTTGATCAGGTAGCAGCCTGCGCCGGCGATGAGGATCGACGCCCAGATCACGGGTGCAGCCCTCCTCCGGGCAGGTCCTCGACACGGGGGACCTCGGTGGGGTCGGGGCCGCGTCCGGCCAGGCCCACGACCAGCGCGACCGCGGCCGCGGCCAGGACGGGGAGGCCGGCGGGAGCGATCGGGACCAGCCCCAGGGCGACCGCGACCGCCAGCACGGCCACCAGCCGGTTGGTGGCGTTGGTGAGTCGTGGCCAGAGCAGCGCGAGGAACGCCGCCCCGACTGCCGCGTCGAGGCCGTACGTGCTGGGGTCGCCCAGGCTGCGCCCGGCCAGCGCACCCACCAGGGTGGCGAGGTTCCACAGCCCGAAGACGGCCAGGCCGGCGGAGAGGAACCCCAGCCGCGCGTCCTCGGGGGTCTCGCGGTTGACCGACATCGCGGTGGACTCGTCGATCACTAGGTGTGCGGCACCCACCCGTCGCCAGCCGGTCCACCCCAGCAACGGCGCGAGGCGCAGGCCGTAGAGGCCGTTGCGCACTCCCAGCAGGAGTGCGGTCGCCGCCCCGGAGAGCGGGGCCCCGCCGGCGCCGACCACGCCCACCAGCGCGAACTGGGACGCCCCGGTGAAGACCAGCAGCGACAGGGCGCAGGCCTGCCAGACGTCCAGCCCCGAGGCGACGGCGATCGCCCCGAAGGACAGCCCGTAGGCGCCGGTCGCGACCCCGATCGCGATGCCGTCGCCGATGATCGAGCGTCGGCGCGCGCGCTGGTCGGGCAACGGCGCTCAGCCCTCGGTGAGGTCGGTGTGCAGCCGGACCTGCTTGAGCAGCACCGCGCCCGAGCCGTCGAGGTCCAGTTCGCGGTGGGCGCCGTCGGGCGCCCAGCCGGTCTCGCTGAGGAAACGGCGGCGTACGTCGTCCGAGGTCGCCAACCACATCGAGGCGCGGGTGAAGCGGTCCGCGCGCAGGGTGTCGACGGCGGCGTGCAGGAGCCGGGACCCGTGCCCGGCGCGGCCGTGGTCCGGGTGGACGACCAGTTCGGTGATCTCGCCGTCGGCCACGGGGTCCGCGTCCGGGTCGGGGCAGGGAGAGGTCACCGCGAAGCCGCGGACGGCTGCCCGCTCCAACGCCACCAGCACCCGCTGGCGGGCGTCGGCGGGGCGGGTCAGTGCGGTGTGCCAGGAGGCGGCGAACGCGTCGGCGTCGAAGGAGTCCAGCACCTCCGCGGGGAGAAGGGCGGCGTACTCCAGGCGCCAGGCGGCGACCTGCACCGCGGCGATCGCGGCGGCGTCGTCGGCCCAGGCCACGCGCACGGAGACGTCGGCAGTCGGTGTGGTCACCGCGCCATCCTCTCAAGGTGCGGCGCGCCGTCGGACCCGGGGCGGGACCGCCCGGGGACTGCGCGAGGATGGGGTCGAGACCGACGAAGGGGGTGAGGGCGATGGATGCTCCGGTTGCCCCGACTCTGGGCAAGGCATGGCTGTGGACGGCCGGGGTGCTCGGCGGCGCCATTGCAGGCATCGCCGTCGGCCAGGTCCTGGCGTCGTTGCTCGGGGTGGAGGAGGGGGAGTCGGCCACGCCGTTGGTCGGGTTCGTCGTCCTCCTCGTGGTGCTGCCGTTCGTGCTCGTCCCCGCGGCGCAGGCGTGGCGCACCGGTCACGCGGTCGCCGACGCGGGTGACACGCGCGGCAAGATCCCCGCGTACGTCGCCGCGGTCATGGCCGGCTGGGTGGTCCTCACCAACGTCGTGGGACTGGTGGGACTGGTGTTCTGAAGCCTCCCCGGCTCGCTCGCACATCCGGGCGGGGCGCCCGGGCAGGCCGTCATCGCGGCGTTAGGCTGACGCGGTGCAGCAGTATCTGGACCTCGTGCAGCGGATCCTCGACGACGGCGTACAGAAGGGGGACCGCACCGGGACCGGGACGCTGAGCGTCTTCGGCCACCAGATGCGGTTCGACCTGACCGCTGGCTTCCCGCTGGTCACCACGAAGAAGGTGCACACCCGCTCGGTCTTCGCCGAGTTGCTGTGGTTCCTGCGCGGTGACACCAACGTGCGCTGGCTCCAGGAGCGCGGCGTCACGATCTGGGACGAGTGGGCCGACGAGAACGGCGACCTCGGGCCGGTCTACGGCTACCAGTGGCGGTCCTGGCCGACCCCCGACGGGCGCCATGTGGACCAGATCGCCGGGGTCATCGAGAGCCTGCGCACCAACCCCGACTCGCGCCGTCACGTGGTCTCGGCGTGGAACGTCGCCGACGTCGACGACATGGCGCTGCCGCCGTGCCACACGATGTTCCAGTTCTACGTCGCGCCGGCCGAGGAGCCGGGCGGGCGCGGGCGGCTCTCGTGCCAGCTCTACCAACGCTCCGCGGACGTGTTCCTCGGCGTGCCGTTCAACATCGCCTCGTACGCCCTGCTGACGCACATGGTGGCGCAGGTGTGCGACCTGGAGGTGGGCGACTTCGTGCACACCCTGGGCGATGCGCACCTCTACTCCAACCACCTCGACCAGGCCCGCCTCCAGCTCACCCGCGCACCGCGTCCGCTGCCCCGGCTGGTGCTGGACCCGACGGTGCGGGCGATCGACGCCTTCGACCTCGAGCACATCGAGATCAAGGACTACGACCCGCACCCGGTGATCAAGGCACCCATCGCCGTATGACCGGCCGCGTCGTCCTGGTCGCGGCCGTCGCGGACAACGGGGTGATCGGCGCCGACAACCGCCTGTTGTGGCGGATCCCGGAGGACTTCGCGCACTTCAAGCGCGTCACCACCGGGCACGTGGTGGTGATGGGGCGCAAGACCTTCGAGTCGATCGGGCGTCCCCTGCCCGGCCGGACCAACATCGTGATCACCCGCCAAACGGACTGGGCCTCGGACGGCGTTCTCGTCGCGCACTCGCTGGAGGAGGCGCTGGCGCTCGCGGCCGAGCACCCGGGCGACGCGATGGTGATCGGCGGCGGCGACGTGTACGCGCAGGCGCTGCCGCTGGCGGATCTGCAGATCCTCACCGAGGTGCACCAGAGCCCGGAGGGGGACACGTCCTATCCGGAGTTCGACCGGTCCGCGTGGGTCGAGACGCGGCGGGAGCCGCACGACGGGTTCGAGTTCGTGTGGTGGGAGCGGGTGGATCGCGTCGCTGGTTGAGGAGGGGGTTTCGAGACGGCCTCCTGCGTCGGCCTCCTCAACCACCGGCTCGCTGGTTGAGGAGGGAGCGCAGCGACCGTCTCGAAACCACCCCAGATTCAGAAACCAGCCCCGTGCCAAGGTGGACCCATGGAACTCCGCGTCTTCACCGAACCCCAACAGGGCGCCACGTATGACGACCTCCTCGCCGTGGCGCGCACGGCCGAGGAGCTCGGATACGGCGCCTTCTTCCGCTCCGACCACTACCTCGGCATGGGCACCGAGGGCCTGCCCGGTCCGACCGACGCCTGGACAACGCTGGCCGGCCTCGCCCGGGACACCAGCACGATCCGCCTCGGCACCCTGATGACCTCGGCGACCTTCCGGCTCCCCGGCCCACTCGCGATCACCGTCGCCGGCGTCGACCAGATGAGCGGCGGCCGGGTGGAACTCGGCCTGGGCGCGGGCTGGTTCGAGGCCGAGCACACGGCGTACGGCATCCCGTTCCCGGACACCACCGAGCGTTTCGACCGCTTCGAGGAGCAGTTGGCGGTCATCACCGGGCTCTGGCACACGCCGGCGGGGGAGCAGTTCTCCTTCGAGGGGCGCTTCTACCCGATCACCGACTCCCCGGCGCTCCCCAAGCCGGTGCAGGATCGGCCGCCGGTGCTGATCGGCGGCCGCGGCAAGCGTCGTACGCCGGCGCTGGCCGCGCGGTTCGCCGACGAGTTCAACCTGCCGTTCGCCTCCGCGGAGGACACCCGCACCCAGTTCGACCGGGTGCGCGCCGCGTGCGAGGCCGTCGACCGCGACCCGGACTCCCTGCGCTACTCCAACGCGCTGGTGCTGTGCTGCGGGGCCGACGAGGCCGAGTTCCGCCGTCGGGCCGAGGCGATCGGACGGGAGCCCGCCGAGCTCCGGGAGAACGGCGCGGCGGGCACGCCGGCCGAGGTGGTCGAGAAGCTCGCCGGCTTCGCGGCGCTCGGCGCGGAGCGGGTCTACCTCCAGACCCTGGATCTGGCCGACCTGGAACACCTGCACCTCGTCGCCGCGGAGGTCATGCCGCACGTGTGAGGCGCCCCGGACGTACGACGAGGGCCGGCCCCCCTGGGGGACCGGCCCTCGTGGCGTCTCTGCGAGGCTCAGCCCTCGGTCGACTCCTGCAGCGACACCGGCTCGGCGTTGTTGCCGAAGAGCCCGGCGTACGTCGCGCCCGCGATGAGCGCGCCCAGCACCGGGGCCAGGATGAACAGCCACAACTGGGCGATCGCGTCCCCGCCGGCGAACAGCGCCGGACCGATCGAACGCGCCGGGTTCACCGAGGTGTTCGAGACGGGGATCGAGATCAGGTGGATCAGGGTCAGGCCCAGGCCGATCGCGATCGGGGCGAAGCCCTTGGGGGCGCGCGTGTCGGTGGCGCCCAGGATGATGTAGAGGAAGAACGCGGTGAGCAGGACCTCGATGATCAGCACGGACAGCAGCGAGTAGCCCAGGGGCGAGCGGTCGCCGTACCCGTTGGTGGCGAAGCCGCTCTCGCTGGCGCTGAACCCGTCGAGGCCGCTGGCGACCACGAAGAGGACGGCGGCCGCGGCGATGGCGGCGACGACCTGAGTGCCGACGTAGGCCGGCACGTCCTTCCAGTCGAAGCGCTTGGCGGTAGCCAGGCCGACGGTCACGGCGGGGTTGAAGTGACCGCCGGAGACGTGGCCCACGGCGTAGGCCATCGTCAGCACGGTGAGGCCGAAGGCGAGCGAGACGCCTAGGAAGCCGATGCCGACGTCGGGGACGCCGGCCGCGAGCACGGCGGCGCCACAGCCGCCGAAGACGAGCCAGAAGGTGCCGAAGGCCTCAGCGGCCAGGCGTTGGGACAGGGGGTGCATGTGGAGTCTCCTCTGGGGTGAGTCTGGCCGCGGGGAGCAGGAGGCGCGGCCGTACGGGCATGAGCCTAGGGCTCGGCCGTCTACGGACCCGGTGAGCGCGCCGTGTTTCCGCGCGCTGAGCGGTGCGGGCCGCTGCCCGAGGTGACGGGATAGCCTGAACCCCATGAGTGCGACCCTGCCCCCACCCGGCCCGTTCGGTCGCGTGCTCACCGCGATGGTGACCGCCTTCAACGACGACGGCTCGGTCGACACCGAGGGCACGGCACGGGTCGCGGAGCACCTGGTCGCGCACGGCAACGACGGCCTCGTGGTCTCCGGCACCACCGGCGAGGCGCCGACCACCAGCACCGCCGAGGACGGTCAGATCCTCGCCGCGGTGATGGAGGCGGTCGGCGACCGGGCCACCGTGATCGCCGGCGTCGGCACGAACAACACCGCGCATTCGGTCGAGTTGGCCGAGCAGGCCGCGAAACTGGGCGCGCACGGCGTCCTGCTGGTCACGCCGTACTACAACAAGCCGACCCAGGAGGGGGTGCTCGCGCACTTCCGCGCCGTGGCGGCCGCCAGCGACCTGCCGGTGATGCTCTACGACATCCCCGGCCGCGCCGGCATCGCGATCGCGCCCGAGACCTACGCACGCATCGCCGAGGACGAGAAGGTCGTCGCGGTCAAGGACGCCGTCGGTGACCTTTTCCGCGGCGTGAAGATCATGCGCGAGACCGGCCTGAGCTTCTACTCCGGCGACGACGTGCTCAACCTGGCCTGGCTCACCCACGGCGCCGCCGGGGTGGTCTCGGTCGTCGGGCACGTCGCCGGACGCGAGTACGCCGCGATGTACGACGCCGTCGCGCGCGGTGACCTGGCCACCGCCTTGGCGACGTACGACCGCCTGGTCCCGCTGGTCGACGCGGTGATGAACCGCGTCCCCGGGGCGATGAGCGCCAAGGCCGCGATGCAGCTCCTCGGTGTCCTGGACAACCGCAACGTCCGACTGCCGCTGGTGCCCGCACCGGACGACGCGGTCGAGGCCCTCCGCACCGTCATGATCGAACTCGGCCTCCTGGGAGGAACCCCCGCATGAGCCACCCCCACTTCGAACTCGCCGAGGTAGGCCCGCTTCCCGAGAACGGACTGCGGATCATCCCGCTCGGGGGGCTGGGCGAAGTGGGACGGAACATGACCGTCTTCGAGTTCGACGGTCGCCTGCTCATCGTCGACTGCGGCGTGCTCTTCCCCGAGGAGAACCACCCCGGCGTCGACCTGATCCTGCCCGACTTCGAGGCCATCCGGGACCGGCTCGACAAGGTCGAGGCGCTCGTCCTCACCCACGGTCACGAGGATCACATCGGGGCCACGCCCTTCCTGCTGCGCGAACGCCAGGACATCCCGCTGGTCGGGTCGAAGCTCACGCTGGCGCTGCTGCGCAGCAAGCTCCAGGAGCACCGGCTCAAGGAGACCGCGCAGCACGTGGTCGCCGAGGGCGACCGCATCTCGTTCGGTCCGTTCGACCTGGAGTTCGTCGCGGTCAACCACTCGATCCCCGACGCACTCGCGGTGGCGATCCGGACCCCCGCCGGGCTCGTCCTGCACACCGGCGACTTCAAGATGGACCAGCTGCCGCTGGACGGTCGGATCACCGACCTGCGGGCGTTCGCACGGTTGGGCGAGGAGGGCGTGGACCTCTTCATGACCGACTCGACCAACGCCGAGGTGCCCGGCTTCACCACCGCCGAGGCGGAGATCGGCCCGGTCATCGACCGGGTCTTCCACAAGTCCGACGGACGCATCATCGTGGCCTGCTTCGCCTCCCACGTGCACCGCGTGCAGCAGGTGCTCGACGCGGCGGTCGAGCACAACCGCAAGGTCGCGTACGTCGGCCGCTCGATGATCCGCAACATGAACGTCGCGCGCGAGCTCGGCTACCTGCGGGTGCCGGCGGACACGCTGGTGGACTCCCGCGACATCGGCGACTACCCGCCGGAACGCACCGTGCTGATCTCGACCGGCTCCCAGGGCGAACCGATGTCGGCGCTGAGCCGGATCGCCCAGCGCACGCACAACTTCGTGCACCTCGAGGAGGGCGACACCGTCGTGCTCGCGTCCTCGCTGATCCCCGGCAACGAGAACGCGGTCTATCGCGTCATCAACGGCCTGGCCCGCTGGGGCGCGAAGGTGGTGCACAAGGGCAACGCGCTCGTGCACGTCTCCGGCCACGCCAGCGCCGGCGAGCTGCTCTACTGCTACAACATCGTCAAGCCGCGCAACGTGCTCCCCGTGCACGGCGAGATCCGGCACATGCAGGCCAACGCGGCACTGGCCCGTCTCACCGGGGTCCCCGCGGAGAACGTGGTCATCGCCGAGGACGGCGTCGTGGTCGACCTGGTCGACGGCAAGGTCGGGATCGCCGGCAAGGTGCCCTGCGGGTACGTGTTCGTCGACGGCCAGTCGGTCGGCGACATCACCGAGACCTCGTTGAAGGACCGCCGCATCCTCGGCGAGGAGGGCTTCATCTCGGTGATCGTGGTGGCCGACATGGTCACCGGCAAGGTCGTCGCCGGGCCGGAGATCCACGCCCGCGGCTTCGCCGAGGACGACGCGGTCTTCGACGAGATCAAGGCGCCGATCGTGGAGGCCCTCGACGGGCTGCTGCGTGAGGGCACCACCGACGCCTACCAGTTGCAGCAGGCGATCCGGCGCGTCATCGGCCGCTGGGTGTCCAACCGCCACCGCCGCCGCCCGATGATCATCCCGGTGGTCGTGGAAGCCTGACCCCACGCCGACTGGTCGGGTTTCCGCGCGACTGGTCGGGCTTTTCTGCGGGAGGGGTCGGGGGCGACTACTGCGGCGGCCGCGGAGACCGGATCGTCTGCTTCAACGGCGCGGTACCGACCTGGAGCCCGCGCGCGACGGCCCCGACCACGATGAGGTACAGCCCAGTGCCGATGCCCGCTCCGCCGAGCGCAGTGATGACATCGTCGCCGCCGGCATCCGCCAGGGCCATGACCCCGGCCACCAGCGCCGCGATTCCTCCCAGCGCGTAGAGGAGACCACGGGACGGCTCGTAGTCGCGCACGTCGTACGGGTTCTGAGGGTCTTTCACCACGGCATCGTCGCACGGCGGGGCGCTTCGCCTCGGCTGGCAGACTGGCCGACGAGACGGAGGAGGCCGCGCTGTGAGATGGGGAGTGATCACCACCCTGGTCTGCACGCTGGCGTTGACCGGGTGCTCGGGGTCGACCGGAACGGACGAGGTGCCGGGCCCGGCCGCCGAAAGGGAGATGTCGCCCGCGCCGAGCAGTTCTTCGAGCGAGCCGTCACCGACCCCGGCGCCCTCGTCCGAGCCCTCGTCCGCTGCTCCGGCCCCGAAGCCGGTCTCGGTGTTGGGGCTCGCCGCCCAGGAGCATCGAGGTGACCGGCTGCGGCTGGGCGCGGTGAGGGAGCGCACCGCGACGTACACCTCGTACGACGTGACCTACCGCAGTCGCAGTACGACCGACCGCGGCACGGAGTCGTACACGATCTCCGGTGTGCTGAACGTGCCGAACGGTCGCGGCCCGTTCCCGGCCGTGGTGCTGGCGCACGGGTACATCGACCCGGCGATCTATGTGCGTGGCCAGGGGATGACCCGCGAGCGCGGCTACCTGGCCGACCGGGGTTACATCGCCTTGCACGTCGACTACCGCAACCATGCCGAGTCCGACGACGATCCGGCGTACCAGCGGCGCATGCGCCTGGGGTACAGCGCCGATGTCATCAACGCGGTCAAAGCGCTCCGGGCGAGCGAGGCCGTGCCGGTGGACGACGACCGCATCGCCTACTTCGGACGGTCGATGGGTGGCGGCGTCGTGCTCAAGGCGCTCGTGGCTGAGCCGGGTCTGGTCCAGGCGGCGACCGCGTGGGCGTCCGTCTCCTCGCTGGAGGCCGACAACTACCGCCAGTTCATCGCGCCCGACCCCGAGGACGCGGGTCTGCGCGACGACCTGGCGCGCCGGTGGGGGACGCCGGAGGAGAACCCGGAGCACTGGCGGGAGAACTCGTCCCGGCCCTACGCCGACCGGATCACCGAACCCGTCCTGCTGGTGCACGGCCGGTTCGACGACACCTGCCCGCCGCAGTGGGCGCGCGCCACACAACGGGCACTCACCAACGCCGGGGTCGACTCGACGCTGGAGTGGTACGACGACGGCCACGCCTTCGGGCCGGCCTTCTTCGCCGCCATGGACCGCACCGTGCGCTTCCTCGACACCCGTCTTGGCTGACTGGTCACTTCTTTTCGTCGACTGGTCGGGTCTTGCCCGCGACTGGTCGGGTCTTGCGTTGCCGGATTCCCATGTGAACGTGTGACCTTGGTGCTCCCCACGTGCTGCAGCGCGTGGGAAGCACCAGTTCCCCAGGTGAACATGGGGTTCGTACGCCGAAAGATGCGACCAGTCGGCCGAAAGATGCGACCAGTCGGCAGAGAAATCCGACAAGTCGGCACGGGGGGGGACCGGGATCTGGTTACTGTCCAGGCTCATGACGAACCAGGGCTCGCGCGAGACGACGCGCCGCACGTTCCTGCTGGGTGCCGCGGGGGCGGCGGTCGCGCCGGCGCTGGCCGCGTGCAGTTCATCGGGCGGGACCGCAGGACCGACTCCGTCGCCGACGGCGGCCACCGGCGCCGCCACCGATGCCCTCGCCGAGCTCGAGCGGCTGCTGCCGGGTCAGGTCGTCACGCCGGGAGGTCGTGGGTACCGCTCGTTCGTCACCCCGTGGAACCTGCGTTGGCAGGGCGAACGCCCCGAGGCCGAGGCCGTGGTGCGTGCCCGCAGCACCGCCGACGTCCAGACCGCCGTCACCTGGGCCCGGGAGTTCGGGGTGCCGATCGTGGCCCGCTCCGGCGGACACTCCTACACCGGCTACTCCAGCACGACCGGCGTCCTCGTCGACGTCTCCTCGATGACCTCCGTCGGCTACGACGACGCCACGGGCGTGGCCAGCCTCGGCGGCGGCGTACGCAACGCCAACGTCTACGCCCAGCTCGCGAAGGTCGACCGCACGGTCACCCACGGCCGCTGCTACCAGGTCGGCTTCGCAGGGCTGAGCCTGGGCGGTGGGATCGGGTTCAACATGCGCCGCCTGGGTCTGACCTGCGACCAATTGATCTCCACCGAGATGGTGCTCGCGGACGGGTCGGCCGTGCGTGTGTCGGCCGAGGAGAACCCGGACCTCTTCTGGGCGATCCGCGGCGCGGGCGGCGGCAACTTCGGCATCCACACCGCCTTCGAGGTGCAGACGCACCCAGCCGTCGGACTCACCGTCTTCGACCTCGTCTGGACCGAGGAGGTCGACCGGCTGCTCCCGGTGCTGCTGGACCTCATGCGCGCCAGCCCTCGCGAGGTCGGCGCGAAGATCACCGTCCGCGCCGCACCGGGGGAGCGAGGACCGGTGCTCAGCGTCGGCGTCCTCGGGCAGATCGTCGGGACGAAGGCCGACGTACGCCGCCTCTTCCGTCCGGCGCTGGCGATCGCGCAGCCGGACCTGAGCCTGGGCTTCCTGCGCGAGACCGCGTACTGGCCGGGCCAGCGACTGCTCTCGGAGGAGGGCGGCCGCGAGTACAGCTACGAACGGTCCCGGTACGTCGAGGACGACCTCACCGAGGAGGCGCACGCCGTCGTCCTGGAGAGCCTGCGGTCCTGGACCGGTACCGAGGGCGTCGCCCAGTGGAAGGGGTTCCTGGTCGGCGGCGCGATCAACGACGTCACGCCCCCCGAGACCGCCTTCGTGCACCGCACCGACTGGTTGCTCAGCACGACGTACGTCGAGTGGGAGGCCGAGACCGGGCCGGAGGAGGTCGAGGAGGACCTCGCCTGGGCCGACGACCTGCATGCGGCGATGACGCCGCTGACCACCGCCCGGTCGTACCAGAACTTCACCGACGAGTCCGAGACCGACTGGCAGCGCGCCTACCACGGCGACAACCTCGAGCGGCTGGTCCAGGTCAAGGCGCAGGTGGACCCCGCCAACGTGTTCACGTTCCCGCAGGGGATCCCGACCAGCCTGTGACAAGGCCCCGACGTCACACCGCGATGTGCGGCACCTCGGCCTCGACCTTGCGCCGCGGGCCGATCTCCACGATCAGCATCGCGGTGAGCACCAGCCCACCGCCGACGAGCATCCTCGCGGTCAGCACCTCCGAGCCCAGCCACACCGCGAAGAACGCCGCGAAGACCGGCTCCATGCTCATGATGATCGCGCTGCGGGTCGGCGGCAGGTGCGCCTGCGCCCACGTCTGACCGGCCAGGGCCAGGGCCGCGGCGAAGACCGCCATGTAGATCACCGAGGCCCAGTCGGCGGTCGTGCCGGGGAGGACGATGCCGTCCGGCACGGTGACCACGAAGCAGACCACGGTGATCACTGCGAGCTGCACGATGGCCATCCCCATCGCCTCGGCCGGGGTGCTCCAGGCACCCAGCCCGACGATGTGCAGGGCGTAGAGCACCGCAGCGACCAGGGTCAGCGCCTCGCCGTACCCGACGGAGAACCCGCTCAGGGTCAGCACCGCCAGACCGACCACGGCCAGGCCGACCGCTGCCCAGGTGAAGGCGCCGATGCGCTGCTTGAGCAGCGGGGCCGCCAGCAGCGGCGTGAACACCACGTACATGCCGGTGATGAAGCCGGAGACGCTGGCGGCCGTGTGCGCGAGCCCCGCGGTCTGCAGGATCTGGGCGATCCCGTAGAGGACGCCCAGCACGACGGCGTGGCGGCGCGCTTCGGCGGATGTGGCCCGCAGCGCGCGGGGGAAGATCAGGAAGAGCGCCACGGTGGCGATCGCGAACCGCACCGCGAGGTAGTCCAGGACCGGCACGCGGTCCAGCAGGTCCTTGGTGAGGAAGAACGTGCTGCCCCAGCACGCGGTCATCGCCAGCAGCGCGAGGGTCGCCAGCAGCGACGTACGCCGTTCGCTCACCGTGCCGCCTCGCGCAGTTTCTTCAGCAGCCCGATAGCGGCGTCGCCGACGTCGCGCGAACCGGGGGTCTCCAGGATGAACGGCACCCCGTCGGTGGCCGGGTGGGCGAGCAGTTCCTCGAACGCGCCCAGCCCGATGTGGCCCTCGCCGAGCCTCTCGTGACGGTCCTTCGCGGCACCGCGGACGTCCTTGGAGTCGTTGGCGTGCACCAGGCGCAGCCGTCCGGGGCCGGCGACCGCGACCAGGCGGTCGACGGTGTCGGTGGTGCCACCGGGCTCGTCCAACGGCTCCCCGGCCGCGAACACGTGACAGGTGTCGAGGCAGATGCCGGCGCGCGGGTGCCGGTCGAGGGCGGCCAGATACGGCTCGAGGTCGGCCACGGTCCCGCACAGCGAACGGCCCTGGCCGGCGGTGGGCTCCAGGAGCAGCCAGGGCGCGTCGTCCCCGAGCCCGTCGAGGATCGGGAGCAGCCCCTCGCGGACCTGGCGCAGCGCCGCGTCGTACCCGCCGTCGTCGACGCACGAACCGGTGTGCACCACCACGCCTTCCGCGCCCAGGGCCGCGGCCCGGGCCAGGTTGTGCGCCACGCTGGCCACCGACCGCTCGAAGGTCGCCGGCGTCGGGCTGCCCAGGTTCACCAGGTACGGCGCGTGCACGAACACGCGCACCTGCTCGGTCCGGCACACCTCGGCGAACGCCGCGTCGGTGGCCGGGTCGCCGGGGCTCAACGCCCAGCCGCGCGGGTTGCCGCTGAAGATCTGCAGCGTCTCGGCTCCGATGAGCCGACCCTGGGCGAACGCGCCGTCGACGAGGCCCTTGCCGACCTGGACGTGGGTGCCCACGGGGTTGCGTCGCCGCGCGGAGGTCGGATCGTCGGCAGGGGTCAGGGCAGGCACCGGCCCAGGGTAGGTGTCAGGACGGCTCGGGCGACAATCGCGCCCGGAAGAGTTGCAGCCCCGTGCCGTAGTAGCGATCGGTGAGCCCCAGGTGCTCCATCCCCAGCCGCCGGCACACCGCCATCGACGGGGTGTTGTCGGGCCGGGTCACGGCCAGGACGTGGCTCAGTCCCGCCGTACGAGCCCGGTCCAGGACCGCGGCCGCCGCCTCGGTGGCGTAGCCCCGGCCCCAGGAGTCGGGGTGGAAGTGCCACCCGATCTCGTAGTCGCCGTCGCCGTCGGGCAGAGGCAGCAGCAGGACGGTGCCGGCGACGACGCCGGTCTCGGCGACCTCCACCGCCCAGATGCCGCCGCGGGCCTCGTCGGCGTTGCGCCCCGCCCAACGCTCCAGCATCGCCACGGCCTCGTCGCGATGTCCCAGGGCACGGGGTGAGGCCCCCAACCAGCGGGCCACCTCCCAGCGGGAGTAGAGGTCGTAGGCCCGCGCGACGTCCTCGGCCCGCCAGGGACGGACGTGGAGCCGGGAGGTGGCCATCAGCGGTCCGTCCATGTCCTCAGACGACGAACAGGGTGACGGTGCTGCCCTTGGGGATCGAGGTGCCGCCGCCCGGGTCCTGACGCGCGACGCGGTCGAGCCCGATGTAGAACTGCGTGCGGACCACGTCGACCCGCAGCCCGAGCGCCTCGAGCTCGGCGCGGGCGTCCTCGACGCTGCTGGCCTGGAAGTTGGGGACCTCGACCAGCGGCGGGCCCTTGGAGATGACCAGCTGGATCTCGTCGCCCTTGAAGCCGGTCCCGGACGCGGGGTCCTGCGAGATCACCAGCCCGGCGGCGACCTCCTCGTTGAACTCCTCGGTCGCGGACACCGCGAACCCGAGATCGCCGAGCCGCGCCTGCGCGCGCTCGCCGTTGCGGCCGGTGAAGTCCGGGATGTCGATCGGCTTGGGGCCCTTGCTGACGGTGACGTCGACCGCGGTGTCGGGGCGGAGCTCGGTGCCCGCGGCCGGGTCGGAGGAGATCACCACGCCCTCGGGCACGCGTTCGTTGAACACCTCGGTGACCTCATCCAGGGTGAGGTTGGTGTCCTCGAGCACGCCCGCGACCTCGCTCGCCTGGACGCCCCGCAGGCGGGGCACCTCGTAGCGCTCCGGTCCTTTGGAGACGATCACCTCCACGGTGCCGCCTTCGACGATGCGGTCGCCGGCGCCAGGGTCGGTCTCGATGATCGACCCCGCGGGCACGGTCTCGGAGAACTCCTCGCCGGCCACCTCCAGGGTCAGACCGGCCGCCTCGACCTTCTGGGTGGCGGCGGTGACGCTCAGGTTCAGCACCGCCGGAGTCGTGGTGTAGCGGCCGACGCCGAGCCACCAGCCGCCGTAGGCGACGGCGGCCACCAGCAGGGCCACGATCACCAGCAGCAGCGGGCCGCGTCGGCTGCGGCGACGGGCGTTGCGCGGGGTGGGGGCGACCGGGGTGGCGTCCGAGGGCCGTCCGGACGCGCCGCGGCGCGGGAGCACCGGCTCGGCACCCTGCGCGGACGGCGCGACCGTCCCCGGCTCGGGGGTCACCGCCGGAGCGGCCACGGTGGGGGCCAGGACGGCGGCGCCCAGGGCCTCCTGCTCCAGGAAGGTGGTGTGCTCCTCGTCCGCCTCGACCGCGGGCACGGCCTCCAGGGTGGAGGTCGACGACGCGGAGGGGGCCGAGGTGGGCACTGCCGGCTGCACCTGCGTGGCCCGGTCGCCGTCGGAGACGTAGTCGATGCCGACCGCGGGGATGATCGTGGTCGGGGTGAGGTCGGCGGTCAGCTCGGGGTCGTCACGCTCCCCGGCGTCCAGCGCCGCCCGCACCCGACGCAGCTGGTGCAGGAACACCTTGGCGTCGGCCTGCCGCAGCTCGCGGTCGCGGGCGGTGGCGCGCGCGACCAGCGCGTCGACGTACGGCGGGATGTCCTGCGACGACGCGGCCGAGGGCGGCGGGACGTCCTCGTTGACGTGCTTGTAGGCGATCTGGATCGCGCCCTCGCCCTCATGGGGCTTCCGGCCGGTGAGCAGCTCGTAGAGGATGACCCCGGCCGCGTAGACGTCGGAGCGGGGGTCCGCCTTGCCGTTCACGATCAGCTCGGGGGCCAGGTAGGAGACGGTCCCGATGAGGATCCCGCCGGTCTTGGTGTGCTGGGTGTTGGCGTTCACGGCCCGGGCCAGTCCGAAGTCGGCGACCTTGACCCGTCCGTCGTCGGCGATCAGCACGTTCTCCGGCTTGACGTCACGGTGCACGATCCCGTTGCGGTGCGCCTCGGCCAACGCCATCAGGACCGGCTCGAGCAGAGCGAGCGCCCGGGAGGGCGGCACCGGAGCGTCGTCGCGGATCAGGTCGCGCAGCGTGCGCCCCGGCACGTGCTCCATCACCAGGAACAGCACGCCGTCGTCGTCGCCCTGGTCGGTCACCGAGACCACGTTGGGGTGCGAGAGTCGCGCCGCGGACTGGGCCTCGCGGACGAACCGCTTGGCGAAGTCGTGGTCGTCGCCGAGGTCGCCGTGCATGATCTTGATCGCGCACTCACGGTCCAGGCGCAGGTCGTGCGCCTCGTAGACGGTGGCCATCCCGCCGCGGGCGATCCGCGGCCCCACCCGGTAGCGACCGTCGAGGACGCGACCGATCATCGGGTCGGCGTCACGCTTCACGAGGGTGTCCTTCTCCGGCGGCAGGGGTGGTCCCCGAGTCTAGGCGGCGCGGGCCCTCGACCCCGGCCCGCGGGATCCGGGCGTGGCGGGCCGCAGGGATGGTTTCACCTGCTCTGGGGTGGTTCCGGAGCCGGTTTCGCGACTCGGGGTGGCCAGTGGCACAGTGAAGGGGTGACCGAGACCACCGCCCCTGCTCCCGGCCCCGACCACCCGGCTGATCGTGGCGCCGACACCTCGCCCACCGACGACGGACTGGGCGCGCTGGTGGGGGACTGGCTCGACTGGGCCGCCTGCGCGCGCGAACTGGGGATCACCGTCAGCAAGGTGCGCCAGCTGATCCGCGAGCACCACCTCGCCGCGGCCGTGCCCGCCCCCGGCGCCGGACAGCAGATCCCGGCGGCGCTGCTGGCCGACGGAGAGATCGTCAAGGGCGTCCCCGGCGTGCTCACGGTGCTGCACGACGGCAAGTACGACGACCGCGAGATCCTCACCTTCCTCTTCACCCCCGACGACACGCTGCCGGGTCGGCCGATCGACGCCCTGCGCGAGAACCGCGGGTCGGAGGTCAAGCGGCGCGCCCAAGCGATGGCGCTCTGACCCGGAGGCCGACGTCCTCCGACCCTTGCCAGCGGCGCTCCGCGAGGAGTAGCAGTGGAGGGGAGGAGAGGAGTACGCCGTGAGCGGACTTGCAGCACTCCTGGCCGGACACACCGAGCCAGGGGTCTACCAATGGCACAGCGCAGCACCCGCAGGAGACGTCCAGCACGCCGTGGAGAAGGCAGGGTGGACCTTCCGCCACCTCGACTGCTGGACCTGTGAGGACCGGGCCACGTTCCTCAAGGGCCTGGCCGCCGAACTCGGACTTCCCCCGGAGCGCTCCGACGACCTGGACGGCCTGGACGCTGCGCTGGCGTCGCTGCGCGCGGACGGAGCCGGCACGGTCCTGCTGTGGGACGGCTGGAGCCCGCTGGCGCGCCACGACGAGGAGGCCTTCGGGCGGGTGCTGGCCGCACTGGGCTCCCGGGCAGGAGCGGGTGACCGGTTCGCGGTGATCCTGCGCGGGGAGGGACCCGCCTTGGAGTTGGAGGAGCTCCCGATCAAACACTGAACGCCGGCCCGTGGGTCGGCGTTCAGTGCGTTGCGGGGCGGTCCGGCCTCAGACCACGCGTTGGGTCGCGGCCTCGGCCAGGCCGCGCAGGACCTCGACGGCGTCCGGGCGCAGGACCTCGGGGTCGAGCGCGGCAAGGCTGCGGGCGGTCAGGTCCTCGATGCGGCGCTCCACCTCGGCGTGCGCGCCGGACCGCTCGATGATGCGCTGCAGGTTCGCCACCTCGCGGCCGTCCAGCGGCTTGCCCAGGTGCGAGTCCAAGGTGGCGGCGTCCTCGGGGGAGGCACCTGCGAGCGCCAGCGCCACCAGCACGGTGCGCTTGCCCTCGGACAGGTCGTCGCCGGCGGGCTTGCCGGTGAGCGCCGGGTCGCCGAAGACCCCGAGCAGGTCGTCGCGCAGCTGGAAGGCCTCACCCAGCGGCAGCCCGTAGCCGGTCAACGCGGCCATCACCTCCGGTCCGGCGCCCGCCAGCGCGGCGCCCAGGTGCAGCGGCCGCTCCACGGAGTACTTCGCGGACTTGTAGCGCAGCACTCGCATCGACTGCTCCAGGTCGCTGTCGCCGCGTGCCTGGACCGAGACGTCGAGGAACTGGCCCAGGATCACCTCGGTGCGCGTCACGTCGAGCAGCCGCAGCGCCGCGAGCACCGCGTCGTCGGACATCCCGCAGCGACGGACGAGTTCGTCGGCCCAGGAGAGCAGCAGGTCGCCGAGCAGGATCGCGGCAGCCGCGCCGTACTGCTCGGGGTTGCCGCCCCAGCCCGAGGTCCGGTGCTCGCCGTCGAAGCGCCGGTGCACCGACGGGGCACCGCGTCGGGTGTCGGAGGCGTCCATCAGGTCGTCGTGGACCAGCGCCGAGGCGTGCAGCAGTTCCAGCGCGGCCGAGGCGCGCACCAGCGGCACCTGCTCCTCGGGCGCGGCCTCGCGTACCGCGCGGAAGCCCCAGTGGCAGAACATCGCCCGGAAGCGCTTCCCTCCGGTGACCGCGTCCTGGGCGGCGGCGACGAGCCGCGCGGCGTCCGGCCCGAGCGCGTCGAGCTGGCCGGCCTGCTCGGCCACGAAGGCGTCGAGCTCCTCCTGGACGCGGGTGCGGAAGGTGCCGGGGTCCCACGACGGGTTCGGTGCGGTCACCGGCGCAGCCTACTTCGCAGGGTGGACTCACCCGAGGCGCGGTGTCGCCGCTCCCTATCCTTGCCTGCATGCCGACCACGCCCCGCCGCCCCGGTGGCCCGCGCAACATCCGTGACCTCCTCGCGGACGGGGAGCGTTCCTTCTCCTTCGAGTTCTTCCCGCCCAAGGACGAGGCGGGATCGGTCGCGCTGTGGCGGGCCATCCGCGAGCTGGAACCGCTCCACCCCAACTTCGTCTCGGTCACCTACGGCGCCGGCGGTTCCACCCGCGACCGCACCGTGGCCATCACCCAGCGGATCGTGCGTGAGACCACGCTGACCCCGATCGCCCACCTGACCTGCGTGGGCCACTCGCGCGACGAGCTGCGGCAGGTGATCGGGTCGTACGCCGCCGCCGGGATCCGCAACGTCCTCGCGCTGCGCGGGGACCCTCCGGCCGGCCCCGGCACGCCGTGGGTGCCGACCGAGGACGGGCTCACCTACGCCAGCGAACTGGTTGCGCTGGTGCGCTCGCTGGGGGACTTCAGCGTCGGCGTCGCGGCCTTCCCCGAGGGGCACCGCGAGGCCGCCTCCCTGGAGGAGGACGTGCGGGTGCTGCGCGCGAAGCAGGACGCCGGGGCGACGTTCGCGATCACCGACATGTTCTTCCGGCTCGAGGACTACCTGGGGCTGCGGGAGCGTGCCGAGGCCGCCGGAGTCGACCTGCCGATCCTGCCGGGGATCATGCCGATCACCAACCTCGGCCAGGTGCGCCGGATGGCCGAACTGTCCGGACGTGCCGTCCCGGCCGAGGTCGTCGACCGGATCTCCCGGTTCGAGGGGGACCCCGAGGCGATCCGCGCCGAGGGCGTCCAGGTCGCCTCCGAGCTCTGCGAGGCCCTGTTGGCCCAGGATGCTCCGGGTCTGCACTTCTACACGCTCAACCGCTCGAAGGCGACGCGGGAGATCTACGCGAACCTCCGGCTCTCGCCCGCCGCCAACGCCTGAGACCGGTTCGTCGGATTCCCCGGTGGGCCGGGAACGCCGGCACTAGGGTCGGAGCATGCCGCCGACGATCACCACGCACGGTTCCGGTTCC
The DNA here is from genome assembly GCA_044224695.1 of Marmoricola sp. GTDB lineage: Bacteria > Actinomycetota > Actinomycetes > Propionibacteriales > Nocardioidaceae > Marmoricola_A. The sequence goes on along the minus strand of JBGAJX010000005.1, from coordinate 102,174 downwards.
GCCGAGCACGCTCCCGACGCCATGGTGCTGCGGATGGCCGCGGTCGCCGTGGCTCCGTCGGTGACCGAGGCCCTGGGCCAGGTCGCCGACCTGGTCTCGCGGGTCGGTGACGCGGCCCGCGCCACCGAACCGGGCGTGACCGTGGGCAGCACCGGCCTGCAGGTCTGGCAGCAGCGCGACTCGCGTGGCGCGCCGGCCGGCTTCGAGGCGCGACACTCGCTGCGGGTGGCGTGCCCGGTGCTCAACCGCGCGGGCGCGGTGGTGGACGCCCTGTCCTCCGCCCTCGGGGACGCGTTCGTCCTGGACGGTATCGAGCCGCGCATCTCCGACCCGGAGCGGCTCGGGGTCGAGGCCCGGGCGCGGGCCTTCGCCGACGCCGAGGCCAAGGCTGAGGAGTTGGCGTCCCTGTCGGGGGCCCGGCTCGGCCGGGTCGTCGCGGTCGTCGAGGGTGGTCCCGGCGGAGTCGCGCCCCGGCCGATGGGCAAGGCGATGATGGCGTCCGCGGACACCGCCTTCGAGCCCGGCACCCAGGCGGTCGGCGCGACGATCAGCGTGACCTGGGAGATCAGCGAGGGCTGAGCCGGGGTCGGCTCGGGTCGGCTCCGCTCAGGCGGGGCCGACGGCGTCGGCCACCAGTGCTGCGCTCAGGCCCACGAACGGGACCAGCCCGCCGCCCCCGGTGTGGGCACCGGCGGCGAACACACCGGGCAGGGGAGTGACGGTGCCCAGCCGGTCGCGCACCGTCGAGCGACCCTGCCACAGCACGCCGGCGGGCGACCCCGCGAACCGGGTCACCTGCTCCACCGGCGAGCGGTCCACGCGGGTCTCCAGCACCCCGCGGATGTCGATCCGCTTGCGTGCCAGGGCCACGACGGGGTCCTCGGAGATCTTCCCGCGGGCCAGGATCGTCCAGGCCGACTTGCCCGCAGGGGCGTGGCCGTCGGTGTAGACGGTCAGCACGTAGTCGTCGTGGAGGACGATCTCGCGCGGCAGATCGGGGTACTCCCGCCCGAGCCCCACGTGGGTGACCGACGCGGGGATGGCCGGCATCGTGCGCGCCACGAAGTCGGCCAGTGCGGGGAGCCGACGGGCGTCCACGGCGACGACGACCACCTCGGCGGGCACGGTCCCGTGCTCGGTGCGGACGCCGCGCGGCCCGTCCGGGCCCATCTCCACGTCCAGGGCCGGGGTGGAGAGGAGCACGTCCACGCCGCGCTGCTCCAGGCGCCGGGTGAGCAGGTCGGCGAGCTGGCCGAAGCCTCCCGGGACGGTCCAGGTGCCGAAGTTCTGCTCCAGGTAGTCGACCAGGCCGAACCAGGCGGGGACGTTGCGCGGGTCGTGACCGCCCTGGACGGCGTGGTGCCAGGCCAGGGTGCGGAGCCGGCGGTCGCGGAAGGTGCGGGTCACGGCCTTGGAGAGCATCAGGCGGCTGCGCAGCAGGTCCTCGGTCTCGCGGCTGGCGACCTGGGGGGAGTAGGGCCGCTCGAAGTAGTCGCGCCGCAGCACGTCCCAGGACTGGCCGAGGTCGTGGACGTACTCCGCCCAGCGCAGCCCCAGCCCCGCGCCGAGGGCGGTGTCGATGGCCTCGATCTGGGCGGCCCGACTGCCCGAGGGGAGCGCGAGGACCGTGCCGTCGTCGAACCGGTGCTCACGCATCGGCTCGACGGGGACGAGTTCGAGCTCCTTCTCCAGCGGTCGCCCCGACTTGCGGAAGAGGTCGCGCAGGACCGCGGGCACCGCCGTGGCGTGCGGGCCGGTGTCCCAGCGGAACCCGGCGTGCTCGAGCGTGCCGATCGCCCCGCCGAGCACGGGGAGCTGTTCGAGGAGGGTGACCTCATGGCCCAACTTGGCCAGTCGTGCCGCACTCGCGGTGCCCGCGAGGCCTCCGCCGATGACCGCCACCTTCGCCATGGTGAGTCACCCTAGCGAGGCGGTGTTCGGCCGGGCGTGATCCGCCGGCGTCAGTTGACCGCGAGCTCCTGGGCGCCGGTCATCTGCTTGAGCTCGGTGTAGGTCGCGCTGAAGACCGCGGCGGGGTGCCCGGCCGCGGCCCAGACCTCGGGGTACTGCGCCAGGGTGGGGTCCAGGTACGTCGGGACCGGCGCCGGGTGGCCGAGCGGGGAGACCCCGCCGATGACCTGGCCGGTGTGGGCCCGGACGAACTCCGGGGTGGCGCGCTTCAGTCGACCCAGGCCCAGATCGGCGGCCACCTTGGCGGTGTCGACCCGGTGGGCGCCGCTGGTGAGGATCAGCACCGGTGCGCCGTCGGCGTCGAAGAGCAGGCTGTTGGCGATCGCCCCGACCTCGCAGCCGAGCGCCTCGGCGGCGAGCGCCGCGGTGTGCACGGAGTCGGGGAGGACCACGATCCGCCCGGTGCCTCCGGCCTGCTCCCAGGCGCTGCGGAAGGTGCGGATCGAGGGGTGCTCCAGGGCGTCGTCGGTGCTCATCTCCCCATTCTCGTCATCGGGGTTGACGCCCTGGCGGAGGGGAGGTGTACCGTTCTGATTGTTCGAACAGGTGTTCGAACAGAGCGCGGCGGGGGTGACCTCGACCCCCACCCCCGCCGCGCCGGGTCGAGCTGGCAGTGGAGGACGTCCCAGGACGGCTGGGCGACGACCCGTGGAGGTGGGAGATGCGGCAGTACGACGATCTCGTCGAGGTGCGCAGGGGCATGGTGCCCGGTGCGGCCGGTCCGGTCGAGGGCCCGGAGCAGTTCCTGTGGAGAGGGCGCCTCTGGAAGGTGCGCGACGTGGTCGCGCACTGGGTGGAGACCGGTCCGTGGTGGCAGTCCACCGACCAGGCCGCCGAGCTGCTCCCCGAGCGGGAGGTCTGGCGGGTGGAGGCAGGCCGCGGTGCCGCGGTCGGCGACGGGGGAGGGGTCTTCGACCTCGCCTTCGACGAGGCCCGCGGTGACTGGCGGCTCGCGCGATGCGCGGACTGAGGGGGCTGACGATGCGCGAGGACTTCGACATCCCGGCAGCGACCTTCGCCTACCTGGAGCGGTCGGCCGCGTCCCTGCGGGAGGCGATCACCAGCGACGAGGCGGGGCTGCGTTACGCCCACGCCCATGTCGCCGCTCTCCGGGCGACCGCCGCCCTGCTGGCCGCCCGTGCCAAGCCGGAGCTGCTCCACCCGCGCCGCGGCCGGCCGGTCCAGCGCAACGCCTGGGTGCTGCTCGCCACGGTGGCCCCCGAGTTCTCCGAGTGGGCTGCGTTCTTCTCCGCCGGGGCCGCCAAGCGGGCCGCGGCCGAGGCCGGCTCCCGCCGCGCCGTCACCGAGCGCGAGGCCGACGACCTGGTCCGTGACGCGGACCGGTTCCTGGGTCTGGTCGAGGAGTCGCTGGGTCTGCACCGGCACCTGCCCATCCCCGCCCAGCGGGTCGCGCTCCAGCCGGCCGCTGCCGACGACCTCGGGGAGCGGGTGGCCAGTGCCTGACCCGTTCGTCCACCTCCACGTCGCCTCCGGCTTCTCCCTGCAGTACGGCGCCTCGCACCCGCACGTGCTCGTCGCGCGAGCCGCCGAGCACGAGATGGACACGCTGGCGTTGACCGACCGGGACGGCACCTACGGAGCGGTCCGGTTCGTCAAGGCATGCCAGGAGTACGGCGTCCGCCCCGTGCTCGGAGTGGACCTTGCGATCGAGCCCGAGGGTCGGGCGGACTCCGGAGTGGCCGGGGGTGGTCGGTCGAGTCGCCGCACCCCGGTCCGCGGTGGCGCCTACCGCGACCTCCGGTTGCCCCGGGCGACGTTCCTGGCCACCGGCCGGCGCGGCTGGGCGGCCCTGTGCCGGCTGATCTCGGCCACCCATCTGCGCGGGGAGCGCGGGGAGCCCGTCTGCACCCTGGACCTGGTCGCCGAGCACGTCGCCGGCCAGGGCGTCGTCGTCCTGCTCGGACCCGCCTCGGAGGTCGGGGCGGCGGTCGGTCGCCGCCGGGAGGACCAGGCCCGGGCGGCGTTACGCCGCTGGAGCGACCTGGTCGACCCCCTCGACCTGCGGATCGAGGTGGTCAACCACCGGCTGCCCGGCTCCGGTCCCGGGTCGGCCGCCCATGCCGCCCGGATGGTCGGGTTCGCCCGTGACATCGGCATCGCCTCGGTGCTCAGCAACGCGGTGCGCCATGCCGACCGGTCCGACGCGGTCGTGGTCGACCTGCTCGACGCGGCCCGCCGGCTCGTTCCCCTCGACGTGCGCCACCTGGACCGGGGCAACGCGGAGGGCTACCTCAAGTCGGGCAAGGAGATGGCCGACGTGGCCGAGGAGGCAGCCCGGATGTCGGGCGGGGGTGGGCGGGAGGGGCACGACCTGGTGGCCCGGACCCGAGCGCTGGCGGAGCGCTGCGCCCTCGACCCCCGGGGCGACCTGGGGATCGGCGAGGTCCACCTCCCCGAGTTCGAGGCCGGTCGCTCCGCCCGGGCCGGAGGGGCCGCTTCCGCCGACGCGGCGCTGCGCCACCGGTGTGAGGCCGGGATCTCCGCGCGGTACGGCAACGCGCCCCGGATGCGGATCTGGACCCGCCTCGACGACGAGCTGCGCCTGATCGCCCAGCTCGGCTACGCCTCCTACTTCCTGACCGTGGCCGACGTCTGCGACCTGATCCGGGAGCGCGGGATCCGGTCCGCGGCCCGCGGGTCGGGGGCGGGGAGCCTGGTCAACTACCTGCTCGGCGTCTCCGGGGTGGACCCGTTGCGGCACGGCCTGCTCATGGAGCGGTTCCTCTCCCCGCTGCGCACCGCCCTGCCGGACGTGGACATCGACGTCGAGTCCGCTCGGCGGCTCGAGGTGTACCAGATGATCCTCGACGCCTACGGCGGAGAGCGGTGCGTCGCGGTCTCCATGCGGGAGACCTACCGGGTCCGGCACGCCATCCGCGATGTCGGTGCCGCGCTGGGCATGCCTCCCGGCGAGATCGACTCCATCGCCAAGGCGTTCCCCCACATCCGGGCCCGGGACGCCCGCATCGCGCTGCGCGAGCTCCCCGAGCTGCGGGCGGCAGGGCTGGGGGAGGAGAGCCTCGGGCTGCTGTTCCGCCTGGCCGAGCGGCTCGACGGGCTGCCGCGTCACATCGCCATGCATCCCTGCGGAGTGCTGCTCTCCGACCACACCCTGCTGGACCGGACTCCGGTCGAGGCCAGCTTCGCCGGCTTCCCGATGAGCCAGTTCGACAAGGACGACGTGGAGGACCTCGGGCTGCTCAAGCTCGACGTGCTCGGCATCCGGATGCAGTCCGCGATGGCGCACGCGGTCGCCGAGATCCGCCGGGTGGACGGTGTCGAGGTCGACCTGGACGACGAGGCCCAGGTCCCCTTCGACGACCAGGAGACCTTCGCGCTGATCAGCAGCTCCCGCACCCTGGGGTGCTTCCAGATCGAGTCGCCGGGGCAACGCGAACTCGTCGGCAAGTCCGGCATCGACAGCTTCGGCGACATCGTCGCCGACATCTCGCTTTTCCGCCCCGGCCCGGTGAAGAGCGACATGATCACCCCCTACCTGGAGGCCAAGCAGGGGTGGCGGATGCCGCAGTACCTCCACGAGGACCTCCGGCCGATCCTGGCCGACACCCGGGGTGTGGTGGTCTACCACGAGCAGGTCATCGAGCTGATCTCCCAACTCACCGGCTGCTCGCTCGCCGAGGGGGACGAAGCCCGGCGCGCCCTGGGCACACCCGAGGGGATGGCGCAGACACGGCTCTGGTTCATGCCCCGCGCGCTGGGGCGCGGCTACCCGCTTCGGGTCGTGGAGTCGGTGTGGAAGGTGCTGGAGGCCTTCGCCTCCTTCGGCTTCTGCAAGGCGCACGCGGCCGCTTTCGCCCTGCCGACCTATCAGTCGGCCTGGCTGAAGACGCACTATCCGGCCCACTTCCTCTCCGGCGTGCTCACCCACGACCCGGGGATGTACCCCAAGCGGCTCATTCTCGACGACGCGCGTCAGTTCGGGCTCGAGATCCTCGGTCTGGACGTCAACGCCAGCGAGCAGGCGTTCATCGTCGAGCGGACCGCCGAGGAGCCCGAGGTCCGCTACGGGATCCGGATCGCCCTCGGCGAGGTCAAGGGGATCAGCGAGGCCGAGGTGCAGCGGATCGTGGCGGCCCGTCCCTACGACTCGTTGAGCGACTTCTGGCAGCGGGCCTCGGTCTCCCGGCCGGTGGTCGAGCGCCTGGTGCTGGCCGGAGCGTTCGACCGGCTCTACCGGATCGGGGACGGGGAGGGGGTCGGCCGTCGCGGCGTGGTGACCCGGCGCGACCTGCTCCTCCAGGTCGCCGACCTGGACCGCTACACCCGGTCGGTCCACCGTGCCGCGCGAGGCCGCGGGGTTCGCTCGGCTGGGGTTGGCCCGGCGGGGGTTGGCCCGGTCGGTGTGCGCCCGGGCAGCGACCCGGCCGAGGGGATCTGGGCCCAGGCCCGAGCTCAGTCGCAGGCCACCCGCACCCCCGACCCGGTGTCCTCGGTCCAGCTCGTCCTCGACCTGGGGGACGCGCCTGTCGATGCCCTCACCGGCGCGGTGAGCGGGCTTCCCGAGATGAACGTCGAGGACCGGGTGCATGCCGAACTGGAGGTGCTCGGGTTGGACGCCAGTCGCCACGTTCTCGACGCCCACCAGCCCTTCCTCGACGCCCTCGGGGTGACGCGGTCGGTCGAGCTCCTCGACGCGCGCAACAAGGCCGAGCTGCTCATCGCCGGGGTGAAGGTGGCGACCCAGACGCCGCCGATCAGATCCGGACGACGCGTCGTCTTCCTCACCCTGGACGACGCCACCGGACCGGTGGACGCGACCTTCTTCGAGGACGCGCTCGCCCCCTATGCAGCGACCGTCTTCCACTCCTGGATGTTGGTGGTCCGCGGCGAGCTGCGGCGCACCGGGCGGCGGGGGGTCTCCGTGCGGGCGACCGGCTGCTGGGAGCTCGGCGCCCTGTCCTCGGCCTGGCGGACCGGTGGCCTGGCAGCGGTGGAGCAGCTCATGCTGCCGCCGGTGGTCGAGGACCTCCCCGAGCGCTCCGGACCTCGCCGGGTCCTGGTGCATTCCAGCGGGTTCACCATGTCGCCCTACGCCGACCTCAAACCGGCCGGGGAGGACCCGCGTACCTCCTCGGCGCGCAAGCTGTGGCACTCCTCGCCCGGCAGCTCGGGGCGGTGACGGCGATGGGACGCGTCTCCTGGCTCAGGGGTCGGCCCCGGGCATTAGGGTGGGCGGCATGTCGGCTGCCAGTGGGTTCCAGCGTCGGAGCGAGGCGCGCACGGCCGTGGTCTGGAAGGCGTTGCGCGCCGAGCTCGACACCTTCCCCGGCCCCGTTCGAGTCCTCGACATCGGTGGCGGCACGGGCGGTTTCGCCGTGCGGGTCGCTGGACTGGGTCACCAGGTCACCGTGGTCGACCCGAATCCTGACGCCCTCGCGATCCTCGACCGCCGCTCCGAGGAGGGCGGCGTCGCCGACCTGGTCACCGGGGTCCAGGGTGACCTCGCGTCCCTGGCCGACCTGGTGCCGGCGGCGAGCGTGGAGGTGGTCCTCTGCCACGGCGTGCTCGAGGTCGTCGACACGCCTCTCGACGGGCTCCGCTCCCTGGCCGAGGTGCTCCAGCCCGGCGGTCTGCTCAGCCTGCTCGTCGCCCAACGTCACGCCGCCGTCATCGCCAAGGCGATGGCCGGTCACTTCGTGCAGGCCGGTGCCCTGCTCGACCAGTCCCCAGGCGTCCCGCACCGGCTCACCGCCGACGAGGTGGTCGACCTGCTCCGCCAGTCCGGCTTCGGGACTCCCGTCCTGCACGCGGTCCGGGTCTTCAGCGACCTGGTCCCCAGCGCTCTGCTCGACCTCGAGCCGGGTGCGGCCGCGGCTCTGGCGGAGCTCGAGCAGGCGGTCGCCGAGCGTCCGGAGTACCTCGCCCTGGCGACCCAGCTCCACGCCCTGGCCCGCCTGGGCTGAGCGTCCCCCCACGCCGGCGGGGAGGGTCCGATGATCCTCCACGTCGACATGGACGCCTTCTACGCCTCGGTGATGGTCCGCGACCGTCCCGACCTGGTCGGCGAGCCCGTGATCGTCGGCGGCGGCCACCGCGGCGTGGTGCTCTGCGCCGACTACCTCGCCCGGCGCAGCGGAGTCCGCTCCGGGATGCCGATGACCCGGGCCCGGCGCCTCTGCCCCCAGGCAGTGGTCATCGCCCCCGACTACGACACCTTCAGCACGGTCTCCTCGGCTGTCCGCGAGATCTTCCGTCAGGTGACCCCGGCCGTCGAGGTCGTCTCCCTCGACGAGGCCTTCCTCGACGTCACCGGGGCCGTGCGCCGACTCGGTCCTCCCCGGCAGATCGCCGAGCAGATCCGTGCCCAGGTCGCCGACGAACAGGGCGTGACCTGCTCGGTCGGCGTCGCCGACACCATCGGAGTCGCCAAGATCGCCAGCCGACTGGCCAAGCCCGACGGTGTGCTCGAGGTGCCGCCCGAGGAGACCACCGCCTTCCTCCACCCTCTGCAGGTGGGGGAACTGTGGGGGGTGGGGCCCAAGACGGTGGAGCAGCTCAACCGGCTCGGCCTGTTCACGGTCGCCGATGTGGCGCACACCCCGGTGGCGACCCTCCAGCGGGCGGTAGGGATGGCGATGGGCAGTCAACTGCACCGGCTCGCGTGGGGCGAGGGTCGGCGTACGGTGGCGCCCCGGAGGGGGCCGGAGGAGGACCCGGAGAAGAGCATGGGAGCCGACGAGACCTTCAGCAGGGACGTCGACGACCCGCACGTGATTCTCCGCGAGCTGTTGCGGCTGTGCGGCAAGGTCACCGGCCGGATGCGCGCGGCAGGAGTCGCCGGGAGGACGGTGACACTGCGGATCCGGTTCGCCGACTTCACCACGCTGACGCGCTCCCGCACGCGCGGTGAGGCCACCGACGTGACCCAGGAGGTCTACCGCACCGCGAGCGAGCTGTACGCCGCGCTGGGTCTCCAGCGTGCTCGGATCCGGCTGGTCGGGGTCCGGGTCGAGGGATTGGCGCCACGGGAGACGACCTACCGGCAGTTGGTGCTGGGAGCGCGCGATCGAGGGTGGAGTGAGGCCGACCGGGCAGTCGACCGGGCAGGGCTGCGGTTCGGCGCAGGTGCGGTTACCCCGGCGAGCCTGGTGGGTATGGCCAGTGTGGCCGGTTGAACAGCACCATTTTTGTGATCCCCGCTACCAAGCCTGGAACGGCGTGCCTAGACTCGGAGAAAGACAGTTCGCCAGGGAGGACACCGTGCCGCTCTCCGAAGAAGAGTTGCGTCTGCTCGAGCAGATGGAGCGAGCGCTCGTTGCCGAGGACCCCAAGCTCGCCTCGACGATGCGTGGGACGCGCATACGTCAGAACGCCCGCCGTCGTCTGATCATCGGCGTACTGGTGTTCGTCATCGGCATCGCAGTGCTCATGTCGGGTGCTGTCCTGCGGATCGTGCCCCTCGGCGTCCTCGGCTTCGTGGTCATGCTCGGCTCGGCGTACGTCACGTTGACGTCGTGGCGGAGCACCGCGGCCGGGCCCTTCCCCGCCTCAGCCGAAGCCGGTCCCGAAGCGGGTCTCCGCCTGATCGAGGGCGGGAAGAAGCCCCGCAAGCGCGGCAAGTCCGCCCCCAAGAGCAGCGGCTCGATGATGGAACGCATGGAGGAGCGCTGGCGGCGACGCCGCGAGCAGGGCGGCGGCTACTGACCGCAGACCCCGCTCGGGTCAACCACTCTCGACAGGCCCGGTGCTTCGGCACCGGGCCTTCGTCATCCCCCCCGACTGGTCGCATCTTTCGCGCGACTGGTCGCATCTTTCCGCAGTCGGAACCCCATGTTCACTCGTGAAACTGGTGCTCCCCACGTGCTGCAGCGCATGGGGAGCACCAGAGTCCCATGTTCACCTGGGGAACCGGCGCGCAAGACGTGACCAGTCGCGGGAAAGATGCGACCAGTCGCGGGAAAGACGTGACCAGTCGCGGGAAAGATGCGACCAGTCAGCGGAGGTGGGCGGGGTGGCGGGAGTCGCCCACGACCCCGCCTGTGTCCTGAGCCCCGGCTATGTCCTGAGCCCTGGTCGTGTCCTGAGCCGTGGTGGTGTCCTGGGCCTGGTCCAGGGGGTCGCCGACGCGCTGACGGTCCGACGGGCGCTGCGGGCGGCGACCACGCCACAGGGAGCGGGGGAGGACGAGGGCGCGACGGCGTACTCGGGGGGAGGCTGCGCCTTCCAGGGCGTGGACGACGGCACTCGCGGCCACCGCGGCCGTGGCCCCGTCCGCGTCACGGGCCGCGGAGTAGCGCGCTCGTTCGACGGTGACCACCAACTGCTCGAGCGCCGCGAGCGCGGACGGGTCGACCAGGGAGGTCCGGGACGTCCCCGGGGGCCGGGAACTGGAGGACGGGACGAGGTCCTCCACCAGACCGCGCGCTCGCTGCCTCAGGGTGACGGTGTCGTCCCAGTCCCGGCCGAGGTCCAGGGCGGTGGCGCGTAGCTCTACCCAGGCGTCCTCGACGCCGCCGGCATCGTCCCGCCCGCTCAGCCGCCGTCGCCGCAGTGACCGCCGGAACAACGCCGGCGACGCCAACGCACCGAGCACCAGCACCACGCCGGCGCCGATGAGGAACGGGCGCAGCGATGTGGAGGAGTCCGAGGTGGCCGCGTCCTCCGTGGTCGGTGCCGCGGTGGGGCCGGCGGTGGGCTCGGGCTCGGCGCTCGGGGCGGCGGTCGGCTCGGGAGCGTCCTCGGGGCCGGGGATCGGGTCCGAGGTGTAGACCGGGACGGCTGTCGCCCGGTCCTGGGGGGTCGGCTCGAACCGCACCCACCCGGCGCCCTCGAAGTAGACCTCCGGCCACGCGTGCAGGTCGTGGCTGGAGAAGACCCACTCGCCGTCCGCGCCGGGGACCGGGTCGGCCCCCAGGAAACCGACGGCGACCCGGGCGGGGATGTTGAGGGTGCGTGCCATCAGCGCCATCGCGGAGGCGAACTGCTCGCAGTACCCGATCCGCTCCTCGTTGAGGAAGGCCCGCAGTTGCTCGAGGCCGTTGCCGGAGCCGGGGTCGGTGGAGTAGACGAACCCGCCGTCCTGGCGGAACCAGTCCTGGAGCATCACCATGCTCTCGAACCGGCTGCGGGAGTCCTGGGTGACCTCGCGGGCGAGCTGCTCGACGTACTCCGGCATCTGGTCGGGGAGCTTGGTGTTGGTGATCTGGATGTCACTGGCCGTCGCGGGGGAGGCCACGAGCTCGGCGGGGCTCGGGTCGACGTCCAGGGCGGTCAGGTCGTACTCCAGGCCGGCCAGGGTGAGCCCTCGGTCCGCGCTGAGCACGTCGAGAGTGGAGACGTCGTAGCGCCAGTCGCCCTCGCTCACCGCGATCTCGGTGGCGGGGTAGGGGAGGGGCAGCCAGATGGAGTCGAACCCGGGGTCGACGCGGACCTGGGCGGCGTACTCGGTGCGGGCGGTCCGCGCCGCCAGCCCCGGCGCGCCGGGCAGCGTGCCGACCGCCGCCTGCTCCTCGGGGATCTGCCGGTCGCCGGGGCGCCACGCCTCGCCGTCGAAGTTCTCCAGCGCGGTGAACCGCCAGTACGTCGGCCGCTGCGGCGTCTCGACGACCAGCAGCGGCTCGTCCGCCCCGCGGACCAGGTCACGGCGCAGGTCGACCAGGGGGTTGTTGATCGTCACGCCCTCGCCGCCCCCGGCGAGGTTGCCCGGACCGTCGAAGAGGGCGACGCCCTGGGGGATGAACGCCGGGGTCAGTGCAGCGGCCGCGATCCCCGCGGCGCCGAGCGCGGCGCCGGCCGGGAGCAGCCCGCCGAAGCTCACCCGGTGGGGCTGGTCGTCGCGCAGGCTGGGCTGCTGCGGAGGAAGGCCGTCCTGGCTCCGACCCTGCTGGGCGGTGGTGACGACTCCGGAGCGACCCCAGGGGGCGAGGCGTTCGCTCTGGTCGGCGACCAGCAACAGCACGTACGCCGCGGCGGCGATCGCGAAGCCGAACCAGGACACCCCGTCGACGATGCTGACCGGCGCGGTGAAGGCCGCGAGCAGCGGGAACCCGGCAAGGGGCACGTTGCGCAGCGTCACCGCGAGCACGTCGACGCAGAGCACCACGGCGGCCCCGAGCAGGATCATCAGCGGCGCGAACTCGGGAACGTCCGCGGGGACCGGGGCCTGCCACTGTTGGGCGGCCTCGACCGCGGCCTGCACGTTGAGCACCGCGGCGCGGAAGGTCCCGGTGGTGGGCAGCAACCCACCGATGGCGGTGGTCGGCGCCAGCGCGGCGAGGGTGAGCAGCCCCATCACGACGGAGTGGAACAGCACGACCGCCGGCCGCGGCAGGGGCAGCGCCCGCAGCACGAGGCCGGTGAGGACGGTGGCCGCCGTCAGCCAGAACAGTGGCAGCAAGTAGGAGGCGGAGTTGACCGCCAGGCGGTCCCACGACAGCAACGTCAGGTACGACGCGGTGCCGGCTGCGAGCGCCAGTCCGAGCAGCCGGGGCCCCCTCATCGGGCACCTCCCGCGGGGCCGGCCAGGGACGGATCCCTGCGGGCGGCGCGGCCGAGGTGCTGCCAGACCTGGGGCATCGGGTCGGCCGGTCCGGCGACGACGGCACGCCAGCCCTCGCTCGCGAGCACCTGCTCACCTGACCCGCCCGCCCGCCCCTCCCACCGTTCGACCTCGAGGCTCACGCCGAGTGCGCGCCGCGCGGCGCGGTGCATCTGGCGCAGGAGCGGCCGGTCGGCCTCGGTGACCTCGCCCCAGAGACCGATCAGCACGCCGACCTGGTGGGCGTCGTTGAGCCAGGTCGTCTCGCAGGCGACGCGATCGGCCGGGCCGAGGACGGCCAGCGCGTCGAGCAGGGGTCCGAACTCGGTGCTGACGGCGCCGTGCTCGTGCCAGTTCTGCCCGCCGAGCACGCCGTCGGCGGTGACCAGACGGACCCGGAACCCGCGCTGGACGAGGTGGCGGGCGGTGGAGGCGGCCAGGCTGACGGCGTACTCCAGGGAGGAACGGGGACCGGTGCCGCGGTGCACCAGCACCCGGTTGTCGAGGAAGATCGTGGCGCGCGACTGCCAGGGCTGCTCCTCGCGCCGCACCATCAACTCGCCGGCGTGGGCGCTGGCGCGCCAGTGCACCCGGCGCAGGTCGTCCCCGCGGCGGTACTCCCGGACGGTGACGTCCTCGGCGCTGCCGCCGGCGAAGTCGCGGGGCCGGTTGTCGCCCGAGCCGGTCCAGACGCCGGACAGGGTGATGGCCGGCAGGTCGACCACGCGCGGGGTGACCACCAGGTGGGTGGAGGAGGTGAAGGTGCGGTCGACCTGCACCAGGCCGAAGGGGTCGTGCAGCCGCACGGTGAGTGGTCCCACCGGGTAGCGCCCGCGCAGTTCGGGGCGAAGTTCGTAGCTGATCCGGCGGTGCCAGCCGGCCCCCATCCGGTCGATGACGAAACGGGGCCGCTCGCCCAGGGTGTAGGGGACCTGCTCCTCCAGGAGCAGCAGGCCGGTGGGGCTGCGGCCCTCGTTGCTCAGCGCCAGGGTCACCCGGGCCGCCTGGCCGGCGGCGATCCGTCCGGGCTCGACGGTGCGGACCAGGCCGAGCCGGTGGCGGCTGCGGGTGACCAGGACGACCGAGAGCAGCGGCAGCGCGAGGAGGAGGACCCCGATGCGGCCGAGGTCGTCCAGGCCGACCAGCACGGCGCAGACCAGGGCGGTCGCTCCGGCGCTGAGGAACGCGCGCCCGCGGCTGGTCAGCGACCGGAAGGCGATCCGGAGGGCGTTCACGGCGCTCAGGCGGTGGGTGCCGGTACCGCGGCGACGAGGCCGCGCAGGGTGTCGGGCACCGACCGGGTGTCGCGCAGGTTGACCGCGGGCAGGAGCCGGTGCGCCAGCACGGGGACCGCGAGGTGCTGGAGATCGTCGGGGATCACGTAGTCGCGTCCGTCGAGGGCGGCGTGTGCCTTCGCGGCCCGCACCAGGTGGAGGGTGGCGCGCGGGGAGGCGCCGAGCGCGAGGTCGGGGGAGCGCCGGGTGGCGGTGGTGATCGCGACGGCGTAACGGGCGACGGACTCGGCCACGTGGACGCCGGACACGACCTGGACGAGCTTGGCGATGGTCGGGGCGTCGGTGACGGGCTCGAGGTCCTCCAGCGGCGAGAGACCCGCGTGCGAGCCGATCATGGCGATCTCGGAGGCCTCGAGCGGGTAGCCCATCGAGACGCGTGCCATGAAGCGGTCGCGCTGGGCCTCGGGCAGCGCGTAGGTGCCCTCCATCTCGATGGGGTTCTGGGTCGCGATCACCATGAACGGCGTCTCCAGGTGATAGGTGGTGCCGTCCACGGTGACCTGGCGCTCCTCCATGCATTCCAGCAGCGCGGACTGGGTCTTGGGCGAGGCCCGGTTGATCTCGTCGCCGACGACCAGGTTGGCGAACACGCCGCCGGGACGGAACTCGAACTCCGCGGTCACCTGGTTGAAGACCGACACCCCGGTCACGTCGCTGGGGAGGAGGTCCGGGGTGAACTGGATCCTCCGCACGGTGGAGTCGATGGAGCGCGCCAGGGCCTTGCTGAGCATCGTCTTGCCGACGCCGGGGACGTCCTCGATCAGCAGGTGGCCCTCGGCCAGGAGCACCACCAGGGCGGTGCGGATGACCTCGCCCTTGCCCTCGATGACGCGCTCGACGTTGCCGCGCACCCGCGCGGTGACCCCGACCAGTTGGTCGAGGTCGGCGGACGGGCGGGTCGATGGGCTGGCGGTCACCGGGGCACTCCTCCTTCGCGGGCCGCGCCCGCACGTCACCAAGCATGCGCCGTGGGGGGCCGGATGGGGGAGCCCCCGAGCTCTGGCGCCAGTCAACCTCACCGCTCCTAACACCGGGAGAAATGGGACACCGAACCCGCGAATGTGATTGACGGGGGAGCGATGTGGGCTAAAGTGGGGGGAAGTGGAGGAAGGGAGCCCCCACCCGGCGATCTGCGGGAGGTGTCGATGTTCTTCGGCACCTTCAACCCGAAGATCGACGAGAAGGGGCGCCTGATCCTTCCGGCGAAGCACCGGGAGCAGCTGGCCGCTGGTCTGGTCGTGACGCGAGGTCAGGAGCACTGCCTCTACGTCTGGCCCAGGGCCGAACTGCAGGAGATGACCGAGCGGCTGAAGGCGGCCCCTCTGTCCAATCCCCGCGCCCGGGGTTTCATCCGGATGCTCTTCTCCGGCTCGTCGGAGGAGGTGCCGGACAGGCAGGGCCGCATCACCATCCCGGCCCCGCTCCGCGAGTACGCGGGGTTGGGCAAGGACGTGGTGGTGATCGGGGCGCTGAACCGTCTGGAGATCTGGGACGAGGCGGCGTGGGAGGAGTACGCGGCGCAGCAGGCCGACGACTACGCCGAGCTCTCCGAAGAGGTCTTCCCCGGGTTCTGACCCGGACCGCAGGACGCACAGCACAACTGAAGAGGCGGAACCGTCGGACGAGGCTCACGCCCGTTCCTTCGCCGATCTGGCACACCTTCCCCGGTGCCAGAGCGGTGTCTCCCACAGGAACGGGCGGGAACCTGGTCCGACGATCCGCACCAGCCGCCGGTGTCGCGCCGGCGCAGTCACACCGGGCACATCAGCGCAGCAGAGCAGGGTCGAGGGGTCGAGGTCATGAGCGTCGCGGTCAGCACCACCCACACGGAGCGGCGTCGCCGTGACCGTGCCGGGGTGCCGGTCGCCCGGTCGGCGCAGCGCGGCGGTCCGCGCCCGGAGGCCCCGCGCGGAACGGTCCCCGGGACCGTGCGCGGACCCGTACGCGGACCTGTGAAGGGCGCGTCGCCCGCCCAGGTCACCTCCCTGCGGAACCGTCGCTGCGACCGGCGCGTCCGCCACGAGGTCCGCGACGGACTCGCCGTCATCGGTGTCAGCGCGCTCGCCTCCGTGGGCCTGGCGTTGGCGCTCACCGCCCTGCTGGCCCTCGCGGCGCGGGCCGGGGCCTGATGAGCGCCCCGCTCCACGTCCCGGTCCTCCTCGAGCGTTGCGTGGCCCTGGTCGCGCCTGCGCTGGAGGCGCCCGGCTCGGTCCTGGTCGACGCGACGCTGGGGCTGGGTGGCCACACCGAGGCGGTCCTGGAGCACTGCCCGCAGGCCCGCGTGGTGGGGATCGACCGCGACGTCCACGCGCTCGAGCGGAGCCGGGACCGGCTCGCGGCGTACGGCGAGCGGGTCACGCTGGTGCACGCGGTCTACGACGAGATCGGCGAGGTGCTCGCCGAGCTGGGGCTGGACCACGTCGACGCGGTCCTCTTCGACCTGGGCGTCTCGAGCATGCAGCTCGACATGCGCGAGCGCGGCTTCGCCTACGCCGAGGACGCCCCGCTCGACATGCGGATGAACGACACCGCGGGACCCACCGCCGCGGAGATCCTCAATACCTACTCGGTCGCCGAGCTCGCCCGGGTGCTGCGGGAGTACGGCGAGGAGCGCTTCGCGCGCCGGATCGCCGAGCGCATCGTGGCCGCCCGCGAGTCCGAGCCCTTCACCGGCTCGGCCCGCCTGGCCGAGCTGGTCCGCGACGCGATCCCGGCCGCGACGCGGCGTACCGGGGGACACCCGGCCAAGCGCACCTTCCAGGCGCTGCGCATCGAGGTCAACGACGAGCTGGCGGTCCTGCGGCGCGCGTTGCCGGCCGCCATCAACGCCCTCCGGGTGGGCGGGCGCGTGGTGGCGATGTCCTACCACTCGCTCGAGGACCGCCTGGTGAAGCAGACGCTGGTCCGCAACTCCCGGCTCGACGTACCGCCGGACCTGCCGGTCGTGCCCGCCGAGCACCAGCCGCTGCTCCGCCTGCTCACCCGGGGCGCCGAGCAGGCGAGCCCCGACGAGATCGCCGCCAACCCGCGCGCCGCGTCGGTGCGGCTCCGGGCCGCCGAACGGGTCCGCGCCGGAGCCGTCGCATGAGCACCAGCACCAGCACGAGCAGCAGCAACCACGACGAAGGGGTCGACCAGCGATGAGCAACTGGATGGGACAGGCACGGGTCCGCGTTCCGCGCATCGCCGAGACCGCGGTGGAGCGTGCCCGGCTGACCGTGGTGCCGCGGCGCTCGGTGCAGGCTCCGCGGGCGCCCTTCCTGGTGCTGGTCGCGGTCGTGCTCCTCGGTGGCGTGGTCGGGCTGCTGCTCTTCAACACCTCGATGCAGCAGGTGTCGTTCCGGGCCACGGCGCTGGAGACCCGCGCCGCGGCCCTCCAGGCCGAGCGTCAGCAGCTGCAGATGGAGGTGGACAACCTCCGCGACCCGCAGCGGGTGGCCACGCGCGCCTCCGACCTCGGCATGGTGCCGATGGTCAACCCGGCCTTCATCAACCTCGGCGACGGGTCGGTACTCGGCGACGCCGCGCCGGCGACCGCGGACAGCCGGATCCGACTGCACGCGCTGCCGACCAAGCGCCCGGCCGCCTACGAGGTCCGGACGAAGGTCGAGACCCCGCAGGAGATGACCGCGGCCGAGCAGAAGGTGTACGAGGCGGCGCTGGCCCGGGATGCCGCCGCGCTGGAGGCCGAGCGCCGGGAGGCCCGTGAGCAGGCCCGCCGCGAGCGGGCCCAGGAGCGGGCCCAGGAGCAGGCCCAGCGACAGGCCCGGGTCGGGTCGCGCCGCTAGTCCCGCCCGGTCGCGGCGAGCCGTCGGGCCGCAGGCGTCGAGCACCGGTACAAAGAAAGACCGTCACGCACCGCAGGAGCGAGCCCATGGCCCAGAGGAACCAGCGCCCCCGAGGAGTCCGCCGCCCCCGGCGGTCCCTCGACGCGATCCGCGGGGCGTCACAGACCCGGATCCGGGTCGGGTTCTTGATCGTCGCGATGGTGCTGTCGGTCTTCGCGGTGCGGCTCTTCCAGTTCCAGGGGATCGATGCCGACACCTACGCCGCGAAGGCGCGCGCCGTCGGCGTGGAGCGGGAGATCCTGCCCGCCACCCGCGGGCGCATCACCGACCGCGACGGGGTGCCGCTGGCCGAGTCGCTGGACGGCCTGATGCTCGTCGCCGACCCGACGAAGACCCGGGCGAACGCCGCCGAGATCGCCACGATCCTCGCGCGCCGGCTCGACCTGAACTACCTCGACCTGGTGGAGAACCTGCGCTACCAGGAGGAGGACCGCGTGGTGCGGTTCCGCTACCTGGCCCGGCGGGTGCCCTCCACCGAGGCCAATGCCGCCGTCGCGGCGCTGGAGGCCGCGGGCTTCGAGGGCGTCGACACCCGGCGCGACCCGCTGCGCCGCTACCCCTACAACGACGTCGCCGCCAACCTGCTGGGGTTCCTCAACGAGTCCGGCGAGGCGGCCGAGGGTGCCGAGCTCCTCTTCGACAAACTCCTCAAGGGCAAGGACGGCTCCGCCACCTACGACGTCGGCGGCGGCAACCGGATCCCGCTCGGCGACAACTCGGTGACGCCCCCGCGCAACGGTCAGGACCTGACGCTGACCATCGACGCCGACGTGCAGTTCTACGCGCAGCGGGTGCTGCGCCAGACCGTGGAGGACGCCGGCGGGGAGTCGGGGTCGGTGGTGGTCATGGACACCCGCAACGGCGAGTTGCTCGCCGTCGCCGACTACCCGACGTACGACCCGAACCAGTCCAAGCAGGACTCCAAGGAGCGGCTGGGCTCGCGGGCGCTTCGCGACGCCTACGAGCCGGGCTCGGTGCAGAAGGTGATCACCGCGGCGGCCCTCCTCGACGCGGAGAAGGTGACGCCGCTGTCGCGGTTCCGGGTGCCGGAGACGATCCGCAGCTCCGACCGGGTCGTGCGGGACTACTTCGAGCACGACACCCTGCCGCTGACGATGACCGGGATCATCGCGAAGTCCTCCAACGTGGGCACCGTCAAGGCCGCGCGCGATCTGTCCGCCTCGCGGCTGTACGGCTATCTGCGCGCCTTCGGCCTCGGGTCCCGCACCGGCATCGAGGGCTACGGCGAGACGGCCGGCCAGCTGGCCCCGTGGCAGCAGTGGATCGAGATCGAGAAGGACAACATCGCCTTCGGGCAGGGCCTCTCGGTCAACGCCGTGCAGATGACCGCTGCGGTGAACGCGATCGCCAACGGCGGCGTCTACATCCAGCCGAGTGTGGTGAAGGGCACCGCGACCACCGGCTTCGGTCAGGTCCTGGGCTCCGACGTGGCGGTGACCCGTCGCGTGGTGAGCGAGGAGGCGGCCGCCCAGACCCGCCAGATGATGGAGATGGTCACCGACCAGCGCGAGGGCACTGCGCCGGCGGCGGCGATCCCGGGGTACCGGGTGGCCGGTAAGACCGGCACCGCCCAGCGGATCTCCCCCGACTGCGGCTGCTACGCCGACGAGTTCACGGTCAGCTTCGCCGGCTTCGCCCCGGCCGACGACCCGCGGTTCACCGTCTACGTGGTGGTGCACAAGCCGACGAACGGCCTCGGCGGCGGCTCCAACGGCGGACCGGCGTTCCGCAAGATCATGGGCTACCTGCTCCAGCACTACGGCGTGCCGCCGACCGGCGCGCGTCCCGAGCGCACGCCCGTGGCCTGGCGTTGACGACGTGGTGATCACCACCCCTCCCGAAGGCCTTCGGGGGCGGGGTCCGGGCGCCGGGCTCTAGTAGATTCCGGCCGTGGTCCGAACGCGCCCCGAGCGCTCCCCGCACGTCCCGATCGCCGCCCTCGCGGCGTGGCTGGGCGACGCCGTGATCGCGGGACCCGAGGCGTCTGAGCAGTCGAGCGAGCAGTGGGCCGGATACGTCAGCGGCGTGGCGCTGAGCACCCGCACGGTGGAGCCGGGGGACCTCTTCGTCGCTCCTCCGGGGACCCGCCGGCACGGGGCGACGTACGTCGAGCAGGCCCTGGCCGCCGGGGCGGCCGCGGTGCTGACCGACCCGGACGGGGCTGCGATCGCGGGACCGGCGTGCGCGTCGGCCGGTGTGCCGCTGCTCGTGGTCGCCTCACCGCGGGCGCTGGTCGGCGGCCTGTCGGCCTGGCTGTACGACGAGCCCGCCGCCGCCCTGCGCCTGCTCGCGGTCACCGGCACGCAAGGCAAGACCACCACCACGCGTCTGGCCGAGGGGGCCCTGGAGGCGGCCGGCGTCCGCGCCGCGGTGGTGGGGACCGTCGGCACCCGGATCGCCGGAGCCGACCTGGCCACCTCCCTGACCACTCCGGAGGCCCCGGACCTGCACGCCCTCTTCGCGGTGATGCGCGAGCAGCACGTGTCCACCTGCGCGATGGAGGTCTCCAGCCACGCCCTGGTGATGGGCCGGGTCGACGGTGTCGTCTTCGACGTCGCGGTCTTCACCAACCTGGGTCGTGACCACCTCGACTTCCACACCGACCAGGAGGACTACTTCGCTGCCAAGGCGCAGTTGTTCACCCCCGAGCGCGCCCGGCGCGGGCTGATCTGCATCGACGACGCGTGGGGTCGCCGCCTGCGCGACCAGGCCCGGATCCCGCTACGCACCTACTCCGTGAGCGACCCCACGGCGGACTGGTGGGCCTCCGACATCGTCCCCGACGGCACCGGGTCGTCCTTCGTGCTGCACGGGCCCGAGGGCGCCTGGCCGACCGCGGTGCCGATCCCTGGGGAGTTCAACGTCGCCAACGCCGTCGCGGCCCTGGCGTCCCTGGTCGAGGCCGGTGTGGAGGTCGAGACCCTCGTCGGGGCGCTGCCGCGGACCGGCGGAGTGCCGGGCCGGCTCGAACCCGTGGACGCCGGGCAGGACTTCCTCGCGGTCGTGGACTACGCGCACAAGCCCGACGCGGTCGAGGCCGTGCTGGTCTCCCTGCGCGCCCGGACCGCCGGCCGGGTCATCGTGGTCCTCGGGGCCGGCGGCGACCGGGACGCCGGCAAGCGGCCCCTGATGGGGGAGTCCGCGGCCCGGCTGGCCGATGTCGTCGTCGTCACCGACGACAACCCGCGCAGCGAGGACCCGGCATCGATCCGCGCGGCCGTGCTGGCCGGGACACGGGGCCAGGACGCCGAGGTGCACGAGATCGGGGACCGGGCCGAGGCCATCCGGTGGGCGGTGCGGGCGGCCCGACCCGGAGACTGCGTCGTCGTGGCCGGCAAGGGACACGAGCGTGGCCAGGAGGTGGCCGGTGTGGTCCACCCCTTCGACGACCGGGTGGTGTTGCGCGAGGCGTTGACGCGGCGCACGGGGCAGGGCTCGGGCGGACAGCCCGAGGTGGCTCCCGAGGCCGATGAGGAAGGAGGGGTCCGATGATCCCGATGACGTTGGCCGAGATCGCCGCAGTGGTCGGCGGCCAGGTGCACGACGATCCCGACGGTGTCACCGTCACCGGCGAGGTCTCCATCGACAGCCGGACGGTGGTGCCCGGAGGGCTCTTCGTCGCCTTCGTGGGGGAGCAGCACGACGGGCACGACCACGCCGGCGCCGCCTGCGAGGCCGGGGCGGTCGCGGTGCTCGGCTCGCGGCCGGCCAGAGCGCCCGGTGTCGTAGTGCCCAGCGTCGTGGTGCCCGATCCCCAGGCGGCCCTCCAGGCTCTGGCGGCCCATGTTCTCCGGGTCCTGCGCGCGGAGAACGCGGTGACCGTGCTGGCGGTGACCGGCTCCCAGGGCAAGACCTCGACCAAGGACATGCTCGCGGCGGTCCTGGCGGACGCGGGGGAGACCGTGGCGACCCGAGGGTCGTTCAACAACGAGCTGGGGCTGCCGCTCACGGTGCTCCGGGCGACGCCGTCCACGCGCTTCCTCCTGCTGGAGATGGGCGCTCGCGGCGCCGGCCACATCGCCGAGCTGTGCCGGATCGCCCCGCCGACGGTGAGCCTCGTGCTCAACGTCGGGAAGGCCCACCTCGGCGAGTTCGGCAGCCAGGAGGGCATCGCCGCCGCCAAGGGCGAGCTCGTCGAGGCGCTGGGACCCGACGGCACCGCCGTCCTCAACGCCGACGACCCGTACGTCGCGGCGATGGCCACACGGACGCGCGGCCGCGTGCTCACCTTCGGGGAGGGCCGGGCCGACCTCCTGCTCGACGACCTGCGGCTGGACTCCTCGGGCCACCCGTCCTTCACCCTGCGTCACGACGACGGCGACCCCGTCGAGGTGACCCTGAACCTGGTCGGTGAGCACCAGGCGCTCAACGCGGCCGCGGCCGCGGCGGCAGCGCTGGCCGTCGGCGTACCGCTGGCGCAGTCGGCCGCCTCGCTGGCCCGGGTCGACTCGCTGTCGCAGTGGCGCATGGAGGTCCACGAGCGTCCCGACGGGGTCACCGTCATCAACGACGCCTACAACGCCAACCCCGACTCGATGCGCGCGGCCCTCAAGGCGCTGGCCGCGATCGGGCGAGGACGCGGGCCGTCGTGCCGCACCGTCGCCGTCCTGGGGGAGATGCGCGAGCTGGGCGCGTCGAGCCAGCAGGAGCACGACGCGATCGGCAGACTGGCGGTACGCCTGGACATCCACCAGCTGGTGGTCGTCGGCGAGGCCGCCCGGGCGCTGCACCTCGGCGCCTACCTCGAGGGTTCGTGGGGAGAGGAGTCGGTCTTCGTGGAGGACAACGACCAGGCGGTGGCCTGGCTGACCGAGCATCTGCAGCCCGGCGACGTGGTCCTGGTCAAGGCCTCGCGCGGCGCGCGGCTGGACCAGGTGGCCGACGCACTGCTCGCCCAGGAGGCCCCGCGATGAGAGCCATCCTGCTGGCGGGCGCGCTCTCGCTGCTGCTGACCTGGGTCGGCACCGTCTGGGCCATCCGGATCTTCAGCAAGTACGGCTACGGCCAGGAGATCCGCGAGGACGGGCCCACCACCCACCACACCAAGCGCGGGACGCCGACCATGGGCGGCACCGTGATCATCCTGGCGGTGGTCATCGGCTACCTCGCGGCCAAGCTCCTCACCGGCGGGACGCCCTCGACGTCGGGCTGGCTGCTGCTCTTCCTGTTCGTGGGCCTGGGCGCGGTGGGCTTCCTCGACGACTACATCAAGATCGTCAAGCAACGCAGCCTGGGCCTGCGCAGCAAGGCGAAGATGACCGGCCAGATCCTGGTCGCGGTGGTCTTCGGCGTGCTGGCGCTCCAGTTCCCCGACGACCGGGGTCAGACCCCGGCCTCGCGTTACCTCTCCTTCACCCGCGACTTCGAGCAGTGGGAGCTCCCGGCGATCGCGGTCGTGCTCCTGATCCTGCTGATGGTGGCCGCGACCAGCAACGCGGTGAACCTCACCGACGGTCTCGACGGTCTCGCCACCGGCTCGGCCATGATGGTCTTCGGCGCCTACACGCTGGTCAACATCTGGCAGAACAACCAGTCCTGCGCGCTCACGCCGGGTCCGACCTGCTACGAGGTGCGGGACCCGCTGGACCTCGCCGTGCTGGCCTCCGCGATCACCGGCGCCTGCTTCGGGTTCCTGTGGTGGAACTGTGCCCCGGCCCGGATCTTCATGGGCGACACCGGCTCCCTGGCGCTGGGCGGCGGGCTGGCGGGCATGGCGATCCTGACCCGCACGGAGCTGCTGCTGGTGATCCTGGGCGGGCTCTTCGTCGCCCAGGCGCTGTCGGTGATCCTCCAGGTCGGCTACTTCAAGATCTCCGGCGGCAAGCGCATCTTCCGGATGGCGCCCCTGCACCACCACTTCGAGCTCAAGGGCTGGCAGGAGATCACCGTGGTGGTGCGGTTCTGGATCCTGGCGGCCGCCGGTGTCGCGGCCGGGCTGGGCATCTTCTACGCCGAATGGGTCCGCGGCGTATGACCCCGCTGACCCCGGCCGAGGTCGAGGACCTGGGCCTTCCGGGCGGTTCCGGAAGCCCTGGTGGCTCTGGTGGCTCGGGGCCCCGGGCCGCCTGGGACCGCCTCCGTGCGGCCGTCGTCGGGCTGGACCGGCCCGGGTTCGCCGCGGCCGACAACCTGACGCACCTGGGCGCCCGGGTGACGGTGCTCGACGCCGCCGCCGACGAGGCGTGGACCGAGCAGGCCACGCTGCTGGAGATCCTGGGGGCCACCGTGCTCCGCGGGACCGGGGTCGACGCCACCCTTCCCGACGAGATCGACGTGGTCGTCGTCTCTCCGTCGGTCGACACCGACGCCCCGGCGATCCGTGCCGCCCGCGAGCGGGACGTCCCGGTGTGGGGCGAGGCCGACCTGGCCTGGCGACTCCGCGACCCCGACCGACGGCAACCGTGGATCGGCGTCACCGGGGGACGCAGCACCGACACCGTGACCCGGGTGCTGGAGAGCATGCTGCGTCGCGGGGGTGCCAGCCCGCTGCGGACCGGGGCCGACGCCGTACCGCTGGTCGAGGCGGTGATGGACCCCGCGCCGTACGACGTGCTGGTGGTGGGGCTCACCGCGCAGGCACTGCGCGACACCCGGCACCTGGCCTGCGAGTCCGGGGCCGTCGTCGAGGTGGGGCCCACTCCGGACGGCTGGACCGAGGAGGCGTACGCCGCGGCGCTCGGCCGCATCTACGAGAACGTCGAGCGGGCCTGCGTCTACAACGTCGCCGACCGCTGGGGCGAGGACCTGGTCCGCGAGGCCGACGTGGTGGAGGGGGCGCGCGCCATCGGAGTCACTCTCGGAGTCCCCGCCGTGGGGATGGTCGGCCTGGTGGAGGACGTCCTCGCCGACCGTGCCTTCGTCGAGCAGCGCCACCACAGCGCAGCCGAACTCGGCACGCTCGCCGACCTGGCGGTCCCCACGGACAGCGCCGAGAGCGAGGACGCCGCGCGGGTGGTGCTCGACGCGCTGGTCGCCGCGGCCCTGGCACGGGCTCACGGGGTCAGCCCCGCCGCGGTGCGTGACGGCCTGCGCGAGGTGCTGCGCGACGGGCGTTGAGGGCCTCGCCACCCGGGTCGGGCGCCGGTGGGCGCCGACACGCGTCGGATGTGCCCGGGTTCGACGGAGCCGGGCACGAGACTGGGGTCTTGAGGACTGTCGGGCCGTCGTGCCCGCGACCGAGCGAGCAGGAAGGCGCGAGGGTTGACCACGACCGCCGAGCGACCCCCCGAGTCACCGACCAGCGGCGCGGGTGAGCCTTCTCCGGGGCTGCGCGGCCACCTGGCCACGTGGCGCGCGGCGGCGCAGCACACCCTGGATCGACCGCTCGCGTCGTACTACCTGCTGATCGGCTCCGCCGGCCTGCTCCTGACCATCGGGCTGGTGATGGTGCTGAGCTCGTCCAGCGTCTGGTCCTACCAGCAGTTCGGGAGCAGCTACACCGTCTTCCTGCGCCAGCTGACCTGGGTCTTCCTGGCCGTCCCGTTCGTCTTCGCGGCCGTGCGGATGCCGCACCGGCTGCTGCGCGCCCTGGCGTGGCCGGCGCTGGTGGTCTCGGTGGTGCTGCTGGCGCTGACGCAGACCAGCCTCGGCGTCACCGTCAACGGCAACCGGAACTGGCTGGCGCTGGGCCCGATCCAGATCCAGCCCTCGGAGCTCGCCAAACTCGCGACCATCCTCTGGGCCGCGGACGTCTACGCCCGCAAGGAGAAGTTGCTCGGCGACTGGAAGCACACGCTCATCCCGGTCGTGCCCGTCATCGCCCTCGTGGTCGGTCTGGTCGTGCTCGGGCACGACCTCGGGACGGCGCTGGTGCTGATGGCGATCGTGCTGGGACTGCTGTGGGTCGTGGGCGCCCCACTGAAGATCTTCACCGGGTCGCTGCTCGTCGCCGGGGTCGGGGCGCTGACCCTGGCAGGCACGTCCCAGGAGCGGATGGAGCGGTTGACCAGCTTCACCGATCCCTTCGCCTCCTTCGGCGACTCCGGGTGGCAGGCGGCCCACGGCATCTTCGCGATGTCGAGCGGCGGCCTCTTCGGCAAGGGCATCGGCGCCAGCCAGCAGAAGTGGGGCGACCTGCCCGCCGCGCACACCGACTTCATCTTCGCGGTGCTCGGCGAGGAGCTCGGCATGGTCGGCACGCTGCTCGTGCTCGCGCTGTTCCTCGTGCTGATCTATGCCGGGTTCCGCGTGGCCCAGCGGGCCAGCCAGCCCTTCGCCCGCTACATGGCCGCCGGCATCACGGTCTGGATCGCCGCCCAGATGATGATCAACGTCGGCATGGTGCTGACGCTGCTCCCGGTGATCGGGCTGCCGCTGCCGCTGGTCTCCTACGGTGGCTCGGCGCTGGTCCCGTCCCTGGTGGCGGTCGGTCTGCTCATCTCCCTGGCCCGCTCGGAGCCGGGGGCGCAAGCCGCCCTGCAGGCGCGTCGGCGCCGGCTTCCCGCGGGCGTCAGCGCCCGGGCCGCCCGTGCGGCGCGACCGGCCCGGGGACGCGGCCGATGAAGGTGCTCATGGCCGGTGGTGGGACGGCGGGACACACCTCGCCGCTGCTCGCCACCGCCGACGCCCTGCGCCGGCTGGAGCCGGCCACCGAGGTCACCGCGCTCGGCACTCCGCGCGGGCTCGAGGTCCGGGTCGTCCCCGAGGCCGGTTATCCGTTGGAGCTCGTGCCGCCGGTGCCGCTGCCGCGCCGCCCGAACGCGGACCTGCTGCGCCTGCCCAAGAACCTGCGCGCCGCGGTGACCGCGGCCCTGGAGGTCGTCGACCGGATCCGTCCCGACGTGGTCGTCGGTTTCGGGGGCTACGTGTCGGTGCCGGCCTACCTCGCCGCGCGGCGGCGGCACCTGCCGCTGGTGGTCCACGAGGGCAACGCGCTCCCGGGGATCGCCAACAAGCTCGGGGCGCGCTTCACCTCCGCGGTGGCCACCAGCTTCCCCGACACCGAGCTGCGCCACGGGCAGTACGTCGGGCTGCCGATCCGCCGGATGATCTCCACCCTCGACCGGGCCGCGGCGCGGGCCGAGGCGCGCGCCGCCTTCGGGCTCGACCCGGACCGCCCGACGCTGCTGGTCACCGGCGGCAGCCAGGGCGCCCGCCGGATCAACGAGTCGGTCTCGGCCGCCGCGGACGCGTTCGCCGACGCCGGTGTGCAGGTGCTGCACGTGATCGGACCGCAGAACCAACTCGAGGTCCCGGCACGGGCCCGCGCGGCGCCGTACGTCGTGCTGCCCTACGTCGACCGGATGGACCTGGCCTACGCCGCGGCCGACCTCGTGGTCTGCCGCTCGGGGGCCAACACCGTCACCGAGACCGCCGCCGTCGGCCTGCCGGCGGTCTTCGTACCGCTGCCGATCGGCAACGGCGAGCAGGCGCTCAACGCGCGCGGCGTCGTCGCGGCCGGGGGAGGGCTGCTCGTGGACGACGCGGCGCTCACGCCGGAGTGGGTGCGCGCGACCGTGCCGAGCCTGGTGACCGACACCGAGCGGTTGACCGCCATGTCGCAGGCCGCCGCCGGACTGATCCGTCGCGACGCCGACGAGCGGCTCGCCCGGTTGATCCTCGACACCGCGAGGGCCACACGATGATCATCCCCGTCCCCGACGTGCTGCTCCCCGCCGAGGAGCTCGGCGCCGTGCACTTCATCGGCATCGGCGGTGCCGGCCTCTCCGGCATCGCCCGGATCATGCTGGCGCGCGGCATCACGGTGAGCGGGAGCGACGCCAAGGAGTCCACCACGCTGGAGGCGCTGCGGGTCCTCGGGGCGAGGGTGCACGTCGGCCATGCCGCCGACCAGCTCGGTGAGGCCGACACCGTCGTCGCCTCCACCGCGGTGCGCGAGGACAACCCCGAGGTCGTCGAGGCCCGGCGCCGCGGTCTGCGGCTGCTGCCGCGCTCCGCCGCGCTGGAGTCGGTGATGCAGGGCCGCCGTGTCCTCGCGGTGGCCGGCACGCACGGCAAGACCACGACGACGTCGTTGCTGACCGTCGCGCTGCAGCACTGTGCGGCCGACCCGTCGTTCGCGATCGGGGGCGAGCTCAACGAGTCCGGCTCCAACGCCCACCACGGGTCAGGCGACCTCTTCGTGGCCGAGGCCGACGAGAGCGACGGCGCGTTCCTCGTCTACTCGCCGTACGGCGCGATCGTGACGAACGTCGAGGCCGACCACCTCGACAACTTCGGGACCGAGGAGGCCTACCGCGCGGCCTTCACCACCTTCCTGGGCCGGATCGACCCGGCCGGCTTCCTGGTGGTCTGCCAGGACGACCCCGGCGCCGCCGACCTGGGGGACCAGGCGGTCGCGCGCGGGCTCCGGGTGGTCCGGATCGGCGAGTCGACCCAGGCCGACCTGCGTGCCGAGAACCTCGTGTTCGCCGGCTCGACCTCCCGCTTCGACGTCGTACGCCGCGGCGTCCGCCTCGGCACGGTGTCGCTGCGCATTCCGGGGCGGCACTACGTGCTGGACGCGCTGTGCGCGCTGGCCTGCGGTCTCGAGGCGGGCTTCGCCTTCGACGACCTCCGCCGCGGGTTGGAGTCCTTCTCGGGGACGCGCCGGCGGATGGAGTTCAAGGGCGAGGCCGACGGCGTGCGGGTCTACGACAGTTACGCCCACCACCCCAACGAGATCGCCGGTGACCTGCAGGCGGCCCGGTCGCTGGCCGAGGACGGTCGCGTGGTCGTCGCCTTCCAGCCGCACCTGGTCTCGCGCACCCGGATCTTCGGACCGGACATGGGCCGGGCCCTGGGAGCGGCCGACCAGGTCGTGGTCATGGACGTCTACGTCGCGCGTGAGGATCCCGAGCCGGGGGTGAACGGGGCGCTCGTCGCCTCGCACGTCCCGCTGCCCGCCGAGCAGGTGCGGTTCGTGCCGTCGTGGTCGCTCGTGCCGCCGACCCTGGTCGAGCTGGCCTCACCCGGGGACCTGGTGCTGACCCTCGGTGCGGGCGACGTGACGCTGGTCGGCCCCGAGGTCCTCGTCCTGCTGGCCGAACGTGAGGAGAACCGCTGACATGGCGCTGAAGCTCGAGCACCGGTCGCGGTCGACCGCTCCGCCCCCCGACGCCACCTCGCAGCGGTTCCGCCGTCGCCGTCGGGCCCTGCGCCTGGTCCTCTGGCGTCGGGTGTTGATCGTCGCCGCCGCGCTGAGCCTGGTCGTCGGCGGGATCTGGCTGGTCTTCTTCTCCTCGGTCCTCGCCGTGTCCGGCACCGAGGTCTCCGGCGTCTCGACGCTGCGTTCGTCCACGGTGGTGCGGGTGGCCCAGGTGCCCGAGGGTGAGCCGCTGGCGACCGTCGACCTGGCCGCGATCCGGGCGCGGGTCGAGGGGCTGGCTCCGGTCGCCTCCGCAGAGGTCACCCGGGCCTGGCCCGACCAGGTGCGGATCGAGGTCACCGAGCGTGTCGCGATCGCCGCGGTGGACCGGGAGGGTTCGTGGTGGGCTCTGGACGCCGACGGCGTCCTGTTCACCACCTTCCCCAAGAAGCCGAGCGGCCTGCCCGAGGTCCGCGTGAAGCCGTCCACCTCCGCCGACGCGCTGGCCGAGGCCGCCGGGGTCGTGGACGCGCTGCCGGCCGACGTGCTGAGCCGCGCGGAGTTCTTCGACGTGCGCACCATCGACCGGATCTCCTTCCAGTTGCGCGGGGGAGACGTCGTCAACTGGGGGAGTGCGGAGGACTCCGAGGCCAAGGCCCGGGTGCTCGCCGTCCTGCTGACGCAGGAGGGTCGCGTGTACGACGTGACCGCGCCGGGTCGCCCCACGGTTCTGCCCTGACCGTGCTGGCCTGACGGTTCTGGCCGGTCGTCCGGGTCGGGCGCGGCAACTTTCGCAGCAATATGTCGACACGCCTGCGTGTCTGACGGGTGTCGACCCTCTGCTGGCCTAGTTTCTTCTTCAGGCGCGAGGTTGACATAACTATAACCCTCTACCTGAAGGTTAGGGTTCCGACTCGCCGAGGGCCTCTTCCCCGCAGCACCACCCCCGCAGAACCAGCACCACCCGCAGGACCACGTAGTACCGCAGACCAAGCACCGCACCAACACACGCTTCAACACACGAGTGAGAGGGACCCTGCCGTGGCAGCACCGCAGAACTACCTGGCCGTCATCAAGGTCGTCGGGATCGGTGGCGGTGGTGTCAACGCCGTCAACCGGATGATCGAGGTCGGGCTGAAGGGCGTCGAGTTCATCGCCATCAACACCGACGCGCAGGCGCTGCTGATGAGCGACGCCGACGTCAAGCTCGACATCGGCCGCGAGCTGACCCGGGGCCTGGGCGCCGGGGCGAACCCCGAGGTCGGCGGCAAGGCCGCCGAGGACCACGCCGACGAGATCGAGGAGGTCCTCAAGGGGGCCGACATGGTCTTCGTGACCGCGGGCGAGGGCGGTGGCACCGGCACCGGTGGCGCCCCCGTCGTGGCACGCATCGCCCGCTCCCTGGGCGCCCTGACCATCGGTGTGGTCACCCGCCCCTTCGCCTTCGAGGGGCGCCGTCGCGCCAACCAGGCCGAGGAGGGCATCGCGAACCTCCGCGAGGAGGTCGACACCCTCATCGTCATCCCGAACGACCGACTGCTCTCCATCAGCGACCGGAACGTGTCGGTCCTCGACGCCTTCAAGCAGGCCGACCAGGTGCTGCTCCAGGGCGTCTCGGGCATCACCGACCTGATCACCACGCCGGGTCTGATCAACCTCGACTTCGCCGACGTCAAGTCGGTCATGTCCAACGCCGGCTCGGCGCTCATGGGCATCGGCTCGGCCCGCGGAGAGGATCGCGCGATCGCGGCTGCGGAGATGGCGGTCTCCTCGCCGCTGCTCGAGGCCTCGATCGAGGGCGCGCACGGCGTCCTGCTGTCCATCGCGGGCGGCTCCGACCTCGGCCTCTTCGAGATCAACGAGGCCGCAGCCCTGGTCTCCCAGGCCGCCCACGCCGAGGCCAACATCATCTTCGGTGCGGTGATTGACGACGCGCTCGGCGACGAGGTCCGGGTCACGGTCATCGCGGCCGGGTTCGACGGCGGCATGCCTAAGCGTCGGGAGGCGGCGCACATGGGGCAGGGGCGACGTGAACCGGTCCCCACGCAGTCCCAGGCGGAGACCCGCGCCGCGGCCCAGTCCGCGTTGCGGGCCCCCGTCCACGCCGGCGCGACCAGCGCCGCCCGGCCGACGTTCCAGACCTCGTCGCCCCGCCCGGAGACCGCGCGTCCCCAGGCTCAGGCGCCGGTCGTGCGTCCCTCGCGTCCCGCCGGAAGCCTGGACGACGACCTGGACGTCCCGGACTTCCTGAAGTAGTCGGACCTCGACGGGGTCCCGTGTTCGCCTACAGGGAGGTGGTCGGTCAGGTGGAGGTCGCCTTCACCGACCGCCTGTCACCCTCGGCGGACGCGGGACCCTTCGACGTGTTCACCCTGGCGGTGCCCCAGGCCGTCGAGCACGGCACCGCGGAGCACGACCGTGCCCTGGAGGGCGTCCGGGCCAACCTCGACCTCCTGTCCGGGGCGTTCGCCGATCTCGGCGGGCCGCCCACGGTCCAGGTGATGCGGCAGGTCCACGGGCGCGACGTCGCGGTGATCGACGCGCCGGTCGAGCCCCCGACAGCCGACGCCCTGGTGACCGGTGTGCCCGGTGTGCTCCTGGTCGCTCGGGCGGCCGACTGCGTCCCCGTCCTGATCGGCGACCCGGACCGCGGGCTGGTCGCCGCGGTCCATGCCGGACGGGCCGGAGTCGTCGCCGACGTGGTCGGCGCCGCTGTCGCGGTGCTGCGCGAACAGGGCGCCGTCGATCTGCGCGCCTGGGTCGGCCCGCACGCCTGCGGTCGCTGTTATGAAGTGCCCGAGGAGATGCGTGCCGAGGTGGCCGCGACCGAGCCGAGCACCTCCAGCACCACCACGTGGGGCACCCCCGCGCTGGACCTCGGTGCCGGCGTCGTGGCGCAGTTGGCGCGTGCCGGGGTGACCGAGGTCGTCGATCTCGATCGTTGCACCCTCGAGGATCCCGATCTCTTCTCCCACCGGCGCGAGGGCGCCGCGGGCGGTCGCCACGCCGGCGTGATCCGGAGGCGCGGATGACGGGCTCGCCCGACTCCGCCGCGAAGGAGCGCCGCGAGGAGCTGGACCTGCGCCTCGGTGTCGTGCGCTCCCGCATCGCCGACGCCTGCGTCTCGGCGGGACGTCGCCCCGACGAGGTCACCCTCGTGGTGGTCACCAAGTACTTCCCCGCCTCCGACGTCCGGCTGCTCGCAGGCCTCGGGGTCACCGACGTGGCCGAGAACCGTCACCAGGAGGCGGTCGCCAAGCAGGCGGAGTGTGCCGATCTCGGCCTGGTGTGGCACTACGTCGGCGGACTCCAGTCCAACAAGGCCCACCAGGTCGCCCGCTGGGCCGACGTGGTGCAGTCCGTGGATCGCGAGCGCCTGCTGCCGGGGCTGGCCCGGGGTTCAGGAGAGCGGGGGGCAGGTGAACGGGAAGCGGGGGAGCGGCGCCTGCCCGCCCTGCTCCAGGTCAGCCTCGACCCGCCGGAGCGGGCGCAGGGGCGATCCGGGGCAGATCCGGCTGCGGTCCCCGACCTGGCCCGGGCCGTCCTCGCCGAGTCCGCCCTGGAGTTGCGCGGAGTGATGGCGGTGGCGCCGCGGGGCGAGGACCCCGGTGCAGCGTTCGCCCGGCTGGCCGAGGTCGCGGCCGGTGTCCGTGCTGTCGCTCCCCGGGCGACGTGGATCTCGGCGGGCATGAGCAACGACCTCGAGCAGGCGATCGCCCACGGTGCGACACACGTGCGGGTGGGCAGCGCGGTCCTCGGAAACAGGCCACCGCACGGGTAGCCTCAGCGAGACAGGAGTGACGGCAGTGGAAAGCGAGATGTCATGAGCGGCGCGATGCGCAAGATGGGTGTGTACCTGGGCCTGCTCGAGGACAGTGACCGCTACGACGAGGAGTTCTACGACGAGGAGCCCGAGCCGGAGCGTGCCCCGGCGCGTCCTGCCCCGGTGTCCCAGCTCGCCGAGCGCCGCCGTCCGGTCGCCCCGGTCCCCGGACCCCGGGTGGCCGAGCTGTCCCGGATCACCACGCTGCACCCGCGCACCTACAACGAAGCGCGAGTGATCGGTGAGAACTTCCGCGAGGGCATCCCGGTGATCATGAACCTGTCCGAGATGGACGACGCCGACGCCAAGCGGCTGGTCGACTTCGCAGCCGGCCTGGTGTTCGCGACGCGGGGGACCATCGAGCGGGTCACCGCCAAGGTGTTCCTGCTGTCCCCGGCCAACGTCTCGGTGACGGCCGAGGACAAGCAGCGGATCGCCGAGAACGGTTTCTTCAACCAGTCCTGAGCCGGTCGGTCCACCCGGCGGGCGTCGAACCCGCCGGGTTGGCTGTGACTTCTAGACTCGAGGCACCATGGAACTCATCGGCGCAACCATCAACCTGGTGCTCCGGATCTTCCTCATCTTCCTGTTCACCCGGTTCGTCGTGGACTGGGTCCAGGTCTTCGCGCGGTCGTGGACCCCGAAGGGCGTGGTGCTGGTGATCCTCGAGACCGTCTACAGCGTGACCGACCCGCCGATCCAGTTCGTGCGCAGGTTCGTGCCTCCGCTGCGGCTCGGATCGATCGTGCTCGACACGAGCTTCATCATCGTGCTGATCTCGGTCTACCTGCTGCTTGCGGTCAACGCGTCGATCTTCGCCTGACCTTCCGGTCCGGCCCGAGCGTGTGTCGGGCACGCGGTACGGTGAGCCCTGGCGCGGCGCGGTCGCGCCGTGCCGACGTACGACCACACGAAGGGTGTGATCATGCCGCTGACTCCCGAGGACGTGGCCAACAAGCGCTTCACCGCCGTCCGGTTGCGCGAGGGCTACGACATGTCCGAGGTCGACCAGTTCCTCGACGAGGTCGAGGCCGAGCTGGCGCGGCTCTACAAGGAGAACGAGAGCCTGGTGAGCCGGCTCGAGGCCGTCGGAGCCGGTGCGCCCGCCGAGGCCGCCGCGCCGGCTGCCGTGCTCCCCGAGCCCGTCGCGGAGCCGGTCGAGGAGCCGGCCCTCGAGGAGCCGGCCGTCGCCGAGGAGCCCCAGCCCGAGCCGGTTGCGGCGCCGCCGGCCCCACCCGCGGCCCCAGCTGCACCGGTCGTGCGCGAGACCATCTCGGTGACGACCACCGCTGAGGCCTCAGCCGCGGCGACCCGGCTGCTCGAGCTGGCCGCGAAGAACGCCGACGAGCTCGTCGCCGAGGCCCAGGAGCAGGCCGAGTCGATGATCGCGGAGGCCCGCAGCAATGCGGA
This sequence comes from Marmoricola sp., assembly GCA_044224695.1. Classification (GTDB taxonomy): domain Bacteria; phylum Actinomycetota; class Actinomycetes; order Propionibacteriales; family Nocardioidaceae; genus Marmoricola_A. Next base: position 68,261 of record JBGAJX010000005.1, on the reverse strand, counting down.
CCAGCTGGACGCCGAGAGCCGCGCCGCCGCGGAGCGCCTGGAGAGTGAGGCCCGGTCCCGCGCCGAGGCGCTCGACGGGGAGACCGCCGAGCGACGCGAGCAGTTGCTGGGCGAGCTCGAGCGCGAGCGGCAGACGCTGGGCGCCGAGATCGAGGGGATGAGGGTCTTCGAGCAGCGCTATCGCAGCCAGCTGAAGAGCTACTTCGCCGAGCAGCTCGAGGCGCTGGAGGGCAGCATCGGCGACGCGCTCGGCGAGCCCACTCCGGTAGAGCCCGACGGGGAGTCCGCCGAGGGTCAGGACTCCGGTGAGGACTCGGGCAGGGACAGCGGCCAGGAGTAACCCAGAGCACGAGAAGGGGCCGCGACCATCAGGTCGCGGCCCCTTTCATCGTTGCCGGTCAGACCCGCCGGATGCTGAAGCTGAGTCCGAGGTCCTCTTCGCGCAACGCGTCCGTACCCGGGTCGCCCTCGTCGGCGGATGTCGCCAGGACCTCGCCGGCGATCACGTCGCGGTGCTCGCGCAGGGCCGCGGCCAACTCACCCTGGGTGTCGTCGACGCGCCACACCAGGGCGATCCGGTCCGAGACCTCCAAGCCGCTGCTCTTGCGCGCCTCCTGCACGGTGCGCACCACCTCGCGCGCGAGGCCGGCACGGACCAGGTCGGGCGTGAGCTCCAGGTCCAGGGCGACTGTCTCGCCCTGCTCGTTGACCACCGACCAGCCCTCGCGCGGGCGCTCGGAAAGGATCACCTCGTCGGACAGCACCTCCTCCGGTGAGCCCTCGACGTCCACCGTCGCGGTGCCGGTGTCGGCCAGGGAGCGGGCCAGCGCCTCGGCGTCGGCTGCGGCGATGGCGGCCGCGACCAGGGGAGTGCGCTTGGCGAACCGCTTGCCGAGCGCCCGGAAGTTGCCCTTCGCGGAGTGGTCGACGAGGTCACCGGCCGAGGCCAGCGACTCCACCGCGCCGACGTTGAGCTCCTCGGCCACCTCCGCCAGCAGTTCCTCGCCGAGCCGCGCGTGGGCGGCGCTGGGCACCAGGGCCCGCCGCAGCGGCTGCCGGGTACGCACCTTCGCCTCCGCGCGCGCGGCGCGGCCGAGCTCGACGATCCGTCGGGCCAGGGCGACGCGCTCGGCCAGGTCGCGGTCGACGCTGGTCCCGTCGTACGCCGGCCAGTCGGCCAGGTGCACCGACTCCGCCGCGGCCGCGTCGACCGGGCGGATCACGTCCTGCCACACCCGCTCGGTGATGAACGGGGTGAGCGGCGCCATCAGCCGGGTCAGGGTGTCCAGGGTGTCGTGCAGGGTCTGCAGTGCGGCCGGGTCACCGTCCCAGAAACGGCGGCGGGAGCGGCGTACGTACCAGTTCGACAGGTCGTCGACGAAGGCACTGACGGTGGTGCCGACGCGCTGGGTGTCGAAGTTCTCCAGCGCGGTGGTCACGTCGCCGACCAGGCGGGCGGTCTCCGCGTGCAGCCACCGGTCCAGCACCGGCCGCTCGGCCACCGGCGGGACGTCGCCGGAGCCCGGGGACCAGTTCGCGCTCCGGGCGTAGAGCACGTGGAAGGCCACGGTGTTCCAGTAGGTGAGCAGCACCTTGCGCACGGTCTCCTGGATCGTGGCGTGCCCGACCCGGCGGGCCATCCACGGCGAGCCGGAGGCAGCCATGAACCAGCGCACCGCGTCCGCGCCGTGCTCGTCCATCAGCGGGATCGGCTCGAGGATGTTGCCCAGGTGCTTGGACATCTTGCGGCCGTCCTCGGCCAGGATGTGGCCCAGGCACACGACGTTCTTGTACGACGACCGGTCGAAGACCAGCGTGTTGACCGCCATCAGCGTGTAGAACCAGCCGCGGGTCTGGTCGATCGCCTCGCAGATGAAGTCGGCCGGGAAGGCCTGCTCGAAGCGCTCCTTGGACCCCTCGACATGGGGGTAGCCCCACTGCGCGAACGGCATCGAGCCGGAGTCGAACCACGCGTCGATCACGTCGGGCACCCGGGTGGCGGTGGCGCCGCAGGTCGGGCAGTCGAAGGTGACCTCGTCGACGTACGGGCGGTGCGGGTCGAGGCCGGACTGGTCGGTCCCGGTCAGTTCGGAGAGCTCCGCCAGCGACCCGACGCAGACCTGGTGGTCCTCGGCGCAGCGCCAGATCGGCAGCGGGGTGCCCCAGTAGCGCCGACGCGACAGGGCCCAGTCGATGTTGTTGTTGAGCCAGTCGCCGTAGCGACCCCACTGGATGGTCTCGGGGTGCCAGTTCGTCCGCTCGTTCTCGCGGAGCAGGGCGTCCTTGCGCTGGGTCGTGCGGACGTACCAGGACGGCTGGGCGTAGTAGAGCAGTGCGGTGTGGCACCGCCAGCAGTGCGGGTAGGTGTGCTCGTAGGCCTGGTGACGGAAGAGCAGCCCGCGTTCCTCGAGGTCGCGCACCAGGTCGGCGTCGGCGTGCTTGAAGAACTGTCCGCCGACCAGGGCGATGTCGTCCTCGAAGTGGCCGTCGGGGCGCACCGGGGTGACGACCGGCAGGCCGTAGGCCCGACAGACGTTCATGTCGTCCTCACCGAAGGCGGGGGACTGGTGCACCAGACCCGTGCCGTCCTCGGTGGTGACGTAGTCGCCGAGCACCACGAAGTGGGCCTCGGAGGGGAAGGGGACCAGCTCGAAGGGGCGCTGGTAGGTCCAGCGCTCCATCTCCGCGCCGCTGATCCGGCCGACCTCGCGCCAACCGGGGAGGCCCTCACCGAGCACCTTCTCCAGCAGCGGCTCGGCCAGCACCAGCGTCTCGGTGTCGTTGGCCACCGCGACATACGTGACGGCGGGGTTCACCGCGACCGCGGTGTTCGAGACCAGCGTCCACGGGGTGGTCGTCCACACCAGCAGTTGGGCGCTGCGCCCCTCGAGCCCACTCTCGGAGCCCCCCTCCGACCAAGGTCCGGACGTCAGCGGGAAGCGGACGTAGACGCTCGGGTCGGTGACGGTCTCGTAGCCCTGGGCGAGCTCGTGGTCCGAGAGCCCCGTGCCGCACCGCGGGCAGTACGGCGCGACGCGGTAGTCCTCGACCAGCAGCCCGGCGGAGTGGATCTCCTTCAGCGCCCACCAGACCGACTGCACGAAGTCGGTCGACATGGTCGTGTACGGGTCGTCCATGTTGACCCAGTAGCCCATCCGCTCGGTCATCGCGCGGAACAGGTCGACGTTGCGCAGCACCGACTCGCGGCACTTGGCGTTGAACTCCGCCACGCCGTACGCCTCGATGTCGCCCTTGCCGGAGAAACCGAGCTCCTTCTCCACGGCGAGCTCGACGGGCAGGCCGTGGCAGTCCCAGCCGGCCTTCCGCTCGACGTGGAAGCCCTGCATGGTCTTGAAGCGGGGGAAGACATCCTTGAAGACACGCGCCTCGACATGGTGCGTCCCGGGCATGCCGTTCGCCGTCGGCGGTCCCTCGTAGAAGGTCCAGCGCGGGGCGCCCTCGGTGCGGGCCAGCGACTTGGGGAAGGTCTCGTGCTCCGACCAGAAGGCCAGCACGTCCTTCTCCAGGGCGGGGAGGTCCACCTGCGGTGGCACCGGGTGGTACTGCGACTGGTCGTGGGACACAGGTCGGGTCACGGTCGGTCCTTCGTCGTCGTTGCGCTGACGAAGGGACGAGGTACGCCGCCTGCGGCGCTCCCCGCGGTACCACCCTCCTTGGTGACGGTCGCCCGACACCCGCTCCATTGCCTGCCGCGGCCGGTTCTACCCGTCCCACCGGGGTGGAACGCTCTTCCGGCGGCTCAGGGGTGATCTTCTCCGGGGACAACACCCCTGGGCTCCCACCATCCCCAGGTCGCTCGTGGCTGTGCTCCCGGGTACTCGTCCCGTCGGCGCCGTGCGGCCCTCCTAGTCTGCCAGACGCTGCGGGCGTGGCCGGTTGTCTGGGGGGACCGTGCGGCATATCCTCGCGGCACCGTGCGGCGAGGGACCGCACAATTCGGCCATGTTGTTCGACCCGCGTCCACGCGAACAGGGTCCCAGCGCCGGATCCAGTGAACGCGACCAGGGAGCCCCACGATGGCACGCACCACGGCAGGCAAGCTCGCGAGCAAGACGGCTGCGGCGGCCAAGAAGGTCACCGACTCCGCGAAGCGCACGGCCTCCGCCACCGCGGCCAAGGCGACGGCTCCCGCGAAGAAGGCCGCGGCGACGGCCACCAAGAAGACGTCCGCGGCGAAGAAGACGGCGACGAAGGCTGCTGCTCCGGCGAAGAAGGCGGCGACGTCGACCGCGACGAAGGCCACCGCTCCGGCGAAGAAGGCGGCGACGAAGGCTGCTGCTCCGGCGAAGAAGGCGGCGACGAAGGCTGCTGCTCCGGCGAAGAAGGCGGCCGCCACCGCGTCCACGAAGACCGCGGCGGCCAAGAAGACCGCGACCACGAAGACCGCGGCAGCGAAGACCGCGGCAGCGAAGAAGACGGCGACGAAGGCTGCTGCTCCGGCGAAGAAGGCCGCGACCACGGCCACCGCCAAGACCGCGGCGGCCAAGAAGACGGCGACGTCGAAGACGGCGGCGGCCAAGAAGACCGCGACCACGAAGACCGCGGCGGCCAAGAAGACCGCGACCAAGGCCACGGCTCCGCTCGCCAAGGCGGCAGTCCCCCGTCGCTCCACGACCAAGGCCGCCACCGCGGCCGCCACCACTGGCAGGAAGAACACCACCGTGTCGCACCCCAAGAAGTCCCCGACCCTCGCGGTCAAGGAGAACGAGGACCCGTGGACCAGCGCGGAGCTGGACGAGGTCCGCGCCGAACTGGTCGCCGACCGCTCCCGGCTCCAGTCCGAGCTCGACCTGGTCACGCACGAGCTCGCCGATCTGATGCGCGACGCCGGTGACGGCGCCGGCAACGACCAGGCCGATGTCGGGTCGACCACCTTCGAGCGGGACCACGAGCTGACCCTGGTCAACAACGCCAAGACGCTGCTGCTGCAGACCGAACACGCCCTGGAGCGGATGGACGACGGGACGTACGGCGTGTGCGAGAGCTGTGGGGAGCCGATCGGCAAGATGCGGTTGATGGCCTTCCCCCGTGCGACACTGTGCCTGTCATGCAAGCAGCGCGAGGAGCGTCGCTGACTCCCAGCGGCCCGGACCACCCCACTCCCGGGCGACCCCTCGGGCTCTTCTTCGGAGTCGCGGCGGTCGCCTTCATCATCGACCAGGTGACCAAGTCCCTGGCGGTCAGCAGGCTCGAGGACCGGGACCCCGTGTCGGTCCTCGGCGAGGTGCTGCAGCTGACGTTGGTGCGCAACCCCGGCGCCGCGTTCAGCACCGGGACGTCGTACACGTACCTCTTCACCGGTATCGCCGTCGTGGCGGTATCCGTGCTGCTGTTCCTGTCGCGACGTGTTCGCGATCGCTTCTGGGCGTTCGGGCTGGGGTGCCTGCTCGGCGGGGTCCTGGGCAACCTGATGGACCGGCTCGCGCGTGAGCCCGGCTTCGGCCGCGGACACGTCATCGACATGTTCCAGCTGCCGAACTGGCCGGTCTTCAACGTCGCCGACATCTGCATCAACATCGCCGCCGGGGTGATCATCATCCAGGCACTGCGGGGGGTCAGCCTCGACGGCACCAAGGAGTCCGACCGGGAGGCCGCGGCTGCCCGAGCAGCGGCGGAGGCGGAGGCGGCGAACCAGCCGGACCAGGCGGAGGCGCCACGGGCTCCTGAGGTCGACCCGGAGTCCGCCACGACCTCGCCCTCCGACCCGTCCGGCGACGACCGGTGAGCCTCGAGGGGGTCGAGCACCGCACCGTGTCGGTGCCCGACGGACTCGCCGGCGAGCGGGTCGACGCCGCGCTCGCGCGCATGTTCGGGATCTCGCGGTCGCGGGCCGCTGAGATCGTGAGCTCGGGACTCGTGCGCGTCGACGGCCAGTCCCCGGCCAAGTCCGATCGCGTCCACGGCGGGTCGCTCCTCGAGGTCTCCCTGCCGGCCCCGACCGACCCGGTGGCGGTCGTGCCCGAGATCGTCGAGGGCATCAAGATCGTGCACGACGAGGACGCCTTCATCGTGATCGACAAACCGGTCGGGGTCGCGGTGCACCCCAGCCCCGGCTGGCGCGGGCCGACCGTGGTCGGGCACCTGACCGCGGCCGGCTTTCGGATCGCGACCAGTGGCGCGTCGGAGCGGCAGGGGATCGTCCAGCGCCTCGACGTCGGCACGTCGGGGGTCATGGTGATCGCGAAGTCGGAGTACGCCTACTCGGTCCTGAAGAACGCGTTCCGCCGGCGCACCGTCGACAAGACGTATCACGCACTGGTCCAGGGCCATCCTGACCCGCTCCGCGGCACCGTGGACGCGCCCATCGGCCGTCACCCCAAGCACGACTACAAGTTCGCGGTGATGGCCGACGGCCGGCACAGCATCACCCACTACGAGACCCTCGAGGCGCACCGGTTCGCCAGCCTGCTGGAGGTCCACCTCGAGACCGGCCGCACCCACCAGATCCGGGTGCACATGGCCGCGCTGAAGCACCCGTGCGTCGGCGACCCGCTGTACGGCGGGGATCCCGTGCTGGCGGCTCGGCTGGGGTTGGAGCGGCAGTGGCTGCACGCCGTACGGCTCGGCTTCGAGCATCCCGACTCCGGGGAGTACGTCGAGTTCGAGTCGGACTATCCCGCTGATCTCGACCACGCCCTCGAGGTGGTTCGTGACCTCCACTGAGCAGACCCCCGACGACCTGCTCCTGCGCCCCGCCGCGCCGGACGACGCCCCGGCGGTCGCCGAGGTCGTGCTCCGGGCCCGTGCGCACGCGCCAATGCCGCCCGGTGTCCACACCGAGGACGAGGTCCGCGACTGGATCGCGGGCCGGGTCCTGGCCGGGGACGTCTGGGTCGCCGAGGCCGCCGGCACGGTCGTGGCGATGATGGAGCTCTCCGGCGCCTGGCTCGACCAGCTGTACGTCGTGCCCGAGTACGCCGGGCGCGGCGTCGGCAGTGCCCTGGTCGACGTGGCGAAGTCGCTGCGCCCCGGCGGGTTCGGGCTCTGGGTCTTCGTCGAGAACGAGCCCGCGCGGTCCTTCTACGCGCACCGCGGCCTGGTCGAGCTCGAGAGCACCGACGGCACCGGCAACGAGGAGGGCGCCCCCGACCTGCGGATGGTGTGGCCGGGGGAGGACCCGGTGACGTGCCTGCGCGGCCAGATCGACGAGATCGACACCGAGCTGGCGCTTCTGCTGGCCCGCAGGATCGCCCTGACCCGGGCGGTGCAGCGTTTCAAGCCGGTTCCCGGGCATGCGGGCCGCGACCTCGCCCGGGAGTCGGAGATCGCGCAGCGGATGGCCTCGCGCGCTCCCGGACTGGGTGCCGAGCACTTCCGGCGCATCATGCACGAGGTGATCGGTGTCGGGCTGGACCTCGCGGAGCAGGACCGGGGCTGACGCCTTCTGCGGGGCGTCGACGGGAACTGTCGGTGGGTCTGTCTAGCCTCATCGATGTCGTCGCTTAGGGTGGTGTCCTTCCCCCGGACACCGACCCTCGTGGCGGTGGTCTGACTGTGCTGTCCGCTCCGTCCGTTGCTGAGGAAAGGCCTGTCGTCGATGTCGGGTGGGTCGTCTGACTCCTTCGTGCACCTGCACGTCCACACCGAGTACTCCATGCTCGACGGCGCCGCGCGCCTCGACGACATGTTCGCCCGCACGGCCGAGTTGGGCATGGGCGCGATCGCCATGACCGACCACGGCAACGTGTTCGGTGCCTACGACTTCTACTCCAAGGCGAAGAAGCACGGGGTCAAGCCGATCATCGGCATGGAGGCCTACTTCACGCCCAACACCAGCCGTTTCGAGCGCAAGCGGGTCCGGTGGAACGACGGCGGCCAGGACGACGTCTCCGGCTCCGGCGCCTACACGCACATGACGCTGCTCGCCGAGAACACCGCCGGCATGCACAACCTCTTCCGGCTCTCCACGCGCTCGGGCACGGAGGGGTTCTTCTACAAGCCGCGAGCCGACCGCGAGCTGCTCGCGGAGTATGCGCGCGGTCTGATCGGGACCACCGGCTGTCCCTCGGGGGAGGTGCAGACCTGGCTACGGATCGGCGACTACGCCAAGGCGCGTCAGGCGGCGGCGGACTTCCGAGACATCCTCGGCCCGGAGAACTACTTCCTCGAGCTGATGGACCACGGTCTCGACATCGAGACGCGTGTCCGGGACGGGCTGCTCAAGCTCGCCAAGGACCTCTCGCTGCCGATGATCGCCACCAACGACTCGCACTACGTGCGACCCGAGGACGCGAAGGCGCACGAGCACCTGCTCTGCGTCTCCTCCGGCAGTTCGATGCTCGAGGCGCCGTACGAGAAGGGGGGCAAGCGGTTCGCCTTCCAGGGCGACGGCTACTACGTCAAGTCGCCCCAGGAGATGCGGTCGCTGTGGGCCGACACCTACGGGCTGCGCGAGGCCTGCGACAACACCCTGCTGATCGCGGAGCGCTGCGACGTCGAGTTCACCGAGGGCAACGGCACCTACATGCCGCGGTTCCCGGTGCCCGAGGGCGAGACCGAGGACTCCTGGTTCGTCAAGGAGGTCGAGCGGGGGCTGCACTTCCGTTACCCCGACGGCATCCCCGACGAGGTGCGCAAGCAGGCCGAGTTCGAGGTCGGCGTCATCACGCAGATGGGCTTCCCCGGCTACTTCCTCGTCGTGGCCGACTTCATCAACTGGGCCAAGGACAACGGCATCCGGGTCGGTCCCGGGCGTGGGTCGGGCGCGGGTTCGATGGCCGCCTACGCCATGCGGATCACCGACCTGGACCCGCTCCAGCACGGGCTGATCTTCGAGCGCTTCCTCAACCCCGACCGGGTCTCGATGCCCGACTTCGACATCGACTTCGACGACTCACGTCGCGCCGAGGTCATCCGCTACGTCACCGAGAAGTACGGCAACGACCGGGTCTCGATGATCGTCACCTACGGCACCATCAAGGCCAAGCAGGCCGTCAAGGACGCCTCGCGCATCCTCGGTTACCCGTTCTCCACCGGCGACCGGATCACCAAGGCGATGCCCGCCGCGGTGATGGGCAAGGACATCCCGCTCAAGCAGATCTTCGACCCCGAGCACCCGCGCTACAACGAGGGCGGCGAGTTCCGCTCGCTCTACGAGGCCGAGCCCGACGTCAAGACCGTCGTAGACACCGCGATCGGTCTGGAGGGCCTGAAGCGTCAATGGGGCGTGCACGCGGCCGGTGTGATCATGTCCAGCGAGCCGCTCATCGACATCATCCCGTTGATGAAGCGCGAGCAGGACGGCGCGATCATCACGCAGTTCGACTACCCGACCTGCGAAAAGCTCGGCCTCATCAAGATGGACTTCCTGGGGCTGCGCAACCTCACCGTCCTCGACGACGCCGTGCGCAACATCGAGCGCAACCGCGGCGAGAAACTGGTCCTGGAGGACCTCGCCCTCGATGACCCCGAGGCCTACAAACTGCTGTGCCGGGGTGACACGCTCGGCGTCTTCCAGCTCGACGGTGGGCCGATGCGCTCCCTGCTGCGGTTGATGCAGCCGGACAACTTCGAGGACATCTCCGCGGTGCTTGCGCTGTACCGACCCGGCCCGATGGGCGTCGACAGCCACACCAACTACGCCCTGCGCAAGAACGGCAAGCAGGAGATCACCCCGATCCACCCCGAGCTCGAGGAGCCGCTGGCCGACATCCTCAACACCACCCACGGCCTGATCGTGTATCAGGAGCAGGTCATGGCGGTGGCGCAGAAGCTGGCGGGCTACTCGCTGGGTCAGGCGGACCTGCTCCGTCGCGCGATGGGCAAGAAGAAGAAGGAGATCCTCGACGCCGAGTACGTCCCCTTCTCCGAGGGGATGAAGGCGAACGGCTACTCGGAGAAGGCCGTCAAGGCACTCTGGGACGTCCTGGTGCCCTTCTCCGACTACGCGTTCAACAAAGCGCACACCGCGGCGTACGGACTGATCTCGTACTGGACGGCGTACCTCAAGGCGCACTACGCGCCGGAATACATGGCCGCGCTGCTCACCTCGGTCAAGGACGACAAGGACAAGTCCGCGATCTACCTCAACGAGTGCCGCCGGATGGGGATCAAGGTGCTCCCGCCCGACGTCAACGAGTCCGAGGCGACGTTCACCCCGGTCGAGACCGACATCCGGTTCGGCCTGTCCGCGATCCGCAACGTGGGCACCAATGTCGTGGAGTCGGTGGTCTCCTCGCGGCGGGAGAAGGGGAGGTACGTCGACTTCAACGACTTCCTCGCCAAGGTGGACCCGGTGGTGTGCAACAAGCGGGTCATCGAGTCCTTGGTCAAGGCCGGCGCCTTCGACTCCCTCGCGCACCGGCGGCGTGCCCTGGTGGCCATCCACGAGTCGGCCGTCGAGCAGTACGTCGAGATGAAGAAGAACGAGGCGATCGGGCAGGACTCGCTGTTCGGCGGGCTGGACGACGACGGCGACACCGCCGGGTGGGGCGTCACGGTCACGATTCCCGACATCGACGAGTGGGACAAGCGGACCCTGCTGGGACACGAGCGGGACATGCTCGGCCTCTACGTCTCCGACCATCCGCTGATGGGCCTGGAGCACATCCTGAGCAACTCCGGGGACTGCACGATCGGACAGTTGCTCGCCGACGAGGAGCGCCCCGACGGCGCCACCGTCACGATCTCGGGTCTGGTCACCGCGGTGCAGCGCAAGACGACCAAGCGGGGTGACTTCTGGGCGATGGTGACCCTGGAGGACCTGGAGGGCGGCATCGAGGTGCTGCTGTTCCCCAGCGCCTACCAGTTGGCCAGCCACCTGCTCACCGAGGACAGCATCATCACGGTCAAGGGACGACTGTCCCGCCAGAAGGACACCCCCGAGCTCCACGGCCAGGAGGTCACCGTCCCCGACCTCAGCGAGGGGCCGTCTGGCCCGGTCGTGATCTCGCTGCCCTCGACCCGCTGCACGCCGCCGGTGGTGGACCAGTTGCGCGACGTGCTGGCCACCCACCCTGGGGTCACCGAAGTACGGTTGCGACTGATGACCAGGACCAGCACCACCGTGATGAGGCTCGACGACCGCCTGCGGGTGTCGGCCTCCCCGGAGCTTTTCGCCGACCTCAAGGCGCTTCTCGGGCCGCACTGCCTGACCGGCTCATGAGCAGTCCCGCTGACGAGCCGTTACGCCAGGACGGCGCGGGTGCCGGCCAGACCTGGGCAGCCCCGACGGACAGGGCGCTCCCGTCGAGCCGTCCCGATGATCTGACGCAGCGGCTCGTCCGCGACGTCGTAGCGATCGTCGCGGTCTACGCCGGGGCCGCGGTCCTTCTCGGCTTCCTCTGGAGTCGCCTGGTCCCCGAGGTCACGGTGACGCGGACCGAGCTGGGCGTGGGCACGGACGAGGCGGCGTTGGTGCTGCGTTTCGGAAACGACGGCTGGTTCGCCGTCCTGGGGGTCGTGTCGGGGCTCGTGCTCGGCCTGGTCCTGACCCTCTGGCGGCGCACGCACGAGGTGGTCACCGTGATCGCCGTGTCCGGCGCGGCCTTGCTCGCCGCCTGGATCACCAGCCTGGTCGGCGGTGCCCTGGGGCCGGAGGACCCGGCGGTGGTTCTCGACAAAGCCCCCGTGGGCAGCACCGCTCCTGACATGATTCAGGTGACGTCGGAGGCCGCGTACTACGTCTGGCCCTTCGCAGCCCTCCTGGGGGCGCTGGTGGTGCTGCTGAGCCCACCGGGACAGTCGTTGGTACGCCGTCGACGTCACGGGGCGCGCGCGGACGCACCCCGGGAAGACGACCACGCCGCGCAGGATGCCGCGGAGCCCAGCCGGAGGACCCCCGATGAGCAGTGACCACCCTGGCCCCTCGCACCACGGAGAGGACGTTCCTGTCGGCGCGGGGGTGGACGCGGAGGTCGGCGAGCGGGACGTCCTGGAAACCGCGCCGCGCAGCGGCCGCCGGTGGGGCCTGGTTGCTGTCGGCGCAGCGGCCGCGGTCGGTGTGGTGGGTGCCGGAGCCTGGGCAGCCAGCCTGCTCCTCGGCGGCGGGCCGTCCCCGGCGACCGCCGTGCCGGGCAACGCCCTGGCCTATCTCGCCCTGGACCTCGACCCCTCGGCCACCCAGAAGCTCGCCGCCCTCGAGACGATGAGGAAGTTCCCGGCCCTCGACGACCGGCTCGGGCTCGGGGCGAGCGACGATCTGCGTCGCTGGCTCTTCGACGGCCTCGTGGCCGACTCGCCCTGCGAGGGCAAGGTCGGCTTCGACGAGGTGGACGCCTGGCTGGGCAGCCGGATCGCCTTCGGGGTCGTCCCGGGTGACGAGGAGCCCGTGGCGCCCTTCTTCGTGGTGCAGGTGACCGACCAGGAGGCAGCCACCGCAGGAGTGGCCGACCTCTTCGGGTGCGGAGGGGAGGACGAGTTCGGCACCGCCCCCGTCGACGACTACCTGGTCGTGGCCCAGTCAACGGCCATCGCCACCCGGATCGCGGCCGCCGCCGAGCAGGCCAACCTGGCCGACGACCCGGAGTTCCAGCGCTGGACCGCCAGCGCGGGCGACCCCGGCGTGGTCACCGGCTACGTCGCGGCTGCCGCGGCGGACGAGCTCGGCGACGCCATCACCGAGGAGTTCGGCGGTGACGACGCGGCGACCTCCGGCCTGGCCGGCCGGGCCGCTCCGCGACTGAGCGGGGACCTGCCCGACGACCTCCCGACCGACTTCCCGACCGAATTCCCGGGAGGGCCCGGCCTGGGTGGACCCGGGGGCATGGGCGGACTGCTCGGCCCCGGCATGCTCACGGGACAGCTCGACGGCATCACCCGGGCGCTCGAGGGATTCGACGGCGCGGCCATGGTCGTGCGCTTCGCCGACGGCTCCCTCGAGGTCGAAGCGGTCGCCGCGACCCCGGACGGCCTGCCCGACGTACGAGGCGGAGACGCCCAGGTCGCCGAACTGCCCGGCACCACCGCCCTGGCGGTGGGGATCCCGGTGGACGACGGTTTCGCCGAACAGTTCATCGACGGGATGCGCGATCAGGCCCGCGAGGACGACGTGGACGACATGCTCGCCGACGCGGAACGTGAGCTCGGAATGAACCTCCCCGAGGACCTTCAGGCGTTGCTGGGCACCGGAGTCAGCCTCGCCGTCGATTCCTCCCTCGATATCGAGGCGGCCGGTGAGGCGCTCTTCGGCACGCTCTTCGGGGCACCGGTGGCTGCCGAGGGGACTCCGCTTCCGTTCGGGCTCCGGATCGCGGGCGACCCGGCTTCGATCATGCCGCCGCTCCAGAAGCTCCTCGATGCCGGCGCCGGGGATCTCGGTCTGGTCACCGCCGAGGGCGACGGCGCGGTTGCCGTGGGGCTGGACCCCGACTACCTGGCCGAGTTGGCCGGCTCGGGCGACCTGGGCGACCAGCAGGGCTTCCAGGACGCCGTGGCCGACCCGTCGGCGCCGTCCATGCTGCTGGACTTCAACGCCGGAGACTGGCTCGACACCCTCGTCGCCGAGGCCGACGACCCCGAGATGGCCGAGAACGTGGCGCCGTTGCGCGCCTTCGGCGTCAGCGGGTCGCAGGGTGACGGGGTCTGGCGCATCGTCACGCGCCTGACCACCGACTGATTCTCCCCCCCAACCCCCCACCCCCGGCGACTGGTCAGATCTTTCCCGCGACTGGTCAGATTTTCCGGCCGACTTGCCGGATCTTGACCGGAAAGACGTGACCAGTCGCGCGGAAGATGCGACCAGTCGCCGGGAAGATGCGACCAGTCGGGGGTTAGTTGGGGCTCCAGCTGGAGCGGGCGACCTCGGAGGCGGGGAGCGAGGGGATCGCTCGGATGGCGCGGAGTTCCGCGCGTACCAGCCGGCGCAGCAGGCCCAGGCGCTCCAGGGTCGTCGGCGACTCCAGCAGGTGCTGCCGATCGGTCAGCGGCAGCGAGACCGTCGCGGACAGGGCGTAGGACAGCAGGGCGGGGTCGCGGGGGAGCCGTCCCTGGAGCATCTCCTCGGCCTCGAGCGCGGCGAGCGCGCGACGATAGTCCTCGAAGGAGGCCAACGCCCGGGCCGCGGCCTCGGCGGTCTCCGGCTCCAGCGTCTCGTCCTCCGGCAACCACGCCACCCGGGCCTGGAGGAAGGGGGTGCCCTCCACGGTCTCCAGCACCCGCACCCGGTGACGTCCGACCCCGGCGATGTCGTAGCGACCGTCCGGGTAGGCCTCGCTGGTGATCAGTTGCATCGCGGTCCCGGTGCGGTACATCGACCGGGACTCGTGGCTGCCGACCTCGTAGCCCTCCCGGATCGCGACGATCGCGAAGAGCCGTTCAGCGGGGTCGTCCTGGTCCAGCAGGTGCGCCACCATCGCGCGGTAGCGCTCCTCGAAGATGTGCAGCGGCACGGTCATCCCGGGGAAGGCCACCAGGTTCAGCGGGAAGATCGGCATCAGGGAGACGCGGGCCGCATCGGCGGGAGGCTCAACCACGGTCCCACGGTAGCGCCGGGGCGAAACGGCGCGGGGCGGCGAAACTAGAATGGTTCCATGATCCGCCGCCTCGACCTCCGTGGGCAGTTGGCCTCCGGGCAGCTCCCCGCCGACGTGGACTACCGCACGCTCGTTCCGCGGGCCGCCACCGACATCGCCTCCACCGTCGGTGTGGTGGCTCCGCTGCTCGAGGATGTCAAGCATCGCGGTGTCGACGCGGTGAAGGAGTACTCCGCGCGGTTCGACGGCGTGGAGCAGAGCGACATCACCGTCCCCCGCAGCGCCATCGAGGAGGCCCTGGCCGGGCTGGACCCCGCCATCCGTGCGGCGCTGGAGGAGTCCATCGCGCGGCTGCGCGCCACCTGCGAGGCCGAGATGGAGCCCGACATCGTCACCGACGTCGCGCCGGGCGGCCGGGTCACCCAGCGGATGGTCCCCATCGACCGCGTCGGCCTCTACGTGCCCGGCGGAGTGGCTCCGCTGGTCTCCAGTGTGGTGATGAACGTGGTCCCGGCACAGGTCGCAGGCGTCCCCTCGATCGCCCTGACCTCCAGCCCGCAGAAGGAGTTCGGCGGGCTGCCGCACCCGACGATCCTGGCCGCCTGCGGCCTGCTCGGCATCGACGAGGTGTACGCCGTCGGCGGAGCCCAGGCGGTCGCGATGTTCGCCTACGGCGCCGGGCCGTGCCGTCCGGTCGATCTCATCACCGGGCCGGGGAACATCTACACCGTGACCGCGAAGCGGCTGGTGAAGGGCACCGTCGGCATCGACTCCGAGGCCGGGCCGACCGAGATCGCGATCCTGGCCGACGACACCGCCGGCGCCGCGCACGTGGCCGCCGACCTGATCAGCCAGGCCGAGCACGACCCGATGGCCGCGTCGGTGCTGGTCACCCCCGACGAGGCCCTCGCCGACGACGTGGTCGCCGAGTTGGAGAAGCAGGTCGCACTCACCAAGCACGTCGACCGGATCCGCACCGCGTTGGCGGGGGAGCAGTCCGGCATGGTGCTGGTCGACGACCTCGAGCAGGGCCTCGCGGTGGTCAACGCCTACGCCGCGGAGCACCTGGAGATCCAGACCCGCGACGCCGCGGAGTGGGCGCGCCGGGTTCGCAACGGCGGGGCGATCTTCGTCGGCGCCTGGGCGCCGGTCTCGCTGGGCGACTACGCCGCCGGCTCCAACCACGTGCTGCCCACCGCCGGCTGCGCGTGCCACTCCTCGGGTCTCTCGGTGCGCTCGTTCCGCAAGGCCGTGCACCTCATCGAGTACACCGAGCAGGCGCTGCGCGACGTGGCCGACCACGTGGTCACCCTGGCCGAGGCCGAGGACCTGCCCGGTCACGGCGCCGCGGTGAAGGTCCGCTTCGGCGGGCCGGGGTCCGTGTGATGCGGCTGCCGCTGCGTGAGGAACTGGCCGGCATCGCGCCGTACGGGGCGCCCCAGCTCGACGTGCCGGTCTGCCTCAACGTCAACGAGAACCCGTACGCCCCTTCCGAGGCCGTCGTCGAGGACGTCGCCCGCTCGGTGGCGGCGGCGACGCGGACGCTGAACCGCTACCCGGACCGGGAGTTCACCGCGCTGCGCGAGGCGCTCGCGGCGTACCTGAACGGGGACGGCGGGCAGGGACTCACACCTGCGCACGTGTGGGCCGCGAACGGGTCGAACGAGGTCATGCTGCACCTGCTCCAGGCCTTCGGCGGACCCGGACGGACCGCGCTGTCGTTCGCCCCGACGTACTCGATGTATCCGGAGTACGCCCGCGACACCAACACCGCCTGGGTGGCCGGGCACCGGGAGTCGGACTTCTCGCTCGACATCGAGAAGGCGGTCGCCCTGGTGGCCGAGGTGCAGCCGACGGTGGTCCTGCTGCCCAGCCCGAACAACCCCACCGGTACGGCGCTCCCGCCGGCAGCGGTCCGCGCGCTCTGCGACGCCGCGGCGGCGAACCCGCTGCCCGGTGTGGTCGTGGTAGACGAGGCGTACGCCGAGTTCCGGCGGGCCGGGACCCCGAGTGCGCTGGAGCTGCTGCCGACCACGCCGAACCTGGCGGTCAGCCGCACGATGAGCAAGGCGTTCGCGCTGGCCGGGGGACGACTCGGCTACCTGGCCGCCGCGCCCGACCTGGTCGACGCGCTGCGGGTGGTGCGGCTGCCCTACCACCTGTCGGCGGTGACCCAGGCAGTCGCGCTGGCCGCGCTGCGGCACGCCCCCGAACTGCTCGGCCGGGTCGGTGACCTGCGCGAGGAGCGCGACCGCACGGTGACCTGGTTGCGCGAGCAGGGTCTGACGGTCGCCGACAGCGACGCCAACTTCGCGCTCTTCGGCACCTTCCCCGACCGGCACGCGGTGTTCGCGGGGCTTTTGGACCGAGGCGTCCTGATCCGGGAGACTGGGCCGGACGGCTGGCTGCGGGTGTCCATCGGCACCAGCGAGGAGATGGCGGCGTTCCGGACCGCCCTGGTCGAGG
Organism: Marmoricola sp.; assembly: GCA_044224695.1. Taxonomy (GTDB): domain Bacteria; phylum Actinomycetota; class Actinomycetes; order Propionibacteriales; family Nocardioidaceae; genus Marmoricola_A. The sequence continues at coordinate 51,363 of JBGAJX010000005.1, read as the reverse complement.
TGAGGAAGACCCTGGCATGAGCCTGCACCGCACCGCTCGTATCGAGCGGACCACCAAGGAGTCCAAGGTGCTCGTCGAGCTCGACCTCGACGGCAGCGGGCGCGCCGACATCGCCACCGGGGTCGGGTTCTACGACCACATGCTCACCGCGCTGGCCCGGCACTCCCTGATCGACCTCACCGTGCAGACCGAGGGCGACGTGCACATCGACGCCCACCACACGGTCGAGGACACCGCCATCGTCCTCGGGGACGCGCTGGGTGAGGCCCTGGGCGACAAGAAGGGCATCCGCCGGTTCGGCGACGCGACCGTGCCGCTGGACGAGGCCCTCGTGCAGGCCGTCGTGGACGTCTCCGGGCGCCCCTACTGCGTGCACACCGGCGAGCCGGACGCGCAGGCGTACGTGCTCATCGGCGGCTCCGGCGTGCCCTACGTCGGTTCGCTGACCCGGCACGTGTTCGAGACGCTCGCCCACCACGCGCAGATCGCGCTGCACGTGCGGGTGCTCTCCTCGCGCGACCCGCACCACCTGGTCGAGGCCCAGTTCAAGGCCGTCGCCCGGGCGCTGCGCGACGCGATCGCCTTCGACCCCCGCGAGACCGGCGTGCCCTCCACCAAGGGCCTGCTGTGACCTCACCGGACCAGCCGGCGGCCGGTCCCGACGTCGTCGTCCTCGACTACGGGTTCGGCAACGTCCGCTCCGCCGTGCGCGCCCTGGAGCGCGCCGGTGCTCGGGTGGAGCTCACCGCGGACCGGGCGCGGGCCCAGGAGTGCGACGGCCTGGTTGTCCCCGGGGTCGGCGCCTTCAAGGCGTGCGTGGAGGGGATCCGTGCCGTGCGCGGCGAGGAGGTCATCGGCCGCCGCCTGGCCGGCGGACGCGCTGTGCTGGGGATCTGCGTCGGCATGCAGATCATGTTCAGCCACGGCGTCGAACACGGTGTGGACGCCGCGGGTCTGGACGAGTGGCCGGGCACGGTGGAGCGGCTGCAGGCACCGGTCGTTCCCCACATGGGCTGGAACACCGTCGAAGCGCCCACGGGCAGCCGCCTGTTCGCCGGCGTCGAACACGAGCGGTTCTACTTCGTGCACTCCTACGGCGTCCGCGAGTGGGAACTGGTCACCAACGGTCGCACCGATCCGCCGCTGGTCACCTGGGCGGAGTACGGCGGGGACCGCTTCGTCGCGGCAGTGGAGAACGGGCCCCTGAGCGCGACCCAGTTCCACCCCGAGAAGTCCGGCGATGCCGGCGCGGCTCTGCTGCGCAACTGGGTGGACTCCCTCGTCCCGGCCCCGGTGGCCTGAGGCCGCGGGTCCCGGCCCGGAGAAGAGCCGACCGATGAGCAAGGAACGCGCCCGGCGGCGCGAGGAGCGCGAGCGGGAGGCGGCGATCCGCCAGGCGGCTCGGGCGGCCGAAGCCGAGCGGCGCGAACGGCGCCAGGCCCGATCGCGGCGTCTGCGCGCCGTGACCACCGACCGGCTGCCGACCCGGCGCCGCGCCGGCCGGACCACCGGCGCGCTCGCCCGCCGCGAGCAGCGGATCACCGGGATCCTGGTCGCGGTGCTGCTCCTGGTCGTCGTGCTGGTGTGGTTCGTACGACCCGATTGGCCGGCCCGGCTCGGCGTGATCCTGCTCGCCGGTCTGGTCTTCCCGATGATTCGGCACCTGCTGGTGGCACGTCGCTGAGCCACGGCGCTACCTTGCGGGCATGGCCGAACTGACGATGAACCGGTGCATCCACGCCGCGGTGCTGCGGGATCTGGACCGGATCGAAGGGGCGCTGCGCGCGGCGGCTCCCGGGGACCGCGACCGGTTGGCCGGTCTGCAACGCGCGTGGGCCAACCTCCGCAACCAGCTCACCCGCCACCACGAGGGCGAGGACGCCTACATCTGGCCGCTGCTCCGCGGTTTCGGGGTCTCCGAGGACCGGATCGCGGAGATGGAGTCCGAGCATGCCGACCTGGCCGCCGGACTCGCGAGGTCCGGGGCAGCCATCGACCGGGCGGCCACCACCACGTCGCAGGAGGACATCGTCGCGGCGGCGGACTCGGTGGCCGAGACCCGCGGCGTGGTCGCGCACCACCTGACCCACGAGGAGCAGGACGTCGAGCCCGTCCTGATCGCGCGCGCCGACTCCCCGGAATGGAAGGCCGCGGAGAAGAAGCTGAGGGCGGCCTCGCCGACCACGGCGGGCTGGTTCTTCGCGTGGCTGCTCGACGGGGCCTCACCGGAGGTGGAGGCGCACGTGCGCTCCCTGGTGCCGGGCCCGGTGATCTTCGTGTTCGGGTCGCTGTTCGGTCGCGGTTACCACCGCACCGTCGCCCCCGTCTGGCGCTGAGCCCCGACTGGACCAGTCCCACCACGAGGTATCACGGACACCGTCCCTCGACTCCTGAACGCTCGTGGAGGAGCAGACACGGGCCCCGATCCCCGAGGAGCAGCCAGAGGAGCGTTGGCGCGAACGACGGGCCGGGTATGCCCACGCCCTGAGTTCCCGGCCCTTCCGGCGGCTCACGCTCGCCCATGCGGCGGGCACCATCGCCCAGTCGGTCCTGGTTCTCGCCGTGGGCGTGCACGTCCTGGACCGGACGGGTTCGGGCTGGTGGGTCTCGGTGACGCTGGCGCTCTCGTTCGCGCCGTACGCCGTGTTGTCGGCCCTGGCCGGGGTCGTCGCCGACCGCTACTCCCGCTCCCGGGTGCTGCTGGCGTCGGTGCTGTTGCGCGGCGTGATCAGTGTGACGGTGGGGATCGCGCTGCTGGTGGAGGCGCCGATCCCGCTCCTGGTGGGTCTGACCGCTCTGGCCGGTGCACTGGCCACGCCGTCGTATCCGGCGTTGGCCGCGGCGACGCCGCAGTGCGTGCCCGACGAGCACCTGGCCCCGGCGAACGCCCTGGTCACCGGAGTGGAGAACGTCGCGTGGATCTGCGGGCCCGGCGCCTACGGGTTCGCGGTCATGGTCGGAGCGGGCGAGGAGGCCCTGCTGGCCCTGGTGGTCGCCACGTTCGCGGTCGCGGTGGTCGCGGCAGCGCCCGTCCGGTTGCCGGTGCCGACGGAGCGCGAGGAGGTCCATTGGTGGCACGACCTGACCGAGGGCTTCGCTGCCGTCGCCCGCGTCTCCGAGGTCCGGCGCCCGATGACTCTGGCGGTCCTGGACAACTTCCTCTACGGCTACCTGGTGGCGGCTCTGGTGCTGCTGGCTCGTCCCGTCGACGGGGCGCTCGGCGTGCTGAACACGGCGCTGACCGTGGGAGCCATCGCCGCCCTCGTGGTGTGCAACGTGGTGTTGTCCCGGGCAGGCCGGCACGTGCTGGTCGGTGGGCTGCTGCTCTGCTGCGGCTGTGTGGGCGCGCTCGGGCTCGTCGGCCTGGGCGCCGACGGTGCCGGAGTCCTCGCCGTGCTCCTCGTGGCGGCGGCGGGGGCGACCACCCTGATGGCGGAGGTCGCCGCGGTGACCAGCCTCCAGCGGGGGAGCGACCCGGCGGCGATGGCTCGGGTCTTCGGGGTCTACGACCAGCTCAACGTCGGTGCGATCGCGGTCGGGGCCCTGATCGCGGGCCCGCTCGCCGACGTGGCCGGGGCCGGGGGAGCCCTGGTGGTCGTGGGCGCGGCGGTGGCCGCGTCGACGGTGTTCGTCGTCCTGGCCGAGGAGGCCCGCTCCCGCGCCGTGTCCGGGCAGCGGGACCTGGCGAGCGAACCGGAGCCGGCGGACCTAGGGTTGTCGCCATGTCCGCCTACCTCGAGCTCCTCCCCGCCGTCGACGTCCAGGGAGGACGTGCCGTCCAGCTCGTCCAGGGAGTTGCCGGCTCCGAGAAGACCTTCGGAGACCCTGTCGAAGCAGCCCTGAACTGGCAGCGCCGCGGCGCGGAGTGGATCCACCTCGTCGACCTGGACGCCGCCTTCGGCCGCGGCAGCAACCGCGACCTGCTCGCCGACATCGTCGGCCGCCTCGACATCAAGGTCGAGATGAGCGGCGGCATCCGCGACGACGCCTCGCTCGAGGCGGCCCTGGCCACCGGCTGCCGCCGGGTCAACATCGGCACCGCCGCCCTCGAGCACCCCGAGTGGTGCGCCCGGGCGATCGCCGAGCACGGTGACCGGGTCGCGGTGGGCCTGGACGTGCGCGGCCGGACCCTCGCCGCCCGCGGCTGGACGCGCGAGGGCGGCGACCTCTACGAGGTGCTCGCCCGGCTCGACAGCGAGGGGTGTGCCCGTTACGTCGTCACCGACGTGAACAAGGACGGCATGCTCCAGGGCCCGAACCTCGACCTGCTCCGCGACGTCTGCGCCGCCACCGACCGCCCCGTGGTGGCCTCCGGCGGCATCACCGAGCTGGCCGACCTGGAGGCCCTGACCGGGCTCATCGGCGAGGGCGTCGAGGGCGCGATCATCGGCACCGCGCTCTACGAGGGCCGTTTCACCCTGGAGGACGCGCTCGCGCTCACGAGGCCGGCCTCGTGACCCTGGCCGTCCGGGTCATCCCCTGTCTCGACGTGGACGCCGGCCGGGTGGTCAAGGGCATCAACTTCCAGCAACTGCGGGATGCCGGTGACCCCGTCGAGCTCGCCAAGGTCTACGACGCGGAGGGCGCCGACGAGCTGACCTTCCTCGACATCTCGGCCTCGCACGAGGGACGGGCGACCACCCTCGACATCGTCTCCCGGACCGCGGAGCAGGTCTTCATCCCGCTCACGGTCGGGGGAGGCGTGACCTCTGCCGACGACGTCGACCGCCTGCTGCGCGCCGGGGCGGACAAGATCGCCGTGAACACCGCCGCGATCCGGCGCCCCGAGCTGGTCGCGGAGATCGCCGACCGTTTCGGCAACCAGGTGCTGGTGCTCTCCCTGGACGCCCGCCGCGCCGAGAGCACCGACAGTGGCTTCGAGGTCACCACCCACGGCGGTCGGCGCAGTGCCGGCCTGGACGCGTTGGCGTGGGCGGCGCAGGCCGCCGAGCTCGGTGCCGGAGAGATCCTGCTGAACTCCATGGACGCCGACGGCACCCGCGACGGGTTCGACCTCGATCTGATCCGCCTCGTCCGCGCCGAGGTGTCGGTGCCCGTGATCGCCAGCGGTGGCGCCGGCGCGCTCGAGCACTTCCCACCGGCGGTCGACGCCGGTGCCGACGCGGTCCTGGCCGCCTCGGTGTTCCACTTCGGGACGCTGCGGATCGGCGAGGTCAAGGCCACTCTGGCCGCGAGCGGGCACCCCGTTCGCTGACGCCGGCGGATCACGCCGGCGACCCCGCGCCGCCGACGCTGAGGTCCCTGGGGAATGCCGAGGCGGCTCCGGGGGTTCCGTAGGGTGGGTACGGCCCACCCGGCCGTACCACGCTGCCCGCACCAGGGAGTGGGGCACCCGCACGCAGCCGTCACGAGCGGCCCGGACAGGAGGACGCTGGAGTGACGACGGCCGTGCCTCCCGCGCCGCGCACGGCCCGCAGGTCGCGGGGCCGCCGCGACGGCACCCTCGGCTCGGGGTTCGGCGTCCTGGGGGTGGCGATCCGCCGGGAGAAGTGGCTCTTCGTCGTCTCCACCATCGGCGCCGTCGCCTTCGGTGCGCTGACCGTGGCCGACGCCTGGGTCCTCGGCTGGGCCACCGACAACGTGATCCTGCCCGCCTTCGACGAGGGGGTCACCCCGACCGGGGCGCTGATCACCACCAGCGCGCTCTTCATCGGGGTGGCCCTGTTGCGGGCCGTCAGCATCGTCGCGCGACGCTGGGGTGCCGGCGTGATGCAGTACCGCATGCAGGCCCACGACCGCCGTGCCGTGACCCGGCAGTACCTGCGCCTGCCCCTGGAGTGGCACCAGCGACACCCCGCCGGTGTGCTGCTCTCCAACGCGAACTCCGACGTGGAGGCCGCCTGGGCGCCCATCGCCCCGTTGCCCATGGCCGTCGGCACGGTCGCCATGATGGTGATCGCCGTGGTCCAGATGCTGCTGGTGGACCTGCTCCTGGCCTTCGTCGGGCTCCTGGTCTTCCCGCTCGTCGTGATCGCGAACCTCGTCTACCAGCGCTACCAGTCACCGCTGATGACCCGCGCCCAGGTGCTGCGCGCCGAGCTCTCCGAGATCGCCCACGAGTCCTTCGACGGGGCCCTGGTGGTCAAGTCGCTGGGACGTGAGGAGGAGGAGACCGCCCGGTTCGCGGCCAAGGCCGAGGCGCTGCGCGACACCAGCATCAAGGCCGGCGTGGTCCGTGCCCTCTTCGACCCGGTGATGGAAGGGCTGCCGAACCTCGGCGTCCTGGCGGTGCTCCTGGTCGGCGTATGGCAGGTGGAGGCGGGCCGTGCCGCGGCCGGCGACGTCGTGACCATCGCCTACCTGCTCACCGTGGTGGCGTTCCCGATCCGCTCGATCGGCTGGCTGCTGGGGGAGTTCCCGCGCAGCGTCGTCGGCTTCCGCCGGGTGCGTTCGGTGCTGGGCGAGACCGCGGAGACGGCGTACGGCGAGGAGCAGGTCGCGATCCGGGCCGGCGGTGCCCGCCTCGAGGTCCGCGACGTCGGCTTCACCCACCCGGTCGGCGCGGCCGACGCCCGACTGGACGGGTCGGGTCCGGCGCCGACGACAGCCCCGACCACGGGGCCCGAGACCGTGGGCACGCCCGTCCTGGACGGCGTGAGCTTCACCGTTCCCGCCGGCAGCACGACCGCCGTCGTCGGCCCCACCGCGTCGGGCAAGTCGACGTTGACCGCGCTGCTGTTCCGGCTCATCGACCCTGACGCGGGGCAGATCCTGCTGGACGGCACCGACCTGCGGAGGCTGGCCCGGGGCGAACTGGCTCGGGTCGCCTCGTTGGTGCCGCAGACCCCCTTCCTCTTCGACGACACCGTTCGCGGCAACGTGGCACTGGGCGCGCCGATCTCCGACGAGGACGTCTGGCGCGCCCTGAGGATCGCGCAGGCAAACGGCTTCGTCTCCGCCCTGCCCGACGGTCTCCAGGCACGACTGGGAGAGCGTGGGGCGACGCTGTCCGGCGGCCAGCGCCAGCGCATCTCACTGGCCCGCGCGCTGGTACGCCGTCCCCGGCTGCTGGTGCTCGACGACGCGACCTCCGCGGTCGACCCCGAGGTCGAGGCCCGGATCCTCGCGGCGCTGCGCGCGGACTCCACGGACACCACGGTCGTGGTCGTGGCCTACCGCAAGGCGACGATCGCGCTGGCCGACCACGTCGTCTTCCTGCTCGACGGTGCGGTGGCCGACCAGGGCACGCACGCCGAACTGCTGGCCCGCAACGCGGCGTACGCCGACCTGGTGAACGCCTACGAGGTGACCCCGGCATGAGCGTGACCATCGAAGGGCCCGAGACCGCGGGCACCCGGATGGAGAGCGGCGAGGACACCTCGGCGCGACGGGTGCTGCGCCGCGGCTCCGAACTCTCCCCCGAACTGGTCGAGGGTCTCTTCCTGACCATCGTCCTGGCCGTCGTCGCGACGCTCGGCCGGGTGCTGGTCCCGATCGCGGTGCAGCAGACGGTCGACAAGGGGGTGTCGGGGCCGTCGGGGCCCGACCTCGCGTTCACGGCCGCGATGGTGGGGTTGGCCGTGGGCGGAGTGATCCTGACCGGGGCGGCCTCGGTGTGGATGACCGCGCGGCTCTTCCGCAGCGCGGAGCGGGGCCTGGCCACGCTTCGGATCAAGGCCTTCCGGCACGTGCACGACCTCCCGGTGCTCACCCAGAACACCGAGCGGCGCGGGGCGCTGGTCGCGCGGGTCACCAGCGACGTCGACCAGGTCAGCCAGTTCCTGATCTTCGGCGGGATCATCGCCATCGTCTCCGTCGGACAGATCCTGGTCGCGACCGTGGTGATGCTCTTCTACAGCTGGCAACTGACGCTGGTGGTGTGGCTCTGCTTCCTGCCCCTCTTCCTGAGTCTGCGCTTCTTCCAGAAGCGACTCTCGGAGGCCTACGCGACCGTACGGCGCCAGGTCGGCGCACTGCTGTCGGCGGTGTCCGAGCCGGTGGTCGGCGCCGCGGTCGTGCGCAGCTACGGGATCGAGGAGCGCACCCAGGCACGGATCGACGAGGCCGTCGACGCCCACTTCCGGGCGAGCAGCCGCGCCCAGGGCCTGACCGCCTTCTCGTTCTCCCTGGGCGGGATCTCCGCCGGTCTGGCGAACGCCGGCGTGATCGTGATCGGGGTTCTGCTCGGGCTGGACGGCGAGATCACCGCGGGCACCGTGCTGGCCTTCGCCTTCCTGATCACGTTATTCGTGGGGCCGGTGCAGATGGGCACCCAGGTCCTGACCGACGCGCAGAACGCCTTCGCCGGGTGGCGGCGCGTGATCGGCATCCTGGACACGCCGGCCGACGTCGTGGACCCCGGCCCGTCGGGCGAGGCGCTTCCCGACGGCCCGTTGGGAGTGCGGTTCGAGTCGGTCACCTACGCCTACCCGGACGGTCCGGTCGTGGTCGACGCCGTCGACCTGGACCTCGCGCCGACCACACGGGTCGCGATCGTGGGGGAGACCGGCTCGGGCAAGACCACGCTGGCCAAACTGCTGACCCGGCTGATGGACCCGGTGTCGGGGACCGTCCGACTCGGGGGTGTCGACCTGCGCCGGGTCGGCTTCGCGGACCTTCGCTCCCGGGTGGTGCTGGTGCCGCAGGAGGGGTTCCTCTTCGACGCGACCCTGCGCGAGAACCTCGCGTACGGCCGCCCCGGCGCCCCTGACGCGGACCTGCTCGAGGCGGTGCGCGACCTGGGCCTGGCGGACTGGTGGGCCACGCTTCCCCGAGGGCTGGACACGGTCGTGGGGCAGCGGGGCGAGGGGCTGTCGGCCGGCGAGCGCCAACTCGTGGCGCTGGTCCGCGCCCGGCTCGCCGGTCCCGACGTCCTGGTGCTCGACGAGGCCACCAGCGCGGTGGACCCGGCGCTGGAGATGCGGATCAACCAGGCCCTGGAGCGGCTGTCGTCGGGACGCACCTCGGTGACCATCGCCCACCGGATGACCACTGCCGAGCGCGCCGACCTGGTCGTCGTGATGGACCATGGACGCGTGGTCCAGCAGGGCGGCCACGACGCACTCCTCGCCCAGGGCGGGGTGTACGGGCGACTGTGGGCGTCCTGGGTGGCCCAACACGACCACCAGCACGACCACCGGCCCGGCCTGCCGGGATAATCACAGGGTGACCTCCCTGGACCCGGCGATCGCCGGTCGACTCAAGCGTGACCGCGACGGTCTCGTCCCTGCCGTGGTGCAGCAGCACGACACCGGCGAAGTGCTGATGCTGGGCTGGATGGACGACGAGGCGCTGCATCGGACGCTGACCACCGGACGGACCACGTTCTGGAGCAGGTCCCGCCAGGAGTACTGGGTGAAGGGGGAGACCTCCGGTCACCGCCAGTGGGTGCAGGAGGTCCGGCTCGACTGCGACGGCGACACCCTGCTGGTGCGAGTCGACCAGGAGGGCCCGGCCTGCCACACCGGCGAGCGGACCTGCTTCGACGCCGACCTGCTGCCCGCCCAGGTGGCCCGGTGAGTTCGCCCTCGCCGAGCGAGGCCGCAGCGGAGAGCGCGGCGCGCACGCGCCGCTCGTTCGCCTCGATCGTGCTGGCCGGAGGTGCTTCGGCCGCGCTGCTGGCGGTCGCCGGCGCCCAGACCTGGGCCCGGGCCACCAGCCCCGCCCAGGGCGACGCCGAGGGGGGAAGTGCCCTGCGCGCCGCCGAGGCCGCCGGCACCGACGTCGCGCCCCTGGTCCTTCCCCTGGGCCTGGTCGTCCTCGCCTGCTGGGGTGCGGTTCTGGTCCTGCGTCGGCGCGGGCGTCGGGTGGTGACCGCCCTGGGTGCGGTCTCGGCCATCGGTGCGGTGATCGCGGTCATCGCCAACGCGCACCGCGCTCCCGACGCGGCGATGGCACTGCTGAGCGGCGACCAGGTCTCCGCCGACACCACCGCGTGGCCGTGGGTGGCGTTGGCGGCCGGAGTCGTCACCGCCGCCTGCTGCGCCGTGGCCTGGCGGGCCGCCCCGTCCTGGCCGGAGATGAGCGCACGGTACGACGCACCCGCCGGCCCCGGATCGGGCTCGGCCACGGGTCCCGGATCGGGACAGGGATCGGGGAGGGGGGCGGACGAACCCCTTTCGGACCGCGACCTCTGGCGTGCGCTTGACGAAGGTCACGACCCGACGGTGTGAGGGTGGCGCCTCCCAGCGCGTACGACGCCCTAGACTGGCGCCAGCGCGCGGCTCGCACCGCGGCCGCGCCGCGTCGTACGTCCCCGAGGAGGAGACCCGTCCCATGAGCGCTCATCACGGCAACACCCCCGCGGCCTGGACCGCGGTCACCATCGTTCTGGTGGCCTTCGTGGTGGGCGGTGTCGGACTGGTCATCGACAACATGCCGATGTTCTTCGCCGGCCTGGTGCTCGCTCCGATCGGCGGACTCGTCGGCCTGGTGATGTCCCGGATGGGGATGGGCGCCGCCTGAGGCGTCCCGGCCCATGTCCGGACCCGCGCTCACCCAGCCGACGCCGCCACCGGCGCTGACAGAGCCGTCGCGCTTCCAGCGACTGCGTCCGGCCCTGCTGCTCGCCGGCGGGCTGCTCGCGGCCTCCGTGGTCCTGCACCTGCGCGACCCCCACGAGTCGGGCAGTTACGGCTTCTGCCCGTGGCTCGCGCTGACCGGCACCCACTGCCCCGGCTGCGGGGGCCTGCGTGCCGTCAACGACCTCACCCGGGGTGAGGTGGCCGCCGCAGCGTCGAGCAACCTGTTGTTCGTGGCCGCTGTCCCGGCTTTCGCGGTCATGTGGACCCGGTCGGTGCACCAACGCTGGACCGGCGTACGGCGACCGTTCCCCTCCTGGCTCGTCACCGCGCTCGCCGCGACGTCGTTGCTGGCAATCGTCGTGTTCTGGGTCGTGCGCAACCTGCCCGCGGGGGCGTGGCTCGCCCCCTGACCCTGCCGACAGCGGGTGTTAGTTGGTCTCGAACGTGAACGTGGAGTTGCCGCTGGCGACCAGCGCGATGTTGACGATCAGCACGATCGTGCCCAGCACCGCGCCGATCCAGCCCAGGATCACCCCGGCCTTCGCCTGACCCTCGCCAGTCTGCGCGCCGCCGCTGGCGGCGATCTCCTTCTTGGCGCTGCCGCCGAGCAGGATGGCCGCGATGCCGACCCAGCCCAGGCAGGAGCAGCAGCCCAGCGGCACCGCGAAGATCCCGGTGATGAGCGACCAGGTGGCCTTCTGGTTGGTCTGCGGCTGACCGGTCCACCCCGGCGGGTAGCCGCCGTACTGCCCGTAGCCCTGCGGGCCGTAGCCGTACGGCTGGCCGTACTGCTGGTTCGGGTCGACGTACGGCGGCTGGCCGTAGCCGGGCTGCCCGTACCCGGGCTGGCCGTACGGCTGGTTCGGGTCGGGGTACGGCGGCTGGCCGTACGGCGGTTGTGGCGGTTGCCCGTACGGCTGGCCGTACTGCTGACCGTCCTGGGGGTCGGGCTGACCGTGGGGCGGCTGCTCGGGAGGGGTCGTGCCGTCCTCGTCCGACGGGCCGGGCGGCGGGGGCGGGTAGCTCACGGATCCTCCTCGGGACGGCCGGTGGGCGCCGACCTGGCGTCAGGCCCAGTGGCCCGGCGCCAGGGTACGCCGCCCGGGCCCGGCGGCCCCACGAGCCGCTCCGGGAGTCGCGCAGCGGGACGCCCCCGGAGCCGACTGGCCCTGCGTGAGAGAGTGGTCCACGCACGTCATTCCGCCGGCAGGGAAGGGAAGCATGTCCGTCCTCGACGACATCATCGACGGGGTCCGGGCCGACCTCGCCGACCGGGAGTCCGTGGTGAGCCTCGCCGACCTGCGCGCGGCCGTCGCCTCGGCGCCCCCGGCCCTGGACCCGATGCCCGCCTTCCGCAGCCCGGGGGTCAGCGTGCTCGCCGAGGTCAAGCGCTCCAGCCCCAGCAAGGGCGCGCTCGCCGACATCCCCGACCCCGCCGAGCTTGCCGCCGCCTACGAGGCCGGCGGCGCCGCCGCGATCAGCGTGCTCACCGAGCAGCGCCGCTTCGGCGGCAGCCTCGACGACCTGCGCGCGGTCCGCAAGCGCGTGGGCGTACCGCTGCTGCGCAAGGACTTCGTCGTCACCTCCTACCAGCTCTGGGAGGGACGCGCTGCCGGGGCCGACCTGGCCCTGCTCATCGTGGCCGCGCTCGGCCAGCAGCAGCTGGTCGACCTGCTCGGCGAGGCCCGCGAACTCGGCATGACCGTGCTGGTCGAGGCCCACGACGAGGAGGAGGTGTTGCGCGGGCTGGAGGCCGGTGCGGACCTGCTCGGCGTCAACGCCCGCAACCTGAAGACCCTCGAGGTCGACCGCGGCACCTTCGCCCGGCTCGCGCCGCTCATCCCGACCGGGGTCGTCCGGGTGGCGGAGTCCGGCATCCGTCACGCCGGCGACGTCGCGGAGTACGCCGCGGCCGGCGCCGACGTCGTGCTGGTCGGCGAGGCGCTGGTGACCGGCGCCGACCCCGCCTCGACCGTGGCCGCCTTCATCGACGCAGGCAGCATCCCTGAGGGCACGACCGCAGCCACCCACCCGGAGGAGGAGAGATGACCACCACCGAGAACCGCTTCGCCCCTGACGCGACGGGGCACTTCGGCGAGTTCGGCGGGCGTTTCATGCCCGAGGCGCTCATCGCCGCCCTCGACGAGCTCACCGTCGCCTGGCAGGACGCCATGGCCGACGCGGCATTCACGGCCGAGTTCGACCGCCTGCTCCGTGAGTACGCCGGGACCCCCAGCCGCCTCTACGAGGCCCACAAGCTCTCCGAGATCGCCGGCGCGCGCATCCTGCTCAAGCGCGAGGACCTCAACCACACCGGGGCCCACAAGATCCGCAACGTGCTCGGCCAGGCGCTGCTCACCAAGCGGATGGGCAAGAGCCGGGTCATCGCCGAGACCGGCGCGGGGCAGCACGGCGTCGCCTCGGCCACCGCCGCGGCGTACCTGGGGCTGGACTGCGTGGTCTACATGGGCGAGGTGGACACCCAGCGACAGGCCCTCAACGTCGCCCGGATGCGACTGCTCGGGGCCGAGGTCGTCCCGGTCACCAGCGGCTCCCGCACGCTGAAGGACGCCATCAACGAGGCGCTGCGCGACTGGGTCTCCACCGTCGACCACACCGCCTACCTGTTCGGCACCGCGGCGGGGCCGCACCCGTTCCCCTCGCTGGTCCGCTCCTTCGTGCGCGCCATCGGCGACGAGGCCCGCGCGCAGTGCATCGAGCTCGACGGCAAGCTCCCCGACGCCGTCGTCGCGTGCGTGGGCGGCGGCTCCAACGCCATCGGCATCTTCTCGGCGTTCCTCGACGACCCCGACGTGCGGATCGTCGGCTACGAGGCCGGCGGCGAGGGCGTGGAGTCGGGGCGTCACGCGGCCACGATCTTCGCCGGCGAGGTCGGCGTGCTCCACGGCGCGCGCACCTACGTGCTCCAGGACGAGGACGGCCAGACGGTCGAGTCGCACTCCATCTCGGCCGGCCTGGACTACCCGGGGGTGGGCCCCGAGCACGCCTTCCTGGGGGCCACCGGACGCGCGGAGTACCGCCCGGTGACCGACACCGAGGCCATGGACGCCTTCGCGTTGCTGGCCCGCACCGAGGGCATCATCCCGGCGATCGAGACCGCTCACGCGGTGGCCGGCGCGCTGAAGCTCGCCCAGGAGATGCCCGGAGGCACGATCCTGGTGAACCTGTCGGGTCGTGGCGACAAGGACATGGGCACCGCCATGGAGTACTTCGGTCTCGGCCTGGACGGGGGCACCCGGTGACCCGGCTCGACGACGCGTTCGCCCGGGCCCGCTCCGAAGGGCGCGCCGCACTGGTCGGCTACCTGCCGGCAGGTTTCCCGTCGGTGGAGGGCTCGATCGAGGCGATGCGGGCGATGGTCGAGGCGGGCTGCGACGTGATCGAGGTCGGGCTGCCGTACTCCGATCCGGTGATGGACGGGCCCACCATCCAGGCCGCCGCCCAGCAGGCGCTGGAGCAGGGCATCCGCACCACCGACGTGCTACGGGTCGTCGAGGGCGTCGCCGACACCGGCGTCGCCACGGTCGTGATGACCTACTGGAACCCCGTCGAGCGGTACGGCGTGGAGCGCTTCGCCGCCGACCTCGCCTCCGCCGGGGGCGTCGGCCTGATCACCCCCGACCTCACCCCGGACGAGGCCGGCCCGTGGCTGAAGGCCTCCGCCGAGCACGACCTGAACCGGATCTTCCTGGTCGCGCCCTCCTCGACCACCGAGCGGCTGCGCTACACCACCGAGCACTGCAGCGGGTTCGTCTACGCGACCGCGGTCATGGGCGTGACCGGCGCCCGGGACGCCACCAGCGATCTCGCGGCCCCCCTGGTCGCACGCACCCGGGAGGTCACCGACCTGCCGATCGGGGTCGGGCTCGGCGTCTCCAACGGCGACCAGGCCGCCGAGGTGGCGGCGTTCGCGGACGGCGTCATCGTGGGCTCGGCGTTCGTCCGCCGCATCCTCGACGCCGGCGGCGACCACACCCGTGCCCTGGCCGACCTCGCCGTGCTGACCAAGGACCTCGCCGACGGTGTCCGGCGTGGCTGATCGACGCCGCGTCACCGCCCTCGTCGCGGCGTTCGCGCTGACCGGCACGCTCGCCCTGGCCGGGTGCGGGTCGACCCCGGAACCGCCCCCCGGCGCCGCGACCGGCATCGTCGTCGGGGACGACGACGGGTTGGAAGGTGCGGTGCTCACCGAGCCCTACACGCTTCCCGAGGGCTCCCTCACCGACACCGCAGAGGAGTCGGTCGACCTGCGGGCGGCGCTGGCCCCCGACCCCGACACCGCGCTCACCCTGGTGTTCTTCGGCTACACGCTGTGCCCCGACATCTGCCAGGCCGTGATGGCCGACCTGACCTCGGCGATGAACCGCCTCAGCGCGGAGGAGGCGGCCCGGCTGCAGGTCTGGTTCGTCACCACCGACCCGGCCCGCGACGACGCCGCGACGCTGCGCGAGTACCTCGACCGGTTCGACCCGTCGTTCGAGGGGTTCACCGGTGATCTCGACGAGATCGTGCGGATCGCCAACGGCGTCAAGGTCGCCATCGAGGACGGACCGAAGCTTCCCAGCGGCGGCTACGAGGTGACCCACTCGACGCCGATCCTGGGGATCCGTCCCGACGGGACCGTGCCGGTGCTGTGGACCGAGGGCACCTCGGCCTCCGCGCTCGCCTCGGACCTGACGACGATCCTCAGCGACGGACTTCCCGACCTCTCCGAGGAGACCCCATGATCGCGTCGGCCGCCGCTCTACTCGTCCCGGCCAGCATCCCCAGCCCCTCGGACAGTGTCTGGGAACTCGGTCCCTTCCCGATCCGGGCCTACGCGCTGTGCATCATCGCCGGCGTCGTGGTGGCCGTGTGGATGGGGGAGCGGCGCTGGGTCGCGCGGGGCGGGCTTCCCGGGCAGGTGCAGGACATCGCCCTCTGGGCGGTCCCGTTCGGCATCGTGGGCGGCCGGCTCTACCACGTGCTCACCGACTACGGGAAGTACTTCGGCGAGGGCAAGAACCCGGTCACCGCGCTCTACATCTGGCAGGGCGGACTGGGGATCTGGGGGGCGATCGCCCTCGGCGGCGTCGGCGCCTACATCGGCGCACGGCGGGCCGGGATGAAGTTCCTGCCGCTGGCCGACGCGCTGGCTCCGGGCATCGCGGTCGCCCAGGCCATCGGCCGCTGGGGCAACTGGTTCAACCAGGAGCTCTTCGGCCGCCCGACCACCCTGCCGTGGGGCCTGGAGATCGACCCGGAGCGCCGCCCGGAGGGCTACGAGGAGTTCGCGACCTTCCACCCGACGTACCTCTACGAGTTCTTCTGGAACCTCGGCGTCGCCGGGCTGGTGCTGTGGGCCGACCGCCGGTTCAAGCTCGGCTACGGGCGCGCCTTCGCTCTCTACGTCGCCGGCTACTGCGCCGGTCGTGGCTGGATCGAGTACCTCCGGATCGACCCGGTCCAGGCCGACGACGTCTTCGGACTGCGCCTCAACGTCTGGACCTCGATCATCCTGTTCGTCGCCTCGATGACCTACTTCGTGATCTCCTCCCGCCGCCACCCCGGCCGCGAGGAGGAGGTGCTCCGCCGCCGTCCCAGCGAGGAGTCCGAGGGCGCCGAGACCGCCGGCTCGTAGCCCTCGTGCGGGCCCGGACGAGGGGCGCGTCCCTGGCAGGTGTGGGGTAGGATCAACACTCCGCCTGGGCCAACGTCGTCCCGCGCTGCCATGAACAGCTGGCACTCCCCAACCCTCGTCGCCCCGGACGCGTCCGCGAGCGGTCAGGAGCCGGGTGGCCGATGACGCGAAAGGGTGCGCCATGGAAGCTTTCCGGCAGGCATTCCCCTCGCCCCAGGGTCTCTACGACGGACAGCACGAGCACGACGCCTGCGGTGTCGCGTTCGTCGCCACGCTCACCGGCGTGGCCAGCCACGACATCGTGGCCAAGGCCGTCCAGGCCCTCCGCAACCTCGAGCACCGCGGCGCCGTCGGCGCCGAGCCGGACTCCGGCGACGGTGCCGGCATCCTGATCCAGGTGCCGGACCGCTTCCTGCGGGCCGTGGTCGACTTCGAGCTCCCCGCCACCGGTGCGTACGCCGTGGGCACCGGCTTCGTGCCCGGCGACGACGCCGAGGTGGCCAAGGCCAAGGCGCAGCTGGAGACCCTCGCCGCAGAGGAGAACCTCACCGTTCTCGGCTGGCGCGAGGTGCCGACCACCCCCGAACTGCTCGGGGCCACCGCCCGCAGCGTGATGCCGACCTTCCTCCAGCTCTTCGTCGCCGGCAGCGACGGCGAGCAGGGCATGCTCCTGGAGCGGATGGCCTTCTGTCTGCGCAAGCGCGCCGAGCACGAGGCCGGGGTCTACTTCCCCTCGCTGTCGTCGCGGACCATGGTCTACAAGGGCATGCTGACCACCGACCAGCTGGACCGGTTCTTCCCCGACCTGGTGGACGAGCGCGTCGAGTCCGCGGTCGGGGTGGTGCACTCGCGCTTCTCGACGAACACGTTCCCGAGCTGGCCGCTGTCGCACCCCTTCCGCTACATCGCGCACAACGGCGAGATCAACACCGTGATGGGCAACCGGAACTGGATGCGGGCGCGCGAGGCGCTCCTGGCGAGCGACGCGATCCCCGGCGACCTGGAGCGGCTCTACCCGATCTGCACCCCCGGTGCCAGCGACTCCGCCTCCTTCGACGAGGTCCTCGAGCTTCTGCACATGGGTGGTCGGTCGCTGCCGCACGCGGTGCTGATGATGATCCCCGAGGCGTGGGAGAACAACGCCGAGATGGAGGCGAAGCGCCGCGCCTTCTACGAGTTCCACTCCACCCTGATGGAGCCCTGGGACGGCCCGGCGTGCGTTGTGTTCACCGACGGCACCCAGGTCGGCGCCGTGCTGGACCGCAACGGTCTGCGCCCCAGCCGCTACTGGGTGACCGACGACGGCCTGGTGGTGCTGGCCTCCGAGGTCGGCGTCCTCGACCTCGACCCCGCCACCGTGGTGCGCAAGGGCCGGCTGCAGCCGGGCCGAATGTTCCTGGTCGACACCGAGGAGCACCGCATCATCGAGGACGAGGAGATCAAGGGCCGGCTCGCCGCCGAGCACCCGTACGACGAGTGGCTGCACGCCGGCCTGATCCGGCTCGAGCAGCTCGCCGAGCGCCAGCACGTGGTCCACACGCACGCCTCGGTCACCCGGCGCCAGCAGGTGTTCGGTTACACCGAGGAGGAGAAGCGCGTCATTCTCAGCCCGATGGCCAAGACCGGCTACGAGCCGATCGGGTCGATGGGCACCGACAGCCCGATCGCGGTCCTCTCCGACCGTCCCCGGCTGCTGTTCGACTACTTCGCGCAGCTCTTCGCCCAGGTCACGAACCCGCCGCTGGACGCGATCCGCGAGGAGCTCGTCACCTCGCTGAACGGCACCATCGGCCCCGAGGGCAATCTGCTCGACCCGAACCCGGCGTCGTGCCGTCAGGTCGTGCTGCCCTTCCCGGTGATCGACAACGACCAGCTCACCAAGATCCGGCACATCAACCGCGACGGCGACATGCCGGGGTTCATCACGCACGTCTCCCGCGGCCTGTACGACGTGACCGGCGGGGGAGAGGCCCTGGCCGCACGTCTGGACGAGATCTGCGCCGAGGTGTCGCAGGCGATCGCCGAGGGCGCCCGGATCATCGTGCTCTCCGACCGGCACTCCAACGCCGAACTCGCACCGATCCCGTCGCTGCTGCTCACCGGCGCGGTCCACCACCACCTGGTCCGGGAGAAGACCCGTACCCAGGTCGGCCTGGTCATCGAGGCCGGCGACGTCCGCGAGGTGCACCACGTCGCGCTCCTCATCGGGTACGGCGCCGCAGCGGTGAACCCCTACCTGGCGATGGAGACCGTCGAGGACCTCGCTCGCGACGGCCACTTCGTCGACGTGCCGGGCGAGGTCGCGGTCAAGAACCTGGTCAAGGCGCTCGGCAAGGGCGTCGTCAAGGTGATGTCGAAGATGGGCGTCTCCACGGTCGCCTCCTACACCGGGGCCCAGATCTTCGAGGCCCTCGGTCTCTCGCAGGCCGTCGTCGACCGCTACTTCACCGGCACGGTGAGCAAGCTCGGCGGCATCGACCTCGAGACGATCGCCGAGGAGGTCGCACAGCGGCACGCCAAGGCGTACCCGATCGACGGCCTCCCACCGGCCCACCGCGCGCTGGAGATCGGCGGCGAGTACCAGTGGCGTCGCGAGGGCGAGCCGCACCTGTTCGACCCCGAGACCGTCTTCCGCCTGCAGCACGCCACCCGCAACGGTCGGTACGACGTGTTCAAGCAGTACACCCAGCGCGTCGACGAGCAGGCCGAGCGCCTGATGACCCTGCGCGGCCTCTTCCGCTTCAAGTCCGCCGAGGAGCTGGGCCGGACCCCGATCCCGCTGGAGGAGGTCGAGCCGGTCTCGGAGATCGTCAAGCGCTTCTCCACCGGCGCGATGTCGTACGGCTCGATCTCGCAGGAGGCGCACGAGACCCTCGCGATCGCGATGAACCGGTTGGGCGGCAAGTCCAACACCGGTGAGGGCGGCGAGGACCCCGAACGGCTCTACGACCCCGAGCGGCGCAGCGCGATCAAGCAGGTCGCCTCGGGTCGTTTCGGCGTCACCTCGGAGTACCTGACCAACGCCGACGACATCCAGATCAAGATGGCGCAGGGCGCGAAGCCGGGCGAGGGCGGGCAGCTGCCCGGACACAAGGTCTACCCGTGGGTGGCCAAGACCCGGCACAGCACTCCCGGCGTGGGGCTCATCTCGCCGCCGCCGCACCACGACATCTACTCGATCGAGGATCTGGCCCAGCTGATCCACGACCTCAAGAACGCGAACCCGTCGGCTCGGGTGCACGTCAAGTTGGTCGCCGAGGTCGGGGTGGGCACGGTCGCGGCGGGCGTCTCGAAGGCGCACGCCGACGTGGTGCTGATCTCCGGTCACGACGGTGGCACCGGTGCCTCGCCGCTGACCTCGCTCAAGCACGCGGGTGGACCCTGGGAGCTCGGCCTGGCCGAGACCCAGCAGACGCTGCTGCTCAACGGCCTGCGCGACCGGATCGTCGTGCAGTGCGACGGCCAGCTCAAGACCGGTCGGGACGTGCTCATCGCCGCCCTGCTCGGCGCCGAGGAGTACGGCTTCGCGACCGCGCCGCTGGTGGTCTCGGGCTGCATCATGATGCGGGTCTGCCACCTCGACACGTGTCCGGTCGGTGTCGCGACCCAGAACCCGGTGTTGCGCCAGCGGTTCAGCGGCAAGCCCGAGTTCGTCGTGAACTTCTTCGAGTACATCGCCGAGGAGGTGCGCGAGCTGCTCGCCCAGCTCGGGTTCCGCACCCTGGAGGAGGCAGTCGGTCACGCCGAGGCGCTCGACGTCCAGCGCGCGATCACGCACTGGAAGGCCTCCGGGCTGGACCTGTCCCCGGTGCTGCACGTGCCCGACCTGCCTGCGCGCACGCCGCGGCACAACACCACCACGCAGGACCACGGCCTGGACAAGGCGCTCGACATGGAGCTCGTCGCGCTCGCCAAGGACGCTCTCGAGCGGGGTGAGCCGGTGCGCGCCCAGGTCGCGATCCGCAACGTCAACCGCACCGTCGGCACGATCCTGGGTCACGAGGTCACCAAGCGCTACAAGGGCGCCGGCCTCCCGGACGGCACGATCGACCTCACGTTCACGGGGTCCGCGGGCCAGTCCTTCGGTGCGTTCGTGCCCGCGGGCATCACGCTGCGGCTGGAGGGCGACGCCAACGACTACGTGGGCAAGGGCCTCTCCGGCGGCCGGATCGTCGTCAAGCCCGACCCGGCGTCGACCTTCGACGCCAGCGCGCAGATCATCGCCGGCAACACCATCGCGTACGGCGCGACGGCCGGTGAGATCTACCTGCGGGGACAGGCCGGCGAGCGGTTCTGCGTGCGGAACTCCGGAGTCACCGCCGTCGTGGAGGGCGTGGGTGACCACGGCTGCGAGTACATGACCGGTGGTCGCGTCGTGGTGCTGGGCCCGACCGGGCGCAACTTCGCGGCCGGCATGTCCGGCGGCTACGCGTTCGTGCTCGACCTGGACGCCTCCCGGGTCAACGGGGAGCTCGTCGAGCTCGGACCGGTGACCGGGGCCGCCGCCGAGGAGCTGGAGCAGATCGTCCGGCGTCACCACGAGGAGACCGGCTCGACCCGGGCCGCCGAGTTGCTGGCCGACTGGCCCGCGGCGGTGGCGCGTTTCACCGAGGTCATGCCGAGCGACTACAAGCGGGTCATCGAAGCCCGCGCCGAGGCCCTCGAGGAAGGGCTCAACGAGGACGAGGCTGCCGCCCGCATCATGGAGGTCCTCCATGGCTGAGCGCAGCGCGAACACGGAAGGAGCGGTCCGCCATGGCTGATCCGCGCGGATTCCTGAAGAGCGGCCGCAAGGTCGCCGACCGCCGTCCGGTCGAGGAGCGGGTGCACGACTGGAAGGAGGTCTACCCGGGTGGCCCGGGCAAGGCCCTCCTGCCGATCATCAACACCCAGGCCGGTCGCTGCATGGACTGCGGCATCCCGTTCTGCCACCAGGGCTGCCCGCTGGGCAACCTGATCCCGGAGTGGAACGACCTGGTCTGGCGCGAGGACTGGGAGTCTGCGGTCGAGCGGTTGCACGCGACCAACAACTTCCCCGAGTTCACCGGTCGCCTTTGCCCTGCGCCGTGCGAGACCGCTTGTGTCCTGGGCATCAACCAGGACCCGGTGACGATCAAGAACGTCGAGGTCGCCATCGCCGACCACGGCTGGGACGCCGGTCTGATCCGGCCGCAGGCGCCGGAGTGGCTCTCGGGCAAGACCGTCGCCGTGGTGGGTTCCGGCCCGGCCGGTTTGGCCGCCGCCCAGCAGTTGACCCGCGCCGGTCACACCGTGGTGGTCTACGAGCGCGCCGACGAGATCGGCGGCCTGCTCCGCTTCGGCATCCCCGAGTTCAAGATGGAGAAGGCCGTCCTGGACCGGCGCCTGAAGCAGATGGAGCGCGAGGGCACGGTCTTCCGGCCGAGCTTCGACGTGGGCGCCCAGCTCACGGGCCCCCAGCTCCTGGAGCGCTTCGACGCGGTCGTGCTCGCGATCGGCTCGACGGTCGCGCGTGACCTGCCCGTCCCCGGGCGCGAGCTCGGCGGCATCCACCAGGCGATGGAGTTCCTGCCCCAGGCCAACCGCGTCGCCCGTGGCGGCGAGGTCGAGGACCAGATCCTCGCCACCGGCAAGGACGTGGTCATCATCGGCGGTGGGGATACCGGCGCCGACTGCCTGGGCACCTCGATCCGTCAGCAGGCCCGTTCGATCACGCAGCTGGAGATCATGCCCCGGCCCGGTGAGGACCGGAACCCGGGACAGCCGTGGCCGACGTACCCGATGATCTACCGCGTCTCCTCGGCCCACGAGGAGGGCGGCGAGCGGGTGTACGCCGTGTCGACCACCGAGTTCGTCGGTGACGAGGACGGCAACGTGAAGGGGCTGCGCATCGTCGAGGTCGACGCCTCGTTCCAGCCCGTCCCGGGCACCGAGCGGGAGATCCCCGCACAGCTGGTCCTCTTCGCGATGGGCTTCGTCGGACCGGAGAAGGGCGGCTTGGTCGAGCAGCTCGGTGTCGAGCTCGACGCGCGCGGCAACATCGTGCGGGACGCGTCGTACGCCTCGTCCGTGCCGGGTGTCTTCGTGGCGGGCGACGCCGGCCGTGGCCAGTCGCTGATCGTGTGGGCGATCGCCGAGGGCCGCGCCGCCGCGGCCGCCGTCGACACCCACCTGACCGGCGCCACCACCCTCCCCGCCCCGATCCCGCCGACCGAGCGTCCGCTGGTCGTCTGATTCCTCGGGTGGGCCCGGGGTGGACCCGGGTGACCGGGCGCCGGAACCCCATGTTCACTCGTGAAACTGGTGCTCCCCATGTGCTGCAACGCATGGGGAGCACCAGTTCCTCATGTTCACATGGGGATCCGGCGGCCCCGGGCCGGGGTTGGAACGATCAAAGGATCGCGGTAGTGTCCTGACGTGCGTAGAGCGAAGATCGTCTGCACCCTCGGGCCCGCCACCTCGACCCCGGAGAGCATTCGTGCCCTGGTCGAGGCTGGGATGGATGTCGCCCGGCTGAACCTGAGCCACGGGAGCTACGAGGACCATGAGCGGGTCTACCGCATGGTCCGCGAGGCCTCCGATGCCACGGGCCGAGGCGTCGGTGTCCTCGTCGACCTCCAGGGACCCAAGATCCGCCTGGGCAAGTTGGCCTCCGGCCCCGTGGAGCTGGAGGAGGGCGCGGAGTTCACCATCACGACGCGTCCCGTGCCCGGCGACGGGTCCGTTGCCTCGACGACGTACGGCGGGCTGCCGGGCGATGTCAGCCCGGGAGACTCGATCCTCATCGACGACGGCAAGGTCAAGCTCGAGGCGATCGAGGTCGGCGAGACCGACGTGCGGACGCGGGTGGTCGTCCCCGGCAAGATCAGCAACCACAAGGGCATCAACCTTCCCGGTGTCGCCGTGTCCGTCCCCGCGATGAGCGAGAAGGACAAGAGCGACCTGCGCTGGGCACTGCACCTGACAGTCGACATGATCGCGCTGTCCTTCGTGCGCAGCGCCGCGGATGCCGACGACGTCCGCGCCATCATGGCCGAGGAGGGGGTCTTCCTCCCGATCATCGCCAAGATCGAGAAGCCCCAGGCCATCGACAACCTGGCAGGGGTGGTCAAGGCGTTCGACGCCTTCATGGTCGCCCGTGGCGACCTGGGCGTGGAGTGCCCACTGGAGGACGTCCCCTTCCTGCAGAAGCAGGTCATCGACGCCGCGCGACGCAACGCCAAGCCGGTCATCGTGGCCACGCAGATGCTGGAGTCGATGATCTCCTCGCCGCGCCCGACGCGGGCGGAGGCCTCCGACGTCGCCAACGCCGTCCTGGACGGCGCGGACGCGGTGATGCTCAGCGGCGAGACCAGCGTAGGGGAGTACCCCATCGAGACCGTCCAGACCATGGCTCGCATCGTGGAGTCCACCGAGGACCACGCGCTCGGTTCGATGGCTGCGATCGACTGGCAGCCCCGCACCCGTGGCGGTGTGATCGCGAAGGCCGCCGCCGAGGTCGCCGAACGGGTCGGCGCGGCGTACCTGGTCGCGTTCACGACCAGCGGCGACTCCGCCCGGCGCCTCGCGCGCTACCGCAGCAGCATCCCCGTGCTGGCGTTCACCCCGGTCCCGCTGGTGCGCTCTCAGTTGGCGGTCAGCTGGGGGATCGAGACGTTCATCGGCGGCTATGTCGAGCACACCGACGAGATGGTGCGGCAGGTGGACGAGGCGCTGCTCCGGATCGGGCGGGTCAAGGAGGGCGAGCTGGTCGTCATCATCGCCGGCAGCCCTCCGGGCATCCCTGGGTCGACCAACGCGCTCCGGATCCACCGGATGGGGGATGCGATCAACGAGGTGGCGCCCGCCTACCGGCGCCGCTGAGGGCTCTCACGACTTCGGTCCGACGATCGCGTCCAGTGCGGCCACGGCGTCGCGGCGGGACACCGACACCGTCGTCGGCTTGGAGCGACGCCAGGCGATGCCGAGGGCGTCCAGTGCCTCTTCGCACCAGCCCAGGATCTCGGGTGAGTGGTTCACGAACTGCCACCGCGGGTACTCGTAGCGCCGGGTCTGGCCCGCCCAGGTGCGCGTCGCCCAGTTCGCGACGCGGGCACCGTCGGAATGGAGGAGGCCACGCACGAACGGCCCCGGGTGCTCGGTGACGATCGCCTGCTGCCAGGCAGTCATCGTCAGTCGGCGGTCGTGCTTGCGACCGGGGCCGTGCTGGGGGAAGAGGCAAGGCCAGTGCTTCCAGCTCATGGTGGTGACGACACACCCCGGCCGCGTACGGGTGTGAGCCTGACCCCCTCCCTTCACCGCGGTCATCAATTCGGCGACTCGTTGGTTCAAGGCGTTGTACGTCGCGTCGTTGTACACGTGGAGAGCGAAGACGCCCCGTCGATGGCACTCGATCCACCCGTCACCGAGGTACCACCCCAGAAGTTCTGCGTACGCCTCGTCGTCCAGAGGAGCTCCGTGGCAGCGCGGGCAGGCCGCTCCGACGCCTTGTTGGCCACGGCGCAGGCCGCGGACGTCGTACCGGGCGATCCAGCGTCGCACGGTCCTGACCGTGACGCCGTGCGTCTCTGCGATGACCTGATGCGAGACGCCGGCTCTTGACGAGGCCAAGGCCTCATCAACCACGTCCTGTCCGCGGATCCTCGTCACAGCGCCACTGTGAACGGCGCCACTGACATTTCCGATGGTGCCGGGTGTGGGATTCGAACCCACACGCCCTTTCGGACAGCGGCTTTTGAGGCCGCCGCGTCTGCCATTCCGCCAACCCGGCCCAGGGTGGACCTCACCGTAGCCGACCCGGCCCGCGCCGTGCGCACACGGGTCGGGAAACGGGACCTCCGGGCGTGGATTTCGTCGGCGGCACCTGGCAGGGTGAGCACCGGGTCATCGAGGGGACCTGCGGGAGTCGTCCGGTTCGGGGCCGCGGCGAGACCGGTGAAGCGTCCGGGAGGGCGCGGAGGGACGGTGGACGTGCGGGAGCTGCTCCGATCATTGTTGAGTCAGGACCGAGCTGTCGCCAACGCCCGTCGGGCGTGCACCGAGCTCTCTCGCCTGCGGGTGGTGCGGGAGTCTGTGGAGATCTTCTTCGAGGAGCGGAGCCACCCCGCGGTCGTTCCTGCCCAGGCCGGGGTGCCCGAGGACGAACACCGGCGTACGGCGAGCAGCTGAGTCGCGCTGTCGAGAGCCGATCGCGCTCGGGATACTCTCTGTCTCCGTGAGCACTGAACCCACCCAGACCCCCAGGCGTCGCGTGGTCATCGCCGAGGACGAGGCTCTCATCCGCCTCGACCTCGCCGAGATGCTCGCCGAGGAGGGCTACGAGGTCGTCGGGCAGGCAGGTGACGGCGAGGCGGCCGTTGCGCTGGCCGAGCAGCACCGCCCCGACCTCGTCGTGCTGGACGTGAAGATGCCGAAGCTCGACGGGATCGCCGCCGCGCAGCGCATCGCCGGGCAGCGGATCGCGCCGGTGGTGATCCTCACCGCGTTCGGGCAGCGCGAGTTGGTCGAACGGGCGCGCGACGCCGGAGCCATGGCCTACCTGGTCAAGCCGTTCACCCAACAGGACCTGGTCCCGGCCGTCGAGATGGCGATCAGCAGGTTCGCCGAGCTCCAGCAGCTCGAGGCGGAGGTGGCTGACCTGACGGAGCGGTTGGAGACGCGCAAGCAGGTCGACCGCGCGAAGGCCGTCCTGCAGCGCCAGTTGGGTCTGAGTGAGCCCGACGCCTTCCGGTGGATCCAGAAGACGGCCATGGATCTGAGGCTCTCGATGAGGCAGGTCGCCGACGGGGTGATCGATCACGGACCGGGCATTTCGGGCGCGACCGAGACCGGCCCCTGAGCCAAGGTCACGAATCGGCAACGACAGGTAGTCAATCTGTCTTCAGGTGGGTTGGATTCGCGGTTCGAGGGCTAGGTTCACGGTCAAACGTGTGGCCCAGGCCACCCACTACTCCTTGCATTCGGAGGCTCGATGAACCGCCCTAACCGCCTTTGGCGCTCGATGGCCGTCCTGGCTGTCGCGTCGCTCGCCCTCACCGCCTGCGGCAGCGACGGTGACGACGATCCGGACGCCGGAGCCAGCGAATCCCCGTCGTCCAGCGCTGCCGAGCCCACCGGCGACGGCGAGCTCCGGGTCGGCATGCTGCTGCCGCAGACCGGTGACCTCGCGTTCCTCGGCCCGCCGGAGTTCGCCGGCGTCGACCTCGCCGTGGAAGAGATCAACGAGAACGGCGGCGTGCTCGGCAAGGACGTGGCCACCTTCAAGGCCGACTCCGGTGACGGCACCCCCGACATCGCAGGCGAGCAGACCGACAGCCTCCTCGCCGACAGCGTCGATGCCATCATCGGCGCCGCAGCCTCCGGCGTCTCGCTCAGCGTGATCGACAAGATCACCGGTGCGGGCGTCGTGCACTTCTCGCCGGCCAACACCGCCGCGGTGTTCGACACCTACGACGACAAGGGCCTCTACTTCCGCACCTCGCCCTCGGACCGCCTCCAGGGCCAGGTCCTGGGCAACCTCGCGGTCGAGGACGGCTTCACCAACGTCGCAGTCATGGCTCGCCAGGACGCCTACGGCGAGGGTCTCGCCGAGCAGGTCGTCACCACCCTGGGTGAGAAGGGTGCGACGGTCGCGGCCAACGTGCTCTACGCCGCCGACGCCGACAACTACACCGCCGAGGTCAACGAGGTCGCCGCCTCCAAGCCCGACGCGATCGTGCTGGTCGCCTTCGACGAGACCAAGAAGATCGTGCCGCAGTTCATCGCTAAGGGTCTGGGGCCGGACAAGGTCCAGTACTACTTCGTGGACGGCAACATGGCCGACTACTCCGCCGAGAGCTTCAACCTCGAGGGCGTGAAGGGCACCTTCCCGAGCGCCGCCGAGCCCGATCCGGCGTTCAACGACCGGCTCCTCGAGATCGACCCGGAGCTCACGGACTTCACCTACGGTCCGCAGTCCTACGACGCCATGATGATCATCGCCCTGGCCGCCATCGCCGCCGGTGACGACTCCGGCGAGGCCATCGCCAGCGAGATCGTCAACGTCACCCGGGAAGGTACCCAGTGCAGCACCTTCATCGAGTGCAAGGACCTGCTCGAAGCGGGTGAGGACATCGACTACGAGGGTGCCTCCGGCCCGACGGACATGAACGACTCCGGTAGCCCGAGCAAGGCCACCATCGGTATCCAGCAGTACGGCAAGAACAACCAGTACAAGCAGATCGACTCGGTCTCCGGCATCCTCAACTGAGGTTCGCCCGACTGATCGACTGACGCGTAGAGCGAGGGGCCCGGCCGTTGCGGCCGGGCCCCTCGTCGTACTGATCGCCAGTGGCGTGCACGGTGCACCGGCCGCTCACGGCACCGCACCAAGGCCAAACGACGACGGAGCCGCCCCGATCGGGGCGGCTCCGTCGTGGTGGGTGCTGTCAGGCCTTGGCCAGCGTCCCCAGGTACAACTGGATGACCTTCGGGTCCTCGGCCAGTTGGGAGCCGGTGCCGGTGTAGGCATTGCGGCCCTGGTCCAGCACGTAGCCGCGGTCGCAGATCTGGAGGCAGCGACGAGCGTTCTGCTCGACCATGATCACCGAGACGCCCGCACGGTTGATCCGTCGGGTCTGGACGAAGACCTCGTCCTGCATCACGGGGGAGAGGCCTGCTGACGGCTCGTCGAGCAGGAGTACCGACGGGTTCATCATCAGAGCGCGGCCCATCGCCACCATCTGGCGCTCACCGCCCGAGAGCGAGCCGGCTCGCTGGGCGCGGCGGTCACGCAGCGCCGGGAAGAGGTCGCAGACGAAGTCGAAACGCTCCTGGAACTCCTTGGGCCGCTGGTAGCTGCCCATCTCCAGGTTCTCCTGGATCGTCAGGGACGGGAACACGTTGTTCGTCTGGGGGACGAAGCCGATCCCGGCCGAGACCAGGGTGTCGGCGCGCTGGTTGGTGATGTCCTGGCCCTTGAGCGTCACGGTGCCGCTCTTGATCTTGACCAGGCCGAACAGGGCCTTGAGCAGGGTGGACTTGCCCGCGCCGTTGGGGCCGATGATGCCGACGAGTTCACCTTCGCCGCAGTACAGGTCGGACCCGTTGAGGATGTTGACGCCGGGCAGGTAGCCGGCGATCAGGTCGTCGGCGCGCAGCACTGCCCCTTCGGCGGCGCGCAGGTGCTCCTCGCGGCTGGCGTCCATCCCGCCCTGATCGGCGGGTGTGGGGGTCTGGCTCATTCGTGCCTCCCGTTGTCCTCGTGCTCGTGCTGGATCTCGGCCTCCGCCTCGGCGAGGACCTTCTCCTCCTCCTCGAACGTCAGGACGGCGTCGTGGTGCGCACCGAGGTAGGCGTCGACCACGCGCTGGTCGAGCATGACGGTGTCCGGTGGTCCCTCGGCGATCACCTGGCCCTGGGCCATCACGATGACCCAGTCGGAGATGTCGCGGACCATGTCCATGTCGTGCTCGACGAACAGGACAGTGCGCCCCTCGTCGCGCAGCGACTTCACGTGGCCCAGCAGCGACTGCTTCAGCGCCGGGTTCACGCCCGCCATGGGCTCGTCGAGCATCACCAGTTCGGGGTCGGCCATCAGTGCACGGGCCATCTCCAGCAACTTACGCTGACCGCCCGACAGCGAACCGGCGAAGTCGTCCTTCTTCTTGCCGAGCAGGAAGCGGTCGAGGAGTTCCAGCGAGCGCTGGGTGATCTCGTCCTCCTGGGTGCGCCACAGCGGCTGCAGCAGCGCCTGGAAGAACCGCTCGCCGATCTGCCCCGGAGCCCCGACGCGCATGTTCTCCAGCACCGTCAGCTTGGCCAGCACCTTGGTGAGCTGGAAGGTGCGGACCATGCCCATGCGGGAGACCTTGTACGCCGGCACCTTGTTGAGCACGGTGCCGTTGAAGGACCACTCGCCCGAGTCGGGCCGGTCGAAACCGGTGAGCAGGTTGAAGAACGTCGTCTTGCCCGCACCGTTGGGGCCGATCAGCGCGGTGATCACTCCGCGCTGGATCTCCACGTGGGAGACGTCGACGGCGGTCAGACCGCCGAACCGGCGCACGATGCCGTCGGCGACGACGATGGGGTCCGGCTTGGCAGCGCCGGGCTCGTGGGCGACGTCCTTGAGCGCCTCACGCGCCTTGCGTGAGCGCTCGAGACCCTCCGCGGTCTGGACGGTGCCTGTTGGAAGTTGCGTCTCAGCGGGCATCGATGGCCAACTCCCTCCGGTCTCCGAGGATCCCTTGTGGTCGGAAGATCATGAGCAGCATCAGCAGAAGTCCCATCACGATGAAGCGCATCAGGCTCGCCTGGTTGGCGTCCATGATCGCGTCGGGGATGACGTCGTTGCGGACCGCCTGGACGAAGAACCGGTCCAGGAAGGTCAGCAGCGACCAGAAGAGCACTGCGCCGAGCACCGGCCCGAGCACCCGCGCCGCGCCGCCGAGCAGCAGCACGGTGTAGGCGAAGAAGGTGATGTCGGTGGCGAAGAACGAGGGGTTGATCGCGGCGCTGCGCAGTGCGGCGATGAAGCCGGCCAGGGCGCCGAACACGCCGCCGAGCACCAGCGCCTGCATCTTGTAGGCGTACACGTTCTTGCCGAGGCTGCGGACGGCGTCCTCGTCCTCACGGATCGCCTTGAGCACACGGCCCCAGGGGCTGCGCATCAGCAGGAAGACGATCAGGCAGGAGAGCGCCACCAGGATCCACCCGACGAAGAGCACCCAGAAGTCGTAGGCGCGCCACTCGACCACCCCGGGGATCCCGACCTCACCGGTGAAGGGGTTGAGGTCGCGGAACGTCTCGGAGAACTGCTGCAGGCCGTCCTGGCCGCCGAAGTACTCCTGGAGGCTGACCGACCCGACCGTCTGCCGGATGATCTCCGCCGCCGCGATCGTCACGATCGCCAGATAGTCCGCGCGCAGGCGCAGCGTCGGAACACCCAGCAACAGAGCCAGGACGATGCTGAGTGCAAGACCCACGGCGATGCCGAGCCAGAAGCTCAGCCCCCAGGTGGCCACGATCGAAGCGAGACCGTAGGCGGCCACGGCCATGAAGCCGGCCTGGCCGAAGTTGAGCAGTCCGGTGTAACCGAAGTGCACGTTGAGGCCGATGGCGGCGAGGCAGACCACCACGGCGGTGGGTCCCAGTCCCTGCTGGAGGGTCTGGCTGAAGATCGTTCCCCAGTCCATGTCGACTCCTTCCTCAACCGATCCGTTGGGCTCGGCCCAACAGGCCTTGCGGTCGTACCAGCAGGACGATGATCAGGACGGCGAGCGCCCCGGTGTACTTGAGCTCGGCCGGGATGAACAGCGTGGAGACCTCGATGAAGAGGCCGATGATGAGGGCACCCGCCATCGCACCCCAGATCGTGCCCAGGCCGCCGAGGACGACGGCGGCGAAGACCAGGAGCAGCATCCGGAAGCCCAACTGGAAGTTGAAGCCTTGGGTGATGCCCAGCAGCACTCCGGAGAGTGCCGCCAGCGAGGCGCCGGCGACCCAGACGTTGCGGATCACCCGCTCGACGTTGATGCCCGAAGAGGCCGCGAGCGCCGGGTTGTCGGCCACGGCCCGCATCGCCTTGCCGGCGCGGGTGGCCTGCACGGCGTACGACACCGTGAGCAGCACCGCCAGCGAGAGCAGGAGGACGGTGACCTCGACCGGGGTGATCAGGATCGACCCGATCTCCCACGGCTCGACCGCGGAGTACTGCGAGTAGTTCCGGCTGCTGCCGCCGTAGATGTACTGGAAGAGGCTGCGCAGGAAGATGCTGAAGCCGATGCTGACGATCATCATCGCGATGACGCCGGTGCCGCGCTTGCGCAGCGGCCCCCACAGGCCCGCGTCCTGCAGCCACCCGAAGGCGCCGCCGAGCACGAACGCGGCGATGACGCCCACGATGATCGTGATGTTCCAGCTGCCCACGGTGATCTGGCCCGGCAACTGGTCGATCGTGAAGGCCACGAGCGCGCCGAAGGTGATGATCTCGCCGTGCGAGAAGTTCGTCAGGCCGGTGGTGCCGAAGATCATCGACAGGCCGAGGGCGGCCATGGCCAGCAGCAGGGAGAACACCAGGCCGCCGACCATGAGCTGGAGCGCCCGGGTGGCGGTGCCGGTGGCGCCACCGGTGTCCTCACCGATCGGGAAGAGGAAGTAGGCGTCGCTGTCGATGTTGATCTGCTGGGTGCGCTCGGTGTCCTCGGGGTTCACCAGTTCGGTGCCGTCGGGCAGGGTCTCGACGTCGATCTTGACCACGAAGGTCTTGCCGAGCACGTCGAAGCTGGTGCCGGGCAGCGCGATGTCGAAGATGCCGGTCTCGTCGCTGACGTCCTCGCCGACCACCGTGCCCGCTTCGTCCTCGACCGTGATGGTCACCCCGGGGACCGCCACCGGAGGCGACTCGCGATTGTCGGTCAGACAACCTTGGACGTGGATCGTGTCGTCGTCGCGCGGCGGCGGCTTCACGCAGGTGCCTTCGGCAGGTGCCTCGGCCGGCGTGGCGCTGGGGGACTCGCTGGGGGAGGGGGACTCGGTCGCGCCGGCGGCGCCGGCGGTCAGCCCCGTGAGCAGCAGCGCGAGCATCACGACCGCGGTCGCGAGCCAGGCGGCGCCGTACGCCGGGGGGCGGAGGTACCGGGTGGTCATCTGACTCCTCGGGGCCTGGACAAAGGTCTGGGTCCAGGCCGGGGGGCCTGGCCAGGGGCCGGCTCTCGGTCGGCCGGTCCCGCCACACTAGGACCTCCCTCGACCGGAACGGGAGAACCGGCGCGCAACAATCTCGTCACGGACCCCACCGATCCAGCGCGGTCGGCTCCCTCAGCGGAGCAGGACGACCACCTGGGTCAGCACGGGCGCGATGATCAGGGCCGGGAGCAGGTCGCCGACAGGGATACGCCGCAGTCGGAGCAGATTGATCCCGACCCCGGCCAGCACCAGGCCGCCGGTGGCGCTCAGCGCCGCGATGTGCGCGGCCGGAAGGACGTCGCCGAGCAGCAGTCCGATGACGGTGAGCGACCCCTGCACGACCGCGACCGAGAGGGCCGAGGCGGCGACTCCCCAGCCGAAGGAGGCCGCGAAGGCGATCGCGGCGAAACCGTCGAGGGCCGCCTTGAGGAACAACTGGTCGGCACCGCGCCCCAGGCCGTCGCTCAGGGAACCGAGGATGGTCAGCGGCCCCACGCAGAAGAGCAGCGAGGTCGTCACGAACCCCTCCACGAACCGCTCCCGGTCCTGACCGCTGCGGTCTCCGCGCAGCAGTCGGTCGCGCAGTCGTGCCCCGAGTCGCTCCAGGGCGTCCTCCACGCCGAGGAGGGAGCCGATCACTCCACCGAGCACCAGCGAACCCAGCACGATCAGCACCGGCGCGCTGTCTCCCACGGCGGCCGCGAGGTCGGGATCGGCGACCGCCATCGCGGTGCCGGCGGCGATGAGCAGAGTGACCAGTCCGAGCGCGTCGGTGACCAGATCACGGGTGCGCTGGTGCAACCGGTGTCCCACCAGCACCCCGAGCACCGTGCCCAGCAGAACAGTGAGCACGTTGACGACCGTGCCGATGCCGGGGAACACCTGACCTCCTGTGGCGTCTGCTGACGGTGCGGGTTAATCTCACCACGGCCATGGGGCGTGGGGCTCCACGGCCGATCCGGTGCTCTGGCGTGGTGTGGGAACGAGAGGACGGTCCGGGGTGTCCCGACTGCCCGTGATGGTGCGTGACGCGGTCACCTCCGATGCTTCTGCCCTGAGGCGTCTGTGGCAGGACCTCGTAGTGCGCACCGGCGGCGACCAGATCGGCCTCGACGCCGACGAGCGTGCCGCCCAGGCCATCGAACGCGTCACGGCCGACCCGTCGCTGCGGATCCTCGTCGCCGAGCACGACGGCCAGGTCGTGGGCGCCGCCTTCGTCCGCATCGGCCTGGTCTCCCCGCTGAGCGCGGACACCGCGGTCCACCTGAGCCACTGCGCGGTCGACCCCCGGTTCGCCCGGAGCGGCGTCGGTCGCGCGTTGCTGGACGCCGCGCTGGCGTGGGCCGAGCTCGAGGGCGTCGGCACGTTGCTCACCGCGACCACCGCGAACGACCGCGACTCGAACCGCTTCTTCGCCCGTCTCGGGCTCGTGCAGTACGCCGTGCTCCGCGGGGGTGCGGTCGCCGCCCTGCGGGCGCGGCTGGCGCAGGATCCGTCGGCTCCTGCGCGCACGCCGACGCGTCCGGGGCGCGTGGGCCAGGTGGTCGCCGTACGCCGCTCCCAGCGACGGGCGCGACTAGAGTCGCCCCGTGCCTGAGACCTCCCGCCCCCGGCTGCTCCTTCTCGACGGCCACTCGTTGGCCTACCGGGCGTTCTTCGCCCTGCCGGTGGACAACTTCTCGACCACGACCGGTCAACACACCAACGCGGTCTACGGGTTCACCTCGATGCTGATCAACGTGCTGCGCGACGAGGCGCCGACCCACGTCGCGGTGGCCTTCGACGTGTCCCGGCAGACCTTCCGCACCCAGGAGTACGTGGAGTACAAGGCGAACCGCTCGACCTCGCCCAGCGAGTTCGCCGGGCAGGTCTCGCTGGTCAAGGAGGTCCTCGACGCGCTGCGGATCACCACCGTCGAGAAGGACGGCTTCGAGGCCGACGACGTCATCGCGACGCTGACCTCGCGCGCGCTGGAGGAGGGTTTCGAGGTGCTGATCTGCACCGGGGACCGTGACGCGCTCCAGCTGGTCGGCGATCACTGCACGGTGCTCTACCCCCGCAAGGGGGTCTCCGATCTGGCCCGGATGACGCCCGCGGCGGTGGAGGAGAAGTACCTCGTGCCGCCGTCCCGCTACCCCGAACTGGCCGCCCTCGTGGGGGAGACCAGCGACAACCTCCCGGGGGTCCCGGGCGTCGGGCCGAAGACCGCGGCCAAGTGGCTCACGGCGTACGACGGGTTGGACAACGTCATCGCGCAGGCGGACCGGATCACGGGCAAGGCGGGAGAGTCGCTGCGTGAACACCTCGACGGCGTGATCCGCAACCGTCGGCTCAACGCGCTGGTGCGCGACCTGCACCTCGAGGTCGGCCCGAGCGACCTGGCCATGAAGCCCTGGGACCGGCAGGCCGTGCACACCCTCTTCGACGGGCTGGAGTTCCGGGTGCTGCGCGACCGGCTCTTCGCGACGCTGGAGTCCGAGGAGGAGGTCGACGAGACCGGCTTCGACCTCGAGACCACGGTGCTCGCGCCGGGCGAGGTCACCGGGTGGCTCACCGCGCACGCGCGGACGGGCGAGCGTGTGGGCGTCCAGGTGGAGGGGCATTGGCGTGCGGGGACCGGCGACGTGCACGGGCTGGCGCTGGCCACCACCGCCGGTGCGGCGTGGATCGACCCGGCCACCGTCACCCCCGAGGACGACCAGGCACTGGTGGACTGGTTCGCCGACGCCGCACTGCCCAAGGTCCTGCACGACGCGAAGGGCCCGATGCTCGCGCTGTACGCCCGAGGATGGGACCTGCGGGGTCTGGCCCGCGACACGGCACTGTCGGCCTACTTGGCGCGGCCAGACCAGCGCTCCTACGACCTGGCGGACCTGACCGTGCGCTATCTCAAGCGCGAGCTGAAGGTCGGCTCCGGGGACGACGACGGTCAGCTCAGTTTCGACGCCGTCGGCGACAGCGGCGCCGGGGACACCGCGATGCTGCAGGCGCGCGCGGTCCTCGACCTGGCCCAGGCGCTCGACGACGAGCTGGCCGACCACGGCGGGACGGCCCTGCTCTCCGACGTCGAACTCCCGCTGGTGGCCCTGCTCGCCGAGCTGGAGCGCACCGGGATCGCGGTCGACGTCGACCGGCTCCAGGGGCTGGAGGCGCATTTCGCAGGTGAGGTGAAGTCCGCGGCCGCGGAAGCCTTCGCCGTGATCGGCAAGGAGATCAACCTCGGCTCGCCCAAGCAGCTGCAGGTGGTGCTCTTCGACGAGCTCGACATGCCCAAGACCAAGCGCACCAAGACCGGCTGGACCACCGACGCCGACGCGCTGCAGGGGTTGTTCGAGAAGACCGAGCACCCGTTCCTGCTGCACCTGCTGCGCCACCGCGACGTGACTCGGCTGCGGCAGACGGTCGAGGGTCTGCTGAAGACGGTCATGCCCGACGGGCGCATCCACACCACGTTCAACCAGCTCATCGCCGCCACGGGCCGGCTCTCCAGCACCGACCCCAACCTGCAGAACATCCCGGTCCGCACCGAGGAGGGCCGGCGCATTCGCGAGGCCTTCGTGGTCGGGCCCGACTTCGAGACGTTGCTGACCGCGGACTACAGCCAGATCGAGATGCGGATCATGGCGCACCTGTCCGAGGACGCCGGTTTGATCGAGGCGTTCGCCTCCGGCATGGACTTCCACTCGGTCACCGCGTCGCGGGTGTTCGGGGTCGCCGCCGGGGACGTCACGCCGGAGATGCGCGCCAAGATCAAGGCGATGAACTACGGGCTGGCCTACGGGCTGTCGGCCTACGGGCTCTCCCAGCAGCTCAAGATCGAGCCGGCCGAGGCGCGGCTGCTCATGGACGACTACTTCGAGACCTTCGGTGGCGTCCGCGACTACCTCGCAGGTGTCGTCGACGAGGCCCGGAAGACCGGGTTCACCGAGACCATCCTCGGCCGTCGGCGCTACCTTCCTGACCTGACCTCCGACAACCGGCAACGACGCGAGATGGCCGAACGGATGGCGCTCAACGCCCCCATCCAGGGGTCCGCCGCCGACATCATCAAGGTTGCGATGCTCAAGGTCGAGGCGGCCATGCGGACCGCCAGCATGGGATCCCGGATGCTCCTCCAGGTCCACGACGAACTCGTCTTCGAGGTCGCCCCCGGTGAGCGGGACGCCCTGGAGACGCTGGTCCGGCGCCAGATGGCTGCCGCGGCCGAACTCACCGTCGCCCTGGAGGTCTCGGTGGGCACCGGCGCGAGCTGGCACGCCGCCGCCCACTGACTTGGCGCATCTTTCCGCCCACTGGTCACGTCTTTCCGCCGACTCGTCGCATCTTTCCGTCAAGATGCGACCAGTCGCGGGGAAAACGTGACCAGTCGCGGGGGAGACGTGACCAGTCGGTCAGGTGGTGCCGACGCGGCCGGGGCGCAGGCTCAACGCCAGCAGCGCCAGGACGAGCAGGGTGTCGACGGTCAGCGCCCAGATCACCAGAGCCGAGACCGAGGTCACGACCAGGGCGGACGCGGCGAGTGCGACGAGCGCGACCCAGACGGTCAGGACTGCGGAGTGGTCCTGGCGGGCGACGGCGTCGTACACCAGGAACTGCACGAGCGAGAGGGCGAGCCCCAGCAGGGCGAAGAGCCAGAGCTGGTCCTCGATCTCGGCGTACTCCGCGCCGCCGACGAACTGGAGCGCCAGCCCCGGCAGGAGCGCGGTGCCGGCGGCGGCCCCGAGACCGAGGGCCGTCAGCACGAGCAGCCCGCGCTGGTGGGTGCGGGCCCGCGCCTCGCCGCCGCCGGCCATCGTCGGGAAGCCCAGCACGATCAGGAACTGGGGCAGGAAGAGCACCGCCTTCGCCAGGATCAACCCGCCGCCGTAGAGGCCGGACTCGTGCGGGGAGAGTGCCACGCGGGCGACGATGATGTCCGCGTTGGAGACCCCGAGGAACGCCAGCAGGGCACGCGCGTTGCGCAGGACCTCGCGCAGTTCGCCCTGGGCCGAGCTCCACGCCGTGGGTCGCAGCGAGCCCTCCCGACGCAGAGCGACGGCGCCGACGAGCACGGGCAGGACCGATCCGAGGGCGACGCCGAGCATCGCCCCGAAGGCATCGGGCCGGATCGCCATCGTCACGGCGCCACAGGCCAGCCGCCCGGCACCGTTGAGGGCGTACAGCCAGGCCAGGGGAGCCCACCGCCGTTCGCCCTGGATGACCCCGGCCTGTCCGAAGAAGACCGTCTGCAGCGCCACGGTCACGCTGAGCAGCGCCGCGGTGCCGCTCGAGGCCAGTCCGAAGAGCTGGGACACCGCCGGGGCGGCGGCCAGGGTGAGCACGCCGAGGCCCAGCGCGGACACGTACGCCACGGTCATGACCTGCCGCGCGACGCTGTGACGGTCGTCGGTCCGCGGCGCATCGGCGAGCGGCCCGGGCGCGCGGTCCGGTGTGGTCGCGACCCGGCGCGCCCCGGTCGTCTGGAG
Organism: Marmoricola sp.; assembly: GCA_044224695.1. Lineage (GTDB taxonomy): Bacteria > Actinomycetota > Actinomycetes > Propionibacteriales > Nocardioidaceae > Marmoricola_A. Next base: position 14,131 of record JBGAJX010000005.1, on the reverse strand, counting down.
TCCCAGGCCGGCGACGTTGAGCACGAGCAGCAGACCCATCAGGGCGGCGACGGCACCGAACTCGCTGGGCCCCAGGAGCCGCGCCGCCAGGATCGTGAAGGCGTATGCCGACACGTTCATCACCGCGACGGCGAGCGTGACCGCGGAGCCTCCCGCGAGCCTTCGTGGGGGCCTGGTCGAGGCTGGCTCCTCGGGTCCCCCGCCGTCGCGGGCATCCTCGTGCCGCGCGCCTCCCATGGCGGCCGATCCTGCCACATCAGCAGCGTCGGTCCGGTCGGTTAGCGTGGCCGCACCATGCCCGCACCCGCCACGTCGTCCGCACCCGCGACGGGTTCCGGCGCGGGCTCGCGCACCGCGACGGGCGCGCACGTCGGCGCCGGAGCGCGGTGGACCACCGGTCCCCGGCTCACCGCGGCCGCGGTGTATCTGGTCCTCCTGGTGCTCGCGCTGCTGGAGCAGGCGGGACGGGTGACCGCCGACACCCGCATCACGGTGCTGCTCCAGCCCTGGGAGGAACTGCGCAACGCGTTCACCCTGTGGAACGGCGACCTCACCCTGGGCGAGTTGCAGAACCAGGGCTACGGCTACCTCTTCCCCATGGGCCCGTTCTTCGGGCTGGGCGAGCTGCTGCACGTCCCGCCTTGGGTCACCGAGCGGGTGTGGTCGGTGCTGCTGCTGGTCGCCGGCGCCGAGGGCGCGCGGCTGTTGGCCCGTGCGGTGGGGTTGTCCGCCTGGCCGGCGCTGGCGGCAGGGCTCGCGTCCGGGGTGAACGCTCGGGTGCTCGGCCAGGTCGCCACCCGCAGCGCCGAGATGCTGCCCACGGTCGCCCTGCCGTGGATGGTGCTGCCCCTGGTGCTGGCGATCTCGGGGAGGCTCCGGGCGTGGCCCGCGGCCCTGTTGTCAGCCGGCGCGTTCGTGTGTGCCGGCGCCGTGAACGCGACTGCGACGCTCGCGGTGCTGCCGCTTCCGGTCCTCCTGCTCGCCTGGGCCTGCGTGACGCGCCGGACGGGGTGGTCCCTGCTCGCCTGGTGGGCCGGGTTCGTGGCGGCGGCCAGCGCGTGGTGGCTCGGCGCGTTGGTGCTGCTGGGGGCCTACTCGCCCCCCTTCTTCGACTTCGTGGAGGACGCCCGTGTCACCACCGCCACGACCGGGTGGTTCGCGAGCCTGCGGGCCACCACCAACTGGGTGGGCTACCTGGTCCAGGGCGGCAGCCCCGGCTGGCCCGCGGCGTACGACCTGGTGCACGTGTCGTACCTGGTCGTCGCGACCGCCGTCGTCGGGCTTCTCGGCCTGATCGGGCTTGTGTCGTGGCGCTCGGGCTGGCGTCAGCCGTTCCTGCTCTCGGCGGTGCTGGGGCTGGTCCTGCTCACCGCGGCGCAGACCTCGTCGTACGCCGGGCCGCTGGCCGCGCCGCTGCAGGGATGGTTGGACGGGCCGCTGGCGCCGCTGCGCAACGTCAGCAAGGTCGACCCGCTGGTGCGGTTGCCGCTGGCCCTGGGCCTCGGGGCAGGAATCGGGGTGGCCCTCGCGGGTTGGGGTCGGCGACGACCGAGCAGGGAGATCGTGCGTGGCACGGTCGCGGGGCTCGTCGCCGTGCTGCTGGTGGTGCTCGTGCAGCCGGCCTGGTCGCTGAACCTCCGCACGCCCGGCTGGACGGCCGTTCCGGACTACTGGACCCAGGCCGCGGCCTACCTCGCCGAGGCCCCGGGCGCCGACCGGGCCTGGGTGGTCCCGGGCGCGGGCTTCGGTGTGCAGACGTGGGGCTGGACCCTCGAGGAGCCGCTGGCCGTGGAGGCGGAGTCCGCCTGGGTGACCCGCTCCCAGGCGCCGTTGGCGCCCCCGGAGACGATCCGGGTGCTGTCCCGGCTGGAGGACACGCTCGCCACCGGCACCGGTTCCCCGCATCTGGGTCGGGCTCTGGCCCGGCTCGGGATCGGGTATGTCGTCGTCCGGCACGATCTCGATCCCGGGCTGGCAGGGTCGACCAGTTCCCGCCAGGTCTCGCTGGCCCTGGGGAGGTCCGGTGAGCTCCGCCTGGCCGCACGTTTCGGTCCGTCGGGGCTGGTGCCCCAGATCGAGATCTATGCCGTCACCGAGACCGCAGCCCCCGAGGTCCGGGTGCTGGCCGAGGACGGGGCGCTCCGGGTGGCGAGCGCCGCGGCGGACGTCATCGACGCGGTGGCGCGGGGCCTTCTCGGGGAGGATCGCGCCGGGGTCGTGGTGGGGGACCTGCCCGAGGACGTTTCCCAGGGCGGTCCGGAGCAGCCCTCAGCGGCGGTGGTCGGGGACTCCTTCCGCCTCCGGGAGCGCAACTTCGGTCGGGTCACCGACGCCGAAGGTCCGGTGCGAGCGCCGGGGGAGCCCCGTCAGGACGACCGGGTGGTGCCCGACTACCCCGGCTCTCCGGGGGCGGTTCCGGTCTACGCGCGCTACTACGGCGCCCGAGCTCTGCGCGCGTCCTCGACCCAGGCCGACGTCACCGCGCTCGGCGCGGTGCGCCCGGAGGACGCACCGTTCTCCGCCGTCGACGGGGACCTCGCGACGAGCTGGCGGACCGAGGCGTTCGTGCGACCGGACCGTGAGTGGCTGGAGGTCGATCTGGACCGCCCGCGACGCCTGGACGAGGTGAGCATCAGCCAGCCGGTGGAGGACCCGGACGTGCTGCGGGTGCTGCGTTGGGAGGTGCGGTACGGCGACGAGCGCAGCATCGCCTCCGTGGACGCCTTCACCGGCGTCGCCACCGTGGACCTCGCCGGGGCCCGGGTCGACCGCGTCCGTGTCATCGCGCTCGAGGTCGAGGACCCCCTGGAGCGGGGGCCGGTCGGCATCGCCGAGCTCGATCTGGGCGTGCCGATCAGTCGCACGCTGGTCGTCCCCGATCGGCCTCTGGTCTCCCGCCCGGCGTTCCTCTTCTCGGCACGCCCGGAGACCCGGGCCTGCATCGCGACGCTGCTCGGCCCCGACTGTCGTGCGGGGCGTGCACGAGCCAGCGACGAGGGCACCGGGATCGACCGCACCGTGACGCTCGAGGACCGCGCCACCTTCACGCTCACCGGGCAGGTCGTGGCGCGGTCGGGGCTGGCCGCCGCGGCGTTGCTCGACCCCGTCGGGGACGCGCAGGTCGTGCGGACCTCGTCGATCTTCGCCGGCGACCCGCAGGTGTCGGGGCGCATGCTCTACGACGCGGACCCGCGCACGAGCTGGATCGCGGATCCGCGGGACGACACCCCGACGCTGACGGTCGTCTGGGACGAGCCGCGGACGGTCACCCGGGTCGCCGTGGCCCGACCGGCCGCCCCCGGGGTCGCTCCGACCCGCGCGGTGATCCGCTCTGCGAGGGAGACCAGGACGGTCACCCTCGACGAGTTCGGTGCGATGGAGCCGATCACGGCACGGCGCCTGGAGATCACGCTGCTCAATCCCACGCGGCGCGACGCCCCGATCGGGCTGGGCGATCTGCGCCTGGTCGGCGCTCGACTGGCGATCCCGTTCGACCTCTCCACCCCGACCGGGGCGGTCTGCGGACTGGGCCCCGAGGTCCTGGTCGGCACGGAGCGGTACCCCACCCGCGTCAACGGAGCCATGGGCGATGTCTCCTTCGCCGGGCAGTTGCGCGTCGAGCTGTGCGGGTCGGAGCCGATCCGGCTCCCGGCCGGGGAGGTGCGCGTGCGGGTCGCCTCGACCTCGCAGTTCCAGCCGGTGTCGGTCGACCTGGTGCCGGCGGACCCGGAGCCGAGCCCGGCAGCCACCGAGCGTGCACTGGACCGCCTCGAGGACTCAGCGGGGGAGCGGTTCGTGCTCGGGCCGGGTGAGGCCGTGCTGCTGGCCACGACCCGCAACGCCAACCCCGGGTGGGAGGCGCGCCTCGACGGCGAACTGCTCCCCGCGCAGCGTGTCGACGGGTGGGCCCAGGGGTGGCGGGTGCCGGCCGGCGACGGCGGCGAGATCGTCCTGACCTTCGGTCCCCAGGGCCCCTACCGCACGGTCCTGGTCGTCGGCCTCGGCCTGGCCGGCCTGGTCCTGCTCGGCGCGCTGGTCACGCTCCTGTCCCGAGCGGGCCGGCCGCGAGGCGCGCCGCTCGCCGAGCCCCCTGCTCCGCTCCTGAACCCTGCGCTCCACCGGGCGCGCCGCTCCCCGTCCCGGCTCGTGCGCTTCGTGACCGGTCAGGGCCTCCTGGTCCTCGGGTGGGTCGTCGGCGGCCTGCCCGCGGTGGCGGGGCTGCTCCTGGCATGGACGGCCCGGCGGCTGCGACGGCCGGTATGGCCGGCGGCGATCGCCCTGGTCGCGGCCGCGCTGGTGGTGACCCTGGTCGAGCAGCCCGCACTGGCGTCGCCGCTGTCCGACCTGCTCGCCGGAGTGGGCGTGGTGGCCGTGCTCGCCTCGGCCTGGCGCTCACCCTTCGAAGCCGGCGCGCGCTCGTCGAGCGCCGTGGACGGCGGTGCCGGATGAGTCCCCGCGGTCGGGTGGACGGGCGGACGGCGATCAGGAGGCCGACCGGTTGGCGGGCCGACGCACTGTTCTCCCTCGGCCTGGCGCTGGTCGTCCTCGGACCGGCGCTGGCCCCCGGCTACGTGCTCCGTGGCGACATGGTGTTCGTGCCGGACCAACCGTGGAAACCCGAGTGGTTGGGGATGGGGCAGGGATACCCACGCTCGGCGCCGATGGACGCGGTCGTCTGGTTCCTCACCCTGGCGCTTCCGGGTTGGGTGGTGCAGAAGGCGCTCCTGCTCGGGTCCCTGGTGCTCGCGGGAGTCGGTGCCGGCCGGCTCGTCGCGTCCTTCCCCGGTTATGCCCGGGCGGCGGCGGTCGTCCTGGCGGTGTGGAACCCGTACGTCGCGGAGCGGTTGCTGATCGGACAGTGGCCGCTCGTCCTCGGTTGGGCGCTGCTCCCGTGGGCCGCGCTGGCCGCGTGGGCGTACGCCGACCCGGACCGGGGCGGTCGAGGCAACCGAGGCAGCCGGCTCGACCGGGCAGCCCCCGTGGTGCTCGTCCTCGCCCTGTCCGCGGTGGTGAGTCCTCCCTCGGGGCTGATGTCGCTGCTCGTCGTGGTCGGCGTGCTCCTGGGACTCGGCACCCGTCGCCACGCGGTGGGCGCGCTCGGCTGGGGGGCACTGGTCAACCTGGTCTGGGTCGCGCCGGCGCTGCTCGCGGCGAGGACCGGGGTGCCCGCGCCGGGACAGTTCGAGAGCTTCGTCGCGCGGGGGGAATCGGCCGCGGGCACGTTCGTGGCCCTGCTGTCCTTCGGTGGTATCTGGAAGGAGAGCGTGTGGCCTCCCGAGCGCACCTCGGTGGTGCTGACCCTGGTGGCCGCGGGCGTGACGGGCGTGGCCCTGTGGGGCTGGCGCTGGGTCGGGCCGGGTCGGGAGCGACGGTTGCTGCCCGGACTGGCCGCAGTCGCGGCGGTCTCCCTGCTGCTGGCGCTCCTGCCCTCGCTGCCGGGGGCCGCCGGTCTGCTCGACGCGCTCGCGGCGCGTGTGCCCGCGGTCGGGCTGCTCCGCGACTCGCAGCGGTTCGTCGCGCCGGCGTACCTGGTGCTGCTCCCTGGGCTGGCCGCGACGGTGCGGCAGGTGGTCCGCGCCGCACGCCCCGGGCGCGAGTCCTTGCGGTTGGTGGCGGCCGGTCTGGTGGCGACTCCCGTCCTGGTGCTGCCCGGGCTTGCCTGGGGGGTGTCCGGGCAGTTGCGGCCCGTCGACTACCCGGCCGAGTGGCGCACGGTGGCCGACCTCGTCGCCGCCGAGCCACCGGCCGGTCTGGTGGTGCTTCCGTGGGCGGGGTTCTACCGCGGGTTCGCGTGGAACCCGAGCAGCGTGGTGCTCGACCCGGCTCCCCGATACTTCCCGGGCGAGGTCATCGTCGACGATCGGCTGGTCCTGCCTGACCGGGTGCTGCCGGCGGAGAGCCCACGGGTCGCGGAGGTGACGGCGGCCCTGGAGGTCGACGATCCCGCCGGCTCCGCGGCGGCACTGCGGGCGCTGGGAGTGCGGTGGGTCCTGGTGGAGAAGGGCCCGCCCCTGCCCGCCCCGCCCGAAGGCGTGGTCGTCCACGACGGTCCGGGGCTCCAGCTCATCGACACGGGATTTGTCAGTGATCAGGACCTTGGACCTACGGTTTCGTGGCCAATCTTGCTGATCGACGCAGGAATTCTGTTACTGATGCTCATGTCTGTGGCGAGAATCTCCGTCAGATTTGTGTACTCTGGCAGAACTGTTCCTGGGGAGGGATATCAATGAACGCAGTGATTGCTGCGGTGGCCGGAGGCGTTCTCGGGTTCGTCGCCATGCTCGGTGGGGTCAGTGCCCTGTCGAACACGTCTACTCAGGTTTCGCCTGACCAGCTGTACACCTACGCCGACGAGTGAGTCGACTCCACCTGCGCCGCTGAGCGCACCCGCACCGGTCGAGGGAACCGGTGCGTCACACCAGGTGGAGGAGGGCCGTCCGGTGTTGCAGATCGTCATACCCGCGTACAACGAGGAGCGTCGTCTCCCGGGCACGCTACGGGCGTTGCGTGACCACGTGCTCGCGCAGCCCGACCTGGCCGGCAGGGTCGAGGTCGTCGTGGTCGACAACGCCTCGACCGACGCCACCGCCGCCGTGGCGTCGGCCGCGCACAGCAGCGCGCTGCCGGTGCGTGTCGTCGCGTGTCCGACTCCGGGCAAGGGCGCCGCCGTGCGCGCCGGAGTCGCCGCGACCACCGCCCCGGTGGTCGCCTACCTCGACGCCGACGGGGCGACCCGCCTCGACGCGCTCACCACCGGCGTCGCGCTGGTACGGGCCGGTGTGGACGTGGCCGTCGGGTCGCGCGCCGCGCCGGGAGCCGAGACGACCGCGCGCCACAGTCCTGTCCGGGCCTGGGGAGCGGCGCTCTACCGACGCTGCACCGCGCGGGTCGTCCCTGGCATCCGCGACACCCAGTGCGGGTTCAAGGTCATGCGCGGCGAGGCGGCCCGAACGCTGCTGGCCGCCTGTCGCACCGACGGCTTCTCCTTCGACGTCGAACTGCTCGCGCGTGCCGCCCGGGCACGCCGGGTCGTGGTGGAGTTCCCGGTCGCCTGGACCGACATCGCCGGCTCCACGTTCCACCCGGTGCGCCACGGACTGCGCTCCTTCCTCGAGGTCGCCGGCATCGCCGTCCGACTGCGGGGTGTGGCGGTGCGGCCGGTGGCTCCGGTGGTGCCGCTGCACGGCGTCCCGCGTCAGCGTCGGGCTGCCGCGCAGACCGGGCGTCGGGCCACGGGTTCTCCGCTGTCCCCGGGGCTCAACGGCCCCGCCGCCGTACCGGTGGCGCTGGCGCTGCCGCTCACGGAGTCCGGGTCATGACGCCGCGCACCGAGCGATCCCAGGACCTGACCGGGACGCGTGTCGCGGTCGTGAACTGGCGCGACCTGGACCACTCCCTGGCCGGCGGGTCGGAGCGCTACGCGTGGGAGTTCGCCCAAGGGTTGCGCGAGGCCGGCGCCCGCGTCGACTTCGTGACCGCGCGCGACCGGCACCAGTCCCGGCGTGACGTCGTGGACGGGATCAGCGTGCGTCGCGCAGGTGGACGGTTCGGCTTCTATCTGCACGCCGCGTGGTACGCGTTGCGCAACCGCCGTCGCCTCGACGCCGTCGTCGACGCCGAGTGCGGCATCCCCACCTTCGCGCCGCTCTTCCTCGGTCGCCGTACGCCTGTGGTCCTGGTCCTGCACCACGTGCACCTCGACCAGTTCGGCACCTACTTCCCGGCGCCCGTGGCCGCGTTCGGCCGTTTCCTCGAGGGCTGGCTGATGCCGCGGGTGTACGCCGACACCGCCACCGTCGCGGTGTCGGAGTCCACCCGGGAGGAGATGCGCAGCAGGTTGGGGTGGGTCGGTGAGGTGGGGCTGCTCCCCAATGGCGCCACCGAGCCGGACTGGAGCTGCGACCCCGACCTCAAGGACCCCCACCGCATCGTGGTGTTGGGACGACTGGTCCCGCACAAGCGCGTGGACCTGATCATCCGGGCCGTGGCTCAGTTGAGAACCGACATCCCCGACCTGCACCTCGACGTGATCGGGCGTGGCCCGGAGGAGCCGCGGCTGCGCGCCCTCGTCGCCGAACTCGGTCTCGAGGACTGCGTGACGATCCACGGCTTCCTGCCGGAGGAGGAGAAGGCCGAGGTGCTGCGCCGCTGCGCGCTGCATGTCAACGCCTCCGACGCCGAAGGCTGGGGGCAGGTCGTCATCGAGGCCGCCTCTCACGGGGTCGCGACGGTGGCCCGGGACGTCCCCGGGCTGCGCGACTCGATCCAGCACGGCGAGACCGGGTGGCTGCTGCCCGCCACGGTCACGTCCCACCAGGAGATCGTCGATCACCTGGTCCTCGAACTGCGTCTGCGGCTGCGGGAGGTGGAGCACGTCGAGACCCGGCGCGATCTACGGGCCCGCTGCCTGCACTGGGCCGCCCACTTCTCCTGGTCCCAGATGCGACGTGACGCCGTCCACCTCGTCGCCGAACAGATGCATCGCACCGGACCCTCGGCCAGCCACAAGGAGCTGATCTCGACATGACCACCCTGACCAAGAACGGCAACGGCCAGCACACCGAGTCCGCGATGCGGCGGTACTCGTTGCTGCTCCTCTTCGGGCTGGGCACCTTCCTGCTCGTCGCGGCGGTCCTGATGCGCTTCTACGCCTACCCCAAGCTGGCGGTCGCCCCGCTGGAGCAGAAGTCGGACACGTTCCTCTCCGCCGAGGACGCGACCATCCTCGACCTCGCCACGCTCAGCCCGATCACCACCGACCTCGAGGTCTCGGTGCGGACCCAGGGCGACGTCGCCGCCTCGGAGGAGGCCGGTGACGACGTACGGATCTGGGTGAGCACCACCTCGATCCGCTCCGCGGACGGCGAGATCCGCTCCCGCAGCGTCGACCGCGCCCCGTTCGACACCGTGACCGGGTTCGGCGTCGACTGCTGCGACGGGTGGACCTCGGAGAACGACGGTGAGCGCGTGCCGACGACCTTCGAGGGCGTGGTGTTCAAGTTCCCCTTCAACACCCAGAAGGAGGACTACCCGTACTGGGACGGCACCCTGCGGGAGCCGGTGACGCTGTCCTACGACGGTGAGGAAGACGTCGACGGCCTGACCACCTACCGCTTCATCGGCGAGGTGCCGGACACGGTCGTCGGGACCCGCGACGTGCCGGGCTCCCTGGTGAACAGCGACGAGGCCACGGTGACTGCCGACACCCACTACGCCAACGCCTACACGATCCTGGTCGAGCCGAACACCGGAGCGATCGTCGACCTCACCCAGGAGCAGAACGGTTACGTCGAGGCCAACGGCGCCCAGATCCCGACGACCCAGGCGACGATCAGCTACACCGACGCCCAGGTCGCCGACATGGTCGACGAGGTCGGCACCCAGGGCCCGCTGCTGGGCAACCTGCGGGGGCTGTTCCCGATCGGTGCCGCGATCATCGGGCTGCTGCTCCTCGGAGCCGGGTTCGCGTTGATGCGGTCGCGTCGCGCCTGACCCACCGGTCCGCGGCCGGCCCACGACAGTCCCCCGTGGTCGGGTCGGTCGCTGCGGCGCCTACCCCCCGAGGCGTCTGACGACGACCTCCAGGAACTCCTGGAGGTCGTCGTCGCTGTTCCAGGACGATCGCGCCCGAGCGGTGAGCACCGTGCGGCCACCCACCTCGGCCGCGCCCACGGAGAGGCCTGACCGGCCGCCGGTGACCGGGTGGAACACGACCTCCTCCAGGCCCGCGCCGGCGATGCGCCCCAGGTGGGAGACCAGCGCGCTGGATCCCAGGCGCGGAGCGAGCAGTCGCAAGGCGTGCTCGGTGACGGCGCTGCCGGCGTACGTCGGCGCCGGTGGCGTCAGGGGCGCCGACCTGAGCGCGTTCCGCACGCTCGAGGCGTCCGTCAGCACGGCTCCCGACATGCGGAGCAGTGCGCTGTCGTCGGCGAGATCGGCGTCCGCGCCGCCGCGCCGGGAGAGCCCCACGGCGATCCGCACCCGGGACCGCGCCGACCGTGGCACGCGTTCCCGGAGGGCCTCGGCCACCGCGACCACCAGGTGGGGGGTGGATACCGCGAGCGGGACGGTCCGACGTGCCAGGGAGTCGCCGGCCGAGGGTGACGTCGGGACAGAGCCGGGCAGCGTGGCCGGCGGCCGGACGAGGGCTTCGCCCAGCCGTAACAGCGAGGACCGCAGCCCGGGTGCGCTGTCGCGTTCCTGGCCCACCCCGCGTGCTGCGGAACGGACGGGGGCGCCGGCGAGCAGCCCCGCCGCGGTCAGCAGACCGAGTCCGTCGAGCCGGGAGTGGTGGGCGCGCAGACCCAGGAGCGCGCCGCTCATGCCCGCTTCGACCCCGTCTCCGGGGCACTGCAACAGCGCTTCCCACAAGGCGCGCTCGTCGTCGGCGCGGGTCAGCGGCGGACGGGGGTCCGCTGATCCGCCCAGGCGTTCGCGGAGGTCGTGGAGGCGGGCAGCCACGTCGGCCGGGTCGGGCGCTTCGGCCAGCCGTACGCCGAGCAGGACGTGCCAGGCCAGGGACGGGTCGGCCACCCAGTGCGTCCCTCGGCTTACGGGCGCACGGCTCACGGGCGCACGGCTCGCAGGACCAGGCTCACCCCGGGCAGCCGCCCCAGCGGCAGGGCGGCCTCGGCGATCGTGATCGCTCGCAGCACCGCGTTCACCGGAGCCGCGACCTGGTCCATCTCGCTGGCGCTCTCGACCCGGCGCCGCCTGCGGGCGCGGACCACCGGGCGCAGCAGCACGTTCCAGCTCTCGATGTCGACGACCCGGAAACCGGCCCCCTCGACGACGGCCCGCAGGGTGTCGCGCTCGTAGCGCCGCACGTGGCCCAGTGCGAGGTCGTGGCCGCTCCACAGCACCTGGCCCGCAGGCACCGAGAGCAGCAGGACCCCACCGGGCTTCAGCACCCGGAAGGCCTCGGCGGCCACCTGGTCGTCCTCCTCCACGTGCTCCCAGAGGTCGGTGGAGAGGACCAGGTCGAACGAACCGTCCGGGAACGGGAGGGACCGGGCGTCCGCGCGCACCACCGGGATGTCACGAGCGCGGCAGCCCTGGGCGGCGGCGGGGGAGTACTCCAGCGCCTGCACCTGCCAGCCGAGGTCGCGCAGCACCGCCGTGGTGCCGCCGGAGCCGGCTCCGACGTCCAGGGCGCGCCCGATCGGAAGCCCCGCTGCCTTGCGCCGGATGACGGCGCGCTTCGCGGCGTACCACCAGTGGCGGTCCTCCAGCGCGGCCGACTTGCGAATCTCGTCCTCGTCCACGAGGCCAGGCTAGGTGCCCGGCGCCTGGTGCGGCGGGGCAGGGAGCAGCGTGGCGACGAAGATCGCGGTGCCGGGCACGAGGCGGCCCCGGAGCGGACCCCAGCCGCCCCAGATGCGATCCAGTCCCTCGGGCCACTGCGGCTCGTGCAGCGCGGTCAGGCAGAACCCGGCGCCGGCCAGCAGCGCGACCCAGTCGCCGAGGGTCCGGTGGTGCTCCACGTAGCGCGGCCGACCGTCGTCGTCCTCCTCGACGTACGGCGTGCGGTCCCAGTAGTCGCTGGTCACGCGTAGGCCGTCGGGGCCGGCGTCGTCGGGCATGCACCAGCGCACCGGATGGGTCACCGAGAAGGCGAACGTGCCGCCCGGACGGAGCACGCGTGAAACCTCGTGGAGCAGCGCGGGGCCATCGGCGACGAACTGGAGTGCGCCGAAGGAGGAGAACGCGATGTCGAAGGCGTCGTCGGGGAAGGGCAGCTGGGTCGCGGTTGCGCAGACCGAGGGGACCACCAGGCCGGTGGCCTCGTCGATACGGCGGGAGTGCTGGAGTTGGCGTTCGGAGAGGTCGAGGCCGATCGCGACCGCGCCCTGGCTGACCAGCCAGCGCGAGCACTGGCCGGCGCCGCTGCCCAGCTCGACCACCCGCTTGCCGGCCAGCGCCTCGGCAGGGCCGAGGACACCGAGCGCCGACTCCTGATGGCCCTCGGGCCCCCAGACGAAACCGACGTCGCCGAGGAACTCGCCGTGCGTGGCCTGGTACTCGTCGGCGTACAGGTCCCAGTCGGCGCGGTTGGCGCGGCGGCTGTCCTGCTCGTTCACCGGTCGTCGGACCGGGTGGACGCTGTCCGGCGTGGTCGTCACGGGTGATGTGTACGTGGCGAGGGGCCCTGTGCGCAACTCCCTCGGATGACTCGGGGGAGGCCTGGTTGGACCTGCACGGCGTCCCGCGCGTATCCTGTTGGCTGCGTGTGGAGTCTGCCGGGCCCTGGACAGAGAGGGCCCTTTCTCTCGTCGTGATCCCTCTCGGTGACGGAACGGGCCTCGCATGCGTCGGCTTCGACTTCTATCCACCCAAGGACTTCTTCTCCTGATGACGATCATCCCCACTCTTTCGAACATCACGCAGGTCGCGATCAACGACATCGGTTCGGAAGAGGACTTCCTCGCCGCGATCGACGAGACCATCAAGTACTTCAACGACGGCGACATCGTGGAGGGTGTCATCGTCAAGGTCGACCGGGACGAGGTCCTGCTCGACATCGGCTACAAGACCGAAGGCGTGATCCCCAGCCGCGAGCTGTCGATCAAGCACGACGTGGACCCCTCCGAGGTCGTCTCGGTCGGTGACCAGGTCGAGGCCCTGGTCCTCCAGAAGGAGGACAAGGAAGGCCGGCTGATCCTCTCCAAGAAGCGCGCCCAGTACGAGCGCGCCTGGGGCACCATCGAGAAGGTCAAGGAAGAGGACGGCGTCGTCACCGGCACCGTCATCGAGGTCGTCAAGGGTGGCCTCATCCTCGACATCGGCCTCCGCGGCTTCCTCCCCGCCTCCCTGGTCGAGATGCGTCGCGTCCGCGACCTGCAGCCGTACGTCGGCCGCGAGCTCGAGGCGAAGATCATCGAGCTGGACAAGAACCGCAACAACGTGGTCCTGTCCCGCCGTGCGTGGCTCGAGCAGACTCAGTCCGAGGTGCGTCAGGGCTTCCTGACCCAGCTCCAGAAGGGCCAGGTCCGCAAGGGTGTCGTCTCGTCGATCGTCAACTTCGGTGCGTTCGTGGACCTCGGCGGCGTCGACGGTCTGGTGCACGTCTCGGAGCTGTCGTGGAAGCACATCGACCACCCGAGCGAGGTCGTCGCCGTCGGTGACGAGGTCACCGTCGAGGTCCTCGACGTGGACATGGACCGCGAGCGCGTCTCCCTGTCGCTGAAGGCGACCCAGGAGGACCCGTGGCAGCACTTCGCCCGGACCCACCAGATCGGCCAGATCGTGCCGGGCAAGGTCACCAAGCTGGTGCCTTTCGGTTCGTTCGTGCGGGTCGAGGAGGGCATCGAGGGTCTGGTGCACATCTCCGAGCTTGCCGAGCGTCACGTCGAGATCCCCGAGCAGGTCGTCCAGGTCAACGACGACGTCATGGTCAAGATCATCGACATCGACCTCGAGCGTCGCCGGATCTCGCTGTCGCTCAAGCAGGCCAACGAGACCGCCACTGCGGTGGACGTCGAGGAGTTCGACCCGACGCTCTACGGCATGACGGCGTCGTACGACGACCAGGGCAACTACATCTACCCCGAGGGCTTCGACCCCGACACGGGCGAGTGGCTCGAGGGCTTCGAGGAGCAGCGCGCGCTCTGGGAGGACCAGTACGCCAAGGCGCACGCCCGCTGGGAGGCCCACGTCAAGCAGCAGCAGGAGGCCCGCAAGGCCGAGGCCGAGGCCGGCGAGTCGACCTCGTACACCTCCGAGGCCCCGACCGAGGGTTCGCTCGCGAGCGACGAGGCGCTCCAGGCGCTGCGTGACAAGCTCACCGGCGGCGCCTGAGTCCCAGGCACCGAGCCCGCGGCTCACCTGCTGAGCCCGGTCTCACCGCCGTAGCGCGTCGTCAGGCGTGCAGTACGTCCGACAGGGCGGCCGTTCCCCCTCGGGGGCGGCCGCCGTGTCGCATCCCACGACTGGTCGCATCTTTCCGCCCACTGGTCGGGTTTTTCGCGCGACTGGTCGCATCTTTTCGCCGTCGGTTTCCCATGGCGGCCTCTAGGCGCTAGCGCAACACCGTTGTCTCGTATGGGTGTCCCAGTATGTCGTTGAGGGCCTCGGCTGGTGTTCGCCAGTCGAGGGTCTTGCGGGGCCGGCCGTTGAGTTTGCGGGCGACGGC
>JBGAJX010000044.1:0-24297 GCA_044224695.1 Marmoricola sp. | reverse complement strand
ACCTCGATCCACATCGAGGAGCACGAGGTCGACGCCCGCGACACCAAGCTCGGCCCCGAGGAGATCACCCGGGACATCCCGAACGTCTCCGAGGAGATGCTGGCCGACCTCGACGAGCGCGGCATCATCCGCATCGGCGCGGAGGTCGGCACCGGCGACATCCTGGTCGGCAAGGTCACCCCCAAGGGCGAGACCGAGCTGACCCCGGAGGAGCGGCTGCTCCGCGCGATCTTCGGCGAGAAGGCGCGCGAGGTGCGCGACACCTCGATGAAGGTGCCGCACGGCGAGTCCGGCACGGTCATCGGCGTGCGGGTCTTCGACCGCGAGGACGGCGACGAGCTGCCCCCCGGCGTGAACCAGCTGGTCCGGGTGTACGTCGCCCAGAAGCGGAAGATCTCGGTGGGCGACAAGCTCGCCGGTCGTCACGGCAACAAGGGCGTCATCTCCAAGATCCTGCCCGTCGAGGACATGCCGTTCCTCGAGGACGGGACCCCGGTCGACGTGATCCTCAACCCGCTGGGCGTGCCCGGCCGGATGAACATCGGCCAGATCCTGGAGATCCACCTCGGCTGGCTGGCCAAGACCGGCTGGGAGGTCGAGGGGGACGACGAGGAGTGGAAGAAGCGGCTCATCTCGATCGCCGCGGACTCCGCCCCGGCGAACTCCAACGTGGCCACCCCGGTCTTCGACGGTGCCCGCGAGGACGAGATCGTCGGCCTGCTCGGCTCGACCCTGAAGACCCGCGACGGCGTCCGCCTCGTGAAGTCCGACGGCAAGGCCAAGCTGTTCGACGGTCGCTCGGGCGAGCCGTTCCCGGACCCGGTCTCGATCGGCTACATGTACTCGACCGGCCCCTACTCGATGATCACGCAGCAGCCCCTGGGCGGTAAGGCCCAGTTCGGCGGCCAGCGGTTCGGCGAGATGGAGGTCTGGGCGATGGAGGCGTACGGCGCCGCCTACGCCCTGCAGGAGCTGCTGACGATCAAGTCCGACGACGTGCCCGGTCGCGTCAAGGTCTACGAGGCCATCGTCAAGGGCGAGAACATCCCCGACTCGGGCATCCCGGAGTCGTTCAAGGTGCTCGTCAAGGAGATGCAGTCGCTCTGTCTCAACGTCGAGGTCCTGTCGCAGGACGGCACCCCGATCGAGATGAAGGACAGCGAGGACGACGTGTTCCGCGCTGCCGAGGAGCTCGGCATCGACCTGTCCCGCCGCGAGCCTTCCTCGGTCGAGGAAGTCTGACCCCGGTGGTTTCGAGACGCTCGCTCCGCTCGCTCCTCAACCACCGGACCACGGTGGTTGAGGAGGGCGACGGGGTAGCCCGTCTCGAAACCACTGCCAGCAACTAACAGCCCCTCACCGGCGTACGAAGCAAACAAAGGAAACAGCTTTGCTGGATGTGAACTTCTTCGACCAGCTCAAGATCGGCCTGGCCACCGCGGAGGACATCCGCGCCTGGAGCCACGGCGAGGTCAAGAAGCCCGAGACGATCAACTACCGGACGCTCAAGCCCGAGCGTGACGGCCTCTTCTGCGAGAAGATCTTCGGTCCCACCCGGGACTGGGAGTGCTACTGCGGCAAGTACAAGCGCGTCCGCTTCAAGGGCATCATCTGCGAGCGCTGCGGCGTCGAGGTGACCCGCTCCAAGGTGCGCCGCGAGCGGATGGGCCACATCGAGCTCGCCGCGCCGGTCACCCACATCTGGTACTTCAAGGGTGTGCCCAGCCGGCTCGGCTACCTGCTCGACCTGGCGCCGAAGGACCTGGAGAAGGTCATCTACTTCGCGGCGTACATGATCACGCACGTCGACGAGGACGCTCGCCACCGCGACCTGTCCTCGCTCGAGGCGAAGATCTCCATGGAGCGTCAGCGCCTGGAGACCCGTCGCGACAGCCAGGTCAACGACCGGATGCAGAAGCTCGAGGAGGACCTGGCGACCCTGGAGGCCGAGGGCGCCAAGGCCGACCAGCGCCGCAAGGTCCGCGACGCCGCCGAGCGGGAGATGAAGCAGCAGCGCGAGCGTGCGCAGCGCGAGATCGACCGCCTCGAGGAGGTCTGGTCGACCTTCAAGTCGCTGAAGGTCCAGGACCTCATGGGCGACGAGATGCTGTATCGGGAGATGAAGAACTGGTTCGGCAAGTACTTCGAGGGCTACATGGGCGCCACGGCGATCCAGAAGCGCCTGCAGACCTTCGACCTCGAGGCCGAGGTGGAGTCGCTGAAGGAGACCATCGCCACCGGCAAGGGTCAGCGCAAGGTGCGGGCCCTCAAGCGGCTCAAGGTCGTCGACGCCTTCCGCAAGACCGGCAACTCGCCGCTGGGCATGGTCCTCGACGCCGTTCCGGTGATCCCGCCGGACCTGCGCCCGATGGTGCAGCTCGACGGTGGCCGGTTCGCGACCTCCGACCTCAACGACCTCTACCGTCGCGTGATCAACCGGAACAACCGCCTCAAGCGGCTGCTCGACCTGGGCGCTCCGGAGATCATCGTCAACAACGAGAAGCGGATGCTCCAGGAGGCCGTCGACTCGCTGTTCGACAACGGTCGTCGTGGTCGTCCCGTCACCGGCCCGGGCAACCGGCCGCTGAAGTCGCTCTCCGACATGCTCAAGGGCAAGCAGGGCCGGTTCCGCCAGAACCTGCTCGGCAAGCGCGTCGACTACTCCGGCCGTTCGGTCATCGTGGTCGGCCCGCAGCTGAAGCTGCACCAGTGCGGTCTGCCCAAGAACATGGCGCTCGAGCTCTTCAAGCCCTTCGTCATGAAGCGCCTGGTGGAGCTCAACCACGCCCAGAACATCAAGTCCGCCAAGCGGATGGTGGAGCGGGCCACGAGCGGTCTCTCGCGCTACAGCGTGGTGTGGGACGTCCTGGAAGAGGTCATCACCGAGCACCCGGTGCTGCTCAACCGTGCGCCCACGCTGCACCGTCTCGGCATCCAGGCCTTCGAGCCTCAGCTGATCGAGGGCAAGGCCATCCAGATCCACCCGCTGGTCTGCACCGCCTTCAACGCCGACTTCGACGGTGACCAGATGGCGGTCCACCTGCCGCTGTCGGCCGAGGCGCAGGCCGAGGCCCGGATCCTGATGCTGTCGACCAACAACATCCTGAAGCCGTCCGACGGCCGTCCGGTGACCATGCCGACCCAGGACATGATCATCGGTCTGTACTTCCTCACCCACCGGGACGAGGACTCGTCCTACGTCGGTGACGGTCGGGCGTTCTCCTCCACCGCGGAGGCGATCATGGCCTTCGACCGGGGCGAGATCCAGCTGCAGAGCAAGGTCCGGATCCGGTTCCCCTCGATGGTTCCGCCGGAGGGCATGCCGCTCCCCGAGGGCTACCGCAGCGACGAGCCGATGATCCTGGAGACCACGCTCGGCCGGGCGATCTTCAACGAGGCCCTGCCGGCGGACTACGCGTTCGTCGACGAGGAGGTCGGCAAGAAGAAGCTGGGCGTGATCGTCAACGACCTGGCCGAGCGCTACACCAAGGTCGAGGTCGCCAACGCGCTGGACAACCTCAAGGACACCGGCTTCCACTGGGCGACCCGCTCGGGTGTGACCGTCTCCATCGACGACGTCGTCACCCCCGACAACAAGGCCGAGATCCTCGAGAAGTACGAGGCCCAGGCCGCCAAGGTGCAGCAGCAGTTCGACCGCGGTCTGATCACCGACGACGAGCGTCGCCAGGAGCTCATCGAGATCTGGACCCAGGCCTCCAACGAGGTCGCGGCCGAGCTCGAGGAGACCTTCAAGGGCACCAAGAGCAACCCCATCTACGTGATGGTCCACTCCGGTGCGCGAGGCAACATGATGCAGGTGCGGCAGATCGCGGCCATGCGTGGCCTCGTGGCCAACCCGAAGGGCGAGATCATCCCGCGTCCGATCAAGTCCAACTTCCGCGAGGGCCTGACGGTGCTGGAGTACTTCATCGCCACCCACGGTGCGCGGAAGGGTCTGGCGGACACCGCGCTGCGGACCGCCGACTCCGGCTACCTCACCCGTCGTCTGGTCGACGTCTCGCAGGACGTGATCATCCGCGAGGAGGACTGCGGCACCGAGCGTGGTCTGCCCAAGAAGATCGGCGAGCGTGGCCCCGACGGCCGCATGCGGCTGGCGGAGAACGCCGACACGGCGGCCTACGCCCGTTCGGTGGCCAGCGAGGTCGTCCACCCCGAGACCGGCGAGGTGCTGATCGCGGCCGGTGGCGACCTGGGCGACCTGAAGATCGACGAGCTCATCGAGGCCGGCTTCGAGGAGGTCAAGGTCCGTTCGGTCCTGACCTGCGAGGCCAAGACCGGCACGTGCGCCAAGTGCTACGGCCGCTCGCTGGCCACCGGCAAGCTGGTCGACATCGGTGAGGCGGTCGGCATCATCGCCGCCCAGTCCATCGGTGAGCCCGGCACCCAGCTGACGATGCGTACCTTCCACACCGGTGGTGTGGCGTCGGCCGACGACATCACGCAGGGTCTGCCGCGTGTGGTCGAGCTCTTCGAGGCGCGCTCGCCCAAGGGCCGTGCGTCGATCTCGGAGGCCTCGGGCCGCGTGACGATCGAGGAGACCGAGAAGTCGAAGAAGGTGCTGGTCACCCCCGACGACGGCTCGGAGGTCCTGGAGTACCCGGTGTCGAAGCGGTCCCGTCTGCTGGTCGAGGAAGGCCAGCACATCGAGGTCGGTCACCAGATCACCGTCGGTACGCCGGACCCGCAGGACGTGCTCCGCATCCTGGGTGTGCGCAAGGCCCAGGAGCACCTCGTGGACGAGGTCCAGGCCGTGTACCGCAGCCAGGGCGTGCAGATCCACGACAAGCACATCGAGATCATCGTGCGGCAGATGCTGCGTCGCGTGCTCGTGCTGGAGCAGGGTGACACCACCCTGCTCCCCTCGGACCTGGTCGACCGGGCGCTGTTCGAGACCGAGAACCGTCGGGTCGTCACCGAGGGTGGCAAGCCGGCGGCGGGTCGTCCGCAGCTGATGGGCATCACGAAGGCGTCGCTGGCCACCGAGTCGTGGCTGTCGGCGGCCTCCTTCCAGGAGACCACCCGGGTGCTCACCGACGCGGCGATCCACGCCAAGTCGGACTCGCTGCTGGGTCTGAAGGAGAACGTGATCATCGGCAAGCTGATCCCGGCCGGCACCGGCCTGGAGCGCTACCGCAACGTCCGGGTCGAGCCCACCGAGGAGGCGCGTGCCAACGCCTACGCGGTGACCGGCTACTCGTCGTACTACGACGACTTCAACGGCGCCGGTGGCCAGCAGGTGGTCGCGCTGGACGACTTCCCGTTCAGCTACGACAACTGAGGCACGGAACACCTGAGGCACTGAGCACGACAGGTCACAGCACCAGGGCCGCCCCCGCAACGCGGGGGCGGCCCTGTGGCGTTCGGGGCCGGGCGGCAGTCCTGGGCCGGCGCCGTCACGGGAGGACGGCGCGCACCAGTCCGCTGAGCCAGGCCTGGATCTCGAGCGCTCCCTCGACCACCGGGTCGGCCGGGTCCCCTCCGTTCAGCACACGGATCTCCCACCAGCCGTAGTAGGCGACGTAGGCGCCGACCAGCAGCAGCAACGCCCCGGCCGCGCGGGGCACCCAGCGTCCCGCGCCTCGCATCCGGCCCACCAGCCGCGCGTTGGCGATCGCGACCGCGACCGCGGCGACCCCCACCACCAGCCCCATCCCCACGGCGTACGCCGCGAACAGCGTCATGCCGCGCCCCCAGTCCTCGGAGCGGAGCGCCGTCACCACCAGGGCCAGGAACGGGGCCACCGTGCACGTCAGCGAGGCCAGGGCGTAGGTGACGCCGAAGAGGAACGTGCTGCGCAGGTCGCCGGTGATCTCCGGTCCTTGCGGCCGCCGGCCGAGGGTGGGCAGGTCCCGGCCGGTGAGCAGCCAGCCCCCGAGCGCGACGAGCAGGATGCCCATGGCGAGAGTGACCCAGGGGAGGTACTGCTGGACCGAGGAGGCCAGCGGTGCCACCACGAGGCCGAAGCCCGCGAAGACGACCAGGAAGCCGGCGGTCATCACGGTGGTGAGCCGCAGCGCCCGCAGGACCGCCGTCGTGGTCGAGGGTTGCGCCACTGCGGGAGGGGTCGCCGCCGAGATTCCCGCTGGCGAGGTCCCGGCGGGCGTGGCCCCTGCCGGGAGGAGGCTCCGATGGCGCTCGGGGAGCACCAGCAGCGACAGGTAGGCGGGCAACAATGCGAAGCCGCAGGGGTTGAGCGCGGCCAGCGCCCCGGCCGACAGCGCCAGCGTGAGCGCCGAGAGGTCCATCGTTCAGGAACCGAGGTCGGCGACGGTGTCCTCCAGAGCACCGTCGTCGTTGTAGCCGGTCCGCAGCACTTCGGAGCCTGCACCGTCGAGCACCACGAAGGAGCTCTGCTCAGTGATGCCGAAACGCTGCCACAGCGCGCCCTCGGGGTCGGAGAGCTGGAGGACGCCGGGAGTCTGTGCGGCGAAGTCCGCGATCGCCTCGGCGGAGTCCTGGGAGCCGATGCCGACCACGGTGGTGCCCTCGGCGGCCAGACTCGTGACGGTCGGGATCTGGCTGCGACAGACCGCGCACCACGGGGCCCAGAACCACAGCACCACCGGCTCGCCCGCGAGACTCGCCCCGGCGAAGGACGCGCCGTCGACCCGGGTCGCCTCGAAGCGCAACGCCTCGGAAACGTTCTCGGTGTCCTGGGTCGCCACGGGGGAGCCGGTCGGTGTCGCGGACGGCGAACCGGTGGGGGACACAGCCGGCGTTCCGGAACCGCCCGCGCCCGCGTCTGCGCCCTCCTCTCCCCGCTCAGTGCCGCACGCGGCGACGGCGACCAGCAGGGTGAGGGAGGTCAGTGAGCGGGCGAGGCGGGCCATGGCGTCCAGTGTGCCGACCCGGCGAAGGGTGTGCCGGGCCTAGTCCTGACGATTCGATGACGTGGCGAACGCCTGTGTCGGCACCGGCGTGGCGATCTCGCCCAGCGGGCGGGCCACGCGCCGGTGGGCCAGCAGCAGGGCCACGGCCACGGCACCCAGGGTGACCGTCACGAAGCCGAGGTTCGGATGCGCGGCCGCCCAGTCCGGCACCCCGGCGTACTCCGCGCCCCTCACCACGAAGGTGTGGAAGAGGTAGACCACCAGTGAGGCTGCGCCCATCCGGGCGAACCAGCCGTCGCGGCGCGGCACCCAGGCGAGCACCGCGACCGCGAGCCCGACGGCGACGAGGATCTGGGTGGCCCGGACCGCCATGCCCAGCTGCCAGGAGACCTCGAGGTCGGCGTACGGCGTGCGGAAGTAGAGCCACTCGGTCGCCTCGGTGCGGTGCACGATCTCGGCGACGACCAGCGTGGTCAGCGCGGCGGGCACGGCGAACCGCCGCGCGGCGGAGGAGCGCACGAGGTCGACGTGGCGCGGGGAGAGCACCAGGCCGATGGTGAAGAACGGCAGGAAGCCGAGTACGCGGTTGAGGTCGAGCCAGGGGACGTCGACGAGCCCGCCGAGCAGGGAGATCGCGACGCTCAGGGTGATCGCGTGGAGGGGACGCAGTCGGAGCAGCGCGGGCGCGGCCAGGCGCCACAGCACCAGCGCCACCAGGAACCACATTGCCCAGTGCGGGTCCAACCAGAGGTTCTCGAGTTCTTCACCCCCGACGTGGATCCGGAAGGCCGCCAGGGCGCCCTCGAAGATCACGTACGGCACGGCCACACCGGTGACGAGGCGGGAGAGGTCGCGCCGGCTCCAGGTGACGTTGCGGGAGAGGTAGCCGGTCACCAGCAGGAAGGCCGGCATGTGCCACAGGTAGAGGCCGTCGTAGAGGCGGGCGGTGAGCTCGCCCGTGGGGAGCAGGGTCCACGCGTGCCCGACCACGACGAGGGTGACGAGCAGCATCTTGGTGGAGTCGAACCAGGGATCGCGTCGGGCCATGACATGTGTCGTACCCGCTACCTCCGGGTAGCCCACACCTGCGCCCGCATGGTCTGCACCACATGGCCTGCGTCACACGTCGCGCGAGCGTGCCGGGGACGACCTGTCCACGGGCGCAGCAGGCGCGAACCCAGGGCGTGACCGTGCCCGATTCCTCCCGCTGGGTGTATCCCGTGGTGATCCACAGCGCCCGCGCGCTGATGCGGTTGTGGGGGCTGCGGATCGAGGTGCGCGGTGGCGAGCACGTGCCCCCGGACGGGCCGGTGGTGTTGGCGGCGAACCACGTGAGCTTCCTGGACTTCGTGCTGCTGGGGCGGGCCGCCCGGCAGAGCGGTCGGCACGTCCGTTTCCTCGCCCGCCACGACCTGTGGCGGCCCCGACCCGTCGGCGCGGCGCTGACCGCGATGGGGCACGTCCCGGTGGACCGGGCGGCCCCGGCAGCGGCCTACCTGGGTGCGCTGCGCCACCTCGAGTCCGGTGAGGCGCTGGGGATCTTCCCCGAGGCCGGGATCAGCCGGTCCCTCACGGTGCGCGGGCTCATGCCCGGCGCGGTCGCGCTGGCCCGCGCGTCGGGGGCCCCACTGCTCCCCGTCGCGATGTGGGGCCAGCAGCGGGCGCTGCCGGTCGGGCGCGCCCCGCACCTGCGCCGCGGGATCCCGATCACCCTCGAGGTCGGGTCGCCGCCGGACCTCGGCGGCGACCTGGAGAGGGTGACCGAGCGGCTCGGGTCACGCCTGCAGCAGATGGTGGACGGGCTCGCCCTGGAGCCCCGTCACCGTGCTCCCGGCGCGTGGTGGACGCCCGCGCACCTGGGCGGAGCGGCTCCGTCCCCGGCCGACGTGGCGGCGTACGACGTGCTGCCGCGAGGAGCCGTCGCGCCGACCGGATGGGCGCCGTCCCTAGACTCGTCGGCATGTCCCCACCACCGCGCCGTCAACGGATCGGGGCCTATGCCCGGGTCGTCGACGGCGATCGGATCCTCCTCGCGCACCTCGCCGCCCATGTGCACCCGGACACCTGGGTGCTGCCCGGCGGCGGCGTAGACCACGGTGAGCACCCCCGGGACGCGGTGCGCCGCGAGGTCTACGAGGAGACGGGGCTGCACGTCGATCCGGGAGAGCTGGTCGAGGTGACCTCGCGGCACTTCACGGGGGCCCGGCCCGACGGACTGGTCGAGGACTTCCACGGCATCGCGATCGTCTACGACGCGACCGTCGCGGACGTCTCGCGCGGGGTGGAGCCGCACGTCACCGAGGTGGACGGGTCCACCGACCGCAGCGCCTGGGTGTCGCTCGACGAGGTCGCCGGGCTGCCCCTGGGGCACACCGCGCACACCGCCCTGACACTGCTGGGCCTCGACCTGCCCGCGCTCGCGCCCTTCATTCCCTCCCCGTCGTCTGGAAGGTCCCCGTCATGACAGCCGAGACCGTGTTCACCTACGGGGCTCCGGCGCTGAAGTTCGGGTCCGGCGCCAGCGAGGAGATCGGGTACGACGTGGCCGCGCTCGGTGCCCGCCGCGCGCTGGTGCTCACCGACCCCGGCGTCGCCGCGACCGGTCACCCCGAGCGGATCGCGGGCCTGCTGCACGCCGCCGGCGTCACGGCGGAGGTGTACGCCGAGGTGCACGTCGAGCCGACCGACGCGAGCCTGGAGCACGCGATCTCCTACGCCCGCGCGAGCGGTCCATGGGACGCCTACGTCGCGGTCGGTGGCGGGTCGACGATCGACACCGCGAAGGCGGTGAACCTGCTCACCACCAACCCCGGCGAGTTGATGGACTACCTGAACAAGCCGGTCGGGCAGGCGCGCGCTCCGGAGCAGCCGCTGCGTCCGCTGGTCGCGGTGCCCACCACGACCGGCACCGGCAGCGAGAGCACCACGATCTGCGTGCTCGACGTGCTGGCGCTGCACGTGAAGACGGGCATCTCCCACCCGCGGCTGCGCCCGACGCTGGCGGTGGTGGACCCGCGGCTGACGCTGAGCCAGCCGGCCGGCGTCACCGCGGCGGCGGGGATGGACATCCTCTGCCACGCCCTGGAGTCGTGGACGGCGCGACCGTACACGTCGTACCCGCGCAAGCAGGCCCACGAGCGGGTGCCCTACTGCGGGGCCAACCCGGTCGCCGACCTGTGGTCCGAGCGGTCGCTGCAGCTGCTGGCGGGCTCGTTCCGCCGGGCGGTCCTCGACGGGGACGACGAGGAGGCACGGGAGCAGATGGCGCTGGCGGCCACCTTCGCGGGGCTGGGGTTCGGCAACGCGGGCGTGCACGTGCCGCACGCCTGCGCCTACCCGATCGCCGGACGGGTGCGCGACTTCCATCCCAGCGGCTACCCGGCGGGGGAGCCGCTGGTGCCGCACGGCATGGCCGTGGCGCTGACCGCCCCCGAGGCGTTCGCGTTCACCTACGCCGCGGACCCCGGCCGCCACGAGCACGCTGCCCGGCTGCTCGACCCGACGGCGCACGGGTCCGGCCCCGACCTGCTTCCGGAGGTGCTGCGCACGCTGATGCGTGACGTCGGCATCCCCAACGGACTGTCCGCCGTCGGCTACCACGACGCCGACCTGCCCGACCTGGTGGAGGGAGCGATGACGCAGCAACGCCTGCTGGCCACCGCACCGCTGGAGGTGCGACCCGACGACCTGCACCGGGTCCTGTCCGGATCGATGCGGCTGTGGTGAAGGCCTCGAGAGCGACCGGTTCGACGACGACCGGGGACGTCGTCGCGGCCCTCCGCGCCGCCGGGCTGGCCGAGGTCGACGACTCCGACCTGGCCCGGACCCTCTATGCCACCGACGCCTCCACCTATCGCATCCCGCCCCGGGTGGTGGTGCGCCCACGGCACGTCGACGACCTCGACGCGATCCTGGCCGTCTCCCGGGAGACCGGGGTGCCGTTGACCATGCGTGGCTCGGGCACCTCGATCGCCGGCAACGCGATCGGGCCGGGCATCGTCGTGGACACCCGCGCGCACCTGAACAGGGTGCTTCGGGTCGACCCGGAGACCCGTACCGCCGAGGTCGAGCCAGGGGTGGTGCACGCCGCGCTGCAGCGCCAGGCGGCGGCGGTCGGCTTGCGGTTCGGCCCGGACCCGTCCACCCACACCCGCTGCACGATCGGCGGGATGATCGGCAACAACGCCTGTGGCTCCCGCGCCCTGGGCTACGGACGGACGGCGGACAACGTCGTCGGCCTGGACGCCCTGGCCGGGGACGGTCGACCGGTCGCCGAGCACGCGGCCGCCCTGGGGGCGCTGGTCGAGGGCAACCTCGCGCTGGTGCGGACCCGGTTCGGCACGTTCTCCCGCCAGGTCTCGGGCTACTCCCTGGAGCACCTGCTGCCCGAGCGCGGCCGGTTGGTGGACCGCTTCCTGGTGGGCTCCGAGGGCACCCTGGCGGTCGTCCGCCGGGCGACGGTCCGGCTCGTGCAGGACGCCCCGGTGCGGGGTCTCGCGGTGCTCGGCTACCCCTCGATGGTCGAGGCGGCCGCTGCGGTTCCGGCGGTGCTGGTGCACCGCCCGGTGGCCTGCGAGGGGCTCGACGAGCGCATCGTCAACGTCGTACCGCAGGCGCCGCCACTGCCCGCCGGGGCCGGCTGGCTCTTCGTGGAGGTGACCGGGCAGGAGCCGGGCGAGGTGGCCGACCTGCTGAGCCGCGTGGTCGCCGACGGCGACGCACTCGACCACCGGATCGTGCTCGATCCCGCCGAGCAGGCCGCCCTCTGGCGGGTGCGGGAGGACGGAGCCGGTCTGGCCGCCCGCACCACCCGCCCGGCCGGGCAGGCCGGGTGGGAGGACGCCGCGGTGCCGCCGGCCGAACTCGCCTCGTATCTCGCCGGCTTCGAGGAACTGCTCGTCGCCCACGGGCTCCACGGTGCGCCGTACGGGCACTTCGGGGACGGCTGCGTGCACGTCCGCATCGACTTCGCCCTGCGGGAGGAGACGGGCCGGCAGCGGTACCGCCAGTTCGTCGAGGACGCGGCTCGGCTGACCGTGGCCCACGGCGGCAGCCTGTCCGGCGAGCACGGCGACGGGCGGGCGCGCTCCGAGCTGCTGGCGATCATGTACGGCGCCGAGGAGCTCGCGCTCTTCGGCGCGGTCAAGGCGCAGCTGGACCCCGACGGCGTGCTCAACCCGGGGGTCCTGGTCGACCCGGCCCCGCTGGACGCGGACCTGAGGCTCGGGCAGCTGAGTGCGGGCCGGTCGGGTCGGTCGGGTCCGGGCAGCGTCGCCATGCCCCTGACCCTGCACCGCGACGCCGGCGACCTGGTCGAGGCCGTCCACCGGTGCACCGGGGTCGGCAAGTGCCTCGCGGACAACCGGGCCTCGGGCGGGGTGATGTGTCCGTCCTACCTGGCCACCGGCAACGAGAAGGACTCCACCCGCGGCCGTGCTCGGGCGCTCCAGGACGCCGTCGCCGGCCACCTGGCCTGGGACTCCCCGGCCGTCGCCGACGCCCTCGACCTGTGCCTGTCCTGCAAGGGGTGCTCGCGGGACTGCCCCACCGGGGTGGACCTGGCGACCTACAAGGCGGTCGCGCTGCACCAGCGGTACGCCGGTCGCCGCCGCCCGCTCACCCACTACAGCCTCGGCCGGCTGCCGGCCGTGCTGCGGCGGGTGCCCCCGGGGTTGGTCAAGTCCGGCCTGTCCCTGACCCCGCGGATCGCCGCCCGGTTCGCCGGCGTGGACACCCGGCGCAGCCTGCCCGCGCCCGCCTCCCGGCCGTTCCATCGGGACCTGCCGGCGCCGGGGGAGCAGACCCCGGACGTGGCGGTCTGGGTGGACACGTTCACCGACCGTTTCCGGCCCGAGGTGGCCCGCGCGGCCCTGGAGGTGCTGACCGCGGCCGGGCTGAAGGTCCGGGTGGTCTCCTCGGGCGACCGCTGCTGCGGCCTGACCTGGCTCAGCACCGGACAGCTCGACCAGGCCCGCCGCTACGTCACCGCGGCCCTGGAGGAGCTCAGCGGTGCAGTGCCGCCCGGGGTCCCGGTCGTGGTGCTCGAGCCCTCCTGCCTGGCCGCGCTCAAGGTCGACTCCGCCGAGTTGCTCACCGAGGTCCCCGAGGTCACCGGCCGGCTGCACACGCTGGCCGAGGTGCTCGCGCAGGCCGTCGAGGCCGGCTGGGAGCCGCCCTCGCTGGCCGGCGCCGAGGTCGTGGCCCAGCCGCACTGCCACCAGGCCGCGGTCCTCGGGTGGGCCGCCGACCGCGACCTGCTCCGGCGTGCCGGCGCGAGGGTCGTGGAGGTGCCCGGCTGCTGCGGGCTGGCCGGCAACTGGGGCATGGAGAAGGGGCACTACGAGGCGTCGGTCGCCGTCTTCGGCACCAGCCTGGGACCCGCCCTGGACGCCGCGCCGGACGCGGTCGTGCTCACCGACGGGTTCTCCTGCGCCACCCAGGTCGACGACCTCGCCGGACGGCCCTCCCGACACCTCGCGGAGGTGCTCGCCGAGGCGCTGTCGACGGCCTCCGGAGGGTCGCCGGAGGGGCCGGTTCCCTAGCGCATCCGGGGCGGGTGGGGCCGTTTTGACCCGCCCATGACCAGGGGGTAGTCTTGCGAGTCGTGCCTGGTCCGCCCAGGCCATCACGCGTGCTCCGATGCCGAGTTGCGTGGCTGCGTCAGCAGCGTTCAACCGAAGGCCACCTGCTGCGGGGAGACCCGTCAGGATCCGGGCCGGGCGACACGCCCGACCTCGGGTGCGGCCCCGTGTGAGCGCCCGACGCGGTCCGGCCCGGTCTCAGCAGGCCCACGACGTAGAAGCTGACACCCAGAGGAAAGAGAACCACGCGGTGCCCACCATCAACCAGCTGGTCCGCAAGGGCCGTCAGGACAAGGTGTCGAAGAACAAGACGCCCGCTCTGAAGGGTTCACCCCAGCGGCGCGGCGTGTGCACCCGCGTGTACACCACCACTCCGAAGAAGCCGAACTCCGCGCTGCGGAAGGTCGCCCGTGTGCGCCTCTCCAGCGGTGTCGAGGTCACGGCCTACATCCCCGGCGTGGGCCACAACCTCCAGGAGCACTCGATGGTGCTCGTGCGTGGCGGTCGTGTGAAGGACCTTCCCGGTGTCCGCTACAAGATCATCCGCGGCTCCCTCGACACCCAGGGTGTGAAGAACCGCAAGCAGGCGCGCAGCCGTTACGGCGCGAAGAAGGAGAAGAGCTAATGCCGCGCAAGGGTCCCGCCCCGAAGCGACCGATCGACATCGACCCGGTCTACGGCAGCCCCGTCGTCACGCAGCTGGTCAACAAGATCCTGCAGGACGGCAAGAAGCAGACCGCGCAGCGCATCGTCTACACCGCGCTCGAGGGCTGCCGCGAGAAGACCGGCACCGACCCGGTCGTCACGCTCAAGCGCGCGCTCGACAACGTCAAGCCCGCCCTCGAGGTGCGCAGCCGCCGTGTCGGTGGCGCCACCTACCAGGTGCCGGTCGAGGTCCGGGGCAACCGCTCCATGACCCTCGCCCTGCGCTGGCTCGTCACCTACGCCCAGCAGCGCCGTGAGAAGACCATGGCCGAGCGTCTGATGAACGAGATCCTCGACGCCTCCAACGGCCTCGGTGCCGCGGTCAAGCGCCGCGAGGACACCCACAAGATGGCCGAGTCCAACCGCGCCTTCGCTCACTACCGCTGGTGACCACGTCGTACGCCGACCACCTCCTCCGCGCCGTCGCGCGTGGCGGGCAGGGGTCGGCGTACGCCGTTGCGCAGTCCTGTTCCTAACCCCCGCAACGACCCTGGGAGATCACCGTGGCCGTCGACATCACCACCGACCTCAACAAGGTCCGCAACATCGGCATCATGGCGCACATCGACGCCGGCAAGACCACGACGACCGAGCGGATCCTGTTCTACACCGGCATCACCTACAAGATCGGTGAGGTCCACGAGGGCGCCGCCACGATGGACTGGATGGAGCAGGAGCAGGAGCGCGGCATCACGATCACGTCGGCCGCGACGACCTGCTGGTGGAAGAACCACCAGATCAACATCATCGACACCCCCGGCCACGTGGACTTCACCGTCGAGGTGGAGCGCTCGCTGCGCGTGCTCGACGGCGCGGTCGCGGTGTTCGACGGCGTCGCCGGCGTGGAGCCGCAGTCGATGACCGTGTGGCGTCAGGCCAACAAGTACTCCGTTCCGCGGATGTGCTTCGTCAACAAGCTCGACCGCACCGGTGCGGACTTCTTCCGCTGCGTCGACATGATCGTCGAGCGCCTCAACAGCACCCCGCTGGTCCTGCAGATCCCGATCGGCGCCGAGCAGGACTTCATCGGCGTCGTCGACCTGGTCGAGATGAACGCCAAGGTGTGGCGCGGCGAGACCCAGATGGGTGAGGACTACGTCGTCGAGGAGATCCCCGCCGACATGGCCGACCAGGCCGCGGAGTGGCGCGAGAAGTTCCTCGAGACCCTGGCCGAGGCCGACGACGAGGTCATGGAGAAGTACCTCGAGGGCGAGGTCCCCTCGGTCGAGGAGCTGCATGCCGCGATCCGTCGCGCGACCCTGGCCGACAAGCTGAACCCGGTCCTGACCGGCACCGCCTTCAAGAACAAGGGCGTGCAGCCCCTGCTCGACGCGGTCGTGCGCTACCTGCCCTCGCCGCTGGACCTGGAGGCCATCGAGGGCCACAAGGTCAACGACGAGGACACCAAGATCCTGCGCAAGCCCGACGACTCCGAGCCGCTGGCCGCGCTGGCATTCAAGATCGCCGCGGACCCGCACCTGGGCAAGCTCACCTACGTCCGGGTCTACTCCGGCCGTCTGGAGGCGGGTGCCACCGTCATCAACGCGACCAAGGGTCGCAAGGAGCGGATCGGCAAGGTCTACCAGATGCACGCCAACAAGCGTGAGGAGATCGCCTCGGTCGGCGCCGGCCAGATCGTCGCGGTGATGGGCCTGAAGGACACCACCACGGGCGAGACCCTGTGCGACCCGCAGAACCAGGTCGTGCTCGAGTCGATGACCTTCCCGGCCCCGGTGATCTCGGTCGCCATCGAGCCGAAGACGAAGTCCGACCAGGAGAAGCTGGGCACCGCGATCCAGCGCCTCTCCGACGAGGACCCGACCTTCCAGGTGAAGACCGACGAGGAGACCGGCCAGACCATCATCTCCGGGATGGGCGAGCTCCACCTCGAGATCCTGGTCGACCGGATGCGCCGCGAGTTCAAGGTCGAGGCGACCGTCGGCAAGCCGCAGGTGGCCTACCGCGAGACGATCCGTCAGGCGGTCAAGAACCACTCGTACACGCACAAGAAGCAGACCGGTGGTTCGGGTCAGTTCGCGAAGGTGCTCGTCTCGCTGGAGCCGAACATCGACCCCGAGACCGGCGGCGGTGCGGGCTACGAGTTCGTCAACAACGTGACCGGTGGCCGCGTCCCCCGCGAGTACATCCCCTCGGTGGACCAGGGCGGCCAGGAGGCCATGGAGTTCGGCGTGCTGGCGGGCTACCCGATGGTGGACGTCAAGTACACCCTCGAGGACGGTGGCTACCACGAGGTCGACTCCTCGGAGCTCGCCTTCAAGCTGGCCTCGGTGCAGGCGTTCAAGGAGGCTGCCCGGATGGCCAAGCCGGTCCTCCTGGAGCCGATGTTCAAGGTCGAGGTGACCACGCCGGAGAACTTCCTCGGCGACGTCATCGGCGACATCAACAGCCGTCGCGGCCAGGTGCACGCGATGAACGAGCGCGCCGGCGACCGCGTCGTCGAGGCGCTGGTACCGCTGTCTGAGATGTTCGGGTACGTTGGCGACTTGCGGTCCAAGACCTCCGGTCAGGCTTCGTACTCGATGGAGTTCGACTCGTACGCCGAGGTTCCCTCGAACGTCGCGGACGAGATCATCAAGAAGGTCCGCGGCGAGTAGTCTCTGTCCCGGCATCTGCAGCACTAACGAGTCAAGTACCAACAACAGGAGGAGCCAGAAGTGGCTAAGGCGAAGTTCGAGCGGACTAAGCCGCACGTCAACATCGGCACCATCGGTCACATCGACCATGGAAAGACGACGCTGACCGCAGCGATCACGAAGGTGCTGCACGACAAGTACCCGGACCTGAACCCCTTCACGCCGTTCGACCAGATCGACAAGGCGCCTGAGGAGCGGCAGCGGGGCATCACGATCTCGATCGCGCACGTGGAGTACCAGACCGAGACCCGTCACTACGCGCACGTCGACTGCCCCGGTCACGCCGACTACATCAAGAACATGATCACCGGCGCGGCGCAGATGGACGGCGCGATCCTGGTGGTGGCGGCGACCGACGGCCCGATGCCGCAGACCAAGGAGCACGTCCTCCTGGCCCGCCAGGTCGGCGTCCCCGCGATCGTCGTCGCGCTGAACAAGTGCGACATGGTCGACGACGAGGAGCTCATCGAGCTCGTCGAGATGGAGGTGCGCGAGCTCCTCTCCGACTACGAGTTCCCCGGCGACGACCTTCCGGTCGTGCGCGTTGCCGCCTTCCCGGCGCTCAACGGCGACGCCAAGTGGGGCGAGTCGATCGCCGAGCTCATGCAGGCCGTGGACGACTACATCCCCCAGCCCGAGCGTGACATCGACAAGCCGTTCCTGATGCCCGTCGAGGACGTCTTCACGATCACCGGTCGTGGCACCGTCATCACCGGTCGTATCGA
This sequence comes from Marmoricola sp., assembly GCA_044224695.1. Classification (GTDB taxonomy): domain Bacteria; phylum Actinomycetota; class Actinomycetes; order Propionibacteriales; family Nocardioidaceae; genus Marmoricola_A. Next base: position 6,781 of record JBGAJX010000044.1, on the reverse strand, counting down.
GCGCGGCATCATCAAGGTCAACGAGGAGGTCGAGATCATCGGCATCCGCGAGAAGTCGATGAAGTCGACCGTGACCGGTGTCGAGATGTTCCGCAAGCTGCTCGACGAGGGCCAGGCGGGCGAGAACGTCGGCCTCCTGCTCCGTGGCACCAAGCGCGAGGACGTCGAGCGCGGCATGGTGGTCATCAAGCCGGGCACCACGACCCCGCACACCAACTTCGAGGCCTCGGTCTACATCCTCTCGAAGGAGGAGGGCGGCCGTCACACGCCGTTCTTCAACAACTACCGCCCGCAGTTCTACTTCCGGACCACGGACGTGACCGGTGTCGTGACCCTGCCTGAGGGCACCGAGATGGTCATGCCCGGCGACAACACCGAGATGAGCGTCGAGCTCATCCAGCCGATCGCGATGGAGGACGGCCTCCGCTTCGCGATCCGCGAGGGCGGCCGCACCGTCGGCGCCGGCCGGGTCACCAAGATCACCAAGTGACCCACTGAGCCACACCAGTCGGCCCGGTCCCCGTCAGGGGGCCGGGCCTTCTGCTTTTCCTCAATGAGATTCCCCGTGCACTCAACCTTCCCGGCCTCTGCGGGCTCTTGAGAGGTGAGTCCCTGACGACCGGGACGCACCAGGGACGAGGAGGGGACATGAGACGCACACGATCGGGCCCGGAGCCCGGTTCGCACACGGGGGGCTCCGCCGACGCGCGGGTGCTCGAGGAGTTCGTGGCGGCGCGGTGGCACGCGCTGTACCGCACGGCGTACCTGTTGACGCAGGATCGGCACGAGGCCGAGGACCTGCTGCAGACGGCGCTGATCAACACCTGTGCGCGCCTGCACCACCTGCGCGACCACGGCGCGCTGGAGGGCTACGTGCGCACGGCGCTGGTGCACCAGGCCACCCGCACGTGGCGCCGCCGCGGCCGCGCCGTGCCCACCGCCGTCGTCCCCGACCGAGGGCACGACGGTGGCGTCGGCGGACACGAGGATCGCGACCTGCTCTGGGTCGCGGTCGGGACGCTGCCGCCGCGCATGCGCGCCACGCTGGTGCTGCGCTACTACGAGGGGCTCTCCGAGGCGGAGACCGCCGCGGTCCTCGACTGTTCCGTCGGCTCGGTGAAGAGCCAGACCCACCATGCCCTCAAGCGGCTGCGCGCCGCGCTCGGCGAGAGCCGGGCCACTCTGGCGGAGGACCTGCGATGAACGACCTGACCACCCTGCTCCAGGACACCTTCGCCGAGCGCGCCGAGACCGTGCCGGTGCCGGCGCCTGATCTGGACCGACTGCGCGCCCAGGTGCGTCGGCGGCGCCTCACCCGAGGCTCCGCGGCCGGGCTGACCGCGGCCGCCGCCGTCCTGCTGGCGATCGCCGGCGCCCGGATGTTGCCAGCCGATCCCGTCGAGGCGCCGATCGGCCTGGCACCCGACGCACGGTCGGTCGTCCTGCCCTCCGAGACGGCCTACGTCCTGGCCGGGGGTCGGGTGTTGGCGCTGACCCCGGGCGGCCAGGCGGTCGACCTGGGGATGCGCGCGGAGGCGCTGGTCGGCTGGACGACCGAGTTCGTGCTGGCGATCGACACCGAGAGTCGGCTGATGCGGTTCGAGGCCGTCCCGGTGCCCGAGAAGACGGGGCGCTACACCTTCCGCCGCGTCGAGTCGCCCGTGGCCGAACCCGTGCAGAGCGTCGCGCTGTCCGGCGACGGGCGCTGGCTGGGCTGGATCGGGCGCGACGGACGCGCACGCCTGCGCGACCTGAAGGCGGGCACGACGTCCGAGCCCGTCGCGGTGGGTCCGAACGCCTACCTGTCCTCGGTGGGCGCCGAGGGCCTGCTGGTCTCTGGGGACGGGGACCTGGTGGTGCGCCGAGCCGGGGGAGTGGTCGCCGTGCCCACGGCCGCCGACGGGTACGGCTGGGTCTCCGACCTCGCGCGGGGGCGCGTGTCCGTGGCAGACCGGGACTCGGTGACCCGGCTCTACGACATCGACGGGGACGTCGCGACTGCCATCGCCGAGGTCCCCGGGACGGGCCGTCTGGCCCCGGACGGCTCCGCGGTCGTCTCCGTCGACGACAGCGAGGCCCCGCAACCGCAGGTGGTGCTCTGGCAGGACGGACGCCTGCGGATCCTGCAGGAGGGACTGCAGGGGCAGGCCCAGTCGGTGGGCTGGCTCGACGAGCGCACCGTGCTCGTCACCGCCCGGGTCGAGGAGGGCACGGCCGTGCAGGCGTGCGCGGTGGCTGCAAGGACCTGTGGACTGCTCATGGTCTCCCGGGACGACGTCCGCCTCGCGGAGTAGACCCGCAGATCATTTCGGGTGTTTCGGGCACGGCGGGGTCCGCGGCGTAACACCGCCGGGGATGTGTCGTTGCGCACATGAGGGGCAGCCCGTCGATCTCGGAGGTTGTGCATGCGCGTCAGGTCCTGGTCCGATCCCCGCTCTGCCCGGCGTACGCCGCGCCCGTCCACGGCCGGAGCAGCGGCACTCGCGCTCGGCCTGGGTCTCGGCCTCGGCGCGGGGCTGGCTGCCCCGGTCGCCGCCGCCCCGGTCGCGGTGGCGCCGGCGTCGGTGAGCACCGCCGGCGACCGCAGCATCCTCGATCAGGTCACCACCGCCTCGTACGTCGTGCAGTTGCGCCCCGGACTGGTCGCGAACCTGACGCGGACGGTGGCTGATCTCGCCGCGGCGTACGGCGGTGAGGTCGGCTTCGTCTACCGCACCGCGCTGACGGGCTTCTCGGTGCGCCTTCCCGCCCTGGCCGCGAGTGCCCTGCGGGCCAACCCCCTGGTCGCTTCGGTCCGCCCGGACGTCACGGTGCAGGCCACGGACACCCAGACCGGCGCCACGTGGGGCCTGGACCGCTCGGACCAGCGGTCGCTGCCGCTGGACGGGAGCTACTCCTATCCGGGACTCGCCGGGCAGGGAGCGCACGTCTACGTCATCGACACCGGTCTGCGCGCCTCGCACAGCGAGTTCGCCGGTCGGGTGGGGACCAGTCGCAACTTCGTCGCGCCGTTCCTGATCGGCTCTCCCGACCCCGCCGCCTGGGACGACTGCAACGGTCACGGCACCCACGTGGCCTCGACCGCGGCCGGGACCGTCTGGGGCGTGGCCAAGAAGGCCCAGGTGCACGGCGTCCGGGTGTTGAACTGCCAGGGGTCCGGGACGTCGTCGGCGATCATCGCCGGCATCGACTGGGTGGCGGCCAACCACGCGCCGAACTCGGTCGCCAACCTGTCGCTGGGCACCACCGGGGGACGGGCGCCGGACATCGACGCCGCCGTACGGGGCCTGGTCGCCGCCGGTGTCGCCACCGCCGTGGCGGCGGGCAACAGCAACACCGACGCCTGCACCTCCTCCCCGTCGGCCGAGCCGACCGTGCTCACCGTGGGGGCCACGACCCGCACCGACGCCCGCGCCTCGTTCTCCAACCTGGGCTCGTGCCTGGACCTGTTCGCCCCCGGCGAGATGATCACCGCGGCCGACTACACCTCCGCGTCGGGCGGACGCGCGCTCAGCGGTACGTCGATGGCTTCGCCGCACGTCGCCGGGGCGCTCGCCCTGGTGCGGGCGGCCAACCCCGGCCTGGGCGCGGTCGCGGCGCAGGACGCCGTGGTCGGCGCCACGACGGCGGGCTCCGTCGGCAGTGCCGGGGCGGGCTCGCCGAACCGGCTCCTCTTCGTGGGCGGAGCCGGTCCGGCCCCGGCGGACGCCGCACCGACGGCCGCCTTCACCGCCTCCTGCTCGGGCCTGGTCTGCTCCTTCGACGCCGGCGGCTCCACCGACGACCGCGGCATCGCGTCGTACTCCTGGTCCTTCGGCGACGGCGGCTCCGCGACCGGTGTCACCACGTCGCGGACCTACGCCACGGGCGGATCCTACGGCGTGACGCTGCGGGTCACCGACACCAACGGCCAGAGCAGCACCGCGACCCGCACGGTGACGCCGAGCGCCGGCGGGACCACGGCGCCGTGCACGAACTGCACCCGGTACACCGGTTCGTTGTCGGCGGGCGGCCAGGCCTATCACCCGGGCACCGCGGGCTTCAGCTGGGGCGGCGGCGTGGTGCGCGGCTACCTGCGCGGCCCCGGCACGGCGAACTTCGACCTCGTGCTCGAGCGCCGCTCGTGCCTGTTGCTGTGCAGCTGGTCCACGGTCGCCTCGGGCACCTCGGCCTCGGCCTCGGAGGACGTCGCGTACGCGGCCTCCAGCGGCACCTACCGGTGGCGTGTGCGGGCCGTCGCGGGGTCGGGTGCTTACACGTTCTGGGGCGAGCCCCGCTAGCGCGGAGCGTGCGGGATGATCGGTGCTCGTGAGCGCCGATCATCCCCCCTCCCGCCCGTCCTCCGAGCCCAGTCCCGAGCCCAGTCCCGAGCCCAGTCCCGAGCCCAGTCCCGAGCCCAGTCCCGAGCCCACTGCGGAGCGCGGGGTCCGTCCGGCTCGTCCCGGCACCGGCCTGACCGAGGACGGGCGCCGGCTCCAGGTGCTCACCACCTACACCCGGCGCGGCTCACGGCTCACCCCGACCCAGCAGCAGGCGTGGGACGCCCACGTCGACGCCTGGCTGATCCCCGAGAGCGCCGTCGACGATCACCCGTTCGACCTCGCCCGCTGGTTCGGACGGTCGGCGCCGCTCGTGGTCGAGATCGGGGTCGGCTCGGGCGAGGCCGTGGCGCGGACCGCGGCGGCCCGTCCGGAGTGCAACGTGCTCGCCTTCGAGGTCTGGCGCCCCGGGGTGGCCAGCACGTTCGCCGAGGTGGCCCGGGTCGGTGCCGAGAACGTCCGCGTGCTCGCCGTCGACGCGGTGTGGTCGCTGGAGCACCTGCTGGAGCCCGGCTCGGTCGCCGAACTGCACACCTTCTTCCCCGACCCGTGGCACAAGAAGCGTCACCACAAGCGGCGGCTGGTCACCGGGGCACTCGCAGCGGTGGCCGCGTCCCGGCTGGCTCCGGGTGCGTCGTGGAGGTTGGCCACGGACTGGGCGGACTACGCCGAGCAGATCCGCGCCGTCCTCGACGCCGAGCCGACGCTCGAGGGCGGTCCGGTGCCGCGGTGGGAGGGACGTCCGCTCACCAAGTTCGAGCGGCGTGCGCTGCGCGAGGGACGGGCGATCGAGGACTTCTGCTACCGACGAGTGGTCTGACCCACGGGAGTGGTCCGCAGCACTGGAAATAATACCCTAGGGGGTATATGTTGTTCCTGACGCAAGCGGCCAACACCCCCTCAGGAGCGGACCATGTACTTCGCGCAGTACTACCTCGACTGCCTTTCGCAGGCGTCGTACCTCATCGGCGACGAGACCACCGGCACGGCCGTGGTCGTCGACCCGCGGCGTGACATCGAGGAGTACCTCACCGACGCCGCCGCCCACGGGCTGCGCATCGTCGGCGTGATCAACACCCACTTCCACGCCGACTTCGTCTCCGGTCACATGGAGCTGGCCGAGGCCACCGGGGCGTGGATCGGTTACGGCCGGGCCGGCGCCACCGACTTCGAGGTCCGGTCCCTGGCCGACGGTGAGCGGATCGAGCTGGGCGAGGGGCCCGACGGGGTGGTGCTGGAGGTCATGGAGACCCCGGGGCACACGCCGGAGTCGATCTCGGTGCTGGTCTACGAGCGGGGCAGCGACGACGTCGCGTACGGCGTCCTCACCGGCGACGCGCTGTTCATCGGCGACGTCGGCCGCCCCGACCTCCTGGCCTCGATCGGTGTCACCGCCGACGAGCTGGGCAAGATGCTCTACCACTCGATCCAGACCAAGTTGATGGGTCTGCCCGACGAGGTCCGGGTCTTCCCCGCGCACGGCGCCGGCTCGGCCTGCGGCAAGAACCTCTCCACCGAGAAGCAGTCGACCATCGGTGAGCAGCGCCGGTTCAACTACGCCTGCCAGCCGATGACCGAGGAGCAGTTCCTCGCCGTGGTCACCGCCGGCCAGCCGCCGGCTCCGGAGTACTTCGTCTACAATGCGATGCTCAACCGCCAGGAGCGTGAGACCCACGGGCTGGGGGAGGCGCTGCCGGCGCTCAGCCCCGACGAGATCACCGCGGCGCTCGCTCGAGGCGCGAAGATCATCGACGCCCGCGAGACCACCGAGTTCGCCGGCGGTCACCTGCGCGGCGCGATCAACGTGCCCGTCGACGGACGAATGGCCGAGACCGTGGGGATGGTCGTGAAGCCCGAGGACGAGATCATCCTGATGGCGCCCGAGGGTGAGGAGCAGGAGGCTGCGATCCGGCTGGTCCGGATCGGCTTCGACAAGGCGGTCGGCTTCGTCCCGCGCCCCGAGGCCTACCTCATCGACCACGCCGACCAGGTCCAGCGGGCCAGCCGGCTCACCCCGAGCCAGCTCGAGACGGCGGTCACCCTGGGCGACGCCCAGATCGTCGACATCCGCAACGCCGGCGAGACCGAGTCCGGGATGATCCCCGGCGCGGTCAACATCCCGCTGGCTCAGCTCGCCCGCCGGGCCACCGAGCTCGACCCAGAGCGTCCCGTCGTCCTCTACTGCGCCGGTGGCTGGCGCTCCAGCGTCGGTGCCAGCCTCCTGCGCCACCTCGGCTTCGCCGACGTCTCCGACGTCCTCGGCGGCTTCGCCGGGTGGGACGCGGTGCGCCCGCAGTTGGCGTGAGCCGCCTGCAGGATTCCCTAGAGATCTAGTGTCCCGGGCTCGAAGTTCGTTGGATAAGTCGGCCTAGTGACCCCAGGATCTGTTCGGCGGTCTTGGTCCACACGAATGGTTTGGGGTCGGCGTTCCAGGCCTTGACCCATTCGCGGATGTCGTTCTC
>JBGAJX010000043.1:0-24382 GCA_044224695.1 Marmoricola sp. | reverse complement strand
CACGACTCTTGTGGGGGGCGGGTTCAGGAGCGGAGCAGCTCGATCTCCTCCAGCGATCCGTCGAGGTTGAGTTCGACCTCCTCGACGAGCGCGCCCGGCACGAGGTCGGCGGTGGTGCCGTACTCGTCCTGCTGGCTGTCGTCGTCGCCCTGGCCGTCCGAGCCGTGGTCCTCGAACTCGATCTCGGTGTCCAGGGTGACCACGTGGGTCGCCTGCGCGCCGAGCACGGTGTCGATCACCAGGGTGCCGGTCGCGGGGTCGAAGGAGGCGATGGTGCCGTAGAGGTCGTGATCGCTCGAGCACGAGTCGTCGCTGGAGTCGTCGTCGTCCTCGTCGGAGGTGCCGTCGTCGTCGGAGTCCCGGTCCAACAGCCGGGTGCCGCTGCGGCCGTCCTTGACCTCGTCGCCGTCGTCCATGCCGTCGTTGTCTGAGTCCTCGTCGGAGGGGTCGCTCCCGCGGCGGTACTCGGCGAGGTTGCGCAGCCCGTCGCGGTCCTTGTCGCCGCGGGCGTTCTTCTTGGTCACCGAGAGACCGTGGCGGGCCTCCCAGCGGTCGGGCATGCCGTCGCGGTCGGCGTCGCGACGCGCGGCGTCGGCGGCAGCCGGCATCAGCAGCACGGCGGTGGTGGCGGTGGTGGCCAGCCCGGCGAGGACGGCGACCCCCCGACGGGGAGTGTGGAAACGGGACATGGGGATCGCCTTCGATTCATGGCCCGTGGAGGAGGCCAGGGGTGGTGGACAGCCCTGAGCCTGCCGAGGTCTGTTCACGTGGGGAAGCGACCCAAGGGAGTCTTCGCAGCGCCTTGATCCCGACTTAACGTTCGACCCATCGCCACCTCAGCCCATCGGCACCTCAGCCCAGCGCGGCGGCCACCCACTGCACCAAGGGCCGGGTCTCGCGCCAATCCGCCCGGACCTTGTCGACCAGTTCCGCGGTGTGGATGTACGGCGCGAAGCCGTGCTGCCGGCTCACCGTCAGCGAGCGGTGGCGCAGCAGGTCGATGCGCGGGTGGTCGCCGTCGTACCCGCGCGGTGAGGTCTTCAATCGGTCCCCGCCGATCTCCCAGCCGGCCTTCGTCAGCCGGGTCAGGATGCGCTGGAGCGCCCGGCCGGTCTTCTCCTCGGCGACGGCCTCCCGGAAGAGCGCGAGCCGTTCGCCGGACGCCTCGTAGAACCCGGCGCCCGTCATCACGCCGGGAGCGGCGAGCTGGACGTACCAGCCGGTGGAGGGCCCCGCCGCGACGTACGCCCCCTGGTGGGTCTTGTAGGGCGTCTTGTCCTTGGCGAACCGCACGTCGCGGTAGGGGCGGAACACCTTCGCCGCCCCGAACTCGGGCGCCAGCGCGTCGGTCAGGGCCACCATCGGGTCACGCACCGACTGCTCCCACACGTGCTTGTGCGCGGTCCAGAACGACTTGCTGTTGTCGAGCTCGAGGTCGTCGTAGAAGTCGAGCGCCGCCACGGGGAATCCGGTGAAGTCCACCCGATGAGCCTAGGAGCAGCCCAGAAGCCCGGTCCTGTCCTCCGTGCAGGGCCGGGCCCAGGCAGGCCCGGTGCGTGAATGGTTCAGCCGGTGTAGCGCTCGTTGGGCACGATCACCGCGCGCCCCTCGACCTCGCCGGCCGCGAGCTTGCGGTAGGCCTCGGGCGCCTGCTCGAGTGAGAACCGGGTGATGTCGGGGTGCAGCAGCCCGCGTGCGGCCAGGTCGAGGACCTCGATCAGCTCGCCGCGGGTGCCCCAGTAGGTCGTCTGGATGCTGACCTCGTAGGGCTGGCTGAAGAACGAGAACGGCACCGATCCGCCCGCGATCCCGACCAGCGTAAAGTCGCCCAGGCTCCGGGTGGAGGCCAGGCCGAGCGCCATCGTGGCCTCGCTGCCGACCATGTCGAGCACGACGTCCGCGCCGCGGCCGTGCGCGGCCTCGCGGATCGCCTCGACCGTCCCCTCCCCGGGGGCCAGCGTCAGGTCGGCGCCGGCGTGCTCGGCGAGCTTGCGGGCCTCCTCACGCGGGTCGATCGCGATGATCCGCGCGCCGGTGGTCGCCTTGAGGATCTGCACGCCCAGGTGCCCCAGGCCGCCGACCCCGATCACGACCGCGGTCGCGTCGGGGGTGAGCTTGTGGGCCGAGCGCTTGATCGCGTGGTACGGCGTGAGGCCGGCATCGGTGAGCGGTGCGGCCGTGGCGGGCTCGAGACCCTCGGGCAGCGGCACCAGGAAGCGGCGGTCGGGCACGAGCAGGAAGTCGGCCATGCCGCCGTCCAGGCCGAGGCCTCCTCCGCCGGCCAGGACCGGTGCGTTCGCCTGGTCCTCGCAGTAGGTCTCGAAACCCTGGCGGCAGCGTACGCAGGACCCGCAGCCCCACGCGCCGACGACCGCCACGGGCGTTCCGGGTTCGAGGCTCGTCACTCCGGCGCCGAGGGTGTGCACCCAGCCGGCGTTCTCGTGGCCGATCGTGAACGGCATCTGCCAGGGCAGCATCCCGCCCTCGAAGTCGTGCATCAGGTGCAGGTCGGAGTGGCATGCACCGGCGCCGCCCACCTGGATCAGGATCTGTCCGGGACCGGGGTCAGGGACCGGCACCTCCGTCAGGACCGCCTCGGTCTTCCAGTCGTTGAGCCGCAGCGCGCGCATCGTCATACTCCCTTCCCCGCGATTCAGTGTGTCCACCTCGATCCTTCGCCGAAGTGCGCGCGCCGATCAGGGACGGAAGGCCCGAGGTCGCAGCCAAGGGCCCGCAGTCCCGGGGGTCGGTCGCGTCACCTCAGGAGTCGGGGTTCACTCGCGCCTCCACCACGTGCACCTTGCCGGCGCCGGCGGCGAGCATGCCGGGCAGCCGATCGGCGTACTCCGCGGGGGCGTGCAGCGTGCCGGTGTCGAAGCCGGCGTCGCGCAGGGCCTGCTCCGCGGCGCGTACGCCGTCGAAGTGCAGATGGACGCGCCCGCGGACCGCCACACTCAGCGCGGCGGCGAAGGCGCGCTCGGCCACCCCGTGCCCGGCCTGCACGTGCAGGTCGGAGAGGTAGAGCCCGGTCGGGAAGCGGCCGAGCCCGTCGGCCACCCGCGCCCACAGGTCCTCCACTGCCGGGGTCGGGAAGTAGTTGAGGAGTCCCTCGGTGATCACGGCCGTGCCGACGCCCGCGTCAAGGCCGGCGAACACCCGCGCCAGGCCGTCGCCGGCGAAGACGTCGGCCCGCTCGACGCGGTGCCGGGGCCCGAGCGACCCCAGCCGGGCCAGCGCCCCGGCCTTGCGGTCGGCCATCGCGGGCAGGTCGACCTCGACGTAGGTGAGGTCGGCGTACTCCCGGGTGTAGGTGAGGCCGCGCGGGCTCATCCCGGCAGCGAGCTCGACCACCTGGCCGACCTGTCCGGACTTCACCGCCTCGGTCAGCAGGTGGTCCATCACCCGGTGCCGGGCGAGCAGGAAGTGCTCGAGCGTCGGCCCGCCGAGGAGATCGACGGGCAGCATCGCGGCCTGCCCGGCGTGGTACATCACCCAGCCTTCGCGGGTGGCCAGCGCCTTGTCGCCCAGCCCGTGATGCGCCCACACGTAGCCGGTGTAGTGCGCGGTCGGCGAGATCGCCTGCGGGCCGCGTCGGAGCAGGTCGGTGAGGAGCATCGTCCGATCGTGGCAGAGCCGCGCGATGTGCAGAACGGCCTCGGGACTGTGATCTTCGTCGACAGGGACGTTGGGTGCTTGTGGACCCGTGCCCGGAGGTGTTGTGTCGGAAGTGAGAGCAGAATCGTGGAGGGAGCAGCCATGACCACCGATCGCCCCTCCGTCGTCGTCGGGTATGACGCCTCGGAGAATGCCGACCGCGGCCTGGACTGGGCAGCGGCCTACGCGCGGGAACGGCACCTGCCGGTCACCGTGTACGCATCGTCAGGAGACCTCGACTATCTCCCGGAGTGGACCGCGGACAAGCGGTCGATGGTGGTGGACGGCTGGTTGAGCCGGGCGCAGGCGCGCCTGTCGGACGCCGGCGTCACCGACATCCGCCTGATCTCGGGGTCGGGCCGGATCGTCCCCGATCTCATCGACGCCTCCAAGACCGCCCAGTTGATGGTGCTCGGAGCCCAGGGTCACAGCGCCCTGGGCGGGATGCTGGTGGGCTCGGTCAGCCAGCACCTCACCCGGCACGCACACTGCCCGGTCGTCGTCGTCCGCGGTGATCACTGCTCCGAGAAGAAGCGCGTGGTCGTCGGTGTCGACGGCTCCGAGCACGCGCTGCGGGCGCTGGAGTTCGCCTTCGACTACGCCAGTTGGACCGGGTCGACGCTGGTCGCCGCCCACGGTCGCGGCCTGAGCATGAGCAACGGTCCGCTGGCGCTCGACCTCAGCGAGTCCGAGGCCGAGGGCCTCGAGGAGGGCAAGCGGATGGTCGCGGAGATGACCGCCGGACTCCGCGAGAAGTACCCCGACGTGCACGTCGAGGTCGAGGTCGTGCCGATGCCCGGTGTCCGGGTGCTGGCTGATGCTTCGGCCGGCGCCTCGCTGCTGGTCGTCGGCTCGCGCGGCCGCGGCGGCTTCCTCGGACTGCTGCTCGGCTCCGTCAGTGCCTCGGTGCTGACCCACGCCCCCTGCCCGGTGGCGGTGATCCGCTGATCGCCGGCACCCCCGGGCAGGACGCGCCCGCCCCGGTTGTGGAGGCCCGGGCGGGCGTCTGGTTGTCCGTGCGGGGGCTGCGCAAGGCGTTCGGCCCGGTCGTCGCCGTCGACGACGTCAGCTTCGACGTCGCACCCGGCCGGGTGACCGGCTTCCTCGGGCCGAACGGAGCGGGCAAGACCACGACCCTGCGCTGCCTGCTCGGGCTGATGCGCCCCACCGCGGGCGAGGCGCTGGTCGCGGGCGTGCCGTACGCGCGGCTGGAGCGCCCGCTGCACACCGTCGGCGCTGCGCTGGAGGCGTCGTCTTTCCATCCGGGTCGATCGGCCCGGGCGCATCTGCGCTACCTGGCCGAGGCGGCACGGCTGCCGTCCGCGCGAGTGGGCGAGGTGCTCGCCCAGGTCGGCCTCGAGGAGTACGCCGACCGCCGCGTCGGCGGCTACTCCCAGGGCATGCGGCAACGGCTCGCGCTGGCCCAGGCGCTGCTCGGTGACCCGCCGGCACTGGTCCTCGACGAGCCCGCCAACGGTCTCGACCCCGCGGGGATCGCGTGGCTGCGCGGATTCCTGCGATCCCTGGCCGCGGAAGGTCGCACGGTGCTGGTGAGCAGCCACGTGCTGGCCGAGGTGCAGCAGACCGTCGACGACGTCGTCGTCCTGGCGCGGGGCCGGGTGGTCGCCTCCGGCGTGCTCGCCGAGCTGGAGTCCGGCCGGTCGCGGGTGCTCGCGAAGACCCCGACCCCGGACGCACTTCGTGTTGTCCTGACCGCCGAGGGCGTCGAGATCACCGAGGTGGACGGCGACGCGGTCCGGGTACGCGGCGAGGCCGCCCACGTCGGACACCTCGCGTTCGTGGCCGGGGTGGAGCTGCACGAGCTGCGCGAGGAACCCGGTGACCTGGAGCGGCTCTTCCTGGAGTTGACCGGGGGCGCGGAGTGATCGCGCTGGTGCGCTCGGAGCTGACCAAGATCCTGACCACGCGACTGTGGTGGGGACTCGGATTGGGCGTGCTGGTGTTCACCGCGATCCAGGCCGGAGTCACCGCCGGGTTCGCCGGCCTCGAGCCGGGTGCCGGGGCACCCGCGCTGCCGGGGCTCGACAGCGACGAGGGGTTGCGCTCGGTGTACGCCGCGTCGGTCTTCTCGGGCGCCTACCTCTTCGCGCTGGTGCTCGGGGTGAGCGGGATGACCGCGGAGTACCGCTACGAGACCGCGACTCCGACGTTCCTCGCGACTCCCCGGCGCGGACGTGTGGTGCTCGCCAAGGGCATCGCCCACGTGGGCGTGGGAGCGGCGTACGGCGTGGCCGCCTGGGTGACCGCGATCGTCGTCGGGGGCGCGGTCGTGATCATCCGCGGGTACGACCTCGGGCTCGGCGCCGACGGGCTGCTGCGGGCGAGCCTGCTCGCGGTATTGGCGGTGGCGGTGTGGTCGGTCGTCGGACTCGGCGTGGGCACGCTGATCCGCAACCAGGTCGCCGCGATCATGACCGCGGTGCTGGTGACCTTCCTGGTGGAGCCGCTGCTGGTGCTCGCCGCCGGCGCGCTGGACCTGGACGCGGTCGGACGGTTCCTGCCCTCGGCGGCGTCGTCGGCGATGACGCAGACCTCCGACGGGACGGTGGCGCTGTTGCCCTGGTGGGCCGGGGCGATCGTGCTTGCCGCGTACGGCGTCGGGTCCGCGGCGCTCGGGGTCTGGCTGACCGTACGCCGCGACGTCGGCTGATCCTTTGGGGTTTGCGCTCAGCGGCAGCGGTCCGGGGTCGCCCGGTCCGCGGCGCGGTAGGCGTCCTCCCGCGGGTGGCGGTCGTAGCCGTCGCGGGAGTCGTAGCGCGCGATCGCCAGCCCCGCCTCGATCAACGCCAGCCCGGCGTCGGTGCCGTCGGCGTCGAGGTAGCGCAGCAGCCGGTCGAAGCCGTCGGTGTCCTGCACGCTGCCCGGGTTGACCAGATCGACCTCCCGGCCCTCGACGAGCAGGACCATCGCCGCGCTCGCCTCGTCGAACCCGCACGTGCCCTGCTCGGGGGTGTCGATCCCGATCACGCGCACCCGTTCGCCCGTGGTGAGGACGACGGTGTCACCGTCGACGACGCGTTCGACGACGACACGGGTGGTGGAGGTGTTCGTGACGGGTGCGGTGGTGACGGGGGCCGTGGTGGCATCGCAGCCGCTGAACGCCAGCACGACCGCTGCGACGGCGGCGACGGCGGCGAGGAAGGCGGGCTTCGGGGTCACGTTCGCCACCGTAGAGGGCGACACCGACGTTTCCTGAGGAGGCGTCCGCCGCCCGCGGGTTCTCAGTTGAGCGCGGCGTACCCGACCGCGAGCGAGGTCGCCAACGTCATCCAGACGGCGTACACGAGCAGTCCGGCGGCGTAACCGCGGCCGGCGCGTGCCACGACGGCCACCAGCACCCAGGTCAACAGCGCCGCCACCGCGAGCGATATCGCGGAGGCCAGCAACGCGCGCTCCTCGGCGAACAGGTAGGACCAGCCCAACGCGAAGACCACGGAGACCGCGAACACGGCGAGTGCCGGGCGGGCGACGTCGGGCCGCCTCAGGGAGATCAGGACGCCCACGACCAGCAGGGCCAGGAAGTTCAGGGGCCAGATGATGCCGAACACGGCGTCCGGTGGCTGCCACGCCGGTTGGCGCAGCGCGTCGTACCAGGCGGAGCTGGTGTCGGTCCACACGCTCGAGAGCGCGGCGTAGAGGACGACCACGACGACGAAGCCGGCGGCCAGGCCGAACGAACGGTTCTTCATCAGAGTGCCCGACCGGACGGCTCGAGCCACCCGGAGAGGTCGGGGCCCTTCGGGACGATGCCGGTGGGATTGATGTCGGTGTGCACGCGGTAGTAGTGCTGTTTGATCTGGTCGAAGTCCACCGTGTCGCCGAACCCCGGCGTCTGGAACAGGTCGCGCGCGTAGGCCCACAGGTGCTCGGTCTCGCTGAGCTTGTTGCGGTTGCACTTGAAGTGGCCGTGGTAGACCGCGTCGAACCGCACCAGCGTGGTGAACAGCCGCACGTCGGCCTCGGTGATCTGGTCCCCGACGAGATACCGCTGGCTGGCCAGCCGCTCCTCAAGGCGGTCGAGCGCAGAGAAGAGGGTGTCGTACGCCGCGTCGTAGGACGACTGTCGCCCCGCGAACCCGACCCGGTAGACGCCGTTGTTGACGTGGCGGTAGACGAAGGCGTTGATCTCGTCGATCTCGCTACGCAGGTGCTCCGGGTAGAGGTCGGGGGCGCCGGGACGGTGATGCGCGACCCACTCGGTCTCCAGGTCGAGGGTGATCTGCGCGAAGTCGTTGGTGACGACCTGGCCGCTCTCGATGTCCACGATCGCCGGCACGGTGATCCCCTTGCCGTAGCCGGGGAAACGCTTCTCGTAGGCGTCCTTCAGCCGAGGGATCCCCAGCACCGGGTCGACGCCGCCTGGATCGAGATCGAACGTCCACGAGTCCTCGTCGTGGGTCGGGCCGCAGTAGCCGATGCTGAGCACGTCCTCGAGCCCGAGCAGCCGGTGCACGATGATCGCGCGGCTGGCCCACGGGCAGGCCCGCGCGACGACGAGGCGGTACTTGCCGGGGGCCACGGGCCAGCCGTCACGGCCGTCCGCGGTGATCCGGTCGGTGATGTAGTCGGTGTCGCGTTCGTAGCTGTCCTCGACGTATGCCATGGCTCGACCATGCCCGGTGCGGGCAAACGGCATGCCACGTGCGGCGTCGGCGATCAAGGCCGTACGCACTGCTTCGTCGCCTCACGCCCACGACGTGGCTGGGTGCGAGCGCTGCGCGTGCGATCTCACCGCCGAGGCCGCGTCCGACGGAGATGCCGACAGCCCGAGGACGCTTGCGTGTGTCAGTAGGGAAGGCTGCGTCGGCCCGATGGCGTACGTGTGTCGACGTCCAGATCGCGCTTGCGGACGGGCCGTGGCTTCACGATGAGCTTCTGCTTCATGTGTCGAAGGAGGGCGCCGGGGCGACTCTGATACCTCGTGTGGACCCCCACCACCGGGGAGCTGTGTGACCGCACGCAGGAAATCCGGGTCCAGAACCTGCCTGGCGTCACACAGCTCAGGCGAGGGATTCAAGTTGGAGCGGATGACGGGAATCGAACCCGCATTCTGAGCTTGGGAAGCTCATGTTCTGCCATTGAACTACATCCGCGCGGACCGCTTCGGCGCGTGCCGGGTCGATCGCGGGTCAGATGCTACCCGACGGGGTGAGGCCGGTCTCACCCACCGGGGTCAGGGTCGGGTAGCGCGGCGAGAGCCCGTCGCCCGACGACCGTCCGGTCAGGCGACGCTGGACCCACGGGGCCGCGTGTGCCTTGGCCCAGGCGAGGTCGGCCTCGCGGCGCTCGCGCGGGGTCATGGCCGTCAGATCCGGCAGGGGGTCGGGCAGCTGTCGGTGCTCCACGCCCAGCGCGTCGAGCACCGCGACCGCCATCCGCTGGTGACCGAGCGTGGACATGTGGATGCGGTCGATGTCCCACAGCCGCGGGTCGCGGTACTCCCGCATCCGCCAGAAGTCGACCAGGGTGGCGTCCAGGCCCTCGGCGGCCTCGCGGACGAGCTCGTTGTAGATCGCCACCCGCCCGCGCAGCCGGCCGAAGATCGGGGCCCAGCCGAGGTCGAAGCCGGTGAAGATCACCAGGTGCGCACCGGCGTCGCGCACCCGGCCCAGCGCCTCGGCGTACGAGGCGACGATGGCGTCGATGTCGACCACCGGCCGCAGGATGTCGTTGCCGCCGGCGTACACGCTGACCAGATCCGGGCGCATCGCCAGCGCGGGCTCGATCTGCTCCTCCAGCACCGCGGCCATCTTGCGTCCGCGGATGGCGAGGTTCGCGTAGCGGAACTCCGGGTCCTGCTCACCCAGGGACTCCGCGACCCGGTCGGCCCACCCGCGGACCCCGTTGGGACGCAGGGGATCGGCGTCCCCGACCCCCTCGGTGAAGGAGTCTCCCAGGGCGACGTACGTCGTGTAGCGGCTCACCGCGCCATTCTCACCACAGCGGTCTCAGAGCGCGCCCACCGGGGCGGGTAGGGTGCTGGCGTGCTGCTCTCCGACCGCGACATCGCTGCTGAGCTCGACGCCGGACGCGTGGCGCTGGAGCCGTTCGACCCGGCGATGATCCAGCCCTCCAGCGTCGACGTGCGCCTCGACCGGTTCTTCCGGGTCTTCGAGAACCACCGCTACCCGCACATCGACCCCGCCGAGGACCAGTCCGAGCTGACCCGCGAGGTCGAGCCGATCGGCGACGAGCCGTTCATCCTGCACCCCGGCGAGTTCGTGCTCGGTTCCACCTACGAGGTCGTGAGCCTGCCCGACGACATCGCCGCCCGCCTCGAGGGCAAGTCATCGTTGGGACGGCTGGGGTTGCTCACCCACTCCACCGCCGGCTTCATCGACCCCGGGTTCTCCGGTCACGTCACCCTCGAGCTGGCCAACGTCGCGAACCTGCCGATCAAGCTCTGGCCCGGCATGAAGATCGGCCAGCTGTGCTTCTTCCGGCTGTCCTCGCCGGCCCAGCACCCCTACGGCTCGGAGAAGTACGGCTCGCGCTACCAGGGTCAGCGCGGCCCGACCCCGTCCCGCTCCCACCTGCGGTTCCACCGGACCACCGTCCACTAGGTCCGGCATGCGCCTCACCTGGCTCGGTCACGCCACCGTCGTCCTGGACATCGGGACCATGCGGGTGCTGACCGATCCGCTCCTGCGCGCCCACGCCGGACCGCTGCGCCGGATCACGCCGCCGCCGGACCCCGAGGCCTGGGCGGGCGCGCACGGCGTACTCATCTCGCACCTGCACCACGACCACGCCGAGCTCGGGTCGCTCAAACTGCTGCCGGACCTGCCCTACGTGCTCGGCGCGGAGAACGCCGCGTGGCTGCGCAAGAGGACCGGCGCCCGCGTCCGTACGGCGGAGTTGGGGGAGTGGATCTCCCTGGGCAGCCTCGAGGTGGCCCTGGTCCACGCCGACCACCACTCACGGCGGATGCCGCACCGGCCCAACCAGGCGAACGGTCACCTCATCCGCGGCGAGGGTCAGGTGATCTGGTTCGCGGGCGACACCGACCTGTACGACGGCATGGAGGAGCAGATCACGATCGCCGGGCCGCCCGACGTGGCGCTCGTACCGATCGGCGGCTGGGGGCCCCGGCTCTCGCCGGGACACATGGGGCCGACCGAGGCGGCGCTGGCCTGTGCGCGGACCGGCGCCAAGGCAGCGCTGCCGATCCACTTCGGTACCTTCCACGCCCGAGGCATGCAGTACGGCGGCCTGCACTGGATGCAACGACCCAAGGCCGAGTTCGCCCGTGAGTTGGCGCATCACGCGCCTGGCTGCGCGTTGCTCGACGTACGCCTCGGCGGTTCGATCGAGGTCTAGGCCCGGGCGTCAGGCGGCGCGGTCCGAGGCAGCGTCCTGGGCTGCCTGCGGGGCTGCCTGCTGCGCGCACGCGAAGGTCGAGAGCAGCGCCTGCTCCTTGCGCATCGCCGTGGCGATCGCGGGGTGCTCGGCGTGGAACTCCAAGATCGCGCGGATGCCGGCGTACCGGGTGGCCACGGTGCCGAAGGCCTCGATGACGTCCTGGCGCAGGTCGCCCTGGCCACGTTCGATCGCGACGTACACCGCGCCCGCGAGGGCGTTGCGCCACACCGACTGGAGTTCGCGCAGGATCTCGGCCTCGTCGCGGAAGTGCTCCCAGATCGCGGGCACCTCCTGCCAGGGGGCGGTGAGGTTGCCGGACTGACGCGACCGTTCGACGAGTTGATTCAGGGCAAGGTGGCGCCTTCTCCTGGTGACTCCTGCGTTCCACATGGTGCGCCTCCTCGGTCTGCCCGGTGCTCGTCGGCCCTGGTGCTGCCTTCCATTCGATGTCCTGCGGTGGTGACGATCAGAATCGGCAGATCGTCCCGTGAGATGCAGGAAATGCGACGAAATTCCTACGAACGCTCAACGAGCCTGGCCCGCTCGGGTCACTCGCCGACGTCCCCCAGGAGGAGGCAGGCCTGGGTGCCGCTGATACCGGGAAAGCACGAGGGCGGGTGACCGGTGTGGTCACCCGCCCTCGTGGGGGAATCGTCAGGCCTTCGGCTCCTCCGGGGAGTCGGCCGGTGCTGCCTCCGCCGCAGCCACCGGCTCGGGGGCGCGCTTCACGGACTGGAGCAGCATCTGCGCGACGTCGAGGACCTCGACCTCCTCGCGTGCCTCGCCCTTGGACTGCATCATCGTGAGTCCGTCGGAGAGCATCACCCTGCAGAAGGGGCAGCCGACGGCGATCTGGTCCGCGCCGGTGCCGACGGCCTCGGCGGTGCGGTTCATGTTGATCCGCTCGCCGACCTTCTCCTCCATCCACATCCGGGCACCACCGGCGCCGCAGCAGAACGACCGCTCGGAGTTGCGCTCCATCTCGGTGAACTCCGCGGTGGGGATGATCTCCAGCAGGTCACGCGGCGGCGTGTAGACCTGGTTGTGCCGGCCCAGGTAGCACGGGTCGTGGTAGGTGACCTTCTTCTTCGGGCCGCCGGCCGGAGCCACCGGGGTCAGCTTGCCCTCACGGACCAGCCGGTTGAGCAGCTGGGTGTGGTGGACGACCTCGAGCTCGACGCCGAACTGGGCGTACTCGTTCTTGAGGGTGTTGAAGCAGTGGGCGCAGGTCGAGACGACCTTCTTGACCTGGGTCTCCTTGAAGACCTCGGCGTTCTGCATCGCCAGCTGCTGGAACACGAACTCGTTGCCCGCGCGGCGGGCAGGGTCGCCGGTGCAGGTCTCGCCGTCGCCGAGGACCGCGAAGGTCACGCCGGCCATGTCGAGCAGCTCCGCGACCGCCTGGGTGGTCTTCTTCGCGCGGTCTTCGTAGGCGCCGGCGCAGCCGACCCAGAACAGCCAGTCGACCTCGTCGAGGGACTCCACGTCGACGCCGACCTGCTTGACCTCGAAGGGCAGGTCCTTGGCCCAGTCCATGCGCGCGTTCGGCGACATGTTCCAGGGGTTGCCCTTGTTCTCCAGGCCCTTGAAGAGGCCGTTGAGCTCGGAGGGGAAGTTCGACTCGATCAGCACCTGGTAGCGGCGCATGTCGATGATGTGGTCGACGTGCTCGATGTCGACGGGGCACTGCTGGACGCACGCACCACACGAGGTGCAGGACCACAACACGTCCTCGTCGATGACCGCGCCGCCCGTGGGCTGCCAGGCGTCACCCTCGGTGGCGCCGACCAGCGGACGCTCGGCCTCGGCCTTGACCAGGTCGGGAAGCGAGACCCGCTCCTCCTCGCTGGCCAGCAGGTAGGGCGCCTTCGCGTGGGCGTGGTTGCGCAGGTTGGTGATCAGCAGCTTCGGCGACAGCGGCTTCTCGGTGTTCCACGCGGGGCACTGCGACTGGCAGCGGCCACACTCGGTGCACGAGGTGAAGTCGAGGATGCCCTTCCAGGCGAAGTCCTCGATCTTGCCGACACCCAGGACGGTGTCCTCGTCCATCTCCTCGACCATCTCGAGGTCGAAGGGCTTGTCGCCGACCATGATCGGCTTGACCCCGCCTAGCGCGGTGCCGCCGGTGGCCTCGCGCTTGAACCAGATGTTGAAGAACGCCAGGAAGCGGTGCCACGCCACACCCATCGTGGTGTTGAGCGAGATCGTGATCATCCAGATCATCGAGATCACGATCTTCAGCATCGCGGTCACCAGGATCGCGTTCTCCAGGCTGCTCTCGGACATGCCGGTGAAGAGCTCGCCCGCCCAGGCCGTGAACGGGAAGTGCAGCGCGTTCTGGTACTTCTCCTCCGCCAAGGCGTACTCGAAGAAGCGCAGCAGGAGGATGCAGATGCCCACGAGCAGGATGACCCACTCGACGAAGTAGCCCTGCCACATGGTCGAGCCGAAGAAGCGACCCCGCTCGCCACGGGTGCGCTCCTTGGGTCGGGTCGCCCGGTAGACCATGAACGGCACGATCGCGATGAGCATCATCCAGGCGAACAGCTCGGTGAGCCACTCGAACGGCGGGAAGTGGCCGATCACCGGCAGGATGAAGTGCGGGTCGAAGAGCTGCCCGTAAGCGTTCACCAGGGTGGCGAACAGAAGCCCGAAGCCGACCATGATGAACCAGTGCGCGGCACCGACGCGCGCCCACTGGAGCATCCGGGTGTGGAGCAGCGTCTCGCGGACCAGCGTGATCGTGCGCGACTTCGGGTCGTCGGTGCGGTTGATCGGCTGGCCCAGCTTCATCACGGCCAGGACCTTGCCCACGGCGCGAACCAGCAGGGCGATCGCGACCACGGTGATCCCCAGGGACACCGTGAGTGCCACGGCTTGCAGCATCGAAACTCCTCGTCAGGGCCGGGCTCGAAGCCCGGGTGCGGGCGGAGGACGTCAGTCGTCAGAGCCTAGTAAGGTTCGGGCCGCCATGGGCGGGTGATCGCTGTGACGATGATCCTACCAATCGGTAACTTGAGTCACAGGGGGCCATTTCAACTGGCACAACGGGGCGTTCAGGCGCTCCACGGGACCGGAATCAGCCCTTGTGCCAGTTGATCTGGCCCATTCACCACAGCCATGAGCACCCGGCGCACGTACTCGGGCTCGAACATCACCTGCTCCCAGGTGAACCGCAGCACTCGCCAACCGCGGGCCACCAGCGCGTTGTAGCGGTTCGCGTCCTTGCTCAGCGCCTGCCGCGATCCGTGCCAGGTGAACGAGTCCGCCTCGACGACGATCCGTTTGGCCCGGTCGACCAGGTCGGGGCGGCCCCTCCAGCCCCATTCCTCGATCGTCACCTGCGGTTCGAGGGTCAGGCCGGGCACCGTGCTCGCGATGGCTCGGAGTGTGGACTCGAACGGGTTGTCGGCGAGCGGGCTGGCGGCGGCCACCACCACCCGAGCGCGGCGGCTGCCGGGACCGCGCAGTCGGGCCGCGCCGGCGATCAGGTCGTCCTGGGTCAGGTGCCCCTCGCGCAGCGCCGAGTCCGCCACGCACAGCGCCCGGTCGAACGGCAGGTCCTTGGCGCAGTCCAGCACCGTGCGGAGCCTCGAGGTGGCCGGGCCCGCGACGACCTCGTGCTCGTCTAGGTCGCGGAAGCGCACGTCGACCCCACGCACGCCCTTCACGCCGCGGTGACGGGGCACGATGACCGAGGGGCGCTCCGGGGTCGCCTTGATGCCCCAACGGTGGTGCAGCGCGGCCGACTCGTGCGACAGCACCGCGTGGAGCCGTCCCGCGGCTCGGAGGGCGGTCCCCGTCGAGGGGTGGGCGTATCGGCCGTGCCCCAGGTGGGTGACCTCGCCTCGCGCGACAGCTCGCCGCAGCCTGCGGCGCGTCGTCAACGTCAGCAGCGTCGCCAGGTCGGCGACACCGCCGAGCTGGAGAAGCGCGAGGTCAGGAGGCACGGGCGCAGCCTGCCAGCCCAGGGCGGGGCGTCGGGTTTGTCTTCCACAGGGGCCAGATGAACTGGCACAACGGCCGGATCCAGCCTTCCAGGAGCTGAATCCGGCCGTTGTGCCAGTCGAAATGGCCCCCTAGACCAACCGCCCACCCCGGAACCGCAGCGTCACCTCGCCGGAGCGGCTGCAGTAGGTGAACTCCCGGCCGAGGCGTTCGTGGGGCTGGCCGACCCGGCGCAGCACCTGCTCGGGGCTCAGGCCCGACGGGAGCCGGAACGCGGACCGGGGCAGCGCCAGCGACGGCTGGCGGCAGGCGTCGTTGCGGACGCCGACCGCGCGCTCCCACATCTGGAGGTAGGCCTCGGCGCCGCGGCTCATGTCCGTGGTGATCGCCGGCCCGGCCTGGCGCTCCAGGTCCTCCAACCAGTCGGGGTAGAGCCCGTAGTGGGCCACACCGTCGACGTTGATGTCGTAAACGCGCTGGCCGCTGCGCTGCTTGCGCACGGTCACCCCGCCCAGCCCGGTGAAGGGGTAGGTGACCTTGTTGGCCGCGTCGGCCCCGCGCGGGTTGCCCTGAGCGCCCAGTCCGTTGATGTCGGCGCCGTAGCCGAAGCCGAAGTAGTAGCGCGGGTCCGCCCACCGCAGGTGCTGACGCCACTTGGCCACGAACCCGTCGGAGTCGCCGGCGTAGGGCATCACCACACCGCCGAGGCGGTAGATCCGCGGGTAGGCGTCGGGAGTCGACCACGAGTGGCTCGAGATCACCCCGGAGTAGTCGATCTCCTCGAGCAGGTCGAGGCTCGCCTGCCGCGCCTTGACGCTCATGTGGTCGGGGTCGAAGACCATGCCGCGTTCGGCCATCTGCCGGATGACGTACTCGCCGAGGTCGGTCAGTCCGCGGTTGTTGCAGTGCGGGGCGGGTCCGTAGAACGGCAGCGCGGGCAGGGTGACCCCGGCGACCTCGGCGATGGCGCCGAAGAGCCCGTCGCGTTGACCGAAGGCTCCGCCGTCGGCCGGCAGCGCGGTCTGCTCACGGTCCTCCACCCCGTCGGCGTAGGAGTCGGGGCAGGCCCGCATGTCCCAGAACGACTGCGTCTCCAGGAAGTTGGCGCCGTTGACCAGCGGCCCGATCGCGCCCTCGTCGCCGGCGACCCCGGACAGGGCGTTGTCGAACTTGTTGACCAGCTCCATCTGGCGCACGCCGAGCCGGTAGACCTCGTCGAGTTGTGCGTCGATGTCGGCGGCGTTGCACTCGGGCAGGTCCAGGATCGTCGAGCAGCCGAAGGGCACGCTGGTCTCGATGCCCATGACCACGGCGAGCTTGCCGGAGTTGATCACCCGGCGTGCCTGGAAGGGATCGGTGACGATGCGGTACCAGCCCTTGCCCGGGCCGCCGTACTGCGCGTCGACGTAGCGCTGGAACGCGCGCATCTGCTTGGCCTGCAGGCGGATCGAGTCCATGTCGTCGCAGGAGTTCCGCTTCAACGGGTAGATCGTGCACAGCTGGTTGTTCTCCACCAGTAGGTTCACGAACAGGCGCATCCCGCCGCGCCAGGCCCGCTCCATCCACGCGTGGTAGGTGCCCTCGTGGGTGAGCGAGTCCGGCGCCGGCCAGTCCTGGAAGGTCGGCCAGCCGACGGTGTCGTGCGTGCCCACCGGTGCCCCGGTGCGGGTCAGGTTCTCCAGCAGCGCGCCGGCGCCCATGCCCGCGTGGTCGGGGCAGTCGGTGAGGGCGACGGTCACGCCGTACGGCGACCAGGGCCGTCCGCAGTGCGCGCGGCCGCCGAGGAACTCGAAGGCCATCCCGTGCGTGTGCGCGTCGGTGGTGCCGCGCACCTCCTGGAAGCCTGTGACTCCGGCGAACGGCCGCCCGCTGATCTGGGTGCCGATCTCGGGGAAGCGCGCGCAGCCGTCGGCGAGGCGCGGCGCGAAGGCGTCGCCGGCACCGGCGGTCACCGGCGTACCGCCGGTGAGGACGCCGTGGGTGCCGGTGAGGGTGAACCCGGCGGCGGTACGACGTACGGTCCAGCGGCTGCCCGCGTTCGCGGTCGGAGCGCTGGTCACCGAGCCGGGGCCCGCGGTGAGGTGCTTGCCCTCGCTGTCGTAGAGCAGGTACTCGCCGAGGTCGGAGGCCTTGAAGAAGAAGGGCTCGGCGGCGGTGCGGGAGCCGAGGCCGTAGCCGCTGCCCGCACGCGTCACCCACTGCCCCTGCGCGCCGAGGACGTAGCAGCCGCCGGCGAGCGCGTACCGGTTCTGCGGGGTCGTACGCCGCGGCGCCGGCGCAGGCATGCGGACCAGTCGCGGGTCGGGCTCGGCGCGCTGGTCGGCCACGACGCTCAACGCGCGCGCGGCCTGTTCCGGCGTGGTGGGGTCCGCGGTCGCCGCCTCAGCCCCCGCTTCGTCGAGGCTGCGGGACAGCGCGTTCTTGGTGGCGGGGTCGCTGTGGTCGTGGTCGTGCCCGTCGTCGGCGATCGGGTCCAACGGGAGCATCGCGGTGGCGCCCGCGTCCTGAGCGGCACGCAGGGCGGCGCTCGCGGGAGACGAGTCACCCGTGGCGGTGCCGGTGGCGGGGCCGGGGATCAGCATTCCGGCGCCGACCAGGCCGCCCGCGGCGAGCAGGGAGGTCAGGGCGAGGCGCCGGCGTGAGGCGGAGGTCGGATCGGTCACGACCCTTCAACGAACCAGAACGGTCGGCGGCTACGGGCGACGTAGCCGCCGCCGG
Source organism: Marmoricola sp. (assembly GCA_044224695.1). Taxonomy (GTDB): domain Bacteria; phylum Actinomycetota; class Actinomycetes; order Propionibacteriales; family Nocardioidaceae; genus Marmoricola_A. The sequence continues at coordinate 6,679 of JBGAJX010000043.1, read as the reverse complement.
ATCAGGTCGGCGGTGGCGGTGACGGCCTCGGCCAGGGCCTCCGCATCCGCGGACTCTTCGGTGAACGTGACCGCGAGCCCGGCCACCGGGTGGCCGCTCGGATCCAGCACCGCAGCGGCGACGGAGGCGAACCCCGGGGTGACCTCGCCGGACTCCACCGCATACCCCCGCTGCCGGGTCTCGGCGAGCAGCGGTCGCAGCTCGCTGGGTCGGCGGGGACCCCGGCCCACCCGGTCGACGAAGGCGGCCGCGTCCGGATAGAGCGCCCGGACCTGGGCCGCGGGCAGGGCCGCCAGCATCGCCCGACCGCTCGCGGTGAGGTGCGCCGGCAGGCGGACGCCGACGTCGGTGACCAGCGGGGGCCGCCCCGGGGCGCGCTCCTCCACCACGTAGAGCACGTCGCGCCCGTGCAGCACCGCGAGGTGTGCCGACTGGCCGACCCGGTCGACGAGGGCGGCCAGGGGTCGGCGGGCGAGGCGTTGCAGGGCGCCCTGGCGGGTGTAGCCGCTGCCGACCTCGAAAGCGGCGACACCGAGGCCGTAGCGGTGTTCGTCGGGCAGGTGGACCACGAAGCCTTCCTCGGTCATCACCGCCAGCAGGTGGTAGGCCGACGAGCGCGGCAGCCCGACCTCCGCCGAGATCCGTTCGAGGCTGACCGGCGCCGGCTGGGTGGCCAGGAAACGCAGCACGCGCAACGTGCGGGTCGCCGCCGGTACCTGGCTCATCGCGGACCTCCCGTCACTGTCTCGGATCCGAGACACTAACCAGCCTCGCACAGGTGCGGGCGCCTCCGCGGAGGAGTGGAATCAAGACATGACGGAGAACGACAGCGTGGTGGTGGGCGTCGGAGCGCTGAGTCGCCAGGACGTGGTGGCGGTGGCCCGGCACGGCGCGCCCGTGATCATCGGCGAGGACGCCCGGGCCGCGATGAAGCAGAGCCGCGCCGCGGTGGAGCGGCTGGCGGAGGCGCCCACCCCGGCGTACGGCGTGTCGACCGGCTTCGGTGCCCTGGCGACCCGGCACATCGCCCCGGACCTGCGCGCCCAGCTCCAGCGGAGCCTGGTGCGTTCGCACGCGGCCGGCAGCGGCCCGGAGGTGGAACGCGAGGTCGTGCGCGGACTGATGCTGCTGCGGCTCTCGACGCTGTGCACCGGGCGGACCGGCGTACGGCCCGAGGTGGCCGACCTGCTCGCCGGACTGCTCAACCACGGGATCACCCCGGTCGTCCACGAGTACGGCTCGCTCGGGTGCTCCGGCGACCTCGCCCCCCTCTCGCACGTGGCGCTCGCGCTGATCGGCGAGGGCCCGGTGCGGGTCGGCGACGGCGCTCCGGTCGTCGCTGCCGACGCGATGGCCGCTGTGGGCCTGGCCCCCGTCGAGCTCGCCGCCAAAGAAGGGCTGGCGCTGATCAACGGCACGGACGGGATGCTGGGGATGCTGGTGCTCGCGCTGGCCGACCTGGAGAACCTGCTCCGCGTCGCCGACATCGCCGCCGCGATGAGCGTCGAGGCGCAGCTGGGCACCGACCGGGTCTTCGCCGCGGACCTGCAGGCGCTGCGGCCGCACCCCGGCCAGGGCGACAGCGCTGCCAACCTGCGCCGGCTGCTCGCCGACTCCGGCGTGGTCGCGAGCCACCGCGGCCCGGACTGCAACCGGGTGCAGGACGCCTACTCGCTGCGGTGCAGCCCGCAGGTCCACGGCGCCGTCCGCGACACCGTCGACCACGCCGCCGTCGTCGCCGGTCGCGAGCTGGCCAGCGCCATCGACAACCCGGTCGTCCTGCCCGACGGTCGGGTCGAGTCCAACGGCAACTTCCACGGTGCTCCGGTCGGCTACGTGCTGGACTTCCTGGCGATCGCGGTCGCCGACCTGGCGAGCATCAGCGAGCGGCGTACCGACCGCTTCCTCGACAAGGCCCGCAACCACGGGCTGCCGCCGTTCCTGGCGCACGACCCCGGCGTGGACAGCGGCCACATGATCGCGCAGTACACCCAGGCCGGCATCGTCTCCGAGCTCAAGCGGCTCGCGGCTCCGGCGAGCGTCGACTCGATCCCGAGCAGCGCCATGCAGGAGGACCACGTCTCGATGGGATGGGCCGCGGCCCGCAAGCTGCGCCGCTCAGTCGACGGGCTCTCCCGGGTGCTCGCGATCGAGGTGCTGACCGCGGCTCGCGCGCTCGACCTGCGCGCCCCCCTCACCCCCAGTCCCGGTACCGGCGCGGTTCGCGACCTGGTCCGCAGCCACGTCCAGGGCCCCGGCCCGGACCGGCACCTGTCCCCCGAGATCGAGGCCGTGGTCGGCCTGGTCACCCAGGGCGGCGTCCGCGCCGCCGTCGAGCAGACGATCGGAGAGTTGGCATGACCCACCACGAGATCCGCGCCCCTCGCGGCAACGAGCGCACCGCGAAGTCCTGGCAGACCGAGGCAGCGCTTCGGATGCTGATGAACAACCTGGACCCCGAGAACGCCGAACGGCCCGAGGACCTGGTCGTCTACGGCGGCACCGGCAAGGCGGCCCGGGACTGGGAGTCGTACGACGCGCTCGTCCGCACGCTGACCACGCTCGCTGACGACGAGACGATGTTGGTGCAGTCGGGCCGCCCGGTCGCGGTGTTCCGCACCAACGTGTGGGCGCCGCGGGTGCTGATCGCGAACTCCAACCTGGTCGGCGACTGGGCGAACTGGGAGGAGTTCCGCCGGCTGGAGCACCTCGGGCTGACGATGTACGGCCAGATGACCGCGGGGTCGTGGATCTACATCGGCACCCAGGGGATCCTTCAGGGCACGTTCGAGACGTTCGCTGCGGTGGGGGACGAGAGTTTTGGTGGGACCCTGACGGGCACGATCACGCTGACCGCGGGCCTGGGCGGCATGGGCGGGGCGCAGCCGCTGGCCGTCACGATGAACGGCGGCGTGGCGATCTGCATCGAGTGCGACCGCACCCGCATCGAGCGCCGCATCGAGCACCGTTACCTCGACGTCGCCGCCGACGACCTCGACCACGCTCTGCGGCTGGCGGTCGAGGCCCGCGACGAGGGCCGGGCCCTGAGCATCGGCGTGCTCGGCAACGCCGCCGAGATCGTCCCTGAACTGCTGCGCCGTCACCGCGACGGGGAGGTGCGCATCGACGTCGTCACCGACCAGACCAGCGCGCACGACCCGCTGTTCTACCTCCCGGCCGGCGTGGACTTCGAGGACTGGGAGGCCCTGCGCGAGAAGGACCCGGCCGGGCTGACCCTGCAGGCGCAGGCCAGCATGGCCCGGCACGTCGAGGCGATGGTCGGCTTCCAGGACGCCGGCGCGGAGGTCTTCGACTACGGCAACTCGATCCGCGACGAGGCCCGCAAGGGCGGCTTCGCGAACGCGTTCGCCTTCCCCGGCTTCGTCCCGGCCTACATCCGGCCCCTCTTCTGCGAGGGCAAGGGCCCGTTCCGCTGGGCCGCGCTGTCCGGCGACCCCGAGGACATCCGCAAGACCGACGAGGCGATCCTCGAGTTGTTCCCCGACAACGAGCGCCTGCGGACCTGGATCACGATGGCTCAGGAGCGGGTGCACTTCCAGGGGCTCCCGGCCCGGATCTGCTGGCTGGGCTACGGCGAACGCCACCTGGCCGGGCTGAAGTTCAACGAGATGGTCGCCAACGGCGAGCTGTCCGCGCCGATCGTGATCGGCCGTGACCACCTCGACTGCGGGTCGGTGGCCAGCCCGTACCGCGAGACCGAGGCGATGCTCGACGGCTCCGACGCGATCGCGGACTGGCCGCTGCTCAATGCGCTCGTCAACACCGCCAGCGGTGCCACCTGGGTCTCCATCCACCACGGCGGCGGCGTCGGCATGGGCCGCTCCATCCACGCGGGACAGGTCATCGTCGCCGACGGCACGGACCTGGCCGCCGAGAAGCTCGAGCGGGTGCTCACCAACGACCCCGGCATGGGCGTGGTCCGCCACGTCGACGCCGGCTACGACCGGGCGCTGGAGGTGGCCACCGAGCGCGGTGTCCGCATCCCGATGCGGGAAGGCTGAGGTGGGCCGGTCACCCTCGACGACGGGCGTCACGGCGCAGCACCCAGGTGGCGACCTGGGTGCGGGAGTGGACGCCGAGCTTGCGCAGCAGGTTCTCGACATGACCCTGGGCGGTGCGCAGGGAGATGACCAGGCGGTCGGCGATCTCCTGGTTGCTGAGCCCCTCGGCGAGCAGGGCGGCGACCTCCTCCTCTCGGCGGGTGAGCGTCGGCTCGTCGGGGTCCACGGGCGCCGGCCCCACGACGGGGTCCGGGACGTGCGGACCCAGCGCGAGGTCGATGGCGTCGGTCAGGCTCAGGGCGCTGCCGCGGCGGTAGCCCTCGGAGAAGGCGGCGTCGTCGAGCGAACCGCGGGCGAGTCGCTCGCCGAGCTCGCGCTGGCCGGAGATGTAGGGCGCGGACAGGGCCGAGTCCCCGATGAAGCGCCACAGCGAACCCGCGGCGCCGAGCAGCTCGGCCGAATGCATCGTGCGTCCCCGGGCGGCGGCGACGGCGGCGAGGCTCTCGAGCATCAGGGCGGTGCCCAGTTGGTCCCGAAGTTTCGCCTTGAGGGCGAGGGACTCCCGGGCGAGCCGCTCACCCGCGTCGAGATCGTCGCGGGCCAGGGCGGCTTCACTCAGCGCCCACAGGGCATACGAGCGGGCGTAGCACTCGCCGTCGGGCAGGCGGGCGAGCAGGGACCGCAGGACGGTCTCGGCCTCGGCCAGGTCGCCGGAGTAGACCAGGCAGATCCCGTACGACGCGGTGGCGCTGCCGTGGTCGAGGCGATGGTGCGAGAGCTGCAGCAGCTCCGAGCTGCGGCGCAGCGCGGCGACGGCGGCGGGCAGGTCGCCGCTCAACATCGCCACGATGCCGAGGGCGAACTGGAAGAAGCCGTGGACGACGAGTTCGTCGGAGGCGCTCGCCAGGGACTGCGCGGCCTCGATGCAGGCGCGCGCCTCGTCGAGGTCCATCTGGATCGCGGAGAAGTACGCCGTCAGCCAGAGCGCGTTGGCCAGGTCCGGCACCGCGATGTCCTCGGGGGCGTGCCGCACGGCCTGGGCGAGCCAGCGACGGGCCTCGCTGAGGAGCCCGGAGGTGACCCAGTAGCCCTCCAGGGCCACCACGCCGCGCAGTACAGCGGGTGCCTCCGCGGCGCGCGTCGAGCCGGTCTCGAAGGCCACCCGCAGGTTGGGGTGGTTGCGCTCCAACCAGGCGAGCAGTTCCCGCTGCTCGGCGGAGGTCCAGGCGAGGCCGAGCCGTTCGGCGTGGTCGAGGAACCAGGCCCGGTGCCGCTCCCGGTAGGGCGCGTCCTCGCTGGTGAGGCGGAGCAGCCCTGCGCCGTACTGCCGGATGGTCTCCAGCATCCGGTAGTGCACCGCGACGTCGTCGGGGTCGCGGGTGATGATCGACTTGTCCAGGAGCGAGGCGAGCAGGTCGAGGACCTCCGCGCGCTCGATGCCGTCGCCGGAGCAGACCGCCTCGGCGGCGTCGAGGTCGAAGCCGCCGACGAAGACCGAGAGGCGGGTCCACAACGTGCGTTCGGACGGCGTACAGAGGTCGAAGCTCCAGCCCACCGACGCGGCCAGCGACTGCTGCCGGGGCGGCACACCCTGGAAGCCGCGGTTGAGCAGGCCGTAGCGGTCGGTCAGCCGGTCGAGCATCGCCTGGGGCGTCAGCACGCGCACGCGGGCGGCCGCGAGCTCGATGGCGAGCGGCACCCCTTCCAGGGCGACACACAGTCGGGCGACGGCCGCCGCGTTGCGCTCGGTCAGGGTGAAGTCCGGCTGCGCCCAGCGTGCGCGCTCCACGAAGAGCTGCACCGCGGGCGACTCCTGCAAGCACTCCAGGGAGTGCGGACCCTCCTCGGGAAGGTCCGTGGGGAGAGCGAGCGGCGGAACCGGCCAGAGGGCCTCACCCGGGACGCCCAGGGAGTGCCGGCTGGTGGTGATCACGCGCAGGTCGGGGCAGTGCTCGAGCAGCGTGACGATCGCCGTGCCCGCGGCCTCGGTCAGGTGCTCGCAGTTGTCCAGCACGAGCAGCGTGGGCCGGCCCGACAGCAGGGCGACGGCTTGCGCCAGCGGGTCTGCGGAGCCGGTCTGGAGACCGAGCGAGCGCGCGATCGCCAAGGGGACCAGGTCAGGGTCCAGGACGTCGGCCAAGGGCACCAGCCAGGCACTGTGTCCCTCGCGGGCCAGGCTCGCGGCGACCTCGCGGGAGAGGCTGGTCTTGCCGGTGCCGCCGGGGCCGGTAAGCGTGACCAGACGGTGGTGCGTCGAGAGCCGCCGCACCGCTTCCAACGCGTCGCGGCGTCCGATCAGCGAGGCCGCTCCCAGTGGCGGCGTGCCGAGCGGCGTCGCGCGGAGTTCGGTGAGGTCGTCGATCTGTACGACTGTAGTGAAGGCGCGCGGGCAGGGGTAGGCCCCCGGCGTCCTCCCACAAACGCCGGGGGCGGGGCGACCCGTTCTTCGGGGGCGTGGTCGCCGTGCGTCCCACCAGGGAACTCAGACCGACTCGGGGGTTATCGGCCTACCGAGAATTCTGGCTCTCCTGACTGATCCGTGGGTCATGACCTGCCGGGGAGGACGGGCTTGTGGCCGCCGAGGTTGAGCATCGCGAGGGCGATGAGGGCCTCGGGTGAGCGGAACCCGAATGCGACCCGGGTGATCAGTCGGATCT
>JBGAJX010000042.1:0-24364 GCA_044224695.1 Marmoricola sp. | reverse complement strand
CAGACTGGGGCAAGGCCATCGGTTGGACCCTTCTTTCGGTGTGTTCTTGGCGGTTCACACCGAAGATCCCGCCGATGGCCTCTAACGTCCTCACGCCTCGCCGCCAGCCCTCAAACCCCACCACCCCAGGGGACTCTCCTTTGAGGAGGGCAACGAAGGATTCTCGGTGGTTGAGGAGGGCGACGAAGGAGCCCGTCTCGAAACCACTCCCACCCCACCCCGCCGCGCCAGTCCCGGCAGCGCGTCGTACCGGCTCTCGATCAGGGCCTCCCGCTTGGCGCGCGACCAGCCTTGGACCCGCTTCTCGAAGGCGAACGCCTCGGCCACAGTCTCGAACTCGGCCGCGAAGACCAGATTCACGGGAAGCCGCCGGCGGGTGTACGCCGCGCCGAGGCCGCAGCGGTGCTGGTTGAGACGCGCGTCGAGATCCGTCGTGCTGCCGGCGTAGTAGGAGCCGTCGCGGCAGCGCAGCAGGTACATCCAGGGCATGCGCGAGTGGACCAGGACCCGGTCGGGCGCTGCGTGTGTTCTCCACAAGTGCGGGTTTCGAGACGGGTTTCGAGACGGGTTTCGAGACGCTCACTTCGTTCGCTCCTCAACCACCGTCGCTTCGTTCGCTCCTCAACCACCGTCGCTTCGTTCGCTCCTCAACCACCGTCGTCATCGGTGGTTGAGGAGGGCGACGGAGGAGCCCGTCTCGAAACCACCTTGTGCCGGTTTCGAGACGCTCACTGCGTTCGCTCCTCAACCAGCGGAGCTGCGGCAACTCACATGCCGTCGATCAGCTTCTGCACTCGCTCGTCGTACGCGCGGAAAGGGTCCTTGCACAGGACGGTGCGCTGGGCCTGGTCGTTGAGCTTGAGGTGCACCCAGTCGACGGTGAAGTCGCGACGGCGCTCCTGGGCACGCTTGATGAACTCGCCGCGCAGACGGGCCCGGGTCGACTGCGGCGGCACGGACTTGGCCTCGAAGATGCGCAGGTCGTTGGTGACGCGCGCGACCGCGCCGCGCTTCTCCAACAGGTAGTAGAGCCCGCGACCGCGGTGGATGTCGTGGTAGGCCAGGTCGAGCTGGGCGATCCGCGGGTGGCTCAGCGGGAGACCGTTCTGCGCCCGGTAGCGGTCGAGCAGCTTCCACTTGATGACCCAGTCGATCTCGCGCTCGACCAGGCTGAAGTCCTCGGACTCGACCGCCTTCAGACCGCGCTCCCACAGGTCCAGCGCCCGGTCGATCACCGGCGTCCGCAGGGCGCGCCGGTCGACGAAGTCGCGGGCACGGCCCAGGTACTCGTTCTGGATGTCGAGGGCGCTCGCCTCGCGACCGTTCGCCAGACGCACCTTGCGCCGGCCGGTCATGTCGTGGCTGATCTCGCGGATGGCGCGGATCGGGTTCTCCATCGTGAGGTCGCGCATCACCACGCCCTCCTCGATCATCCGGAGCACCAGGTCGCAGGAGGCGACCTTGAGCAGCGTCGTGGTCTCCGACATGTTCGAGTCGCCGACGATGACGTGCAGCCGGCGGTAGCGCTCGGCGTCCGCATGCGGCTCGTCGCGGGTGTTGATGATCGGGCGGCTCCGGGTGGTCGCGCTGGAGACGCCCTCCCAGATGTGCTCGGCGCGCTGCGACACCGAGTACATCGCGCCGCGCGGGGTCTGGATCACCTTGCCGGCCCCGACGATGATCTGCCGGGTCACCAGGAACGGGATCAGCACGTCGGCGAGCTTGGCGAACTCACCCTGCCGACCGACCAGGTAGTTCTCGTGGCAGCCATAGGAGTTGCCGGCCGAGTCGGTGTTGTTCTTGAAGAGGTAGACGTCGCCCTGGATTCCCTCGTCGCGCAGCCGTCGCTCGGCGTCGAGCAGCAGCCCCTCGAGGATCCGCTCCCCGGCCTTGTCATGGGTGACGAGGTCGGCGATGTCGTCGCATTCGGGCGTCGCGTACTCCGGGTGGCTGCCCACGTCCAGATAGAGCCGGGCCCCGTTGCGCAGGAAGACGTTGCTCGACCGCCCCCAGGAGACGACCTTGCGGAACAGGTAGCGCGCCACCTCGTCCGGGGACAGGCGCCGCTGACCGCGGAACGTGCAGGTCACGCCGTACTCGTTCTCGATCCCGAAGATCCTGCGATCCATGAACCAACACTAGTGCGGGGGTGCACGGAGCGCAGCGCTTCGCGCCCGCCCGCGCGGCGCGACCTCAGTCCGGGCGTCGACCCCACACGTAGAGCCGCTCGGTCGACTCGCCGCGTGCGGCGACCGGGCCCCGGCGATACCACTCGATGTCGACGAGGCCGGCCTCGCTCAGCAGGGCCACCACCGCGGCCGGCTCGTAACTCACGAAGTCGAGGTCCACCTCGGCGTCGAACCACGCGTCCAGGTGCCGTACGCCGCTCCCGGCATGGGCGGCGACCACCAGGACGCCGCCGGGGACCAGGGGTCGCGTCAGTGCGGTCAGCGCCGCGGGCAGTTCCTCGGGGGCGAGATGGATCAGCGAGTACCACGCCAGCACCGCACCCCACCCCGGGGCGTGCGGTGGCCGCATCAGGGTGCGCAGGTCTCCCACGGCGTACGCCGCCTCGGGGAACCGTTCCTGCGCCTGCGCGATCATCTCGGGGCTGAGGTCGATGCCCGAGGCATCCACCCCCTGGTCGGCCAGATAGGCGGTGACATGTCCCGGCCCGCAGCCGACCTCGACCACGGGTCCGGGTGCCTCGAGCGCGACCTGGTCGAGCACCCAGCACTCGAAGGGCAGCATCGCCAACTCGTCGGCGAGGGCAGCCGCGTAGGCCGGGGCGACCGCGCCGTACGCCGCCCGGACCCGCGCGTCGCGCGTGGCGAGATCCAGCGTCACCGGAGCTGCCGGTTCCGCCGTCGCGGCGGCGACCGGCACCTCGCCGAAGAGGTGCACCCAGCGGCTGTCGCGCTCGCCGCTGCGGCGCGGCAGCTCGCGCACCAGCGGCAGGCCCGCCGAGGCCATGCGGGCCAGGGTCTCCTCGGCCTGTGACCGGTCGCGGAAGGGATGCAGCCGATCACTGCGGCTGCGCAGTTCCCCGGCCGCCTGCGGTCCACGCAACAGCAGCAGCGTGACCAGCGCCCGCTCGTCCTCGGCGAGCGGCAGCACCTCGGTCAGCGTCTGCAGGTACTTCAGCGTCCGGCGGCCGGAGTCCGCCCAGACCACCCGGACCAGGCCCCGCTCCTTGAGCCGTCGGGCGATCTCGGCGACCTGCCGCTCGTCGTAGTCGACGACCGGGTCGCGGCTCGTGCTCTGGTTGCAGGCGGTGCGCAGGGCGTTCAGCGTCATCGGGTAGGACGCGGGGACCGTCCGCTCCTTCTCCAGCAGGCAGCCGAGCACGCGCTGCTCCTCGGCGTCGAGCTGGGGGACGGCGTCGATGGTGTCGGCCACCCGCCCACCCTACGGCGATCCGGGCACCCCGTAGGCTCCCTCGGTGACTCGGCACACCCTCTTCACCCGGCCGTTCGTGGCGCTGGCCGTGGCCGACCTCGCCTACTTCCTGGGGATCGGCGTGGCGATCTACACCCTGCCGCTCTACGTCACCGGGCCGGTCGGTTCGGACGAGGCCGGGGCGGGCATCGCGTTCGGCGCCTTCGGGGTGACCGCGCTGTTGGCCCGGCCCTTCGTGGGTCGCTACAGCGACCGGCACGGGCGACGAGGACTGCTGGTGTTCGGTGCCCTGCTGGCCGCGGTCACGATGGCCGCCATCCCGCTGACCGAGTCGCTGTCGACGATCCTGCTGCTGCGGCTCGCCCAAGGGGTGGCGGAGGCGGCGTTCTTCGTCGCGTCGTACGCCGCCCTGGCGGACCTCTCCCCGCCGGACCGCCTCGGCGAGGCGCTGAGCTACAACTCCCTCGGGCTCTACCTGGGGCTCGGGGTGGGCCCGGTGCTGGGCGAACTCCTGGTGCGCACCGGTGGCTTCGACCTGGCCTGGATGGGGTCTGCCGCGCTGGGCGGCCTGGCGGCCCTGCTCGTGGTCTTCATCGGGGAGACCCGGTCCGTCACTGCCGACACCGGCGCGCACGTGCCGTTGATCCACGTGCCCTCCATCGCGCCGTCCCTGGGCTTCCTGGCCTCCCTCATCGCCGTGGGTGGCTTCACCGCCTTCGCCGCGCTGCACGCCGAGGAGATCGGGATGGGGAGCACGAGCCTGGCGCTGCTGGTGTACGGCCTGGTGGTCGTGGTGTGCCGGGTGATCTTCGCGAAGGTCCCTGACCGGCTTCCGCCGCTCCCCCTGGCCGCGGCCTCGCTGGTCGGGATCTCGGTGGGGCTCGGCCTGGCGGCGCTGTGGCAGACCCCGGCCGGCTTCCTGATCGGTGCCGCCCTCATGGGCGTGGGCGTCACCTTCAGTACGCCCGCGTTCTTCGCCGCCGTCTTCGCCACGGCATCGGAGAACGAACGCGGCGCGGCGTCGGGGACGGCCAGCGCGTTCATCGACCTCGGCATGGGAGCCGGACCGATCCTGCTGGGCATGGTCGCGCGCTCCGCGGGTATCCCGACCGCCTTCGCGGTCGGCGCTGCTGTCGCCCTGATGGGGACCGCGTGGACCCTGCACCTGAACCGGGTACGCCGGGCCGCGGCCTTGCGGTCCGGCTGATCCCCCGTGGTTCCGCGGCTACGGGGCGATCGGCGGGCGGTCGTCCCCGCCGTCACCGGGGCCGGGCTCCGGGACCGCGTCGCCGTCCTGCGGGACGTCGCGGTCGCCCAGGATCTCGGCGAGCTGGTCGTCGGTGAGCCGCTTGAACTTGCGCTGCTGGGTCCGGGTGCGGTCCAGCACCGCGACCTCGAGCGAACCCACCGGGATCACCCGTGACCCCGACTCGTGGAACCCGAGCGCCTCCACGGCGAGGCTGATCGCCTCGGCCAGGCTCATCCCGGGTTGGTAGCGCTCCTTGATGTGGGTCGTGACGGACTCCGCGGATCCGCCCATCGCGGCGTACCCCTGCTCGTCGGCGACCTGGCCGTCGTAGGTGAGCCGGTAGATCTGGTCGTCGTCCGCGGAGTCGCCCACCTCGCCGACGAAGATCTCGACCTCGTAGGGCTTCTCACCACCCGAGGAGAAGATCGATCCGAGGGTCTGGGCGTAGGCGTTGGCCAGCCCGCGCCCGGTGACATCGCGCCGGTCGTAGGAGTAGCCCCGCATGTCGGCGAGCCGGACCCCGGCGATGCGCAGGTTCTCGAACTCGTTGTAGCGACCGACCGCGGCGAACGCGATCCGGTCGTAGATCTCGCTGATCTTGTGCAGCGCCGCGGAGGGGTTCTCCGAGACGAAGACGATGCCGTCGGCGTACTGCAGGACGGCCACGGACCGGCCGCGGGCGATGCCCTTGCGGGCGAAGTCGGCCCGGTCCTTCATCAGCTGCTCGGGCGAGACGTAGAACGGCATGCTCATGGAAGTTCCTCCGAGCTCAGGTGAGAGATGCGGCAGGGCCGTCGGGGCGCTGCATCCGGGCCGAGATCACCCGGTCGGCCACACCGGCGACCTCGTCGTCGGAGAGCCTCCGGTAGCCGCTCGCGGTGATCACGCCGACCACGGGGAAGATCCGACGGGTCATGTCCGGGCCGCCGGTGGCCGAGTCGTCGTCGGCGGCGTCGTACAGCGCCTGCACCAGCGCCGTGACGCAGCCGGTCTCGTCGAGGTCCTCGCGGTAGAGCTTCTTGAGCGCTCCCCGGGCGAACAACGAGCCGGAGCCCACTGAGTGGAAGGCCGTCTCCTCGTACTTCCCGCCGGTGACGTCGTAGGAGAAGATCCGCCCGTGGCTGCGGTCGAGGTCGAAGCCGGCGAAGAGCGGCACCACGGCCAGTCCCTGCATCGCCATCCCGAGGTTGGAGCGGATCAGGGTGGCGAGGCGGTTGGCCTTGCCGTCCATGGAGAGCGGGCTGCCCTCGATCTTCTCGTAGTGCTCGAGCTCGGTCTGGAAGAGGCGCACCATCTCCACGGCCAGGCCCGCGGTCCCCGCGATGCCCACGCAGGAGAACTCGTCGGCGGGGAAGACCTTCTCGATGTCGCGCTGGGCGATGACGTTGCCCATCGTGGCGCGCCGGTCTCCGGCCATCACCACGCCGCCCGGGAAGGTCGCCGCCACGATCGTGGTGCCGTGAGGAGCGAGGTCGCCGGCACCGGCCGGGACGGTGCGCCGCGACGGCAGCAACTCGGGGGCCTGCTGGCCCAGGAAGTCGGTGAAGCTGGAGGAGCCCGGCGTCAGGAACGCCGCCGGCAGCCGGTTCCCCCCCAGAGCGCCGCTCACTGGCCGCCCTTCTGGATGAACGACTTCACGAAGTCCTCGGCGTTGCTCTCCAGGACCTCGTCGATCTCGTCGAGGATCGCGTCGATGTCCTCGTCGAGCTGTTCCTTGCGCTCGGCGACGTCGGACTGCGTGGTCTCCTCGACCTCGACGGTCTCCTCGGTGCCCTTCTTGGGCTGCTTCTGCTCCTGCGCCATGGCCGCTCACCTCCCGAAGTGGGGTTGGGATCCCAACCTAGCGCCTGCCTCGCAGCGGCGTACGGCAACCACTCGCGTCGATGACCGCAGGTCATCATCCGGATGCGTCGAATGATGATCCCGGGTGATCCGTACGCCGTCAGCGGGCGGTCAGCGCGGCGAACAGTTCCTCGGCCGTGTCACACCGGTCGAGCAGGTCGCCCACGTGGGCCTGGCTGCCGCGCAACGGGTCGATGGTGGGGACCCGCTGCAGGGACTCCCTGCCGGGGAGGTCGAAGATCACGCTGTCCCAGGACGCGGCGGCGATGCGGTCGGCGTACTTCTCCAGGCAGCGGCCCCGGAAGTACGCGCGGGTGTCCGTCGGCGGCGCGTGCACCGCGGTGGACACTTCCTCGTCGGTGAGCAGCCGCTCCACCTGACCGAGGGCCACCAGCTTGTTGTAGAGACCCTTGCCGGGGCGGATGTCGGCGTACTGCAGGTCGATGAGCTGGAGCTTGGCGTCGGACCACTCCAGGCCGTCGCGGTTGCGGTACTGGTCGAGCAACTTGAGCTTCGCCACCCAGTCCAGCTCGCGCGCACACAGCATCGGGTCGCGCTCGAGCCGGTCCAGCACCGACTCCCAGCGCGCGAGCACGTCCAGGGTCTGGGAGTCCGCGTCGGAGCCGAGGCGGTCCTCGACGTACTTCTTGGCCAGGTCCAGATACTCCATCTGCAACTGCACCGCGGTCAGCGTCCGGCCGTCGCGCAGGGTCAGCAGGTGCTTCAGGGTCGGGTCGTGGGAGACCGCCCGCAGCGACTTCACCGGCTGGTCCACCGACAGGTCGCGGGAGAGGAAGCCGTCCTCGATCATCGCCAGCACCAGCGCGGTGGTGCCCACCTTGAGGTAGGCGGAGATCTCCGCCAGGTTCGCGTCGCCGATGATCACGTGCAGACGGCGGTAGCGCTCGGGGTCCGCGTGCGGCTCGTCGCGGGTGTTGATGATGGGGCGCTTGAGCGTCGTCTCCAGCCCGACCTCGACCTCGAAGAAGTCGGCGCGCTGGGAGATCTGGAAGTCGTCCTCGCGGCCGTCCTGCCCCCGACCCACACGACCCGCACCGCACACGACCTGGCGGCTGACGAAGAAGGGGGTCAGGTGCTTCACGATGTCGCTGAACGGGGTGGTCCGGCGCATCAGGTAGTTCTCGTGCGCGCCGTAGGAAGCGCCCTTGTTGTCGGTGTTGTTCTTGTAGAGCACGATCGGCGCGGCGCCGGGCACGCCTGCGGCGAACCGGCAGGCGTCCTGCATCACCACCTCGCCTGCCTTGTCCCACAGCACGATGTCGCGGGGGTTGGTGCACTCGGGCGTGGAGTACTCCGGGTGGGCGTGGTCGACGTAGAGGCGCGCACCGTTGGTCAGGATCACGTTGGCCAGGCCGAGATCCTCGTCGGTGAGCTGGGACGGGTCGGCGACCTCCCGGCTCATGTCGAAGCCGCGAGCGTCGCGCAGCGGCGACTCCTCCTCGAAGTCCCACCGTGCCCGACGCGCCTTCAGCGCCGACATCGCGTACGCGTTGACCACCTGGGAGGAGGCCACCATGGGGTTCGCGCTCGGCTGTCCCACCACGGAGATGCCGAACTCGGTCTCGGTCCCCATCACCCTGCGCACACTCATGCCACGAGCGTACGGCGGGACCGGGCGCGAGCGACCGGCGACCTTCGGGCCGGGTGGAAGTAAAGATTTCGGACCTTTCGCGTCAGAGTCGGTCGAGCCGGACGTCTCATCGGCGTGAGGGAGACCGCCGGAGGGACCGAATCCGGGGCGGCTGCGGTGCACGAGGCACCCGCGTCGCTCGAGGACGTCGTGCGCACACACATGCCGCTCGTCGGTCACATCGTCCGTGACGTGCTCTCCCGCGTCCCCGCTCACGTCAGCAGGGACGACCTCACCTCCGCCGGCTTCGCCGCCCTGGTGGTCGCAGCACGCAGCTTCGACCCCGACCGTGGGGTGGCCTTCGGCAGCTACGCCGCGACCCGCATCCGCGGGGCCGTCCTCGACGAACTGCGCGCGGTGGACTGGGCCTCCCGGTCGGTCCGCCGTCGCGCCCGCGAGGTCGACCACGCCCGGACCGTGCTCGCCAACCGTCTGGGGCGCGCCCCCGAGGAGCACGAGGTCGCCGAGGCGCTGGGGCTCTCGACCGAGGAGTTCGCCCGGCACCGCGACGACGTCTCGCGGGCCTCGGTCCTGAGCCTGCAAGGGTTCGGCGACACCCCGATCGACGAACTGGTGAGCTCGCGCGCCCCGTCACCGGAAGAGGTCGCCGAGCGGCAGGAACGCGCCGGCTACCTGGTCTCGGCCGTGGCCGAGCTCCCCGAGCGTCTCCGGGTCGTCGTGTCCGCCTACTTCTTCGCCGAGCGCCCGATGACCGAGATCGCCGCCGAGCTCGGCGTGAGCGAGTCCCGCGTCTCCCAGATGCGCGCCGAGGCGCTGCTGCTGCTCAAGGACGTGCTGAACCACGCCTTCGAGCCCGACCGGGTCACCCGGCTGGATCGTCCCGGCGGGGTGGTCGACCGCAAGCGCGCGGCGTACTTCGCCGCGGTCGACGCACGCAACGCCGCCCAGCGGCGCGGCCGCCCCGACGAGGGCCGCGTAGCCTCCTGAGGGTGACCGCGGAGGAGATCGTCGCGCTGGTCGATCGGACCGGGCAGGTCGTCGGCTCGGCCCCGCGTCGCCGCGTCCGGACGGAGAACCTCCTGCACGCCGCCACGGCGGTCCTGCTGCGTGACAGCAGCGGGCGGATCTACGTCCACCGTCGTTCGCCCGAGAAGGACTGGTCGCCGTCCGCCCACGACGCCGCGTGCGGAGGCATCCTGCTGCTCGGGGAGGATCCGGAACCGGCCGCGCGGCGCGAACTGGCCGAGGAGCTGGGCGTGGAGGACGTCGACCTACGCCCGGTCGGCACAGCGCTGTACGAGGACGAGGCGGTCCGCGGCTACCTGCATGCCTTCGTCGCGACGTACGACGGCCCGGTGCGGTTCGCCGACGGTGAGGTGGTCTGGGGCGACTGGTGGACCCTGGAGGAGCTGGCCGTCCACCTGCACGACCCCGACTGGCCCTTCGTGCCGGACACGCGCGCCCTGCTCGCCTCCCTCGGGGCCCGCGGCATCGACGACTACGCTCGACTCGACCTGGCGACTCCCTCGAGGCGGTGACGCGATGCGCGTGTGGGACGAACGGGTCCTCCCCCGGCTCGTGGACGCCACGCTCAGCACCGGCCCGGTGCACCGACTCCGGGCCGAGGTGTGCTCCGGCCTCTCCGGTCGGGTGCTGGAGATCGGCTTCGGATCCGGGCTCAACCAGTCCCACTACCCCGAGGCGGTCACCGAGGTCGTCGCGGTCGAGCCCAGCGACCTCGCCTGGCAACTGGCGCAGCGCCACCGCGTCGAGTCCGGGCCCGCGGTGGTGCGCAGCGGTCTGGACGGACAGGCCCTGCTCGAAGGCGACGACACCTGCGACGCCGCCCTGATCACCTTCACGCTGTGCACGATCCCCGACCACCTCCGGGCCCTGGCCGAGGTACGCCGGGTGCTGCGCCCCGGCGCCGAGGTCCACTTCGTGGAGCACGGCCTCAGTCCCGATCCCGCGGTGGCGCGGTGGCAACATCGGCTGGAGCCCCTCCAGCGGCGGTTCGCCGGCGGGTGCCATCTGACCCGGGACCCGGTCGAGGCGCTGGAGGGCTCCGGCTTCGACGTCGTCCGTGTGGACACCGGCTATTTGCCCGGGCCGCGGGTCGGCAAGCCGTTCGCCTGGACCTATCGCGGCGTCGCACGCCTCACCCGAGGGGCGGGAGCATGAGCGGCGGGCAGACGGGCTCGGGCGAGGAGCGAGCGCTGGCAGCCGCCGAGGCAGCAGGGCTGACGTTCACCATCACCCGCCACGGCCCGGTCCGCTCCCTGGAGGAGGCCGCGCGGGCGCGCGGCGTCGAACCGCGGCAGATCATCAAGACGTTGGTCGTCCGGGTCACCGACGACGACTATCGCCTTGTCCTGGTCCCCGGCGACCGGG
Organism: Marmoricola sp.; assembly: GCA_044224695.1. Taxonomy (GTDB): domain Bacteria; phylum Actinomycetota; class Actinomycetes; order Propionibacteriales; family Nocardioidaceae; genus Marmoricola_A. The sequence goes on along the minus strand of JBGAJX010000042.1, from coordinate 13,871 downwards.
AGATCTCCTGGCCGAAGTTGAGGGCGTTGCTGGGGGTCAACCGGCTCTCCATGCCGAGTGCCGACATCGCCCGCGACGTCACCGGCTACGAGCGTGGCACGATCACACCGCTGGGCAGCACCACCGCCTGGCCGGTCATCGCCGACGCGACCCTCAGCGGCACCGTCTCCCTGGGCGGCGGGGCGCACGGGGTCGCCTTCACGTTGGCGGCCGAGGACCTCGTCGCGGCGGTGGGGGCTCAGGTCGCGGACGTGACCGACCCCGCCTGAGCGGACCCCGAGCCTCACCACGACGCCGCGCCGACACCGTCGAGCGCCGACGCGCGGAACGGCCCCGGACGGTGATCCGTCCGGGGCCGCCGTGTTCCGCGCTCGACAGCGCAGCGGGGGTCCTACAGGTACTGGCCGGTGTTCGAGGCGGTCTCGATGGACCGTCCCGGCTCGGTGCCCTGCTTGCCGGTGATGAGCGTGCGGATGAAGACGATCCGCTCGCCCTTCTTGCCGGAGATCCGGGCCCAGTCGTCGGGGTTGGTGGTGTTGGGCAGGTCCTCGTTCTCCTTGAACTCGTCCACGCACGCCTGCAGCAGGTGGCTGACGCGGATGCCCTTCTGGTCGTGGTCGAGCAGGTCCTTGATGGCCATCTTCTTGGCCCGGTCAACGATGTTCTGGATCATCGCGCCGGAGTTGAAGTCCTTGAAGTAGAGGACCTCCTTGTCGCCGTTGGCGTAGGTGACCTCGAGGAAGCGGTTCTCCTCGGTCTCGTTGTACATCCGCTCCACCGTGGCGCGGATCATCCCGGCCACACAGGCCTCCTTGTCCCCGCCGAACTCGGCGAGGTCCTCGGAGTGCAGCGGCAGCGAGGACTTGAGGTACTTGCTGAAGATGTCCTTGGCCGACTCGGCGTCAGGCCGCTCGATCTTGATCTTCACGTCGAGGCGACCGGGCCGCAGGATCGCCGGGTCGATCATGTCCTCGCGGTTGGAGGCACCGATGACCAGCACGTTCTCCAGCGTCTCGACGCCGTCGATCTCGCTCAGCAGCTGCGGGACGATGGTGTTCTCCACGTCGGAGGAGACGCCGGAGCCGCGGGTGCGGAACAGCGAGTCCATCTCGTCGAAGAACACGATCACCGGGGTGCCCTGGGACGCCTTCTCCCGGGCCCGCTGGAACACCAGCCGGATGTGCCGCTCGGTCTCGCCGACGTACTTGTTGAGCAGCTCGGGGCCCTTGATGTTGAGGAAGTAGGACCGTCCCTCCTGGCCGGTGCGCTCGGCGACCTTCTTGGCCAACGAGTTCGCCACCGCCTTGGCGATCAGCGTCTTGCCACACCCGGGCGGACCGTAGAGCAACACGCCCTTGGGTGGCTTCAGCTCGTGCTCGGTGAAGAGGTCCGGGTGGAGGTAGGGAAGCTCGACGGCGTCCTTGATCTGGTCGATCTGGCCCTTGAGGCCACCGATCGACTCGTAGGCGATGTCCGGGACCTCCTCCAGGACGAGCTCCTCGACCTCGGACTTCGGGATCTTCTCGTAGACGTAGCCCGAGCGGGAGTCGAAGAGCAGGGAGTCGCCGGCCCGGATCACCTCGTCGGCCAGCGACGAGGCCAGGCGCACCACGCGCTCCTCGTCGGCGTTGGCGATCACCAGGGCGCGGTCACCGCCCTCGAGGATCTCCTTGAGCATCACGACCTCGCCGACGGTCTCGAACGCGAAGGCCGCGACGACGTTCATCGCCTCGTTGAGCAGCACCTCCTGACCGCGCTGGAGCTCGTCGAGGTCGACCGAGGGGCTGACGTTCACCCGGAGCTTGCGACCGCCGGTGAAGATGTCGACCGAGTCGTCGTCGTTGCGCTGCAGGAAGGTGCCGAAACCCGCGGGCGGTTGCGCCAGCCGGTCGACCTCCTCCTTGAGCGTGATGATCTGGTCGCGCGCCTCACGCAGGGTCTGCGCGAGCCGCTCGTTCTGCGCCGTCACCGCCGCGAGCGACCGCTGGGCGTCGGCCAGCCGCTGCTCGAGCAGCCGCGCGCTGCCGGGCGTGTCCGCCAGACGGCGGCGCAGGTCAGCCACCTCCTGCTCGAGGAAGGAGACCTGGGCCTCCCAGTCCTCGGGCGTCCGGCCCGAGCCTCCGGGGCTGTTCGGGGACATCGTCATGATGCTCACCTCCGCACTGCGTGCACTTCTTCTTAACCTACTCGTGGCACGAAGGTTTGGAAGGCGCTTTGCCGGTTGTGTCTGCCACAGACACCGAATTGAGACCGTGCGGGTCAGTCCTCGAGCGGCTCGGCGCTGAGTTGGGGAGGCAGGTCGCGCGGACGCGGGCCGTCGTAGTCGACGCCGTAGGCACCCGGGGCGGGGCGACGGCGCTTGACCGGGGCCCGCTCCCCCGTTGCCATCCGCCGCGCGGTCACCAGGAAGCCGGTGTGTCCGTTCATCTTGTGGGCCGGCCGGACGGCGAGGCCCTCCACGTGCCAGTCACGGACCAGAGACTCCCACGGCTGCGGCTCGGTGAACCCGCCGTGCGCGCGCAGCGTCTCCACGATCCGGCTGAGCTGGGTGGTGGTGGCGACGTAGGCGACGACGAGACCGCCGGGGACCAGCGCGCCGGCGACCGCGTCGACGCACTCCCACGGCGCGAGCATGTCCAGGACGATCCGGTCCACGGACCGATCCTCGCCGGCCGGCAGCGCGTCGGCGAGGTCGCCCACGGTGAGCCGCCACGCGGGGTGGTCGCCGCCGAAGAACTGGGTGACGTTGCGCCGGGCGACCTCGGCGAACTCCTCGCGCCGCTCGTAGGAGGAGACCACCCCGGTCGGACCGACCGCGCGCAGCAGGGAGCAGGTCAACGCCCCCGACCCGACCCCGGCCTCGACCACGCGTGCCCCGGGGAAGATGTCGGCCATCGCCACGATCTGGGCGGCGTCCTTCGGGTACACCACGGCCGCACCGCGGGGCATCGAGACCACGAACTCGCTGAGCAGTGGGCGGAACACCAGGTACTGGCCGCCGGCCGACGAGGTGACCGTGAACCCCTCGTCACGCCCGATCAGTTCGTCGTGCTCGAGGTGGCCCTTGTTGCTGAAGAACCGCTTGCCGGGTTCGAGGCAGAGGTTGTGACGGCGACCCTTCTGGTCGGTCAACCGCACCCACTCCCCCGCCCGGAGCGGGCCGCGGTGGACCCCGGACCAGGAGTTCGGGTCGACGTCGTCGGGGGGCGGTGCGGTCTCGGACATGGAGGGAATCCTAGGCACGGCCACGGCTGCCACCGCAGGGCGGCCACGTGGGAGGCGGGTCCGCGTTCTCAGGGCCTGCTCAGCGCGCGGTCAGCGCGCGCTGAAGGCGGCGTCGACGTCCTGGGTGACGAGTACGCCGTACAGGCGCCCGTCCGGTTCGACCAGGAGGTACTCGGTGGCCGGAGCCCCGCGCATCGCGAGCACCAGGTCCTCTCCGGCGATGTCGATCGGCAGGGCGAGCCCCGGTCCGAGCGTGCGGGTCACCGCGCTCACCGGGAGCCAGGGCCAGCGGTCCTGCGGGGTGGCCTGGACGGCTGCCTCGTTGACCACGCCGGCATACCCGCCGTCGCGGCTCAGGGTCACCACCGCTCCGGCCTGAGCCTGGCGAGCGACCTCGATGGCCTGGGCGAGCGGCAGGTCGTCGGCGACGGTGACCGCGCGCCGGGCGAGTTCACGCGCGACCAACCGGGGCAGCCGGGCACGCACCTTGGCCGAGACGATCGCCGCGCTGGCGGCGGTCCAGAGGAACCAGCCGAGGACGGCCGCGATCACATAGTCCAGGATCGTGGTCTGGATCCCGGCGGCCCGCAGGAACGTCGGCGAGAACAGCATCAGGATCGCCACGACGCGCCCGGCCCATCCGCTGGCCAGCGTGCCGCGGTGCTGGTCCCCGGTGACCTGCCACACGGCGGCACGCAGGACCCGTCCGCCGTCCAGCGGCATGCCGGGGACGAGGTTGAGCAGACCGATGATGAGGTTCGCCCCGGCCAGACCGGCCAGCGCGAACTCCAGCAGGCCCGCGGGCGAGATCTGCAGCAGCAGGTACGCCGCACCCGCAACCGCCAGGGAGGTCGCCGGTCCCACGGCGGAGATCGTGAACTCCTGCTTCGGGGTGCGCGGCTCCCCGTCGATGGCGGTCACACCGCCGATGAAGTGCAGGGTGATCGAGCGCACCGGGATGCCGTACCGCTTGGCCATCAGCGCGTGGCTGACCTCGTGCAGCAGCAGTGACAAGGTGAGCAGCACCGCGAAGGCCAGCCCGGCGACGTACTTGCCGTTGCCGAGACCGGGCTGGACGCGGTCGACGGCCGGGGCGACGAGGTAGGCGATCAGGGCGGCGACCAGCAGCCACGACGAGCGCACCAGCACGTCGATGCCCCCGATCGTCCCGATGCGCAGGGTGCCGGGGTCGCGATGGGAGGCCGGTGCGCCCAGTCCGGGGCGGCCCGAGCCGGAACGGTCTGCCACGCCTCCAACGTACCTGGCGTCCGGCGACCCCGGGACGTCGCCGCGGAACTGTCCCCGGCCTCGCCTACTCTGAGCGCCATGCGGCAGATGGTGACGATCGAGCGGACCCCGGTGGACGGGGTCGAGGTGATCGGGTCGCTGTCCCCCAGCCGGGCCGGGGACTTCATGACGTGCCCGCTGCTCTACCGCTACCGCACCATCGACCGGCTCCCCGAGCCGTTCTCGCCCGACGCCGTGCGCGGGACGCTGGTGCACAAGGTGCTCGAGGACCTCTTCGACCTGCCCGCGGAGCGCCGTACCCCAGAGAGCGCCGAGGCGATGCTCCAGCCGACCTGGGAGTCGCTGCTCGATCTCGAGCCGGCCCTGGCCGAGCTGTTCGCCGACGAGTCCGCCGACGTCGGGTCCTGGCTGCTCACCTGCCGAGACTCCCTGAGGCGCTACTTCGAGCTGGAGGACCCGCGCCGGCTGGAGCCCGCCGAGCGGGAGCTCTATGTCGAGACGGTGCTGGAGAGCCGACTGCTGCTGCGCGGCTTCGTGGACCGTCTCGACGTCGCCCCGACCGGGCAGGTGCGGGTCGTGGACTACAAGACCGGGCGCGCTCCCGGCGAGTGGTTCGAGGCCAAGGCACTGTTCCAGATGAAGTTCTACGCCTTGGTGCTCTGGCGGGTCCGGGGCCGGATCCCCGACCTGCTCCAACTCATCTATCTGGGCAACGGCGAAGTGCTGCGCTACGTCCCCGACGAGCAGGACCTGCTCGCGGTGGAGCGGAAGGTCGAGGCGATCTGGCGGGCGATCGCCCGCGCAGCCGAGACCGGCGACTGGCGACCCAACCGCACGCGTCTGTGCGGCTGGTGCGCCCATCAGGCTCTGTGCCCGGAGTTCGGCGGCACGCCGCCGCCGCTGCCGGTGGTCGAGGCGGCGCGGGTCCGGGACCCCGGTCTCGCCCCGGAGGACACCGACTGACCGGATGACCGGTCCGGGGTCAGAGTCCCTGGCGCTCGGCCCACAGGGCCGCCTGGGTGCGGTCGGCCACGCCGATGCGCTGGAAGGCCGAGGTCAAGTGCGCCTTGACGGTCCGTTCACTGATGTCGAGGCGGCGCGCGATCTGCTTGTTGGCCAGCCCCAGCCGGACCAGGCGCAACACGTCGGTCTCGCGCGGCGTCAGTTGGGCCAGCGTCACCGACGACGGCGAGGTGCCCCCGGGCTCGCTGCGTGCTCGCAGGAGCTCGCGGGCGGCCCGCGGGTGGAGCGGTGACTCGCCACGGCTGACCGCCCGGACGCCCTCGATCACGTCGTCGGGGTCCGCGTCCTTGAGCAGGTAGCCCACCGCGCCGGCGTCCAGCGCGGCCACGATCCGCTCGCTGTCGCTGAAGGAGGTCAGCACGAGCACCTGGACCTCGGGGTGGCCGGCGACGATCCGGCGGGTGGCCTCGACCCCGTCCACCCCGGGCATCTGCAGGTCCATGACGATCACGTCCGGCTGCTCCTGGGCGACGCGCTCCATCGCCTCGGCGCCGTCGGCGGCCTGGCCGACGACCTCGATGTCGCCGGCGCTGCTCAGCAGTCCGGCCAGGCCCCGCCGGACGACCGCGTGGTCGTCGGCCAGGACGACGCGGATCCGCCGAGGCCTCTCCTCGTCCGTGGGGTGGGTCATGGGGTGCTCCTTCCGAGCAGTCCTCGGGCGCGGTCGGCCAGACGGGCCACCTCGAGCCGCACCAGGGTGCCGCGGCCGGGGGCGGACTCGACCTCGAGGGTGCCGTCGGCCTCCTCGACCAGGCTCTGCAGTCCGCGAAGCCCGAAATGACCCGTGGGACGCGTCGTCGGATCGAAGCCGACCCCGTCGTCGCGCACCGTGAGGACGATCCGCGAGCCGACCCCGCTGACCTCCACGGTGATGTGGTCGGCCTCGGCATGTCTCAGGGCGTTGCGGACCGACTCCTGGGCGACCCGCCAGATCAGCGCGATGGCGTCCTCGGTCGCGTCCTCGACGCCGTGGACGTGCGCGGTCGCCTGGATGCCCTGGGTCACCGCCGGTGCGAGCAGGTCCTCGAGTGAGGCTTGAAGGCTCTCGGTGCTGAGTTCGGGCGGATAGATCTCGACCATGAGCGAGCGCAACGAGCGCAGGCTGGTGCGCATCGACTCCGCAGCCTCTTCCAGTGCGGCCGCGGTCGGCGGTGTCACGTCCTCGGAGCGCGCCAGGGCCGACACGACGAACGAGGCTCCGGCGAGGTCCTGCACCACCCCGTCGTGCAGGTCCCGGGCGATCCGCACCCGCTCGGCGTCCGAGGCCTCCACCGCCGTGCGCAGGAGGCGTTCCCGATCCTGCGCGGAGCGCCGCAGCCGTGACGTCAGGGCGATCAGCAGTCCGGTCGCGACGATCACCACGCCTCCCAGGGCACCCAGGGTGATCGGACGGAACTCGGAGAAGATCTCCTCCTTGCTGGACTCGATCGCCGCAGCCGAGTAGTAGACCTCGAAGAGCAGCGGCTGCCCCTCGGGCGAGACGATGCGGGTGTAGACCTCCAGCAGCCCGTCGTCCCCGCGCTCGAAGCGGTTCTCGGGCCGGCTGAGGTCGGAGACCTCGGCGTCACTGACCCGGTCGGCGTTGATGACCTCGATCTCGTCCGCCCCCAGCGGGTAGACGTCGCCGATGAGCTGGGTCTTGTCGGAGTAGACGATGGTGCCGTCCTCGGCCCAGATCTTCACCCGGCGGAGTTCGGGATAGACCAGCCGCGGGAGGAACGCGCGGTCGAACTTGTCCAGAGCGGCGGGACTCTGCTCGACCAGCCCGCGCGGGATCAGCGGCTCGGCGACGAGGCGGGCGAGGATCTCGGTGGTCGTCCGGGCATCGGCGACCGCCTCGTCCTCCGCGGCGCGGGAGGACAACTGGGCGGTGCCCAGCACGATCGCCGCCAACGCCAGCAGCCCCGTCGCCAGGAAGAGGACGACGGGGGCGCGGCTCACAGCGATACGGCGACGGGGCATGGGCTTGTCACGGTAGAGGGCGGGGACACCGCTGGGGGGCAGATTCCGGTGTCCCCGCCGGACGGGGGTCCGAGTCCGGGTGCTCGAGGCACTCAGAACTGGACGGTGCCGCGGCAGGTCTCGCCGTTGGCGGGGTTGGTGGCGACGAACACGAAGGTGTCCGTGCCGCTGATGTCGACCATCACGCGACGGACCGAGAAGGAGCCGCTGGGTGCCTTGGTGGTGGCACTGCCCTTGGCGCTGAGGGCGCCGTTGTGCTTGAGCTTCCAGTTCCAGCTCTGGCCGTTCTTGTTGCTGTCGATCTCGCCCTCGACCTCGATGCGGCCGTCCTCGGGGCTGGCCTTGAGCTTCCAGTCGGTGCTGCCGGAGCAGTTCCCACGGCGGATCACGTCGCCGTCCTTGGCGACGGCGGGAAGGGCCGGTACGGCGACCAGTGCGGCGGTGAGGGCGGCAGCGGTGATGCGGAGTGTGCGGTTCATGACGGACTCTTCTCTGGGTGGTGAAGGCGCGGCCCGTGGGGGGTGGTCGCGCGTGTCGGGTGTTGACGAGGAGAGTCTCGTGGCGGGCGCGGGCAGCCTGCCATTGGCCGGTGGTACTAGGACCAGGGGACACCCTGCTCGGGGTGCCGCCGGAGTGCTCAGCGCAGGTGGGTCAGCGTCTCGAGGGTGAGGCCCTCCAGGCCCGACCGGATCACCCGTCCCGGTCCGGGGGCGACCGCGACGTGGTTGGGCACGGCGAGCACCGTGCAGCCGGCGCTCACCGCCGACCGGGTGCCGGTCTCGGAGTCCTCGATGGCCAGGCACTCCTCGGGGCGTACGCCGAGCAGCCGGGCCGCGGTCAGGTACGGCTCGGGGTGAGGCTTGCCGTGCGTGACGGTCTCCCCGGTCACCACGGCCGCGAACGAGTCCGGTGGTAGCTGGGCCAGCACCGGGTCGGCGAAGCGCCGGTAGGACATCGTCACCAGCGCGCAGGGGACGCCGTGGGAGCCGAGGTCGGCGAGTAGTTCCCGAGCGCCCGGGCGCCAGGGCACGTCGTCGCGGAGACGGGCGATCACGCCGTCCAGCAGCAGTTCCACGATCCGCGCGGGCGGCAGGTCGACCCCGCCTTCGTCCCGCAGGATGCCGGCCGAGGTGAGCAGGTCGCGACCGACGAGGTTCAGCCCCTGCTCCTCGGTCCAGGTGCCGCCGTGGGCGGCGACGAGCTCGATCTCGGTCTCGATCCAGAACGGCTCGGTGTCCACGAGCGTGCCGTCCATGTCCCACAGGACGGCACGGGGTTTCGAGACGCTCACTGCGTTCGCTCCTCAACCACCGTCGGAGGGACGGCGCGGGGTTTCGAGACGCTCACTTCGTTCGCTCCTCAACCACCGTCAGATCGTTCGCTCCTCAACCACCGTCGCGGACTCAGTCCTCGGGCTCGTAGCCAAGGTTCGGCGAGAGCCAACGTTCGGCTTCCTTGAGGGTCCAGCCCTTGCGGCGGGCGTAGTCGGCCACCTGGTCCTGGCCGAGTCGGCCCACCACGAAGTACTGCGACTCGGGGTGCGAGAAGTACCACCCGGACACCGAGGCGCCCGGCCACATGGCCATCGACTCGGTCAACGTGATCCCGGTGTGCTTCTCGGCGTCGAGCAGGTCCCACAAGGTGAGCTTCTCGGTGTGGTCGGGACAGGCCGGGTAGCCCGGGGCGGGGCGGATGCCGTCGTACCGCTCCTTGATCAGGTCCACGTTGTCGAGGTCCTCGTCGGGGGCGTAGCCCCACAGGTCGGTCCGAACCTTCTCGTGGAGCCGCTCCGCGAACGCCTCGGCGAGCCGGTCGGCCAACGACTCCAGCAAGATCGCGTTGTAGTCGTCGAGCTCGGCCTTGAACGCGCGGGTGCGCTCCTCCGCCCCGTCGCCCGCGGTCACCGCGAAGCCGCCCACGAAGTCGGCGATCCCGGTCTCCTTGGGTGCGACGTAGTCGGCGAGCGAGCGGTGTGGGAGCCCGTGGCGGTGCTCGCCCTGCTGCCGCAGGTGGTGCAGCACCGCGCGGACCTCGGTTCGCGACTCGTCGGCGTACACCTCGATGTCCTCCCCGCCCACCCGGTTGGCGGGGAAGAGGCCGACGACGCCGTGGGCGCGTAACCACCCCTCCTCGGTGAGGCGGTCGAGCATCGCCTGCGCGTCGTCCCACAGCTTGCGCGCCGCCTCGCCGGTGGCAGGGCTGTTGAGCAGGTCGGGGAACTTGCCGCGCAGCTCCCAGGCGTTGAAGAACGGCTGCCAGTCGATGTAGCCGCGCAGCTCGGTGAGGTCGAAGTTGCGCAGCACCCGGACGAACTGCGACGCGGTGCCGGCACCGGGGTGGTGCCAGACGTCCTTGTCCTGCTGCGCGATCAGCCGCGGCTTGGGCGGGTGGTAGCCGGACCAGTCGATCGGCGAGGCGTTCTCTCGCGCCTTCTCCAACGACGTCAGCGGGCGCTCGTTGAGACGCTGCGCGTGCCGCTCACGGATCGAGTCGAAGTCGGCGGTCACCTCGGCAACCAGGCCGGGGCGCTGCTCGTCGGAGAGCAGGGCCGCCGCGACGGGCACCGACCGGGAGGCGTCCTTCACCCACACCACCGGGCCGTGGTACCTCGGGTCGACCTTGACCGCGGTGTGCGCGCGGCTGGTGGTCGCCCCACCGATGAGGAGCGGGATGTCGAATCCCTGACGCTCCATCTCGGCGGCCACGTTGACCATCTCGTCCAGCGACGGGGTGATCAGCCCCGAGAGGCCGATGATGTCGGCGCCGTGCTCCTTGGCGGCGTCGAGGATCTTCTGCGCCGGGACCATCACGCCGAGGTCGATCACGTCGTAGTTGTTGCACTGGAGCACCACCCCGACGATGTTCTTGCCGATGTCGTGGACGTCGCCCTTGACGGTGGCCATCACGATCGTGCCCCGGCTCTCGGCGACCTCACCCGGAGCCCGCTCGGCCTCGATGAAGGGGATCAGGTGAGCCACGGCCCGCTTCATCACCCGGGCGGACTTCACCACCTGGGGCAGGAACATCTTGCCGGCGCCGAAAAGGTCGCCGACGACGTTCATCCCGTCCATCAGCGGACCCTCGATCACCTCCAGCGGGCGGCCGCCGCGTGCGGCGATCTCCAGGCGGAGCTCCTCGGTGTCCTCCACGCAGAACTCGTCGATGCCCTTCACCAGCGCGTGCGTGATCCGCTCGCCCACGGGCAGCGCACGCCACGCCTCGTCGGCCTTCTCGGCGACCTGCCCGTCACCGCGGAACCGCTCGGCCAGGCCCAGCAGGCGCTCGGTGGCGCCGAGCGGGTCCTCGGGGTGGCGGTTGAGGATGACGTCCTCGATGGCGTCGCGCAGTTCGGGGTCGATCTCGTCGTAGACCACCAGGGCGCCGGCGTTGACGATGCCCATGTCCAGCCCCGCCTTGATGGCGTGGAAGAGGAAGACCGCGTGGATGGCCTCGCGGACGGCGTTGTTGCCGCGGAAGGAGAAGGAGACGTTCGAGATGCCGCCCGAGACCAGCGCACCGGGCAGGTTCTGCTTGATCCACCGGGTCGCCTCGATGAAGTCGACACCGTAGGCCGCGTGCTCCTCGATGCCGGTGGCGACCGCGAAGACGTTGGGGTCGAAGACGATGTCGCAGGGGTCGTAGCCGACCTCGTCGACCAGCAGCCGGTAGGCGCGTCCGCAGATCTCCTTGCGGCGCTCCAGGGTGTCGGCCTGACCGTCCTCGTCGAACGCCATCACCACGACGGCGGCGCCGTACTTTCGGCACAGCCGGGCCTGGGCGAGGAACTTCTCCTCCCCCTCCTTGAGCGAGATCGAGTTGACGATCGGCTTGCCCTGGATCGTGCGCAGCCCGGCCTCGATGACCTCCCATTTGGAGGAGTCGACCATGAGCGGCACCCGGCTGATGTCGGGCTCGGCGGCGATCAGCTTGGTGAAGCGGTCCATCGCCGCGACGCCGTCGATCATCCCCTCGTCCATGTTGACGTCGATCACCTGTGCACCGGCCTCGACCTGCTGCCGCGCGACCGACAGGGCGGTGGCGTAGTCGCCGGCCTTGATCAGGTTGCGGAAGCGGGCGGAGCCGGTGATGTTGGTCCGTTCGCCGACGTTGACGAAGAGCGTCTCGTCGGTGATCGTCACCGGTTCGAGCCCGGACAGCCGCATCGCCGCCGGCGGGGTGGCCGGGCGGCGCGGCTCCACGGTGGCGACCGCCTCCGCGATCGCCCGGATGTGGTCGGGGCTGGTGCCGCAGCAGCCACCGACGAGGTTCACCAGGCCGCTGGTGGCGAACTCACCGACGACGGCGGCCGTCTGGTCCGGCTGCTCGTCGTACTCGCCGAACGCGTTCGGCAGGCCCGCGTTGGGGTACGCCGAGACGAACGTCCCCGCGACCCGGCTCAGCTCGGCGATGTAGGGCCGCATCTCGGAGGCGCCCAGGGCACAGTTCAGCCCTACCGCGAGCGGCCGGACGTGGCGCACCGAGTTCCAGAAGGCCTCGGTGACCTGCCCCGACAGGGTCCGTCCCGACGCGTCGGTGATCGTGCCGGAGACGACCACCGGCCAGCGGCGCCCGGTCTCCTCGAAGAGCGTCTCAAGGGCGAAGATCGCGGCCTTGGCGTTGAGGGTGTCGAAGACGGTCTCCACGAAGAGCAGGTCCGCGCCGCCGTCGACCAGGCCGCGCGCCGCCGTCAGGTACGCCGCGACCAGGTCCTCGTAGCCGATGTTGCGGGCGCCGGGGTCGTTCACGTCGGGCGAGATCGACGCCGTGCGGGTCGTGGGACCCAGGGCACCTGCGACGTACCGGGGTCGGCTCGGATCGGCGGCGGTGAACTCGTCGCACACGGCCCGGGCCAGCCGGGCCGAGGTCACGTTCATCTCGTAGGCCAGGTCGGCCAGGTCGTAGTCGGCCTGGGAGACCGCGTTCGCGCCGAAGGTGTTCGTCTCGATCAGGTCGGCGCCGGCCTCGAGGTACTCCCGGTGGATCGCCGCGATCATGTCGGGCTGGGTCAGCGACAACAGGTCGCTGTTGCCGACCACGTCCTGATGGTGGCCTACGAACCGTTCCCCGCGGTAGTCGGCCTCGGTGGGACGGTGCCGCTGGATCATCGTCCCCATCGCCCCGTCGATCACCAGGATGCGCTCGCCGAGGCGCGCGGTCAGTTCCTGGGTCAGGTCCGGGCGCCACCCGGCAGCACGGGCTGCGTCGGGTGGCGTCGCGGAGGCGATCGGGGACGGGTGCGGGTCGGTCACGGGCAGCGCTCTCTGATGGGGGTCCTGCGGCACGTTCGCACCGGGCCGGTCACCGGGTGGGTGCGCCGTCGGGTGCGCCATGCCGCGTCCGCCACTGTAGGCAGTCCGGACCCGCGTCCGGGGTGAATACCGGATCCTGACATCGGGGCGCATAGGGTGAACGAGTGATCGAGATCGAGCAGGTCCCCCCGCTCCGGGCGCCGGTGCTGATCGCGGCGTTCGAGGGGTGGAACGACGCCGCCGACTCCGCCTCCGACGCGATCGACCACCTGATCGAGGTCTGGAACGCGCAACTGGTCGCCGCGATGGACCCCGAGGACTACTACGACTTCCAGATGAACCGTCCGGTGATCTCCTACGACGACCTCGGCGAGCGGCGCCTGACCTGGCCCTCGACCCAGGTGTCGGTGTGCTCGCCGCCCGGCGCGGACCGTGACCTGGTGCTGGTCCGCGGCATCGAGCCCAACATGCGCTGGCGGCAGTTCTGCGCCGAGATCCTCGCGATCGCCGACGACCTCGGCGCCGAGCTCGTGGTCACCCTCGGCGCGCTGCTGGCCGACACCCCGCACACCCGCCCGGTGCCGGTGACCGGGACCACCACCGACCCCGGGCTCACCTCCGCACTCGGGCTGGAGGTCTCGACGTACGAGGGTCCGACCGGGATCGTCGGCGTGCTGCACGACGCCTGCGTGCGGGTCGGGCTGCCGGCGGTCTCCTTCTGGGCAGCGGTCCCCCACTACGTCGCGCATCCGCCGTGCCCGAAGGCCACCCTGGCGCTGCTGGGCCAGGTCGAGGACCTCCTGGACACGACCGTCCCGCTGGGTGACCTGCCCGAGGAGTCCCGGGCCTGGGAGCGCGGTGTCGACGAGCTCGCCGAGGAGGACGAGGAGATCGGCGACTACGTCCGGTCCCTGGAGGAGACCCGCGACACCGCCGAACTCCCCGAGGCCAGCGGCGAGGCGATCGCGCGCGAGTTCGAGCGCTACCTCAAGCGACGCCAGCACCCCGACGACTGACGACCTCGCTAGATGTACTGACCACGGACGTTAGGTACGGCGTGCCTGCTGGACGATGACGAAGACCTCCGAGTGAGGTGTGGAGCAACCACGCAACCACTTCCTCGACCTCGGAGGTCTTCGTGTCCCACGCTAACGCCCAACTGAC
>JBGAJX010000041.1:0-25881 GCA_044224695.1 Marmoricola sp. | reverse complement strand
ATCGACCCCGACCACGCCGACGCACGCCTCGCTCACGCCCTCGAACGCGAAGAACGACTGGCTCGGCGCCGAACGCACCTACGGATCTGGGACGAAGGCACCGGCACCCACGGCATCAACGGACGCCTCCCGAGCCTGCAAGCCCACATGCTCACCACCGCCCTCCAAGCCTTCCTCAACCCGTCACTGCCCGACCCGATCCCGCGTGAGGTCCCCATCAGCGCCGAGGACAGCGAGGAGGTTGGTGACGGCGAGGACGGCGTCGCCGAGAACCCTGCGGAGTCAGCGACGGTGGAGCAGACGATGCGGACCCGCGAGTACCCCGAACTCCTCGGCGAAGCCCTCGTACGCCTCATCGAAACCCTCGACCCGGCCACGCTGCCGACCACCGGTGGGGTGAACGCCACCGTCATCGTGACGATGACCCAGGAGACCCTGCAGGACGGGCTGAAGACGGCCGACCTGCTCGGGTCCACCCACCAACTCTCACCCGGCGAAGCCCGCCGCCTCGCCTGCGCCGCCGGAATCATCCCCGCCGTGCTGAGCGGGGACAGCGAAGTCCTCGACCTCGGCCGACGCAGGCGCCTCCACACTCCCGCTCAGCGGCTGGCATTGGCCGTGGAACAAGGCGGGACCTGCGGCATCGACCACTGCCACCGGCCCTCCCACTGGGCCGACGCCCACCACCTGGACCCCTGGGCGAACGGCGGGGCCACCAGCGTCCACGAGGGTGTCCTCCTCTGCCCCCGACACCACACCCTCGCCCATTCCGGGAAACACCACCTGATCAAACAGAAGACCGGCAGCTACCGGATCATCAGACGCCAATAGGCCGCACCCAGTCGGATGGTTTCGAGACGCCGCTCGCTCCGCGGTTCCTGAGGAGCGAGCGAAGCGAGCGTCTCGAAGGGCGCTCCTCAACCGCCGAACACACACCGGTGGTTGAGGAGGGTGAGGAACGAGCCCGTCTCGAAACCACCACCGCAACCGGGTCAGCGCATGACACCCAGCGGGTTGTAGACCAGCCCGGGGAAGACGGTGGAGACGGCACGGTCGGGGAAGCGGGTGTGGACGACCTCGCCGAGCACCTGCCGGTAGTCGGTGGTGACGGCCAGGTCGCCCTGCACGAGCTTGCCTGCGCCCAGGCCGGGCCAGGTGCCGTGGTAGCCGGGGCGGACTCCGGCTCCGAGCAGCAGCATCGCGTTGCCCCAGCCGTGGTCGAGACCGCGGTTGCCGTTCTCCGTGACACGGCGACCGAACTCGCTGATCGTCACGACGGTCACCCGGCTACGCAGGTCACCGAGGTCACGCAAGAAGGCGCTCAGCGACTGGGCCAGCGCGGACAGCATCCGCTGCATCGAGCCGGAGTCGGTGTTGCCGTAGTTGGCATGCATGTCCCAGCTGCCGAAGTCCACGGAGACCACCTCGGTCCCGATGTCGGCCTTGATCAGCCGGGCCGTGTCCTTCAACGCGGCGGAGAGATCGCTGGCCGGGTAGCTCGTGGGGTAGACGACCGCCGCGCGGTACGCCGCCTTGGAGATGGGCGTGATGACGTCGACCGTCTTCAACGCCGTACGCGCCGCCTCTCCCAGCGGACCGGAGTCGTCGGACCACACCCGCCGCAAACCAGCACGCCGGCGGGCGCCCCAGCCGTTGGACGTCCCGGTCAGTTCGAGCTCACTCATCGACTCCGCAGCCAGGCTGTCGGCCGGTCCGGTGACCAGCGTCGGCGACATCGAGTTACCCAGGTGCACCGCGTCGGTGGCCTGACGGCTGTCGGCCAGGCCGATCATCCGGTTGACCCATCCGGTCCGGACCGACGAACCAGGGTCGGCGTCCTCGACCTGCTCGATCGCGGCGAAGTGCGAGCGGTTCGGCATGGCCATTCCGACGGCGTGGACGGCGGCCATCTCCCCGGCGTCCCACGCCCACTTCAGCGGAGCCATCGCCGGGTGCAGGCCGAAGTAGGAGTCCTGGGCGAGCAGGCTGCCACGCGGGACGCCGAGGCGTGGGCGCGCGGTGTAGTAGGCGGGATCGCCGTGCGGGACCACCATCCCGAGCCCG
The DNA here is from genome assembly GCA_044224695.1 of Marmoricola sp. Classification (GTDB taxonomy): domain Bacteria; phylum Actinomycetota; class Actinomycetes; order Propionibacteriales; family Nocardioidaceae; genus Marmoricola_A. The sequence goes on along the minus strand of JBGAJX010000041.1, from coordinate 23,817 downwards.
TCCATCCCGCCGCGCAGACTGACCACAACCAAGGTGTTGCCGCCCACAGCGCCGAAGGACGCCTGCCGGACGGCATCGCCGAACATCGTCGTGGCCGCCACCGCGCCGGTCGCGCCGGCGACGTTGCGCAGGAACCGGCGCCGGTTCAGGCCGGCGGTCCGCTCGTAGTCCTCGCAGCAGTCCAGGTTGCTCATGGGTGGTCCTCAGCGGGTCATGTGGGCAGGCGAGTCGAGCAGGATCGACAGCAACTTCGGGAACTTGTAGCGGCAGACCGCGTGCTTGCGATGGATCACGTCACCGGGGGCGACGTCGATGCCCTCGCACACGGCTTGCAGGAGCGTCGCTGTCGAGGGACGCCCGAGCACGCGTCGGCTGAGGTGGTCGACGTACTCGTCGAGTCGCAGCCGCGCCTGCGGGAGATACGCGGCGGGCTTGCGGTAGGCGACGCGCCCCCGGGGCCACCACCCTCCGGCGAGGCCGTGGTGCATCCGCCAGGAGTTCAGCATCCGCGACGGGGACACCCACGCCCACGCCTCGTCGGGCGGACCGTCCGGGGTGACCCACTGGAAGGGAGGGATCACCTTCAGCCCCGAGATGATCCGGTTGGCGAAGGAGTTCGGGCCTTCGGGCGAGAGGGCCCGGACGCCGAGGACTCGGCAGGTGGCGACGACGTCGTCGGAGGCGGTGCGGATCTTGCCGCCGGCCGAGGCCCAGAAGTCCGCGTGGGCGACCAGGGCCCGCAGGGTGGCCTTGATGTCGGTGCCGGACTCCAGGAAGGCATTCGCGACATGGTCGAGGATGTCCTGCGACGGGGTGTCGCTGACGAAGCGGACGCACAGTTTGCGAGCCACCCGCTGGGCGGTGGCCGGGTGATGGGCCAGGTAGGAGAGGTAGTCCAGCGTGAGCTGACGGCCGTCGGAGGAGGTGTTCGCCCGGGTAAAGCCGAGAACGGTCACCGAGCCGGTGGTGTGCATGCCGGAGTCGTAGATCGGCTCCCAGGTGTCCTCCACGACGGTGTAGCCGGAGAGGATCTTGGCGGAGTCCTTGACCATCGCCTCGGTGTAGCCCGAGGGGATGCCGACGGTGTGCAGCTCGAGGAGCTCACGCCCCTGGTTCTCGTTCGGGGCGTTGCGCACCGACTTCCAGTTGTCCAGGTAGAGCAGCATCGCCGGGTGCAGGGACGTCGCGATCAGCAGGTCCTCGAACGTGCCCAGCGCGTTCTCGCGGATGACCGCGTCGTAGCCGATGCGGTGGACGAAGGCCGGGTGGGCCTTGGAGTTCACGTGGAAGTGGTGGCTCCAGAACTCCGTCATCTGCTCGTGCACGGTGCGCCGGCTGTAGATGCGGCGCAGCAGCGTCCAGTTGACCAGGTCCTTGGCGTAATGCCAGCGCATCTTGCGACCGGCCCGATCGTCGGCCCAGATCTGGACCGCGGACTTGTCGAGGTCGGGGAACCAGGAGCGGCACTCGACCGCCTTCGGGTGCTCGGCGATGCTGTCCGGGTCGAGTTGCTGGTCGAGCCAGGCCTGCTCGCCGCCGAGCGCGCGCAACTCCTTGAGGGCTGCCGGGGTGAAGCCGTAGCCGAGCCGGTTCAGCAGGTGCCGCTCGCGGTCGGTGGGCACCGTGGTCTTCGCGTACGTCGCCGGGACGAAGGTCCGCTGCGCCGTCGACCTGGTGACCAGCCGCGCTGCCAGACCGCTTGCCATCCCGCGCTCCCTCCCCGGACCGTCAGGCCTCCGAGTGGTGCCTGAATGTCTAGTTTCAGCGGGAATAGCGCGTGATGTCTGACGAATCCGACCGTTGGTGGAACTTTTGCCCGACTAGGGACTAGTGGTCCACACCAGCGGGACCTCAGTCTCCCCTGAGGCCACATCAGCCTCACGAGTCCCCGACCTGGCGGACCCCCTAGCCTGGCCCGACGACCGAAAGGCCCCGACGACGGAAAGGGCGACGCATGAGTGACGCACCCACCTCGTCGCGGCACGCGGCGATCGTGGCCCTCTTCGGCGCGGCCCCCGGGACCGACCTGGAACACTTCGTGGCGCGCCTCCAACAGGGGTGCCACCGGCAGTGGGGTGAGCGGTTCCGGCCTCGGCCGGCCGACACCCTCCACACCACGTTGATCGGCCTGGACGCGGCCGAGCCGCTGATCCGTGGCGCCGAGCTCGAGGGCCTGCTCCAGAGCCCGCGCGTCGACGTACTCGGGTTGCTGCGTGCGCTGCGCGCCGACCTGGGCGGGGGCCTCACCCTGCAGTACGGCGGCTACGCGCGCCTGCCGACGTCGCTGACCAGCCGCGGTCTGACGCTCGTCGAGCGCAGCCTCGTGCTGCACCGCGACCAGATCGTGTTGATCGGCTGGCCGCTGGTCGACGGCGCGCCCAGCGGCCGGCTGGACGAGCTCCGGCGGCGCTGGGAGAACCACGGCGTCCGCCACCGCTACCCGTTGACCGAAGGGGCTACCGACCCCGATGCCCACATGGTCATCGGGGAGCTCCCCGGTGGCGCCGACGCCGACGAGCTCTCCGCCCTGCGCGCAATCCTCGCCGACGAGGCCTGCCGGGTCACGCTGTCGCCGCAGCGCGTGAGCATCGTGCTGTACGACGACCCGCGCCTCCCCCGCACCACCACGCGTGCGGTGCCGCTGGACGAAGTCCTCGAGCCGACTCAGGCCTCCGGCGGAGCCAACCCCAGCAGCCGGAACGCATAGTCCCGGAGCCCCGCCTGCATCTCGTCGAGGTCGTCCACCTCGGAGTCCGCGGCGCGCAGCATCGCCAGGGACGAGGCGGCAGCCACCAGCACGCGGGCGTCGAAGGGGTTCAGGTCGGTCGTGGTCAGCCCCTGCTCGCGGGCCGACCGATGGATCAGCCGGACCGTCGCGGCCGCCGAGTCCTGCGCCTCCCGACGCACCCGTGCAACAGCCGGCCCGAGGGCGAACGACTCCACCAGGACGGTGCGCGCGAGCGCGGGCTGGTCCCGGACCAGACTGAAGTAGGAGTCGACCAGCGCGGCGAGCGCCCGGGCGGGGTGCTCCTCCTGGGCGGTCGCGGCGGACAGGTGCTCGGTCACCAGACCGGCCGCCGCCTGCAGGCAGGCCAGCAGACAGGCGTCACGGTTCTCGAAGTGCTCGTAGAAGGTCTTGCGCGAGACCCCCGCCTGCGCCGTCACATCCGCGACCGTGACGTGGCGATAACCCAGCCGTGCGGTGACCTCGACCATCGCGCGCAGCAGGCGCTGCCGCTGATTGGTGCGGACCTCGTCGGCGCTGCGCCGCGCCGCGGGAGGCACATCCCCGACGAGGAAGGTTTCACTCACCACGGAAGCCTACGGCGGCACGCAGAACTGAGCACCGGAAACATTCGCGTACACTTGGTAAACAGCCGCGTCCCTCGGGACCCGGCCGACGAGGGGCGACCGCCGCGGGGGACGGGCCGCCCCTTCGTCCTGTTCCGGGGCCCTCAGCGCACGCGGTCGCGCAGGAACTCGAGCGTCCTCGTCCACGCCTGTTCGGCGCACGCAGCGTCGTAGTTTCCGGCCTTGTTCTCGTCGTTGTGGAAGGCGTGCCCGGCCGGGTAGTAGAAGAACTCGACCTCGGCGCCGGTCTCGGTGCGGATCTGCTCCTCCTGGGCGCGGGCCTGGTCCACCGGGTAGAAGCCGTCGTTCTCCGCGTAGTGACCCTGGACGGCGGCGGTCAGTCCCTCGTAGGTGTTCGGGACCGCGGGGCCGACGCCGTAGAAGGGGACGGCCGCCGAGACCTGGTCGCCCTTCTCCTTGGCGAGCAGGAGGACGAACCCGCCGCCCATGCAGAACCCGACCGTGCCGACGGTGGCCGAGGTGACGGCGTCGTGCGCGAGCAGATAGTCGACCGCACCGGAGAGGTCCTTGGCGGCCTGCTCGACCGGCAGCGCCATCATCCACTCACCGGCCTGGTCGGAGGAGTGGGTGACCTTGCCGCCGTACAGGTCGGGGGCGAGTGCGACGAAGCCCTCGGCGGCGAGCCGGTCGCAGATGTCGGCGACGTGGTCGTCGAGGCCCCACCACTCCTGGATCACCACGACGCCCGGGCCGCTTCCGCTCTCGGGGACCGCGAGGTAGCCGTGGGCCTGGTGGCCGTTGCTGGCGAAGGTGACGTTCTGGCGAGCGTTGTCAGTCATGGCCGTCAGGCTAGTGCGGAGCGCAAGTCCACCGCCGTGCGACGATGCTCTGCTCTCGACCACGAGGCTCGCGCTCACCAGGGGGACCGCATGCACGACGACCTGACCTCGCAGCAGGTCACCGCACGACTCGCTGCAGCGTTCGCAGCTCAGGAGGAGCACCGCCACCAGCAGGCGCTCGCGATCAGCGCGCGGGAGCACTGCGAGCGGCTGCGGGGCGAGGTCCAGCTCGCGGTGGCCCGGCTGACCGAGGAGCAGGCCGAGGTCGCGGACCTGGAGACGGTGTCGTTGACCCGGGTCTGGGCGGCGCTCAAGGGGTCCCGAGCGGGCGATCTCGACCGCGAGCGCGCGGAGGCCGAAGCCGCTCGCTACGTGGCTGCCGACGCCCAGGCCCGGTACGACGCCGCGCTGGCCGACCTCGGCCGGATCGAGGCGCGTCTCGCCGAGGGACCCGCGATCGCCGCCGAACTCGAGGCCGCGCTGGCCCAGAAGGAGGCCTGGCTCGCGGCGCAGGGCCACCCGTCGGCCTCCCGGCTGGCCGCGATCGCGGAGGAGCGCGGCACCCTCCTGGCCCGGTTGAAGGAGTACGACGAGGCGTCCGCCGCGGCCGTCCACGCGGACCAGGTGGTCACGCTGGCCCGCGACGCGGTGGGGTCGGCACGTTCGTGGTCGGAGTGGGACACCTTCGGCGGTGGCGGGCTGATCACCGACATGATGAAGTACGACCGGCTCAACCAGTCGCGCGACCTGCTCCGCCAGTCCGAGCACTCGATCGGGGTGCTGCGACGCGAACTGAACGACCTGCAGATCTCCACCGATCTGGTGCGCTCGGTCGAGGTCGACGACTTCGTCCGGGTCTTCGACGTATGGTTCGACAACATCTTCAGCGACTGGGCGGTACGCCGGCGCGTCGTGGAGGCCGACGAGCGGCTCACCGGGGTCGCGGAGTGGCTGGGGCGGCTCCGACCCTGGCTGGCCGAACAGCAGGCGACCACGGCCCGGTCCCTGGACACGCTGGACCGGGAGCGGGCGGACCAGCTCGAATCCTGATCCGCACGATCGGAGGCGAGCTGGGTTACGCCTCTCCCAGCAATTCCACCCAAACAGATCATTTCGTCGCCTCGACCCTCACCCACCTCGCAGCACCTCGTTGATCCGGGCACCACCGCACGGACGCGAGGAGCCCGAGATGAACCCCTTCACCACCCTGGGACTGGACGAGACCGCCACCCCCGCCGAGGTGAAGTTGGCGTTCCGCACCCGGGTCCGCCAGGTCCACCCCGACGTCGCCGGGGACGCCGGGCGACAGGTCACGGTGGCCGTGATCGCCGCCTACAAGCAGGCACTCGTCATCGCCCAGGCCAACGCCACGGCCGCCCCCGTCGCGGGATTCGTGCCGATGTCGTTCGCCGTCCACTCGACCCGGCCCGCCGGACAGACCGGGTTCGTCGCCAGCTCCTTCCGCGCTGTCGCCTGAACAGATCGGCCGTCTGGAGTCGCTGGACCGCGAGCGGTCCGACCAGCGGGAGGCGTCGTCACCGACGGAAACGGGCCGCCCAGCCGAGGCAGAAGATCCCGAAGCCGGCGAAGCCTGCGGCCACCAGGCAGACCAGGACCGGACCAGCCGGGGCCTGCAACAACCGGGTCAGCGCCTGGTCGAGTCCGCCCGACTTCTCCGAGTCGTGCGTCACCGCCGCCCACAGGAACAAGCCCCCGATGACCATGACCGCGATGCCGCGGGCGGCGTAGCCGGCGCGTCCGGACCAGCGCAGGCCCGACTCCACCGGGGCGGGTGCGCCATCGAGGTCGAGGTGCTTCTCGAAGCCGTCGGTGAGCCCCTTCGCCACGTTCACGCACCCCCCGGCGATCACGCCGACACCCACTGCGCCCACCAGGACGGGACCGAAGGGCTGCGCCATCAGGCGTCCGGTGAGGGTGTCGGTGCCGCCGCCTCCGGACCCCCGGGCCGACCCGGCCGCGAGCGTGGCGGAGCTCCAGGCGAGCGTGCCGTATGCGACGGCCCGCAACGCGTGCTTCCCGCGGGTGCCCCACCGTCGGGCCGCGTCAGCCCCGTCGTTCGAGCCCCCGCTGTCACCGTCGTCGACCAGGATCTCCAGCACCTGCCACACGACCAACGCGCCGAGCCCGGCCGCGACAGCCCAGAGCAGCACGTCCCCGGTGGGCTGCTGCGCGACCTCCCGCAACGCCCCGCTGCCGCTGGCCCGGCCCTCGCGCTCACCGAACGCCAAGCGCAGGGCCAGCCAGGCGATCACCAGGTGCACCAGCCCGTACGACGCGACGCCGAGCCGCACCAGCCCCTCGACGAACGTGCTGCGACGGGCCCGGGCGCCCGCGCTACGGGCCTGCTCGCCGACGTCGCCGCCCATGGGCCCCCTGTCCATCCCCTGTGCTTCGCTACTCTGCTCCGGTACGGGCCTCTAGCTCAACCGGCAGAGCAGCGGACTTTTAATCCGCGGGTTCAGGGTTCGATCCCCTGGGGGCCCACCGACGACCGACGGCCCCGGCCACACCCGGTCGCGCACCTCAGTCGTCGTCGGCCTCACTGAACGCCGCCAACGACGGCAGCACCGCGCCCAGGTCGACGGCCACCGGCGCCGGCATGCCGCAGCAGCCTCCGCGTGCCTTCTCCAGGTCGACCAGGTCGGCGTACTCCTCGGCCACGTCCGGCCCGGAGACCAACGACTCAGGGGCGTCGCCTTCCATCTGTCCTCCTCGGGGTCTGTGTCCAGAACAAGTCCGAGGGGCAGACGATTCCGCGATCAGGAGGAATGATCGGATGATGCGCCTGCGCCGTACCGGTTCCCTCGCCGCCCTGCTGACCCCACTCGCCCTGGTCGGGGCTCTGGCGTCGGGGCCCGTCGTCTCCGGGGCGGCGGCCGCGGAGGTGGAGGAGCCGCCTGCCACCGCAACGCTGCGCACCTCCAAGCCCTCCGGTGTTCCGGGGGCGGCGATCACGCTCTCCGGTGTGGTGGCACCGGCCGGAGCCGGGTACGCCGTGACGCTGCAGCACCAGGACGCCACCGGGTGGGTGCCGATCCGCTCGGCCGTCACCGACGCCGCGGGGGCCTGGAGCCTCCCGCTGCCGACCCGGTGGTACTCCCAGCACCGGTTCCGCGCCGTGGTCACCAACCCCGACGCCGCGGACCCGGCCGCCTCGGTCACCAGCACCCCGGTCACCGTGCGCGTCGTGCCCGGCTACTCCCCCCAGGGCCTGCCCGGGCAGCACGACTACTTCAGCGACGCGAACACCCGGTGGAACCCCTGCACCCCGATCGGCTACAAGGTGCGGACCACCGGCGGCTACGCCGGGTCGCTGAAGCACATCAAGAAGGCCTTCCGGCTGGTCGGGTTCGCCACCGGGCTCCGGTTCGTCTACGAGGGCTCCACGAACGTGGTCCCGGCCAACTTCGTCGGAGACCCGTCCACGGACATCACCGTGGCCTGGGCCGGACCTGCCCGGGTCCCCCAGTTGGGCGGCTCCGTGGTGGGCTTCGGTGGCAACTCCTACCGCTGGGTCGACGTCGACAACAGCGAGATCATGAGCGGCTTCGTCATCCTCGACTCCTCGGCCAAGAACCAGCTGGTCAAGGGCTTCTCGGGCAAGAAGAGCACCTGGGGCGGCGTGATGATCCACGAGATCGGCCACGTGATGAACCTCGACCACGTCGGCGCCCGCTCGCAGATCATGTTCCCGGCGATCCTGGCCGGTCCGGCCCGGCTCGAGGCCGGGGACCTGCGCGGGCTGGCGAAGGTGGGCGCGGCCCGGGGCTGTCTGCCGGGCGCGATCCGGGCACGCTCGGCGGCCCCGGGCCGCCACCTGGACGTACCCCTGACCACGGTCGCTCAACCCTGATCTGACGGCCTTTTTTCGCGGCCGCGGGCGCGGCACTGGTGCCCGCCCGCATCGGAGGCGTTGAATGGCGGCCATGTTCTTCGACGACCACCCCGAGTTCCTCGAGACCAGCACGACGGCCAACCAGCTCGATCGGCTCAACCTGCGCCACGTGGCGCTGATCGAGCAGAACGCCGACGTGCTCAAGGGCCGGTCGGTGGTCGACATCGCCAGCCACGACGGACGCTGGTCGTTCGCCGCGCTCGAGGCCGGCGCCTCCCACGTGATCGGCATCGAGGGTCGCCGCAGCCTCGTGCTGAACGCGCGGGAGACTCTGCGCACCAAGGGAGTCTCCCCGGACCGCTACCGGTTCGTGCGCGGCGACGTCCACCAGCGCATCCACCGCCCGGAGATCGTCGCCGAGGTGGTGATGTGCTTCGGCTTCCTCTACCACACGGCGCGCTACGTGGAGCTCTTCTCCGGCATCGCCAGCACCGGCGCGGAGTACGTGCTGGTCGACACCCGGGTCATCCCCGGGGACCGCCCGATCGTGGAGATGCACAGCGAGGGCATCGGCAACCAGGCGCTGGCGATCCGCGACCGCTACACCCTCGGCAAGCGCAACATCAGCGCCACCCCGTCGGAGGCGGCGGTGCTGCTCATGCTGGACGCAGCCGGCTACGAGCTCGACCAGCGCACCGACTGGGAGGCCCTCCTGGCCGAGCACCCCAACGCCGGAGCGGTCACCCAGTACGCCGACGGCACGCGCGTGTCGTTCCGTTGCCGCCGCAAGGCGGACGCGTGACCGACTCGGACCCGGTGACCAAGCGAGACCTGAACAACGCCGTCGCCCACCTGCTGGGCGCGCTCGCCGCGTGTGCGTTCCTGCTCGCGGCGACCGTCGTCGCGCTCTCGATCGGCGCGTTCGTCTCCTCGGGCAACTTCCCGCTGGATCTGTTCCTGGTCGGCGCGGCGCTCTTCGGCTGTGGTGCGCTGCTGGGCCGGTCGGGGCGCTACCAGGAGTCCGTGCGACGCTGACCCGCGTCCCGGAGAACGCGCTCGTTCCATAGGTCTGTCCCGGAGGCAACCCGGGTAACGCCGTCTGCGTGTACGACCACATGGACAGCAGCGCGGCGACCGGCCGCAGGTCCGCGACGGTCCCGGCGGGCAGGGACGACGGCGGGGACGACGGCGGCGACGACGCGGTCGCGCTCGACTTCGAGGCGTACGTGCGGGCGAGCGCGACCCGGCACAAGCGCCTGGCGTTCCTGCTGACCGGCGACCTGCATGCGGCCGAGGACCTGCTGCAGGCCTCGTACGCGCGGCTCTACCCGTACTGGGGCAAGGTGCGCCGCTACGACTCACCCGACTCCTACCTGCGCCGGGTCATGGTCTCCCAGCGCACCTCCTGGTGGCGGCGCAGTCGCAACCGGGAGCGGGCGTACGCCGACGTGCCCGAGTTCGCCACGACCCCCGACCACGGCCTGGCGGTGGCGGAGAGCCAGGCCCTGCTCGAGGCCTTGCGGACCCTTCCGGACCGGCAGCGGACGGCGGTGGTGCTGCGCCACTGGTGCGACCTGTCCGAGGCTGACACCGCCGCCCTGATGGGGTGCAGCGTCGGCACGGTGAAGAGCACCACCAGCAAAGCGCTCGCCCGACTCCGGACCGCGCTGATGGACACCGACACGACGACCACGACGACGCGGGGGCAGGAAGGAGACGGCGATGAGTGAGCCGACCCGGGACCCCCTGGCCGACCAGCTCGACCGGTTGGCAGCGCTGGCCGACCTCGACACCACCGGCGACCGGATGCCCGGCATCCGTCACCGCGTCCGGCGCAACCGGCAGCGCCGGGCCGCCGCGATGGCCGGGGTCGCGGCTGTCGCGCTGCTCGCCGGCGGCGGCGTCTGGCAGGGCGCGCTCCGGGCCGATCAGGCCCCCCCGGTCACCACGCCCACCGAGAGCGTGGGGCAGCGGATCGACGTCCGCGCCGAACCGGTCGGCCCCGACCACGTCCAGATCTCGTTCGCCGTTTCCGGCGCCTCGACCGCCTACGTCGACGCGACCACGGGAGCCCCGGTGGACTATGCCGGACCGCGCAACACCGAGGTGAGCGTCGACGGCGAGCCGGTCACCGGCTCCGACGGCGGTGCGGTGGAGTGCCGGGCCGGTGAGCCTGTGCTGGAGTACGCCCGGGCCTACCTGGACCAGGAACCGTTCCTGGTGCGGGTCGCCGGGCCCGGGATCCACACGATCGAGGTGCGTGCGCCGTACTGCGACGACGGACGGATCGTGGACGACGTGGCACAGGCGCAGGTGGTCACCGATGCGACCGCGCTCGCCGTGATCGACACCCGCCGCGCCGACGTGGACGGCGACGGGGCGCCCGATCGGCTGACTCTGCTGGCGCCACCCCCGGGCGAACCGGGCGACCAGCGCCTGGTGCTCGACCGCAGCGGCGGTGGCGCCACGAGCATCTCCTGGGAGAACGACCTGGACTCCGGCCTCTCCGATCCGATCGACCTCGACGGCAACGGAGCCTCCGAGCCGGTCGTGCTCTCCGGCGGCGGGGAGTACGCCCGGCAGCAGGTGTTCGTGGTGCGCGACGGGCTCCTGTCCGCCGTTGCCGCCAAGGACGCCGACGGCACCGCGTTGGAGCTGACCTCCGCCGGCGGGACCGACACCTGGCAGACGATCCTCACCGCCGACGGCGTCCTCTCCTACCGCTTCGCCGGCGACGACCTGATCGCCCCGGCGCCCCTGCAGGTCCTCCGGTGGGCGCTGGACGGCACCACCCTGACCCGCAACGCGACGTCCGTCCCCGGTTGCTGGGTGGAGCAGGGCCAGGGGTTCGGGCCCTCGCTGGGGGCATGTCCGTAGCCGGGCCGGGTCACCAGGCGGCGAGCGTCTGCTTCAGGGCCGGCTCGAACGGGGTGGCCGTCACCCCGAAGGTCGCCTCGGCCGCGGAGGCGTCGAGCACGTAGGGCCGCTCGAACTGGTGGCTGGTCTCGTCGAACTCCCGCACCAGCGGCAGCACGCGCAGGGCACCCCGGACCGCGCCAGGGAGCCGGCGGATCCGGACCTCCCGTCCGCCAGTGAGGCGGGCGACCTCGGCGACGACCTGCCGCATCGACAGCGGCGCGGGCGAGGGAACGTGCCACGCACGCCCCCACGACCGCTCATCCAGCGCGAGGACGGCGACCAGGCGCGCCACGTCGGGCTGGAAGGTCCACGAGTGCGGCGCGTCGGGGTCTCCGAAGGGCAGGATCACCGACCGTCCCCGCACGGCGCGGCGCAGCACCAGGTCGTTGAGGACCGACGTCTGCGCCCGCGCCCCGGGACCGAAGTAGTCCGACGGCCGCACCTCGGCGGCCCGGATCCGGCCGTCCTCGTGCGCCGCCAGCGCGTCGAGCCACATCCGGGCCCGGAGCGCGCCCTTGTGCCCTGCCGGCGCCAGCGGCGTGTCCTCGGTCATCGGCGCGTCCACCCGCCCGTAGCCGTACAGGTTGGAGACGGTGAGCAGCCCCGCGCCGGTGCGCTCCGCCGCCCGGAGGAGGGCGGCCGCCAGGGGTGGCCACTCCCGCTCCCAGGCCGTGTAGCTCGCCGGGTTCATCGCGTTCACCAGGGTGTCGGCTCCCCGGGCGAGCGCGGTGAGCGCCTCGGCATCTGCGGCGTCGACCCTGGCAGGGCGCACGCCCCCGGGCGCGTCGCTCACCCCTGACCTGGCCGCGAGCACCACCTCTTCCCCTCGCCCGACCAGTTCCTCGGCGATGCCGCGGCCGATGCCGCCCGCGCCCACGATCACGTGCCTGCCCATGGTTCCTCCTGAAATCGAGATCACTGCTCTCTCTTTAGGAGAACACGCTGTGCCGGCAAAAGCAAGATCACTGCTCTCTTTAGTGACCCCCGCTCTCACTTCTGCCATGATCGGCGCGTGAGCACACCAGGAGTCCGCGCACGTCACCGCGCTGCCGTCGAGGCCGACATCGTCCGGGTCGGGCGCGCCCACCTGGCCGAGGTGGGCGCCGCGGCACTGTCCCTGCGCGCCGTGGCTCGCGAGCTCGGCATGGTCTCCTCCGCGCTCTACCGCTATGTCGCCAACCGCGACGACCTGCTCACCCTGCTGATCGTGGCGGCCTACGACGACCTCGGCGACGTCGTCGACCTCGCCCTGGAGGAGGTCACCGATGGCAGCCGGCGGGCCCGCTTCGTGACCCTGGCCCACGCCGTACGCCGATGGGCGCGCGAGCATCCGCACGACTACGCCCTGATCTACGGCTCGCCGGTCCCCGACTACGACGCCCCGGCCGAACGCACGCTGGCGGCCGGCACCCGCGTGCCGGCTCGCCTGGTCTCGCTGCTCACCGAGAAGGCGCCCCGGGCAGCCACCGGCGACCGGGCGGCCCTGGAGGCGGCCACCGAGGCGCTGCGCCCCGTGACCGAGACCAACCCCTTCTTCGCGCGCCCCGACGGGCCACCGCACCCCGAGGCCCTGGTGCGCGGGCTGGCCGCCTGGGAGATGGTGCTCGGTTCGATCTCGGCCGAGGTGTTCGAGCACTACGGCCCAGGCACCCTGCCCGAACCGGACGTGCGCTTCGCCGCCGTGGCCGCGCTGGCCGCCGACGTGGCCTTCGGGCCTCGCCCCTGAGTCGCCGTACGATCACGGCATCCGCCACCCCGCAGGAGTCCGCATGTCCTACCCGCCAACACCCCCGAAGGCGTACTCGCCGTGGTTCGCCACCGGCATCGGCACGCTGATCGCGTTCCTGATGGATCTGGTCGCGGGCATCGTGGCCGTGATCGTCGTCGTGGTCGCCTTCTTCAGCTTCGACTACGACCTCGACCGGATCGAGGCGATCCTCTCCGACCCGACCCTGACCGGGGAGGAGACGATCGACCAGCTCGGCGACGCCCTGCCCGACGGCTTCATCAGCGGCTTCGGGCTCGCTCTCGCGGGAGCGCTGCTCCTGCTGTTCGTGGTCTGGGCGGCCTCGATCGTGGTGGTCGGCGCCTACCTGCGACGCAAGGGCGCTCCCCGCGCCTACCTGGCCTCGCTGGTCGGCGCCCTGGTCAATGCGTTCGTCGTCCTCGTGGGCGGGCTGTTCGTGGGTCCCTTCGTCGCCCCGGTCTCCTTCGGCCTCCAATGGGTGACCATGGGCCTGCTCACCGGCGGCGGCAGCAGCACGACTCCCCCGCCCACCTACGGCCAGCCCCCGTACGGGCAACCCCAGTACGGCCAACCCCCGGGGGCCCAGCCGCCGTACGGCCAGCAGCCCTATCCCCCGCAGCAGTACCCGCCGCAGTCGCCCTACCCGCCGCAGCAGCCGCACGGGGACCAACCCCAGCCGTAACCGATATGTCCGCTTCTCGTTAGTCCTCGTACGACGCCACCACGGACGGTGGCCACGACGAGGAGACGGATCTCATGGACACCACCGGCCTGCTGCTCCCGGCACTGCTGATCATCGCCGTCCTCGTCGCCAGCGTGGCCGCCTTCTCGCAGGGCGCTCCCACCCCCGCCCGGGTGCCCGTGCCCGCGGGCGACGACCGCGCACCCCGCCCGGTCGACCTCTTCCTCTGAGCCCCGACTCGACGGAAACCCCTGGGCCTTCACCTCTGTCACCCAGGTCACACGACGGATCGGGCATGGCCCGTCCTACCGCGGGGTATCTCCATCGCGTAAGCAACCTCGAGCAAGAAGGAGATACAGCATGGGCATCGACGACCGCATCTCGAACAAGGCCGAGGATCTGAAGGGCCGCGCCAAGGAGGCCGCAGGTTCCGCCACCGACAACGACCGTCTCAAGGCCGAGGGCCAGGCCGACCAGGCCTCCGCCGGTCTGAAGGACAAGATCGAGGACGCGAAGGACAAGGTCGGCGACGTCGCCGACGCGCTGAAGAAGAAGCTCAGCTGACGCTTCGCGCCGTAGCGCCCAGGACGGCCCCCCGCATCCGCTGAGGATGCGGGGGCCGTTCGCTGTGCGCGAGGTCTCGGACGGAGTCCCCGGCGATCCCCTGGCACGCCGCCGTTCGGCCAGTACGCTTCATAACGGTGACAGACGCGGACCCGCGTCGGCTGACGGAAGGCAATCGCGTGCCAGGCAACGACGATCTCCTCGCCAAGCTCCCGATCGCCCGCATCGCGGCCGAGCTCGGGGTGGACGGGGACACCGCCACGGCGACCCTGCGACTGACGCTTCCCGCGCTGCTCGTGGGGATGAAGGCGAACGCCCAGGACCCGGCCGGTGCCGAGTCGCTGAGCAAGGCGATCAGCCAGCACCCGGGTGAGGTCGTCGGCCCGACCTTCGACATCAACCTGCTCAACCCCGTCGAGGGCGCCAAGATCGTGGCCAACGTCTTCGGCCAGAACACCGAGGCCGTGGTGCTGCGGCTGGCCGGGTCGCCCCCGGTGGCGGCGGTCGGTACGGCACTGACCCGCAAGGCCCTGAACATCATGGCTCCGGTGGTGCTGACCTACCTCAACCAGGCCTACGTCGAGAGCCAACGCCCCAAGCCGGCAGCCACCACCCCGCCACCCAGCCCCGCCCTGCAGGAACTGCTCGACCGGCTGGTGCCCACGGCCACCGCCGCCGCGGCCGGCACCGCCGCTGCCGCCGCGAACGCGACCGCGTCGGCCACCGCGGCCGCGACGGCAGCCGTCCGGGCCGCCACTCCGAAGCCGGTCGCGCCCGCTCGTCCGACGGTGCGCGGCGAGGTGACCGACTCCACCCCGGTCGTCTCCGAGCCCGAGCCACGTCCGGCCGCCGCATCGCCGGCCGCCACGTCGAGCGCGTCCGCTGAGACACCCCGGGCGTCCGGGTCGGTGCGCGCCGACGCGGCCGCCCTCGCCGGCTCCGCAGGTCAGGCCGCCGCGACAGCCGCCGTCGGCGCCGTTGAGCGCGCCAACACCCTGCTCAGCGGCCTCCTCGGCGCGGGGCGCAAGGCCTGACGTCCCGGCTTCCAGGGGCTGCGTTCGGGCATCCGCCCCGCCGGATGCCGCGCACAGTGCCATGCTGACCCCATGACCGAGGCCCGTCGTACCGACCTGCTCCAGCGGCAGGCGCGCGCTCTGGGCGACCCCACCCGACACCGGATCTTTCGTCTGGTGGAGGGGGCGGAGGAGCCGCTGGGCGTCCGCGAGCTCGCCGACGACCTGGGCCTGCACCACTCCGCCGTACGCCAGCATCTCGCCAAGCTCGTCTCGGCCGACCTGGTCGTCGAGGCCCGCGAAGCCGCGCACGGGCCGGGACGACCGCGCTCGGTCTACCGCCGCGCCCCCGGGGTGCTGGGCTCCTGGGGCGCGACCAGCCCCTTCGAGCGCCTCGCCGCCCTTCTGGTCGACGTGGTCCGCACGGGCGCCAGCCCCTACGAGGCCGGCATGGAGGCGGGGCTCTCGCTCGGGCCGCAGATCGCGGTCGACGCCGGTGACCGGCCGACGCTGGAGATCCTGACCGGGGTCTTCGGGGACCAGGGGTTCGAGCCCGAGGCGGAGGTGGCCGCCGACGGCGCTGCCACGGTCGCGATGGGTCGCTGTCCCTACGGGCCGCTCGCGCTCGCGGCTCCCGAGGTCGTGTGCCAGCTTCATCGCGGTCTGGCCGAGGGGCTGGTCGCCACCATGCCGACCCGGGATCCCCTGGACGTCGTCGCCCTGGACCACATCGACCCGGTCGGCGGCGGGTGCTGCCTGCGCCTGGCGCCGCGTGGGACCCCCGCGGCCGCGAATATCGACAGCGAGTAGCAAAGAAACCCTCACAACTCCTGAAGGCCGCCCGATAGGGACCTCAGACATCCCGCGTGTGCGGGCCAATCGGGAGGTAAGAGTGCGAGCCACGGCCGTTCGTCCCACCGGCGTCGAGAAGACGTTCGCCGAGGACCAGATCATCGTGTCGAAGACGGATCCGAAGGGACTGTTGACCTACGTCAACGAGCTCTTCGTCGACATCAGCGGCTACACCGAGGACGAGCTCATCGGCCAGCCGCACAACATCATCCGCCACCCCGACATGCCCCGCTCGGTGTTCCGGCTGCTGTGGGACCGGATCAGCGGCGGCAACGAGATCTTCGCCTACGTGGTGAACCTCAGCGCCGACGGCGGCCACTACTGGGTCCTCGCGCACGTCACCCCGACCTTCAACGCCTCCGGCGCGATCGTCGGCTACCACTCCAACCGCCGGACCCCGTCCCGCGCTGCCATGGACCGCGTCGAGCCGCTCTACAACGCGCTGCTTGCCGCCGAGCGGCGCGAGTCCAGCACCCCCGCCGCCATCGCCGCAGGCACCGATCTGCTCACCCGCACGCTGACCGACGCCGGACTCTCCTACGACGAGTTCGTCTGGTCCCTCGACGCCCAGGAGGTGGCGGCATGACCCTGCTCGAACTCAACCCCACGGAGAGCAACGCCGACCTCGACGCCGCTGCGGAGGTCGCGCACTACAAGGCCGCACTGGCCGCGATCACCCGGGTCTGCGAGGCCGCCGCGCGGGGCGACCTCGAGCCGCGTCTCTCCCCGATCGGCGAGACCCCCGAGTTCCGCGCCGTACGCCGCGCCCTCAACAACCTGCTCGACCTCACCGACGCCTACGTCCGGGAGTCCTCGGCGTCGCTGGAGTTCGCCAGCGAGGCGAAGTTCTTCCGCAAGTTCCTGGTCCGCGGCATGCTCGGGTCCTTCCGTGCGGGCGCCGGCACGATCAACGACGCCACCGCGGCGATGGCCGCCACGCACCACCAGCTCGCCGCCCAGGAGCAGGCGCGCCACGAGCTCGCAGCGGCCTTCGAGTCCGCCGTGCTCGGTCTCTCGGACCAGGTCGCCGCGGCGGCCAACGAGATGGAGGCCACCTCCCGCACGCTCGCCGAGACCGCCGAGGGCACCGCCGCCCGGGCCGGCAACGTCGCGACCAACGCGGTGACCGCCTCCGACGCCGTCACCATGGCCGCGGCCGCGGTCGAGGAGCTCGTCAGCACCGTCGGTGTCATCGAGGAGCAGACCAGTTCCTCGAACCGGATGGGCGCCGAGGCCGCCCAGGAGGCCTCAGCCGCTCAGGAGACCGTGGCCGGACTGTCCAAGGCCAGCCACGAGATCGGCCAGATCGTCAACCTGATCAGCCAGGTCGCCAGCCAGACCCGGCTGCTCGCTCTCAACGCCACCATCGAGGCGGCTCGGGCCGGCGAGTCCGGCAAGGGCTTCGCCGTGGTCGCCTCGGAGGTCAAGAACCTGGCCGCCCAGACCTCGGAGGCCACCGAGCGGATCGAGGCCCAGGTCGGCGAGATCCAGTCCGCGACCTCGGCGGCCGTGGTGGCCATCGAGACCATCGCGGGCGCGGTCCGCGGCATGGGCGAGAACCTCTCCGCGATCGCCGGCTCGGTCGGTGAGCAGAAGCTCACCACCTCCGAGCTCAGCCAGACCACCTCTCAGGCCGCCTCCGCGGTCACCGGGGTGAGCGAGGAGGTCGCCGCCATCGGCGCCGACACCGAGGCCACCAGCACCGGCGCGGTCGAGATGACCAGCGCGTCCCTGGAGCTCTCCCGGCTCTCCACCGAGCTGCGCACGCAGGTCGCGGAGTTCCTGGAGCAGATCCGCTGAGGTCGTGACCGGGTAGCCCGCAGGGGGGTGGCCCGGCCGCAGAGCCCGACTCGGGCTCCGCCAAGGCCCTGCCTGTGCGTTGTGGAGGCGCGCGGGCAGGGCCTTGTGCCCGACTGGTCGCGTCTTTCCGGCGACTGGTCAGATCTTCCCGCCCACTGGTCGCATCTTCCCGCCGACTGGTCGGGTTTCTCGACCCACTGGTCAGGTGGTTCGGCCCAACGTGGTGCGGACCGCGTACAGCTCGGGGAAGAAGGTCAACTCCAGCGCTCGCCGGAGGAACGGCGCCCCGCTGGACCCCCCGGTCCCGGGCTTGAGCCCGATGACGCGCTCGACGGTCTTGAGGTGCCGGAAACGCCAGAGCTGGAAGTTCTCCTCCAGATCCACCAGCTCCTCGCAGGTCTCGTAGACCGCCCAGTGCGCCTGCGGGTCGGCGTACACCTGGGTGAACACGGGCACGAGGTCCCCGCGCGGGGTCCAGGCCCTGGTGACGTCGCGTGTGAGGATGTCCGCCGGCACGGCGTACCCGTGGCGGGCCAGGTGCCGTAGGAACTCGTCATAGAGCGACGGCGCCTCCAAGGCGCGACGCACGATGTCCTGCGCGTCCCGGTCGCCCTCGAAGACCCGGACCATCGCTGCGTTCTTGTTACCGAGACTAAATTCGACGGCACGGTACTGGTAGGACTGGAAGCCGCTGGCATTGCCCAGCACTCCGCGGAACTCGGCGTACTCGCTCGGCGTCAGCGTCGCCAGGACCGACCACTGCTCAGCCATCGTCCGCTGTACGTGCTTCACGCGCGCGATCCGCTTCAACGCCGGACCCAGCTCGTCGTTCGCGAGCAGGGCGCAGGCGCTGGTGAGCTCGTGGAGCACGAGCTTGAGCCACAGCTCGGTCGTCTGATGCTGCACGATGAACAGCAGTTCGTCGTGGTGCTCGGGGCTGCTCAGCGGCCGCTGGGCCGCGAGCAGCGTGGCCAGGTCGAGATAGCCGCCGTAGCTCATCCGGTCGGAGAAGTCGGTGACCACTCCCGCCTCGATCGAGCGGGTGTTGTCGCGTACGCCGGGTTCCATGGGTCTCACCGTAGTCGTCGCGCCCGCTCGCATAACTAGATAAACTCGCTAGACTTACTTCTGATGAACCGGATGCGAAGGAGACCCATGCGCCAGTTGACAGCCGAGCCCGAACCCGGGCCGCGACCGGTCCGCGTGGCGATCGTGGGCGGAGGCGCGGCGGGCGTCCTCGCGGCCCTGCATCTGCTCGCCCGGGCCACTGAGGAGGCGCCGGTCGACGTCCACGTGATCGAGCGCGCCCAGCAGATCGGACCAGGCCTGGCCTACCGACCCACCCACCCGTGGCACACGGTCAACAACTTCGCGGGGCGGCTGAGCGCCGTCGACGGCGACCCGGACCATCTCCTGCGGTGGAGTGCCGCGGTCGGGACGCCCATGGAACCGACGGACTTCCCCCGGCGCGACCACTACGGCCGCTATCTGGCCGCCCTGCTCGACGACGTCGAGGTGCCGGCCGGATCCGCGCTGCGGCGTACGCGCGCGGTGGTGACCGACGTGGTCGACCGCGGCGACGACACGCCCCTGGAGGTGCGGCTCTCGGACGGATGGTCGGTGCTGGCCGACGAGGTCGTGCTCGCGCTGGGGACCCCGCCGCCGCGGCCGCTGCCCGAGTACGAGCGACTCGGCGAGCGGTACGTCGCGGACCCGTGGCACTGCGACCTGGCGGCGCGCCTCGAGAACGCTCAGGACGTGTTGCTGGTCGGCACCGGCCACACCGCGCTGGACGTCGTCGCGGCCGTGCACGCCGCGGCGCCGCTGGCGCGCTTCACCGCGGTCTCGCGCCGCGGGTTGCTCCCCCGGGCCCACCGCCGCGGAGGCGCCGGACTGCACGACACGTTCCTGCCCACCGCGGCGGATCTGGACGGCATGGTGACCGAGGTGTCGGCCCGGCTCAGCGAGTCCGGCGACTGGCGCCGCACCTTCGACTCGCTGCGTGCCGGCGCGAACACCCTGTGGTCTCGCCTCGACGAGGCCGACCAGGAGGCGTTCGTGCACCGGCACGCCCGGTCCTGGGAGATCGCCCGGCACCGGACCTCGCCCGACCTCGACGTCTTCGCCCGCGGACTCCTGGCTTCCGGCCGGCTGCGTCTCCTGCGCACCGACGCCCTCACCGAGGACGTGGTGGCCCGGATGGGCCACGTCGTGAACTGCACCGGTCCGGCCCCGGTGCCGACCCGGGGATGGAACCGCCTCGTGGACGCGCTGCTGGACCGTGGCGTCCTGCGTCTCCACCGACTCGGCCTCGGCGTCGACCTGGACGGCGAAGGCCATCCGGTCGACGCGGACGGCACAGCTCATCGCCGGCTGCACGTCCTCGGGGCCGGGCGCAAGGGACTGGAGTGGGAGGTCGGCGCGATCCCCGATCTCCGGGTCCAGGGCGCTCAGCTGGCAGCCACGCTGATCCCGCACACCACCGTCGGCGCTCGCCCGCGTGGCGAGGCGTCGACGGCGTGAGGGGGCGAACCGGTGACCTCCCACACCGGGCCCCACCCCGTGCCGCCGGTCCCTCCCAGCCGGCGGCACGGGGTCTTCTCATGCCCCTTCGCATGCCACTGCCCCCGCCCGGGATCCGGACGGGGGCAGCGTTGGTGCAGGGCTCAGGCGCTGCGCTCCATCAGCGGCACCTGCTGGGCGCCCGCGGTCGGGTACGCCCATACGCGCGCCCCTGCCTCGAAGCCGGCCGAGCGCGCCTCGGCGCGGGTGAGGACGACCTGGAACGGCGCACCCTCGTCGGGGACGACCGTCACGCGGACCTCGAAGCCGATCCGCACCACACGCTCGACGGTGCCTGAGACGGCGCCCAGCACACGGTCGTGCTCGACGAGCTCGATGTCGTGCGGGCGGATGAGCTGCCCCCCGAGCGTGGTCACCTCACCCAGGAAGCTCATCACGAACTCGTTGGCGGGCTCGTCGTAGAGCTGGTCCGGCGTCCCGACCTGCTCGATGCGACCCTCGTTGATCACCACGATCTCGTCGGAGACCTCGAGGGCCTCCTCCTGGTCGTGCGTGACGAAGACGGTGGTGACGTGGACCTCGTCGTGAAGCTTGCGCAGCCAGTCACGCAGTTCCTTGCGCACCTTGGCGTCCAGGGCCCCGAACGGCTCGTCGAGCAGAAGCACGCTGGGCTCGACGGCCAGTGCCCGGGCGAGCGCCATCCGCTGGCGCTGACCCCCCGAGAGCTGCGAGGGCAGCCGGTGGGCGAACTGCTGCAGGTGCACCAGGCGCAGGAGCTCGTCGACCCGGTGGGCGACCTCGTCCTTGGGACGCTTGCGGATCTCCAGGCCGAACGCGACGTTCTTCGCCACGCTCATGTGCTTGAAGGCCGCGTAGTGCTGGAAGACGAAGCCGACGTTCCGCTTCTGGGCCGGGAGCCGCGTCGCGTCGACGCCCTCGATCTCGATGGAGCCGGCGTCGGCGGACTCCAAGCCCGCGATGATGCGCAGCAGGGTCGACTTTCCGCCACCACTCGGCCCCAGCAGCGCCGTGAGGCGTCCCGTCGGGATGGACACGGAGACGTCGTCCAGGGCGACGAAGTCCCCGAAGTACTTGCTGATGGTGCGAACTTCGATGCTCATGCTGACTCCTTGGGTCGCAGGAGGGAGACGATGACGATGCAGACGACCGAGGCGAAGGCGAGCAGGAAGGCCACCGCGTAGGCGGTGTCCTGCTCGAAGTTCTGGTACTTCTGCTCCACCGCGAGGGTGGCCGTCTGGGTGGCTTGGACGACGTTGCCGGAGACGATCTTGACCGCGCCGAACTCGCCGAGGGATCGCGCCAGGCTCAGCACGACTCCGTACACCACGGCCCACTTGATCGCGGGCAGGGTGATCCGGCGGAAGGTCTGGGTGCCGCTGGCACCCAGGGACCGGGCGGCCTGCTCCTGCTCGTCGCCGATCTCCTGAAGGACTGGGACGACCTCGCGGATGACCAGCGGCAGTGCAACGAAGACGGTGGCCATGATCATGGCCGGGCTGGCGAAGACGATCTGGATCCCGGCGGCGTCCAGCGGCGCTCCGAACCATCCGTCGCGACTGTTGTAGACCAGCAGCAGAGCCAGTCCCACGACGATCGGGGAGACGGACAAAGGGATGTCGATCAGGGTCGACAGCATCCGCTTTCCGGGGAACTCGTAACGCACCAGCAGCAGCGAGATCGTCACCCCGAAGACCAGGTTGATCACCACGGCCGCGCTCGCGACGTACGCCGTCATCTGCAGGGCATGGGTGACCGCCGGGTCGGAGAAGGCCCCCTGGAGTGCGTCAGTGCCGTCGGCGAAGGTGTTCTGGACGACCAGCCACACGGGCCAGGCGACCAGGAAGAAGACGTAGCCGACCGCCAGGAGCCGAAGTCCCCACCGGACCGGGGTGGAAGTCTCAACCACGGCGAGCCACCCTCCTTTGGATCACGTCGACAAGAATGATGACGACCAGCGCGACGACCAGCAGGATCGTGGCCACGGAGGCGGCGGCCGCCGAGTTGCCGTTCTCGATGTAGCTGAGCACGCGCACCGAGGCCACCTCGGTCTGGTTGGGCAGGTTGCCGCTGAGCAGGACCAGCGAGCCGTACTCGCTGATGCCGCGCGCGAACGACAGCGCGGTGCCCGCGGCGATCGCCGGGGTCAGGCTGGGCAGGATGACCCGGCGGAACGTGGTGGCGCGGGAGGCCCCGAGCGAGGCTGCGGCCTCCTCCACGTCGGCCTCCAGTTCTTCGAGCACCGGCTGGACCGAGCGCACCACGAAGGGCAGCGTGACGAACGCGAGTGCGAGCGTCACCGACGCCTCGGTGTTGGCCACGTTCACCCCCAGCGGGCTGTTGGGCCCGTAGAGGCTGAGCAGCACCAGGCCCGCGACGATCGTCGGGAGCGCGAACGGGATGTCGATGAGGACGTTGAGCACGCTCTTGCCCGGGAACCGGTCGCGCACCAGCACCCAGGCGATCACCGTGCCCATCACGACGTTGACCAGGGTGACCAGGGCAGCCTGGGTCACCGTGAGCCGGACCGCGTTGAACGTCTGGGCGTTGGTCAGGGTGCCCCAGAAGGAGTCCCAACCGCCGCTGGCCGTGGTCGCGACCACGGCGGCCAGCGGGATGAGCACCAGCAGGCTGAACCAGGTCACGGCGAGCCCCAGCCCCAGGCCTGCGCCCGGGGTCAGGGTGGAGCGCGAACGGGCGCGGCGCGGGGGCCGGCGCTTCTGCGCCGACCCCCCAGCCGGGGGCGCTCCTCCCCCGGGTGCAAGCGGAGCGGTGATGGTCACTGCTTCCCCGTCTCCGCCTGGATCAGGGTGATGATGCCGTTCTCCTCGTCGAAGAACTTCGAGGCGGCCTCGGGCCAACCGCCGAAGTCGTCGTCGATGGTGAGCAGGGTCGGCACCGCCGGGAACGGGTCGGCCGGGTCATTCGCGCCCTCGACCTCGACCGGGTCGATGTCACCCAGGGGACGGAAGCCCTTCAGCGCGAACTCGGTCTGCGCATCGGGGGTCAGCAGGTACTCCAGCCAGTCCTCGGCCTTGGGGTCGGCGTCCTCGAGGACGGCCCCGGGGTTCTCGATGAGCAGCGTCTCCTCGGGAATGATGTAGTCGAAGTCCTCGCCGTTCTGTCGGGCGAGGATCGCCTCGTTCTCGTAGGAGATCAGCACGTCGCCGTTGCCCTGGGTGAAGGCGGTGGTGGCGTCGCGGCCGCTGCCGGGAAGGGCCACGGTGTTCTCGAAGAACTTCGTCATGAAGGCCTCCGCGTCGGCCTCGCTGCCGCCGGTGGCGATCACGTGGCCCCACGCGGCGAGGATGTTCCACCGCGCCGAGCCCGAGGAGCCCGGGTTGGGCGTGACGATGCCGACGCCGGGCTTCACGATGTCGTCCCAGCCCTGGATGTTCTTGGGGTTGCCCTTGCGGACGACGAGGACGACGGTCGACTGGGAGACGATGCCCTTGTTCGCGCCGGCGTTCCAGTCCTCGGCGACCAACCCGGCGTCGACGAGACGGGTGACGTCTCCCTCGAGGGAGAAGTGGACGTAGTCGGCGTCGGGGCCCGCCTCGGCCAGGTCGACGCGCGTCTGGAGCTGGGCGAGGGTGAGCGCGCGGGTGGCCTCGGTCAGCGCGCCGTACACACGGTCCTGCTCGGCGAGCTCCTCGGCGGTGAGGCCGGACGGCGTGTAGTACGCGGGCTGC
>JBGAJX010000004.1:0-183514 GCA_044224695.1 Marmoricola sp. | reverse complement strand
CCTCGTACGCCTCATCGAAACCCTCGACCCCGCCACACTGCCCACCACCGGCGGGGTGAACGCCACCGTCATCGTCACGATGACCCTGGATGCCCTCCAGGACGGCCTGGAGCCCGCCGACCTGCTCGGGTCCACCCACCGGCTCTCACCCGGCGAAGCCCGCCGCCTCGCCTGCGCCGCCGGAATCATCCCCGCAGTGCTGGGCGGAGACAGCGAAGCCCTCGACCTCGGTCGCAAACGCCGCCTCCACACCACCGCACAACGCCTCGCACTCGCCGTCGAGCAAGGCGGGACCTGCGGGATCGACCACTGCGACAGGCCGTCGCACTGGGCCGACGCCCACCACCTCACCCCCTGGGCCAGCGGCGGAGACACCAGCGTTCGCGAGGGTGTCCTCCTCTGCCCCCGACACCACACCCTCGCCCACTCCGGCAAACACCACCTAACCAAACAGAAGACCGGCAGCTACCGACTCATCCGACGCCAATAGGCCGCGTCGCCGGGACTGTCCGGAGAACGGTGTAAGTGGCTCGACACGCCGGCCTGAGGGTTGGCGGGGAAGGGTCGCTGATGACCGAAACACTGACGGGCGTGAGCCCATTACGCATTGAGCCACCGCTCGAGGTGGAGGTGCCTTCGCTGGCGGAGTCCGCGGTTGCGGGCTCGATCACTGACCCGGGCGATGCGCTGGACGCGGCGGAGGGGCCGCAGCTGGCGGGTCTGTCCGGGCCGTCGGCTGAGGAGTTGGCGATCGCGCGGGAGCTGGTCCGTTCGGCTCGTGCCCGCGGGGTCGCGATGACCGGCCCTGCCGGTCTGCTGCAGGCCTTGACCAAGACGGTCATCGAGACCGCCCTGGACGAGGAGATGGCCGAGCACCTCGGCTACGACAAGCACGACCCTGTCGGGCGTGGGAGCGGGAACTCTCGCAACGGCACCCGTTCCAAGACGGTGCTGACCGACAACGTCGGCCCACTGGAGATCGAGGTGCCACGGGATCGCGACGGGACCTTCGACCCGGTGATCGTGAAGAAGCGTCAACGGCGCCTGGGCGGCGTGGACACGATCGTGCTGTCGCTGGTCGCGAAGGGCCTGACCACTGGGGAGGTGTCGGCGCACTTCGAGGAGATCTACGGCGCCTCGCTGTCGAAGGACACGATCTCGAGGATCACCGACCGGGTGTTGGGGGAGATGACCGAATGGATGGCCCGGCCGCTGGAGAAGGTCTACGCCGCGGTGTTCATCGACGCGATCTTCGTCAAGGTCCGCGACGGGCAGGTCGCGAACCGACCGTTCTACGCCGCGATCGGGGTCGACCTCGCCGGCCACAAGGACGTCCTGGGGATCTGGGCCGGCACTGGAGGCGGCGAGTCCGCGAAGTTCTGGCTGCAGGTCCTCACCGAGCTGAAGAACCGCGGCGTCGACGACGTCTTCTTCGTCGTGTGCGACGGACTCAAGGGACTGCCCGACTCCGTCGGCGCGGTGTTCCCCGAGGCGGTGGTGCAGACGTGCGTGATCCATCTGATCCGGGGGACGTTCCGCTACGCCTCGAAAAAGTACTGGGGCCAGATCGCCACCGACCTCAAGCCCATCTACAAGGCGCCCTCAAGGGAGGCCGCGTGGGCGGCGTTCGAGGAGTTCGAGGAGAAGTGGGGCAAGCCCTACCCGGCGATCAGCCAGCTGTGGCGCAACGCCTGGGAGCAGTTCGTGCCCTTTCTGGACTACCACGCCGAGATCCGGGCCGTGATCTGCTCGACGAACGCGATCGAGTCGCTGAACGCCAGGTTCCGCAGGGCCGTGACGGTCCGGGGGCACTTCCCCACCGAGCAGGCCGCGTTGAAGTGCCTCTACCTTGTGGTCAGGTCGCTGGACCCCAAGGGCACCGGTCAGACACGATGGACGATGCGCTGGAAGCCCGCGCTCAATGCGTTCGCGATCACCTTCGGCGACCGGATGCCGAAGGCTGAAGACCACTGAGATGAGAACCGCCGCTTACACCGTTTCTCGGACAGACCCGCGTCGCCCGCACGATGGTTTCGAGACGCCGCTCGCTCGGCGGATTCAACCGGCGTTCGCAACACCTGGGTTGTTGGCTTCGGATAGTAGTTTGTCGAGCGCTTCGGCGGGGGTTCGCCAGTTGAGGCGTTTGCGGGGTCGGTTGTTCATCTCGATCGCGACTTGCTCGAGGACTCCGGGTCCCCAGAAGGACAGGTCGGTGCCTTTGGGGAAGTACTGGCGCAGGAGTCCGTTGGTGTTCTCGTTGCTGGGCCGTTGCCAGGGCGAGTGCGGGTCGCAGAAGTAGATGTCCAGGCCGGTGGCCTCGGTGATCTGGGCGTGGTTGGCCATCTCGGTGCCCTGGTCCCAGGTCAGGGTCCGACGCAGGGTTTCGGGCAGGGCCACGACGGCGGGCGGCAGCGCGTTCTGCAGCGACAGCGCGCTGTGGTCCTCGGGAAGGTGGAGCAGGATCAGGTAGCCCGTGGTCCGCTCGACCAGGGTCCCGATCGCTGAGGCGTTGTTCGCGCCCATGATCAGGTCGCCCTCCCAGTGCCCTGGGACAGCGCGGTCCTCGACTTCGGCAGGACGCTCGCTGATCATCACCATGTCTTTGATTCGGGCCACCCGGGCGGTTCGTGCGCGGGCTGGCGCTGGGGTTGCCGCAGCACCCGTCCGGTGCGTAGATGCTTGGCCAGTTCGCGTTTGAGACCGCCACGGGACTGGATGTAGATCGACTGGTAGATCGTCTCGTGCGACACCCACATCTCCGGATCGTCAGGGAAGTCCTCCCGCAGCCGACGCGCGATCTGCTCGGGGCTGTGGTTGGTTCGCAACCGTTCCTGGACCTCAGACCGTAGCCGCAGGTGGGTGGCGAGCTTGGCTGGGGAGGGCCGAAGCCCCGCCTCACGCGCTCTGGCCTCGGCGCGTTGCTGGGCCACGCTGGCCAGATAGCGACCCCCGGCGGCCCCGTTGCGGTCGAGCTCTCGAGAGATCGTGCACGCTGGGCGCCCCACGCGCCGGGCGATCTCATTGACGCCGAGCTTCTGGGCACGCAGCAGAGCGATCTCTTCACGCTCACCGGCGGTCAGCCGGCCCCCGCTCGCCGGCGGGACGAGGTCAGGCAGTTGCGGCATCACCCCACCAGATGCTCCATACCGCCGCCACGCGGTCGGCCGCGACACGCCGGCACGGTCGGCCGCGTCATCGACCAGTGCGCCAGACCTGATCGCGGACCAGAACACCCGCCACACCGCATTCGAGAACGGAGGCCGACCCATTACAACACCGCACCTTCAGACACGGTGTTGCGTTAGCCCCTTGAACCCGCCCTCAGCTCACGGCTCCTCAACCAGCGTGTACGCCGGTGGTTGAGGAGGGCGAGGAACGAGCCCGTCTCGAAACCACCCTGAGTCAAAGCGATCCCTCACGCCGTGTCGTGGTGATGGATGTGTGCCTGCTGGCCGTCACGGTCGAAGATCATCAGCACTTCGGCCGGACCGTCGATCGCGGAGAAGGCGTGCGGTGTCATGGTGGCGAACTCGGCCGCTTCGCCCGACTCGACGACGATGTCGCGCTCCCCGAGCGAGAGGAGGATGCGGCCGGTCAGGACGAACAGCCAGTCATGGCCTGGATGCACGCGTTGCTCCACCCGCGTGCCGGTCGGCTCGATCAGCATCTTTACCGCGGTCTTCGTGCTGCCGGGTCGGCTCAGCATCCAGGTGGTACGGCCCCCGATCCGGCTGGGAGTGGGCCGGATAACGACGTCGTCGTCGCTGCTCACCTCCAGCAGCACCTCCAGCGGGACCTCGAGTCCGGCCGCCAGCGGCAGCAGCACGTCCAAGCTGATCGACCGCTTGCCGGTCTCGATGCGGCTGATCGTGGAAGGGCTCAGGTTCGTCCGTTCGGCGAGGTCGTCCAAAGAGAGCCCGAGTGTGGTGCGCAGGCTGCGCAGGCGTGTCCGGACGGTCCGTTCGATATCGGCGGGCTGGCTCATCGGGCTCCTTGCGAATAGTGCAAGGAGTCTGGCGTATATCGCCGGAGGTGTCTAGCGTCGCTGTCATGAGCCACGAACACGCGCCCGCCGCAGCCCGCCCCGATGTCCGGCCCGTTGTTCGACACTGCGACGTCGCCGTTGTCGGAGGATCGGCGGCCGGTCTCGCAGCCGCCCTCCAACTCGGCCGGCAACGACGGTCCGTGATCGTCATCGACTCCGGCGAGCCGCGCAACGCCCCGGCCGCGCACATGCACAGCTTCCTCGGCCGTGACGGCCAGCCACCCGCCGACCTCATCGCTGCGGGGCGTGCGGAAGTCCGCAGTTACGGAGGCGAGGTGCTCCACGGGCAGGCAGAGGAGCTGACCCGGAGCGGCGAACGGTTCCAGATCGACCTCACCGAGGGGTCGAGCGTCGTCGCCCGCCGCGTCATCGTCGCCACCGGCCTGACCGACGAGTTGCCCGAGGTGGACGGCCTGGCCGACCACTGGGGAGACACCGTGGTCCACTGCCCGTTCTGCCATGGCTACGAGATCCGCGACCAGCGCATCGTGCTGCTGGTCACCCACCCGATGGGGCTCCACACCGCCCCGCTCTACCGCCAGCTCACCACCCACCTGACGGTCCTCCTCCACGGCGACGACGTAGCGGTCGACAAGAGCGAGGTCGAGGCCTTGCGCGCAGCTGGCGTCGACGTCCGGGTGGCTATCGCTCGGCGGGTCATCGTCGACGGCAACGGCCGCCTGAGCGGGCTGGAACTCGCCGACGCGTCCCGGATCGACGCGGACGTCATCGCTGTCGGCACCCGCTTCCACCCGCGCGTGCAGCCGTTCCACGCTCTGGGGTTGGCCGTCGAGCCGCACCCCACCGGACTCGGCGAGGTCATCGTCGTGGACGCGATCGGCGCCACCAACGCCAAGGGCATCTACGCGGCCGGCAACATCACCGACCCCAGCCACCAAGTGCTGCAGGCCGCCGCGCACGGGAGCAGGGTCGGCGGCGCCGTCGCGTTCAGCCTCGCCGACGAGGACGTACGCCGCGCCGCCCGACCCTCCGGGACCGCCGTTGACTGGGACCACCGCTACTCCGGCGACCCGGTGTGGAGCGGCAACCCCAACGGCTCACTCGTTGCCGAAACGGCCGAGCTGACGCCCGGCCACGCCCTCGACGTCGGGGCTGGCGAGGGCGCCGACGCACTCTGGCTGGCCGAGCAGGGGTGGAACGTCACCGCGACCGACATCTCCACCGCCGGTTTGGACCGCCTGCGCACCGAAGCCGACCGGCGCGGCCTCTCGGTCACCTGTCAGACCACCGACGCGAACGCCTACCAGCCCTACCCGGCGGGGGCCTTCGACCTGGTGACCGCCAGCTACGCCTCGATCCCCCGCACACCCGACCTGCGCAGCGTGCGCAACATCCTCGACGCCGTCGCCCCCGGCGGAACCCTCATCGTCCTCAGCCACGACCTCGAGGCGATGCGCGACCCCCAACACCGTCACCGACCCTTCGACCCCGACGCCTACATCCACATCGAGGACTTCATCGCCCTGATCAAGGACACCCCGGGGTGGGCCATCCACACCAGCGACAAGCGCCGTCGTCCGCCCGGAGCGGCCACCGAGGCACTGCACGTGCACGACGTCGTGCTCCGTGCTCAACGGAGCGCACGAACCGAGTGATAGATCGACCGAGGCGCCCGTCAACCGGCTTTCGCCAACGAGGCTCCTCTTGGGAGCCGCCTGTCGGAATCGAACCGACGACCTAATCATTACGAGTGATTCGCTCTACCGACTGAGCTAAGGCGGCCTCGTGGCCGACTCCGGTCTCCCGGCGCGGCCACGCCGGATGAGTATACGGAGGCCCGCTGGGCCGCGCGAACCGAACCCACGAACCCACTCGGGGCCAGCACCCACTCAGTCCGACGGCAGCGTGTTCCGTTCGATCTCGGCCACGGTCGGCTCGCCCCGGTTGCAGTAGACCTCGAGGTCGATCGAGCGGCTGCCGTTACTGAAGACGGCGTCCACGTCGTCGTCGGGGCCGGGCTCGTAACTCACCGTCCGCCAGCCGGCGTCCTCGTCGGGCAGTGCCTCCACGGCGACGGCGTACGCGCCCTGGCACTCCACCACGAACGCACCGAACTCCTCGGTGATCCGCGCGCGGCGGACGGTCGCGTTCGGGTCGGGCGTCGGCGGTCCGCCCTCGCGCACGTCGGGCAGGATGTCGCCGCCGAGCACCCCGCGGTCGCGCAGCGTGTCGCCGACCGCGTTCACCGCGACCAGGCCGGCCGTGATGGCCAGGACCGTGGCCCCGGACCAGGCGGCGAGATAGCCGACGAGGCGGCGGCGCGACGTACCCACGCCTCCCATGATTCCTTGACTCTCCTCGTCGCGCGCCCAAGGCATCACCAAGAGGAGGTTAAGGCGCGGCTAAGGCGTTGCCGGGGGTGGTCCCAGCGGCACCACGGTCCGACTACGGTTCAGGTTGTGGCGCACCTGCTGATCATCGAGGACGACGACCGGATCCGGTCCCTGTTGATGCGCGCCCTGGACGAGCAGGGGTACGCCGTCGCGTCCTCTCCGACCGGGATGGGCGGCCTGACCCTGGCGGTCGAGAGCCGACCCGACCTGGTCGTGCTCGACCTCGGCCTGCCCGACGTCGACGGCACGCAGGTGCTCTCGATGATCCGCGCGGTCAGCGACGTCCCTGTCATCATCGCCACCGCCCGCGACGACGACCCCAGCCTGATCGCCGCGCTCAACGCCGGTGCCGACGACTACGTGGTCAAGCCGTTCACCACCGCACAGCTGGAGGCGCGGATCCGCGCGGTCCTGCGACGCGCCTCCCAGGGGGCCTCGGCACGCCGCGTCGTCACGGTCGGCGACCTGACCATCGATGTCGCGGCTCGCCGGGCCCTGCTGGGCGGCGACGAACTGGACCTCTCCCCGCGCGAGTACGACCTCCTGCTGCACCTCGCCGAGCGGGCGGGTTCGGTGGTCACCAAGAAGGAGCTGCTCACCGAGGTGTGGCAACAGGCCTGGGGCGGGTCGGACAAGACCGTCGACGTGCACCTGTCCTGGCTGCGCCGCAAGCTCGGCGAGACCGCGTCCGCACCGCGCTACCTCCACACCGTGCGCGGCGTCGGCGTCCGTCTCGCTGCCCCCGAGGAACCGCGCCCCTCATGAGGCGTGCGCTGGTCGTCACCGTCACCGCCGTCGTGTCGATGGTGATGCTGGCCCTGCTGGTGCCGATGGGCGTCCTCATCCGGGAGTACGCGCTGGAGGACCGGCTCGCCCGTGCCGCTCTGGAGGTGCAGGCCACCGAGACCGTGGTCTCGGCGCAGGACCGGGGCACCGTCTCGGTCTACGTCGAACAGATCAACTCCGGTGACGGCGGCACCTTGACGACGGTCCTCTACCCCGACGGCCAGGGTGTCGGTCCGGTCCCCGGCGAGGACGACGCCGTGAGGGAGGCCCGCGAGACCGGCCGTGCGCGCGTGGACGACACCCCCGACGGCGCCCGCATCCTGGTGCCGGTGAGCCTCGGCTTCAACAGCGTGGGACCCGAGCAGACCCCGGTGATCCGGGTGGACGTCGCCGAGCCGGGGCTCGGCGCGGGTGTGCTGCCCTCCTACCTGGCGCTGGCCGCACTCGCCCTGGTGCTACTGGGCGCGGCGGTCCTGCTGGCCGACCGCCTGGGCCGCAGCTTCGTGCGCCCGCTCGACGACCTCGCGTCGTACGCCGCGGAGCTCGGCACCGAGCGCAACCCCGCCGCACCCGAGGTCGAGGGTCCGGCCGAGGTCCGCGCCCTGGCGGCGGCGTTGAACCGGATGGTGGAGCGCGTGGAGGTCCTGCTGGTGCGTGAACGCGAGGGCGTCGCCGACCTGGCGCACCGGTTGCGCACACCGATGACGGCCCTGCGGCTGCGGATCGAGCGCGTACCGGACTCCGAGGACCGGCAGCGGCTCTCCGCCGACCTCGACGAACTCGAGCAGACCGTGGACACCCTCGTCCGCGAGGCGCGACGCTCCGAGCGAGAAGGCATGGTCGCGGGCGCCGCTGCGGTGGGTGTCCTCGCGGAACGCACCCGCTTCTGGGAACCGCTCGCCGACGACCAGGGGCGGCCGTTCACCTTGACGCTTCCCGTCACCGACAGCGCGGTCGCGGTGCGGGCCAGCGCCGACGACCTGGTCGCCCTGCTCGACGTGCTGATGGACAACGTCTTCTCACACACGCCCGAAGGCGCGGCCGTCGAAGTGTGTCTCGCGCACGCCCCGGCCGACCAGGGGGGCGGCGTCCTCCTGGTGGTCGAGGACGCCGGACCAGGTTTCCCGGTCGGCGTCGACGTCGTCCGCCGCGGCGAGAGCGCTGCGGGCTCCACGGGTCTGGGCCTCGCGATCGTGGCCCGCACCGCGGAGGCCTCCGGCGGTTCGCTCAGTGTCGGCCGCTCGTCGCTGGGCGGCGCCCGGGTCCAGGTACGCCTCGGCCCCGCGACCTAAGTCGTGGGGACCAGGTCACGGGGCCGAGGGTGGGGGGAGGAGGGCGTTCAGCTGGTGGTGATCTTCAGGGTGCAGGACGCGCCGCTGTCCAGGTTCTTGGCGACGAGCTTGAAGGTGTCGTTGCCGGCGGAGTCGGCACGGTAGCGCTCGACGTCCACGTCGCCCTCGTAGTCGGCGGTGCGCACCACGTTGGTGAAGACCTTGCCGTCGTGCAGGAGCTTGATGCGCCACGACGAGCCGGGCTTGGCACGGTCCAGGTCGGCGTCGACCTCGAAGCCCTTGCCCTCCTTGTCGACGCTGAGCTCGGCCTTCGCGCCCCCGCAGGTCGCGCGGCGCTCGATGTCGGCGGCGGCCGGACCGGCGGCGAGCACGACACCGCCCAGAGCGACGGCAGCGACGGAGGAGGCGGCGAGGGCGGTACGGATGCGGTTCATGATGGTTCTCCTTGCAGGGTGAGGGGTGAGGGTGGAGGAGGCACGCTCAGCGCGTGAGCGAGACGTCGCAGGTCGTGCCGGACTCCGAGGAGGCGGTGACGATGTACGTCGCCCCGTCGATGTCCTGGGCGACCGCGTCGATGTCGAGTTCGGCCTCGTCGTCGGTGAGGCGCTCGCCGGCGAGGATCTCCTCGCCGTCCTGGGTGAGGCTGACGGTCCAGACCTCGCCGACCTCGGCGGTGCGGACCTCGAACGAGATCTCGACCAGGTCGGAGATGTCGTCGTCACGCTCGACGGTGAACTCGTAGGGGACCCCGGCGGCGCAGGTGCCGATCCGGGTGTTCTCGTCGTCCCACGTCAGCGCCACAGCGGTGGCACCCGCTGCGGCCACCAGGGCGACCGAGGCGAGCGAGACGATCGCGACGCGCTTCATGTGCTTCCTCCTTCGCGGATCCGGCGGCTCCGGATCACGAGGAAGAGATTTCCCTGCGGGGCGCTAAGGGCATTGCTGTGCGCGGTTAAGGCAGGGCAAAGCCTGCCGATCTCGGTGTGAGCCCGCTCTCAGCAGTCGACATCGGCCTCAGGGACAGTGCCCGAGACGAGGTAGCGCTCCACGACGTCGTCCACGCAGGAATTGCCTGCGTTGTAGCCGGTGTGGCCGTCGCCGTCACGGCGCACCAACACCCCGGACTCCAACTGCTCGGCCAGCGCCTCGGCCCACGCCAACGGTGTTGCCGGGTCCCTTGTTGTCCCTACGACCAGAATTGGGTCGGCTCCCTCGGCGCGCAACGCCTCCGGGCCCTTGCCCGACTGCACCGGCCACGAACCGCACGCGGTCAGGCCGAAGGCGAAGATCCGCCCGAAGGTCGGCGACGCCTCCTCGAACCGCGGGACCAACCGCGGGATCCGTCGCAGCGGCACCGCCTCACTGTCGTCGAGGCAGTTGACGGCGTACAACGCCTCGGTGGAGTTGTCGGCGAACCCGTCGGGACCACGACCGACGTACTGGTCGGCGAAGCTGAGCAGCGTGCGTCCGGTGCCGCTGAACGCCTCCTGCAGGCCCACGTCCAACGCGGGCCAGGAGCGCTGGTCGTAGAGAGGTGCCCAGACGCCCAGGACCGCCAGACCCTGGGTGAGGTCGCGGTCGGATCCCGTCGGCAGCGGCGCCGCGTCGGTCTCGTCCAGCAACTGCCGGATCCTCGCCAGCCCGTCCTCGACCGAGTCACCGAGGAAGCAGTCCCCGTCGTCCACGCAGTTCGTCACGTAGGCGCGCAGCGCGGTCTCGAAGCCCTCGGCCTGCACCAGGCTGCGGTCGATCGCGGAGAGGGAGGGGTCCAGCGCCCCGTCGAGCACCAGCCTCCCCACGCGCTCGGGGAAGAGGTCGGCGTACTGCGCGCCCAGGAAGGTGCCGTACGACGCGCCGAAGTACGCCAGGCGGTCCTCCCCCAACGCCGCCCGCAGGACGTCCATGTCGCGGGCCGCCTCCTCGGTGGACACGTGCCGGGTGAGATCGCCGGAGAGGTCGAGACAGCCCTGGCCGAAGTCGCGCAACAGCTGCAATGCCTCGCGTGCTTCCCCGAGACTGTCGGGATCGGGGTCGAAGGCGACGAACTCGTCCAACGCCTCGTCGTCGAGGCAGTCGATCGGCGTGCTGGTGCCGACACCCCGCGGGTCGACCCCCACGATGTCGAAGGCGGCGCGGATCTCCTCACCGAAGTAGGTCTCGGCATTCGCGGCATACTCGATGGCCGAGCCTCCCGGGCCACCGGGGTTGACCACCAGGGAACCCACCCGGTCGTCGTGGGTCGCGGGGACCTTGAGCAGCGAGAGCTCGATCGTCTCCCCCGCGGGGTCCGCGTAGTCCAGCGGCACCGTGAGCGTGCCGCACTGGAGCCCGTCACGACAGCCACGCCAGCTGATCTGCTGGGAGTAGAAGTCCGCCAGCTCCGGTTCGGGGGCCTCGGTCGCCGACGCCGACCCGGGGCTGAGCGGTTCGGCGGGGAGCTCCGGACCCGAGTCGAAGACCCCGCACCCGGCGAGCAGCACCAGGGCGGCGAGAGCCGCGGCAACACGAGCCCTCATCGGGTCGGGTCCAAGGAGAGCGCCACCATCATCGACTCCAGGGCCAGCAGCGGCGGGGTGTTGAACTCCATCATCTGCTCCCGAGCGGCATACACCGCATCGATGCGGCGCAGGTTGTCCTCGGCCGTCGTACGGCGAGCGAGCTCGACCAGGTCGGGACGCTCCTCCTCGTTCACCAGGGCGGCGCCGGCGTTCGTCTGGAGCAGGATCACGTCGCGGTAGACCGAGAGCAGGTCCATCAGGGCGCGGTCGACCCCGTCGAGGACGGCACGGCGCGCCCGGGCCTTCTGGTTCTTCTCCAGTTCGGCCAGGGCCGCACGGTAGGAGCGCGACGACTTGGCCTTCCGGTCGTCGCCGTAAAGGATCTCGAGGTCGCGCAGGTCGCGCTCGTGCGTCGCACGCGTCTGCTGCTCGGCCTCCTCTCCTGCCAGGTCGACCAGGTTGGCCGCGGCGTTGAGCGTCGACCCCAGGTCGACGAGCCGACCCGGGAGCCGGACGACCTCGCGCCGACGGGTGCGGGTGTCCTCCTCCAGCGCCAACGCCCGGGCCCGGCCGATGTGGCCCTGCGACGCCCGGGCGGCGTGAGCCGCCAGCGCCTCGGGGACCTCGAACCGGTCGGTCAGGAAGCCCGCGACCTCGGCGGCGGTCGGCGTGGACAGGTTCACGTGACGGGAACGGGAGCGGATGGTGGGCAGCACGTCCTCGGCGTGCGGTGCGCACAGGATCCACACGGTGCGGGCGCCGGGCTCCTCGATCGCCTTGAGGAGGGCGTTGCCGGCGAACATGTTCAGGCGGTCGGCATCCTCCACGATGATGATCTGCCATCTGGACTTGGTCGGCCTGAGAGCGGCTGCCATCACCAGGTCACGGGCCACGTCCACCTTTAGTTGTGTGAAGTCTGTGGTGACCAGTTTCACGTCCGGGTGCGACCCGGCCAGCGACGTCCGGCACGCCTCACACGCCCCGCACCCGCCTGCCTCGCACTGCAGTGCCGCGGCGAAG
This sequence comes from Marmoricola sp., assembly GCA_044224695.1. GTDB lineage: Bacteria > Actinomycetota > Actinomycetes > Propionibacteriales > Nocardioidaceae > Marmoricola_A. The sequence continues at coordinate 171,519 of JBGAJX010000004.1, read as the reverse complement.
GCGATCGCGGCGTTGGAGCGACCCGACCCCGGAGGCCCCGTGAACAGCCAGGCATGAGTCATCCCCTTGCCGGCCACCGCCTCGGCCAGGGTGGCGACCACGTGGCGCTGACCCACCAGCGACGACCAGACGCTCATCGGGGGGTTCCCTCCTGGTTTCGAGACGCTCGCTCCTGGTTTCGAGACGCTCGCTCCGCTCGCTCCTCAACCAGCGGATCGGGTCTCGAAACCACCCCCTCCAACAACGGCTCGAGCCGCTCCCGGATCACACGCTCGATCTCCTCGACGGGCTGTCGGGCGTCGACCACCAGGTAGTGCTCGGGCTGACGCTCGGCGAGCCGGAGGAACATCGCCCGCACCCGCTCGTGGAACTCGACCGACTCGGCCTCGATCCGGTCGCGCTCCTCGAAACGGGTCAGCCCGGCGTCGGGCGCGAGGTCGAGCAGCACGGTCAGGTGCGGCCGCAGGTCCGCGGTGGCCCACCGCGCGATGTGCTCGACCTCGGCGTCGGCCAGGGCGCGGCCGGCGCCCTGGTAGGCGAGGGTGGAGTCGACGTACCGGTCGGTGATCACGACCGCCCCCCGGGCGAGTGCGGGGGCGACCACACGGTCGACGTGCTCGGCCTTGTCCGCGGCGTAGAGCAGCGCCTCGGTCCGGTCCGACATCGCCCCGGTGGCCGGGTCGAGGACGATCTGGCGCAGCTTCTGCCCGATGGAGGTGTCGCCGGGCTCGTGGGTCAGCACCACGTCGTACCCGGCGTCGGTCAGCCACGCCTGCAGCCGACGCGCCTGGGTGGACTTGCCCGCACCCTCACCGCCCTCGAGGGCGACGAAGCAGCCGGTCGTGGCGAACGCACCGCCGTCGGTGTGCGTGGCGCGCAACGTGTGGGAGAGGTCGCTCAACAGGGAAGGCCCTTCGTGGTCGTCCATCTGACGGTAGGAGAGGACACCGACAACGGTCATCAGCACCGCCGCGAGGAGGATCGTGACGGCGGCGCCACGGTAGTCGAAGAGCGCCTGCCCCTCGGCGTTCTCCGGGCCGAAGGTGAGCTGGCCGATCGCCCCGGCCATCAGCGGCGCGACCGCCAGCACCAGCGCCAGCGCCAGGCGCACCATCGACCCGACGAAGGCGAACGTGCGTCCACGGAGCGCGTCCGGGACCTCCAGCCCGAGCATCGTCTGACCGGTGATCCAAGCGGCGCCGGCGAGGAACCCGACCCCGACCGCCAGCACGACCACGACCTCCAGGTGCGGCACCAGGGCCAGCGGGATGAGCAGGAGGCCGGCCCCGGTGATCGCCGCGCCGAAGACGCGGCGACGGCTCACTCCGCGCGCCAACGCCGGCCCCCGCCACAGGCCCAGACCCATCCCGGTGAACACCGCTCCGAACAGGACGCCGTATCCGGCGTCGCCGCCGCCGAGGTCCGCGACGTACGTCCGGGCCAGCCCGACCACGACGCCGCCGGCCGCGAACGCCCCGACCATGCCGAGGACGAGCCCGCGCACGAGCGGGGTGTGCACGACGTAGGACCAGCCGTGCAGGACCGCCCCGACCAGAGAGGAGTCCCCGTGGACGTCGGCCTTGCCCCGCGGGATCTGCGTCAAGGTGGCGATGACCAGGCCGGAGACGATGAAGGACGCACCGTTGATCAGCAGCGCGACGTCCACCGCCCCCCGCTCGAAGATCCCCATCAGCCCCGGAGCGATCCGATCGAGCACGGTGAGCAGAGAGAAGATCAGCGCGGCCGGCACCGCGGAGCCGTACGTCGTCGACACACTGATCTGGTTGGCGGCCTCCAGCTGGGAGGGGGAGACCAGGTTCGGGATGGTGGCGTCCTTGGCGGGCAGCCACGCGAGGCTGATCAGTTCGACCAGCACGGTCACCACGAAGACCCACCAGAGCGTCCCCACGAGCGGGATCGTCAGGAAGAGGGCCCCGCGCAGGTAGTCGCCCCAGACCAGCACGAACTTGCGGTCCAGATGGTCGGCGATGTAGCCCGCCAACGGCGCCATCAGCAGCGCCGGGAGCACCCGCAGGAACAGCACGCCGGCGATCGCGTAGTTCTTCGCGGCGTACCCCTCGACCATCATGTTGGCCATCGCGGTCAGCGCGAGCAGCCCCATCCAGTCGCCGAGGCTGGACAGGCCGAGGCCCAACCACAGCCGCCGGAAGGCGGGCACCGACAGCACGCTCACCACGTCAGCCTACGGAAGTGCCCCGCGGCAGGGACCAGCCGGAGCGACGATCAGGCCTTCTTGGAGGTCGCCTTCTTGGTCGTGGTCTTCTTGGCGGCCGTCTTCTTCGCCGCGGTCTTCTTGGCGGCCGTCTTCTTCGCCGTCGTCTTCTTCGCCGCGCTCTTCTTCTTCGGCGCCGGACCCTTGGCGCGCTTGTCGGCCAGCAGTTCGGCGGCCCGCTCCAGCGTCAGCGTCGCCTCGTCGTCACCGACCCGCAGCGTCGCGTTGTACTCCCCGTCGGTGACGTAGGGGCCGAACCGGCCGGACTTCAGCAGGATCTTCGCCCCGGTCGCCGGGTCGTCGCCGATCTCACGGCCCGGGTTCGCCGCGGCACGGCCGCGCTGCTTGGGCTGCTTGTAGATCTCGAGGGCCTCCTCGAGGGTCATCGTCAGCAGCTTCTCCTCCGAGTCGATCGACCGGGAGTCGGTCCCCTTCTTGAGGTAGGGGCCGTAGCGGCCGTTCTGCGCGGTGATCTCGTCCCCGGACTCCGGATCCACGCCGACCACCCGCGGGAGCTCCAGCAGGCGGACCGCCTCGGCGAGCGTGATGGTGTCCAGCGACATCGTCTTGAACAGCGACGAGGTGCGCGGCTTGGCCGACTTCGGGGCGTCCTCGGGCAGCACCTCGGTCACGTAGGGACCGAAGCGACCGTTCTTGGCCACGACCTGCAGGCCGGTCTCGGGGTGGGTGCCCAGCACCTGCTCGGCCCCGGCGGGGTTGGCCAACAGTTCCTTGGCCTTCTCCAGGGTCAGCTCGTCGGGAGGCAGGTCCTCCGGCACGTTCCCGCGGTTGCCGTCCGCGTCCTCGACGTAGGGGCCGTAGCGCCCCACCCGCAGGTCGATGCCCTCCCCGATCGGGAAGGTCGCGAGTTCGCGGGCGTCGATGTCGCCCAGCTCGGTCACCAGCTTGTGCAGGCCCTCGATGCGCGCGTCGCCGAAGTAGAAGGCGCCCAGCTCGGCGGCCCGCTGGCGGCGACCGCCGGCGATGTCGTCGAGCACGTCCTCCATCTCGGCGGTGAACTCGTACGACACCAGCCGGGAGAAGTGGTCCTCCAGGAGGCGCACCACCGAGAAGGCGAGCCACGCGGGCACCAGCGCGGTGCCCTTCTTGTAGACGTAGCCGCGGTTGAGGATCGTGTTGATGATCGAGGCGTACGTCGACGGGCGGCCGATCTCGCGCTCCTCGAGCTCCTTGATCAGGGTCGCCTCGGTGTAGCGCGACGGCGGCTTGGTCTCGTGACCGGCGGCCTTGAGCGCCGCGGCCGATACGGCGTCGCCCTGGGTCACGTTGGGCAGCCGCGCCTGGGAGTCGTCGGACTCGGCGTCGGAGTCGTCGGTGCCTTCGACGTAGGCCTTGAGGAACCCGTAGAAGGTGATCGTGCGGCCGCTGGCGGAGAACACGACGTCCTCACCCGAGGACGCCGCGCCGCCGAGGCGGATGGTGACGGTGTTGCCCTGGGCGTCCTTCATCTGGGAGGCGACGGTGCGCATCCAGATCAACTCGTAGAGCCGGAACTCCTCGCCGCTGAGCCCGGTCTGGGCGGGAGTGCGGAACCGCTCGCCCGCGGGCCGGATCGCCTCGTGCGCCTCCTGGGCGTTCTTCACCTTCGAGGCGTAGGTCCGAGGTGCGTCGGGGAGGTACTCCGCGCCGTACAGCTCGCGGACCTGGTCACGCGCCGCGTTCACCGCGGTCTCCGACAGGGTCGTGGAGTCGGTACGCATGTAGGTGATGAAGCCGTTCTCGTACAGCCGTTGCGCGATGCTCATCGTCCGCTGCGCACCGAACCCGAGCTTGCGGGAGGCCTCCTGCTGCAGCGTCGTGGTGCGGAACGGCGCGTACGGGCGGCGGGTGTAGGGCTTGGACTCCACCGACCGCACGTCGAAGGTGGTCTCCTGGAGCGCCGAGACCAAGGCTTCCGCCTTGCCCCGGTCCAGGTGCGCGACGTTGGTCGAGCCTGTCGAGACCAGGTTTCCCTGCTGGTCGAAGTCCGACCCGCGGGCCACCCGGGCACCGTCCACCGAGTGCAACTTGGCCGGGAACATCCGCTCGGCGTGGTCGGCGCCGGCGTCGAAGGTGCCCTCCAGGTCCCAGTACGACGCGGAGCGGAACGCGATCCGCTGACGCTCGCGGTCGACCACCAGCCGCACCGCGACCGACTGCACCCGGCCCGCCGACAGGCGCGGCATGACCTTCTTCCACAGCACCGGGGAGACCTCGTAGCCGTAGAGCCGGTCGAGGATGCGCCGGGCCTCCTGGGCGTTGACCAGGTCGAGGTCGAGTTCGCGCGGGTTGGAGACCGCGTCCTGGATGGCCTGCTTGGTGATCTCGTGGAAGACCATCCGGTGCACCGGCACCTTCGGCTTCAGCTCCTGCTCCAGGTGCCAGGCGATCGCCTCGCCCTCGCGGTCCTCATCGGTGGCGAGGTAGAGCTCGCTGGCGCCCTTGAGGAGTCCCTTCAACTTCGTCATGTGCGACTTCTTGTCGCGGCTCACCACGTAGTAGGGCTGGAACTCGTTGTCCACGTCGACGCCGAGCCGGGCCCACTTCTCGCCCTTGATCGAGGCCGGGATGTCCGAGGCGCTCTGCGGGAGGTCCCGGATGTGGCCGATGGAGGACTCGACGACGTAGCCGGGGCCGAGATACCCCGCGATCGTCTTCGCCTTGGCCGGCGACTCGACGATCACGAGCTTGTGACCGGTGTCGGTGCCCTTCGCTGCCACAGTGGTTCCCTTCGGTGCCGCGAGTGCGGCTGGTGCTGCTGGTGCCGGATGCGGAAGTACGGTAACGCTCCCTGTCAACGACCCCGTGAACCGCCCGCCGCCGCGGCTGCGATGCTGGAGGGGTGGAGGAGCTCACCGCCGAGGCCGTCGACCGGGCCGCCGAGGCCCTGTCCGGCGTCGTCGAGCCGACCCCGTTGGAGCAGAACGCACGCCTCTCCACCGCGACCGGGCTGCAGATCTGGCTCAAGCGCGAGGACCTCCAGCCCACCCGTTCCTACAAGGGACGCGGCGCCTACACCTTCATCTCCCGCCTGACCGAGGAGCAGCGCGCCGCGGGCGTCGTCTGCGCCAGCGCCGGCAACCACGCCCAGGGGGTCGCGTTCGCCTGCGCACGCGCCGGGGTGGACGCGCGCATCTATCTCCCGCGGACCACGCCGCGCCAGAAGCGCGACCGCGTCGCCGCGCTGGGCGGGGAGCGCGTCGAGGTCCTCATCGAGGGCGACACGTACGACGACTCCGCGGCCCTCGCCGCGGCGTACGCGCGGTCCTCGGGGGCGACGCTGGTGCCCGCCTTCGACCACCCCTGGGTGATGGCCGGCCAGGGCACGGTGCTGCGCGAGGCCTTCGACCAGTTGGCCGCCCTTTCCGAGCCGGTCACCCCCGACGTCGTCGTGCTCCCGGTCGGCGGAGGCGGCCTGATCGCCGGCAACCTGGCCTGGCTCGCCGAGCGACACCCGGGCGTCCGGGTGATCGGTGTCGAACCCGCCGGTGCGGCCTCGATGGCGGCCGCGGTCGCCGCCGGCGCCCCGGTCGATCTCCCCGCGGTCGACCCCTTCGTCGACGGCGCCGCGGTCCGTCGCGCGGGCGCACTCACCTACCCTGTGGTGGCGGCGCACCACCCGGACCTGGTCTCGGTGCACGAGGGCGCGGTGTGCGTGGAGATGCTCGAGCTCTACCAGACCGACGGGATCATCGCCGAGCCCGCGGGCGCGCTCGCCCCCGCCGCCCTGGTGGGCCTCGATCTCCCCGCCGGCTCCACCGTGGTTGCGGTGCTCTCGGGCGGCAACAACGACGTCTCGCGCTACGCCGAGATCGTCGAGCGTGCGCTGGTCCACGAAGGCCGCAAGCACTACTTCCTCGTCGACTTCCCCCAGGAGCCCGGCGCGCTGCGCCAGTTCCTCGACGACGTGCTCGGCCCGGATGACGACATCACGCTCTTCGAGTACGTCAAGCGCAACAACCGCGAGACCGGCCCTGCCCTGGTCGGCATCGAACTGGGCTCGCCCGCGGACCTGCACCCGCTGCTGGCGCGGATGGAGGCGGCCCCGCCACGCATCGAGCGGATCCCGCCGGACAGCCCGATGTTCCGCTTCCTGCTCTGACCGCTCCACCCCTCCCCCGAGTTGCGTCGCCCTGGTCGGCATCGAACTGGGCTCGCCCGCGGACCTGCACCCGCTGCTGGCGCGGATGGAGGCGGCCCCGCCACGCATCGAGCGGATCCCGCCGGACAGCCCGATGTTCCGCTTCCTGCTCTGACCGCTCCACCCCTCCCCCGAGTTGCGTGCCCTGGTCGGCATCGAACTGGGCTCGCCCGCGGACCTGCACCCGCTGCTGGCGCGGATGGAGGCGGCCCCGCCACGCATCGAGCGGATCCCGCCGGACAGCCCGATGTTCCGCTTCCTGCTCTGACCGCTCCACCCCTCAACTCGCGGGGTCAGGGGACCAGGAAGCCGTCCTCCACCAGGGAGCGCACCGCGTCTGCGTCCACCTCGGCCGGGGCCCCGGTCAGCGTGGCGAGTGCGTCGAGGATCTGCTGGACACTCAGGTCGCCGTCACTGGCGCCGACCAGCGCGGCGAGCGCGGTGTCGACCTGACGCGCCCGTCGCAGGCCGCGCTGCTGGCGCAGCACGATCACCTCGGGGTCCTCGGCCCCCGGCGCCCCGACGGTCTCCTGCCGTACGTCGGACCGCGCTCGCCACGCCCGTCCGAGCACCGCCTCGTCGTCCAGACCGGCGAGCAGGTCCACGGCGTCGAGCCAGTCGGCGACTGCCGGCCCCAGTGGCTGCTCGACCTCGTAGGGCCAGTCCTCCACGCGCACCCGCGGCGCCCGGTCGGTACGCCGCAACGTCAGCCAGCCGAACCCGATCCCGGTGATGCGGTGGTCGTCGAACCAGCCGGCCCAGGCGTCGTACCGCGCGGTGTAGTCCGTGCTCCGGTCGTGCCCGGCGTCGCGGAGCCACAACTCGACGTACTGCGCGGGGTCGGCCACCTCGCGCTGCACCACCCAGGCGTCGCACTCCAGCCCGTCGAGCCACTCCTCGATCCGGGCCTGCCAGGGTTCGCCCTCGACGTGCACCCAGTTCGCCAGCACCTGCCCGACGCCCCCCGGGGCGAGGTGCCGTGGCAGCCCGGTGACGACCTGGCGCACCATCTCGTCGCCCGGCAGCCCCGAGTCGCGGTAGACCAGCAGCTCTCCGGTCCCCGGCGACACCACGAACGGCGGGTTCGTCACGATCAGGTCGAACTCCTCGCCCCGCACGGGCGCATACAGGCTGCCCTCGCGGACGTCGACCGCGAACCCGTTGAGACGTGCATTCAGCCGGGTCATCGCCAGTGCCCGGCGGTTGACGTCGGTGGCGACGACGGAGTCGGTGTGGGCGGCGAGGTGGAGTGACTGCACTCCGCAACCGGTGCCGAGGTCGAGCGCCCGGCCCGCGGGGCGGCGTACGGTCAGCTGCGCGAGCGAGGACGACGCCGAGGAGATCCCCAGCACGTGGTCGGGGCCGACCTTGGTATGGGCGCCGTCGAGGCCGGGCGTCAGGTCGGAGACCACCCACCAGTCACGGTCGTCGTCGGCGTAGGGCCGCAGGTCCATGCGGGCCCGGACCGAGCCGACGGAGCGTTCGAGGAGGCCCGCCACGCAGAGCGGGTCGACCAGGCCCGGCAGGGCCGCCTCGGCCTGCCCGATGCCGACCGCGGCCTGGAGCGGGAAGAGCCGGGTCAGGGTCTCCAACGGCGACCCGCCGCCGGTCGCCCGCAGCCCGGGAGTCGTCTCGTTGCGGAACAGTGCGGCGTGGGCGACGGGTCCGAGAAGAGCAGCCACGGCGTCGACGGTGAAGTCGGCCTCGTCGAGGGCTGCACGCAGCCGGTCCACCAGGTCCGGGGACAGCAGGTCGGTCATGGGACCCCACCCTACGAGCGCGGCTCGCCGCCCCGAGCCGGTGCGGTGTCCAGCACTCGGAACGCTGCCGTTCGCTCCCATCCGTACGTCCCCCCGGCCCGAACACCGAGAGCCATGAGAAGCAACGTCACCTTCCTCACGTGGCGGTCATCGACCGCCCCGACATGGGGCCCACCCTGGTGTTCGGCGAGGTCGTCGAAGGCCAGTACGACGAGTGCGGCGAAAGGGACCGACGACGTGCGGCTCGCCGCCCGGGTGCACGGGAGGCAGGTGACGACCCTGGAGCGGCCGGGCTGACCGCCACCCCTTCGGCGTCCGTGGTCACGGACCCCGGCGGCCGGCCACCCAGGGAACATGCGAGGGGCCCGCAGGTCGACGACCTGCGGGCCCCTCGTCCGTCGTGCCGAGCCTCAGGCGGCGGGGACCTCGTCCCCGATCGCGACCTCGCGGCGCTTGGAGACGTAGACCGCGACCACGATGATGGCCACCGCTCCGAACGCGATCGCCAGACGCAGCGGCGTGTTCGCGTCCTGGCCGTAGGTCATGCTCACGATGGCCCCCGCGATGAGCAGGGACACCAGGTTCATGACCTTCAGCAGCGGGTTGATGGCCGGACCGGCGGTGTCCTTGAACGGGTCGCCGACGGTGTCACCGATGACCGTGGCCTCGTGCGCGGGCGAGCCCTTGCCGCCGTGGACCCCGTCCTCGACCAGCTTCTTGGCGTTGTCCCACGCACCACCGGAGTTCGCCAGGAACACCGCCATGAGCGTGCCCGCGCCGATGGAGCCGGCGAGGAAGGCACCGAGCGGACCGACGCCGAGGCCGAAGCCGACCGCGATGGGCGCCAGGATCGCCAGCAGACCCGGTGTGGCCAGCTCACGCAGGGAGTCCCGCGTGCAGATGTCGACGACCTTGCCGTACTCCGGACGACCCGTGCCCTCCATGATCCCGGGGATCTCCCGGAACTGGCGACGCACCTCGAAGACGACGGCACCGGCGGCGCGGCCGACGGCGTTGATCGCCAGGCCGGAGAAGAGGAAGACCACTGCCGCACCCAGCAGCAGGCCGACCAGGTTGGCCGGGTCGGCGATGTTGAGCACACCGAGCAGGCCGAGCCGCTCGTTGGTCGACAGGTCGGTCCCGGCACCGGAGTCCAACTTGAGCGTGGCCGTGGTGATCGCGTCGGTGAAGGCCCCGAACAGGGCGGTCGCGGCCAGGACGGCCGTGGCGATCGCGATGCCCTTGGTGATCGCCTTCGTGGTGTTGCCGACCGCGTCGAGCTCGGTCAGGATCGCCGCGCCCTCGCCGTCGACGTCGCCGGACATCTCCGCGATGCCCTGGGCGTTGTCGGAGACCGGGCCGAAGGTGTCCATGGCCACGATCACGCCGACGGTGGTCAGCAGGCCGCAGCCGGCCAGCGCCACGGCGAAGAGCGAGACCGTGACCGAGGCGCCGCCGAGAACGAACGCGCCGAATACCGCCGCGCCGATGACGACCGCGGTGTAGACGGCCGACTCCAGACCCACCGAGATGCCGGACAGGATCACCGTGGCCGCACCGGTCAGCGAGGTCTTGCCGACGTCCTTGACGGGGCGGTAGTCGGTGCCGGTGAAGTAGCCGGTCAGCGCGAGGATGACCGCGGCCAGGACGATGCCGATGAGCACCGCGACGGCACCGATGAAGGCCGGGTTGATGTCGGCGCTGCCGCCGCCACCGAGAAGCTGCTCGATCAGCGAGCTGCCCGCACCCACGTCGGTGAGGTCCGCGGCGTCGGTCGGCAGGTAGACGTACGCCGCGATCGCACAGGCCACCGCGGAGATCGCGGCGGAGATGTAGAACGCCCGGTTGATCGTGGTCAGACCGTTCTCGCCGGCCCGGGGGCGGCAGAGGTAGATGCCGATGATGGCGGTGATCGCGCCGATCGCGGGGACGATCAGCGGGAAGACCAGGCCCTCGGCGCCGAAGGCGACCTTGCCCAGGATCAGCGCCGCCACCAAGGTCACGGCGTAGGACTCGAAGAGGTCGGCAGCCATGCCGGCGCAGTCGCCCACGTTGTCGCCCACGTTGTCGGCGATCGTGGCCGCGTTGCGCGGGTCGTCTTCGGGGATGTTGTTCTCGACTTTGCCGACCAGGTCCGCACCCACGTCGGCGGCCTTGGTGAAGATGCCGCCGCCGACTCGCATGAACATCGCGAGCAGCGCGGCACCGAAGCCGAAGCCCTCCAGGACCGCGGGAGCGTCACCCTCGTAGATGAAGACGACCACCGCGGCGCCCAGCAGGCCGAGGCCCACCGTGGCCATTCCGACGACACCGCCGGTGCGGAACGCGACGCGCATGGCGGGGTCACGGCCCTCGTTGCGGGCGGCCGCGGCGACACGCACGTTCGCCTTGACCGCCAGGCTCATGCCCAGGTAGCCGATCGCCGCGGAGAAGCCCGCGCCGAGCAGGAAGAAGAGTGAACGCCCCACCCGGATCGCGCCGTCCTCGGCGGGAAGCAGGAACAGCAGGCCGAACGCCAGGGCCGCGAAGACGGCGAGCGTCCGGAACTGCCGGGTCAGGTACGCCAGCGCGCCCTCCTGGACCGCCTGGGCGATGTTCTTCATGTTGTCGGTGCCCTCGTCCGCGGCGAGGACCTGGCTCCGGAAGAGCACCGCCATGGCCAGCGCGATGATCGCGATGGCTCCGACGATGGCGACCAGAGTCAGGTTGCCGCTGGAGAGGGACAGGGCGCTTTCGGCCTCACCAGCCGGGGCGGTTCCCCCGGTCGTGGCAAGGCCGGCGATGACGCGCGACATGCAGTCCTCCGATTCGGGCCCGTGGCCCCTCGACATGCAACAAGCACCCCACGGGAACCCGGGGTGCCAGCAGGTCTGTGACCTGCCTCTCACTGAGTGGCACGTACGTTACTGACGGGGAGGTTGCCGACAAAGGACCGGGGCCGAGGTTTGGGCGAGCAAACCCGAAACGGCGCAGGGTAAGCGATTTCATCGCCCGGAGGCGACCGCCTTGTCGAGGGTGTCGTGGATCGTGAACACCTTCGACAGTCCGGTGATCGCAAAGATCTTCAGCAGATGCTCCTGCACACAGACCAGTTCGAGGGACCCCTGGTGCACGCGCACCTTCTTGAGTCCACCCACAAGGACCCCGAGACCGGTGGAGTCGAGGAACTCGACCGCCTGAAGGTCCACGACCAGGCGATAGTGCCCCTCGGCCACCAGCTCGTGCAGCCGGTCGCGCAGCAGTGGCGCGGAGTAGACGTCCACCTCACCGCCGACCTCGACGACGGTGGTGTCCTCGACGTGGCGCGTCTTCAAGGACAGATCCACTGGTGTTCCCCTCCTCTGCCGCGACCTGGTGGGGCGGCGGGCGACTCGGGCCCGGCCCTGCCGATTCAACCACGCCTTGCGACACTGGGACCGTGTCCGCGCAGTCTCCCGCACCCGGACGGCGTACGCCGAGGACGGCGGCCGAGCTCGTCGACCTCATCTCCCGCCCCGGAGACCGTGCCGATCGTCTGACGCACGTCGAGGTGCTGCCTGCGCGCGCGGGACGGAGGGCCGCGTGGCCCGATTGGACCCCGCCGGAGTTGATCCAGGGGTGGGCCGGACGCGGCGTCGAGCTGCCGTGGGAGCACCAGGTGCGCGCCGCGGAGCTCGCCCACGCCGGCACCCACGTCGTCCTCTCCACCGGGACGGCCTCGGGCAAGTCCCTGGCGTTCCAGCTTCCCGCGCTCACCGCGGTCGCGCAGGCCCGCGGACCTCGCGGTGCCCGGGGGGCGACCGTGCTCTACCTGGCACCGACCAAGGCCCTGGCGCAGGATCAGCTCGCCTCGCTCTCCAGCCTGGGCCAGCGCGGGCTCGCCGCAGCCACCCACGACGGTGACAGTTCGCCGGAGCAGCGCGCGTGGGCCCGCGAGAACGCGGAGTACCTCCTGACGAACCCCGACATGCTGCACCACTCGCTGCTGCCGGGGCACGCCCGGTGGGCCCGCTTCTTCGCCCAGCTGCGGTACGTGGTCGTCGACGAGTGCCACCACTACCGCGGCGTCTTCGGGGCCCATGTCGCCCTGGTGCTGCGGCGCCTGCGCCGGGTCGCAGCCGCGTACGGCGCACGACCGGTCTTCGTCCTGGCCTCCGCCACCGTCGCCGAGCCCGAGGTCTCGGCACGGCGCCTCACCGGCGTCGAGGTGAAGGCGGTCACCGAGGACACCTCGGCCCGCGGGCAGGTGGCGCTGGCGATGTGGGAACCCCCGTTCACCTCCTTCGCCGGGGAGAACGGCGCTCCCGTACGGCGCCCCGCCACCGCCGAGACCGCCGATCTCCTGGCCGACCTGGTCACCGACGGTGTCAGAACGCTGGCGTTCGTCCGATCGCGGCGCGGCGCGGAGACGGTGGCGCTGACCGCCTCGCGGCTGCTGTCCGAGGTGGACCGCGAGCTGGCCGGTCAGGTGGCCGCCTACCGCGGCGGCTACCTTCCCGAGGACCGCCGGGCCCTGGAACAGGACCTGCGCAGCGGACGACTGCTCGGGGTCGCGGCGACCAACGCCCTGGAGCTGGGCATCGACGTCGCCGGGTTGGACGCCGTGCTCCTCTCCGGCTTTCCAGGGACCCGCGCAGCCCTCTGGCAACAGATCGGCCGCGCCGGACGGGCAGGCCAGGACGCCCTCGGGGTTCTCATCGCGCGCGACGACCCGCTCGACACCTACTTGGTGACCCACCCGGAGGCCGTCGTGGGCGCCCCCGTGGAGGCCTGCGTGTTCGACCCGAGCAACCCCTATGTCCTGGGGCCGCACCTCTGCGCTGCAGCCGCGGAGTTACCCCTGCGGGACTCCGAGCTCGGGCTGTTCGGCGAGAAGGCAGCCGAAGGCGTGGCGGCGCTCACCGAGGCCGGACTGCTGCGCCGACGCGCCCAGGGCTGGTTCTGGACCGACCGGCGCCGCGCCTCGGAGCTGGCGGACCTCAGGTCCACCGGGGGTTGGGCCGTCGACCTGGTGGAAGCGGGAACCGGCCGGGTGATCGGCACCGTCGACGCGGACTCGGCCCACGGCACCGCGCATCGAGGCGCGGTCTACCTTCACCAGGGGGAGACCTATCTGGTGCGGGACCTGGACCTCGACCAGCATGTCGCGATCCTCGAGCGGGCGGATCCGCCGTACTCCACCTCCGCCCGCGACATCACTGACATCGCCGTGCTCGACGAGCGGGCGAGCGAGGACTGGGGCGTAGGGCGCCTGTCGTTCGGGCACGTGCGCGTCACCCACCAGGTGGTCTCGTTCCTCAAGCGCCGTCAGCCGGGTGGCGAGGTGATCGGGGAAGAGCCGCTCGACCTGCCCGAGCGCACCCTGGAGACCGCCGCGGTGTGGTGGACGGTGTCCGATCAGGCCCTCGTCGAGCGGGGGCTGGAGGAGGCCGACCTGCCGGGTGCGGCCCATGCCGCCGAGCATGCGTCGATCGGACTGCTGCCGTTGTTCGCGACGTGCGACCGGTGGGACATCGGCGGAGTCTCCACGGCCCGCGACCCCGACACCGGGCTGTTGACCGTCTTCGTCTACGACGGCCATCCCGGCGGAGCCGGTTTCGCCGAGCACGGCTTCGCCCACGCCCGGCAGTGGCTCGGGGCGACTCGCGACCTGATCGTGGCGTGCCGCTGCGCGGACGGCTGCCCCTCGTGTGTGCAGTCTCCGAAGTGCGGCAACGGGAACAACCCGTTGGACAAGGCCCGTGCCGCCGATCTCCTCGCGCTGCTGTTGAGCCAGGTGCAGGAGGCTCCCCACGAGCCGGCGGCCGGCTGAGCAGCACCCGACCCGGGCGATCCGCGGACTCATCGCGGGCCCGCCACGGCTCCGGCTCGCACCGACCAGGTGCGCCCCAGAGCGCGAAGACCGTCGACCGAGACGCGGACCCGGACCACCTCCCCGCGCACCTCACAGCTCACCACCGTGGCGCCGTTGCGCCGCGCCAGGGCGGACACGGCCGCACAGGCGTCACGGTCGTGCTGCACGGCGGTGGCCCCCGCGAGCGCTGCCAGGTCGGCGGCCACCGCTGCCCGGCGTTGGTCGACGACGAGCCGCCCGACCAGGGCCACCGCAAGGGCCAGGAAGAGGACCACGGCGGCCAGACCCGGGGCGAGCAGTGCCGCCGCCCCGCGTTCGTTGCGTCGTGCGTGCCTCCGGCACGTCGCCCGGCTCACGGCGTCGCACCCGGCTCGGGCACCGCCACGGCCTCGGACCGCACGGTCACTCCTCCGAGGAAGCGCACCAGGCCGCCGGGTCCGCGCACCGCGGCGGTGACGACGGCGACGACCTGCCCGCCGGAACGCCGGACCCGAACCGTCGCGCCGGCCGGCGCGACGGCACGTGCCGCGGACACCACGGCAGCCGGGCTCTCCCCGCGCGCAGCGAGCCGGGCCGCTTCCCGGGCCGCGTCCACCACGCGGGTCTGGGTGCCGACCAGCGCCAGCACCCACACCAGGGCCAGCACGACCCCGACCAGCACCGGGATCACCAGCGCGGCCTCCGCCGTGACGGCGCCTGTCTCGGACCGGCGAGCCCGGCCGGGGATGACCGTGGGGGTCCGTCGACCCGCACGCACCCCCACGGTCATCTCCTCCATCTCAGATCACGACGCCGATCAGGTTGAAGAACGTCTCGAGCAGGGTCCGGAGCATGGACTGGCCGAAGTCGCTGGTGAGCAGCTTGATGAGCACTCCGGCGATACCGCACCCGGCTGCGGTGACGGCGGCGTACTCGGCGCTGGCAGCACCGACCTCGGTGCGGATCCGGGCCACGGGGGCTGCGGTCATGAGCATCTCCTCCTTCGTTCCTGGCCGGGGCCCGATGCCCCGGCCGTCGTGGTTGACGAGGAGGACTCTGGCCGCGTCGCGACCTCGCCGGGGCCGCTCGCGCCGTACCTGCGGATAACCCCGGGGTGAACGGACTGGGGAGGAGTTGTGGCCTGCCGCGCGGACTCGTGAAGAACGCCGTCGCGTCGTCATCGCAGCACCAGCCCGGAGACCGAACCGGCGACCAACGGCACCACCCCGAGCAGCACGAAGGAGGGCAGGAGACAGGCGCCCAACGGCGCGGCTGCCTTCACCTCGACCTGTCGCACGCGCTGTTCGATCTCGGCACGTTGCTCCTCGCGCAGATCCTTCGAGAGCCTCGTCAGTGCTTCGACGACAGGCGCACCGCTCGTGGCCGAGCGTTCGAGGACCAGCCCCAACCTGCCCCACGTCTGGTCCTGGGCGAGGTCGCCCCAGACCGCGGACGGCTCCGCACCGAGGCGGAGTCTGCCCAGGACCGGTCCGAGGGTCTGGGACACGAGCGGGTCGCTGAGCGCTGCCGCGCGGGCCAGGGCGACCTCCGGTGGGAGACCGGCCGCCACCGCCGCGAGAACCAGGTCGACCAGCGGTCCGAGTTCGGAGCGCAGCCGGGCCCGCGCACGCCGGCGCGCAGCCGGTTCGAGCGCGCCCGACCGGTGCCAGGCGAAGGCTCCACCGACGACCGCAGCAGGCACGGCCAGGCCGCCAGGGACCACCATCAGGATCGCCAGCACGGCTCCCACGCTGACCGCGGCCCGAGTGCGGAGGGTCGCCGATTCCGGGCCCAGTCCGACGTGACTCACGGAGGCGAGCGGCCCGGAGACGTCGGCGACGGAGCCCGGTCCCTCGCGAGGTCCGCCACCCCTCTCTCGCGCGTGGGCCTCCTCGCGCACCGGCGTCAACGCACCCCACGCAGGTCCCGGCGTACGGCGTGCGGGCAGCCCCAGCAGCACGGCCCCGGCGACGAGGACGGCCACCACCACGGCCACGGTCACAGCTCACCTGCCGCAGCGCGCCGCGCGATGCCTTCGATCCACGCCAGCCCCAGGGCGATCAGGGCCAGTCCTCCGGCAAGGCAGCCCAGCCCCACGGGGGTGGCCAGCAGGAACCGCCACGGGTCACCGCCCAGACTCTGGGAAGCGAGCAGGACCAGGAGGGGAAGTGCGGCGACGAGGCGCGCGGTGGCGCGGGCCGAGGCGAGCTCCGCACTGACCTGGCGATGCACCGCGAGATCGGACCGGGCGGTGCCCAGCACCTGCTCCAGGCCGAACACGAGCCCTGATCCCGTGCCTGAGCAGAGTTCCCAGGCCGCCGAGAGCCGCCGTAGTCCCTCGGCGCCGGGACGCCCTCCTGCCTCGGCGAGGGCCGTCGGGACGTGACCACCCAGGTGCGCGACCGAGGCGGCAGGGGCGAGGAGTGGGTGCCGGAGCGAGGCCCGCTGCAACGCCGTGGCCAGTGGTTGCCCCGCCCGCAGCTCGGCGAGCAGTGCCTCGGCGAGGAGGACCACCTCGCCCCGAGTCGCGGTCTCCGCCGCGCGCCGTCGGACCTGCCGGTGCAGCGCGAGCCCGGCGGCGGCTGCGGTCAGCACGATCGCCACCAACGCCACGCGGGTCAGGGGCAGGCCTGCCACCAGGACGGTTCCCGTCACGAGGGCGACCACGACCGGTGCTCTGGAGCCGGCTCCAGGCCATGGCGGACCCGCGCGCGGAGCCTCTCCCGCGGCGATGACGTCGCGAGCCGCGTATCCGCGCGACCCCGGCGCGCCGCTGGGTCTTCTCGCCGGGCCACCACTCGTGCCGAGAAGCACCGCGACGGCGAGCAGTCCCGCGGCCAGCAGTGCCCAGGGTCCGTGCGCGACGGCGGGGTTCACCGCGGGTCTCCCGACAGGCGCGCGGCGAGCGTCGCTGCTCCGTCGAGCTCGCGGACTCGTCCGTCGGCTTCGAAGCGCACCGCGGGTCGGGCGATCACGCGTGTTCCCTCGCGCGTGGGGACGGCGATCTCGGTGACTCGGCGCCTCCCGTCACGGTCGCGCGCGCAGTGGACGAAGGCGTCCAGGCCGGCATCGAGCTGGACCTGCACCGCGTCGTACGGCAGGCCGGCGGCCAGGGCCAGCCCCACCAACCGTGCGGGCACCGACTCGGCGCGGTTGGCATGCACCGTGCCGCACCCACCTTCGTGCCCGGTGTTGAGCGCGGCGAGGAGGTCGGTCACCTCCGCACCCCGCACCTCACCGACCACGAGCCGGTCGGGTCGCATCCGCAGCGCCTGTCGGACCAGGGTGCGCAGGTCCACCGCGCCGATTCCCTCGACGTTCGCGGGCCGGGCCTCCAGCGACACCACGTGCGGGTGCCCCGGTCTGAGTTCGGCGGTGTCCTCCACGATGACGAGGCGTTCCTCGAGGGGCACCAGGGTCAGGAGCGCATTGAGCAGGGTCGTCTTCCCCGAGCCTGTGCCTCCGGTAGCGGAACCGGTAATGCTGCGCCATGCTTCCTCTCGACCCACCGAGCCGGAGGAACCGCCATGAGCCCGAAGAAGATCCGCACCTGCGCCATCTACGTGCGCATCAGTCTCGCGACCGAGGAGTCCGTCTCCGTCGAGCGGCAGATTGAGGCGGGCCAGCAGTACGCCGCCGCACGCGGCTGGACCGTGGTGGGCATCTTCCGCGACGAGGGCGTGAGCGCGACCCACAACAAGCCGGAGGACCGCAAGGGCTGGCAGGCGCTGGTCGCCGCCCGCGAGAAGTACGACGCGGTCGTGATCTGGAAGGTGGACCGGCTCGCCCGGCGCGTCATCGACTTCCTCAACGCCAACGAGGCGGTCAAGCAGCGGGGCGCGGGCATCGTCGCCGTCGAGGACCCCATCGACATGACCACGGCTCAGGGCGAGGCATTCGCGATCATGCTCGCGGTGTTCGGCCAGCTCGAAGCGGCGACCACCCGAGCCCGCGTCATGGCGGCGCGCGACTACCTGCTCAGGGCTGGCCGGTACGTCGGCGGCGCGCTGCCCTACGGCTACCGGAAGGTGGAGAACCCCAACGGCGCGGGCTTCATCATCGTGCAGGACGAGGAGCAGGCGCCCTACCTCCGCGAGATGGCCGACCGGACCCTCGCCGGGATGTCGATCTACAGCACGATGCAGTGGCTCAACGAGTCCGGCGTGCCGACCAAGAACGGCGCCGAGCAGTGGCGCTACAACACCGTGGACCGGCTCATGCGCAACCCGCTGCTGGCCGGGATGGTGCCGCACAACCCTGGCCGGGTAGACCCGAAGAAGCGGCGCGGCGAGGACGTGGTTCGCGACGAGAACGGGCTGCCGGTGATCGACGAGTCGCTGGCGGTCATGCCCGTGGACCAGTGGCGCGCGATGCAGGCGAAGCTCGCCGAGCCGAACAACCGCCGTACGCCGAGGGCGCTCCGCCGGAAGCACTCCGGCGTGCTGTCCGGGCTGGTGTGGTGCGGCGACGACCGCCACGCCGAGCCGGTGCGGATGTGGCGCGGCACGGTCGGGTCCAGCACTGGTCCGCGCCCGGCGTACACCTGCAAGGAGTGCCACCAGACCCTCAGCAATGCCGAGGAGCTGATCGTGCAGCGGTTCCTCACCGAGCGTGGGCATCTGTTCCGCCTGACGATGGTCGAGGAGGTCCACGAGGGCGGCTCGCTCCAGGCCCGCGAGGCGACGGTCCGGCTGGCCGAGCTGGGACGCGAGATCGTCCAGGCCACGCCGGAGCGCGCTGCCCAGATCGTCACGGAGATGGCCCGGCTGAAGGAGCTTCAGGCGGCGCCTGCCGAGCCGGACGAGGTCGTGCTGCGGGCGGTGGCCTCGGACCGGACCTACTCCGAGGAGTGGGCTGAGGCGGAGACGGACGAGGAGCGCCGGGCGATCATCGGTGACGCGCTGGAGCGCGTGGTGGTGCGGCGCGGCAAGCAGGGCGCCTGGACCGACGCGGCGAAGCTCGCCCGCTGCACCTTCGAGTGGGTCGCTGCCGGACAGGTGGAGGCTCCGACCGACGAGGAGCTGGCGAGCTGGGGCTGAGGGCCGCTCTCGCAAGCGAAACGGGCCTCCGGTGGGTACTTCCCCACCGGAGGCCCCTTCGGCGTTCTCAGAGCTCGGGACAGCGGATGACGCTCCTGACGAGGTTCCCCTGCCGGTCCCGGTAGTCGTGCCGGACGATCCGGATCTGCTGGCCGATGACCTGACCGCCGTTGCCGAGGAACCAGCCGAGCTGCTCGGCGACGGTCACCGGGCGCATGCGCTCGTCCGCGTCCGGGTGGCTCCGGAACCACGCCAGGTCGGTAGCCTCAACGCCATCCAGCTCGGCCAGCCACTCCGCTCGGTTCACGCGGCTCCCGCCTCCGCCTCCATCGCCGACGCCATCGCGACGAACCGCTGCCGCTCGTCGTCGGTCATCGCGCTGACGAGCACGGCGGCGATGGCACCCACCTGGTCGGCCTTCGGCGGGTGGCGGCGGGCGATGCGGCCGAGCTTCTGGGCGGTGCGGTCGAACGTGCTCATGGGTGCCTCCTTGGCTGTCGAGGGCCTGCTACTCAGCGCCCGGTGCGACCAGTGGACACCAACCGAGCGGTCCCATGACGAGAGCTCTGGAGCCCTGTAATACAAGGGCATTCGGACACCTTCGGCAGAAACGTCCATTGGCGTTGCGGGCGGCGTCAGCATCCTCCAGAGTTGAGCCTGCACCGCCCAGGTGCGCACCCTGCGGAACCGGGGTGAGGGCGACAGAAGCCCTGACCGGGGTGAGTGACTCCACGAGGAGAAGCTCATGCCCAGCAACACCATCGACCCGGTCCGGGCGGCCACGTCCAAGGTCGCCCACGCCACCCGGTGGGGCGACGCGCAGGGACTCATCGAGGCCCAGCGAGAGCTCCACGTGGCGCGCATCCTCCGCGCCGTCAACAACGCCAGCCAGGGTGAGTACGCCATCACCGACGAGCAGCGCGCCGAGCTGGCTCGCTTCATCCTCGTGGGCGGGAAGTGATGGGCACCGGAAAGGATCGTCGCCCCGGCTGGACCACCGAGGCGACGAGGGAGAGCGACGAGAAGCTCACTTCTAAGGGTAGTTCGATGAGCACTGATGAGCAGCCGGTCACCCTGGACGTGTCGTACACGGGCTCGGCCTACCAGCTCGCCATCGTGACCCTGCTGTGGCTGCTCGGGCTCCAGGGCATGATCCTGACGACCGTCGCCGCCGTGATGCTGCTGGGCGGTGGTCACCGTGGATGACGAGGAGCTGCCCGACCTCAACAAGCTCATCGACCAGCTCGACGTGGCGGGGATGGACGCGGACCGGATCGCCGAGCGGCTTGCCGACCAGATGGGCCACAACGTGGGCTACATCCTGACCAAGGTGGCCGAGGCGCGCCCTGACTGGCTGGCCGGGCTGGAGAAGGACGACAAGGCGCTGCTGCTGGAGGCGCGGCTGTACGACTCGGAGAAGTACCGGGAGCGGCGGCGTCGCCGCATCCGGGCCGAGCTCGACGCCGAGGACCGCGCTGACGAGGTCTCGGGCGAGGCTGACGGGCGCATGATCGACGGCGCGAGCTTCATCCTCACCGTGCCGGAGGAAACGCCTGCGGTGTGGGGTCACGGCAACGCGGTGGTCTGGGCTGAGGGCGAGGCACTCACGCTGACCGGCACGCCGGGCGTCGGCAAGACCACCCTGGCGGGGCAGGTCGTCCGGGCGCGGCTCGTCGGCGGCAAGGTGCTCGGCATGCCGGTCAAGGAGACCAGCAGCCGCGTGCTGTACCTGGCGATGGACCGTCCGCAGCAGATCGCTCGGGCGCTCGCCCGGACCCTGCGCGACCTGCCCGAGGAGGCGCTGGCCGAGAAGCTCCGCGTGTGGAAGGGTCCGCCGCTGGCCGACGTGGCCGCGCGTCCGGAGATCCTGCTGGAGATGGCCAAGCAGGCAGGCGCCGACACGGTCGTGGTCGACTCGCTCAAGGACGCGGCGGTGGGCCTCTCGGCCGACGACGTCGGCGCGGCGTACAACCGGGCGCGGCAGATGCTCCTGGCGCACGGCGTCGAGGTCCTGGAGCTGCACCACATGGTGAAGCGGAACCCCAACGGCAAGGAGCCCACGGACTTGGCCGACGTGTACGGCTCGGCGTGGATCACTGCCGGTGCTGGCAGCGTGGTGCTGCTCATCGGCAAGGCGGGCGATCCGGTCGTGTCGTGGCGGCACCTGAAGCAGCCCGCCGAAGAGGTCGGACCGTTCCTCGTGGCCCACGACCACACGGCGGGGCGGTCCCACATCCAGGGCGAGTACGACGTGCTGGACGCTGCCCGGCACGCCGGGGCGGAGGGCCTCACTGCGAAGGGCACTGCCGAGCAGATGTTCCAGACCGCCAAGCCCTCCGCCGCTGAGGTGCAGAAGGCGCGCCGCAAGCTCGACGCCTACGTGCGGGCTGGGAAGCTCCAGAAGCTCGACGGTGACGACGCCGAGCAGCGCGCCGCACGCTGGCTGCTCTCCGAGCTCGACCCGACTGAGGCGTTCGCTGACGACGAGGACGACGACCTGATCTGAGCCAGCCGAGTGCCGTCAGGCCCTACGCCGACCCTTACGCCCGTAGGGGTCCGCGTAGGGCCTTACGGCTGTCCAGGACCCTTACGGCCAAACACGTTTCCCCAGGTCAGAGGGCCTTACGGTACCCTTACGGACCTTACGCCGCTGACCCCTTACGGGTTCGCCCCCCTTCAGAGGGGGCGACCGTAAGGTCCCCGGCAAGCGGGCAGGACAGCAGCACAGCGCCCCAGCTACAGCGGGTCGGCAGGGCAGAACGAGGGACGCTCTGCAACAGCGGTTCCGAGAGCCCGGCTGGCCCGTGGAGCGACGCGCCGCGCACGCTGCACCCCTCACGCACGCGCGTACGAGGAGGCCCAGCAGGCACCCGGCCAGCCCGTCGCCCAGCGGCGCCCGGCTCGGCTGCGAGAGGCCCGTCCTCGTGGCGCTCCTGGCCCGCTTTCGACCCGAGCTTCCGGGCGCCCCGGCTGGCGGTTCGGCTTGCTCCTCCCGGCGAGCTGGTGAGAGTTCGTCGTAGCGCGTAGCGAGCTACGGACTACGCCGACACACGAGGAGGCAGGGCATGAAGGTCGTCGGGTACACGAGGGTCAGTACCGCCGAGCAGGCGCGGGACGGCTGGACGCTGGCCCAGCAGCGGAAGGACATCGAGGCCGAGTGCGCCCGGCGCGGCTGGGAGCTGGTGGCCGTCATCGAGGACGCGGGCTACACCGGGCGCAACGAGGAGCGCCCTGGGTTGCAGCGGGTGCTGGCGATGCTGGCCAGCCGTGGCGGACCGAGGGCTGTCGTCATGGCACGGCTCGACCGGCTGGCCCGGTCCACCAAGGCGGTGTGCGGATACCTGGAGCTGTCGCTCCGCCAGCGGTGGTCGCTCGTGGCGCTGGACGTGCAGCTCGACACGACGACCGCTACCGGGCGGCTGATGATCCGGCTGCTGTCCGCCATCGCCGAGTGGGAGTCCGAGGTCAACGGCGAGCGCGTCCGCGAGGGCATGGCCGAAGCTCGCGCCTCGCTCCAGGCCGAGGGCAAGGTGGTGCCGTTCGGCTTCCAGCCCAAGGAGCTTCACCCCAAGACCCTGCGCCGCATCCTCGACGGTCGCGCCGCTGGCCTGTCGTACGCCGCCATCGCCCTGGAGCTGATGGAACTTCGCATCCCGGCGCCGTCGGGCGGCGAGCAGTGGTACGCCTCCACGGTGCGCGGAATCGCCAAGCGGGAGGGCAATCGCGCGTCGTAGTTGCTCGCCCCACCCGCGCCCTCCATCGTTGTCGCGAGGGCACGTGCCGCCCCATCTCGGTGCCAACTCGCCCCGCTCCCTGGTTCCGGAGCGGGGCGAGTTGCGTTTCGCCTTGCTTCGCATGCATGCGCGCCCGAGAGTTGAGGTATCAGCCCGTGAGGGCTGGTAGTCCGCAGGAGCAGAGCGGGGCCAGTCGGCCAAGAAGCTCCAGCCGCCGCAAGGCGGAGGTCCAGGAGGACCAGTGCCCGCAGCAGCAGCGGGTCGCCCAGGTGGGCGAGGGAACCGGAGATCGGCGCAGCAAGCAGCGCCACCAAGTCACTCCATCGCCTTCAACCTAGGAGCATTCAATGGCACGCGGTTACTCCGCCGTCAGCGACGTCATGGGCACCACTGCCGACGGTCGCGACATCAACGAGCTCTTCGACGAGCTCACTGCCGCCGCGCAGCTCAACAACGAGCAGCAGCAGCGGTTCCTCGACCTGTTCACCTTCCCGGTGACCTCCCCGGTCGTCTCTGTCCTGCAGACCCTTGGCGCCGGTGACGCGGCGTTCGAGGAGGCCAGCGAGTACGGCATCCCCACGAGCAAGCGGGCTTCCGGCTCGGTGCTCAACATGGGCGCCACGCTGAAGGACTACGACAACCGGTGGGGCTGCACCTGGCAGTACCTCATGGACGCCAGCGCCGCCGAGATCGAGGCCAACGCCAACTCGATCCTCGCCGCCGACAAGGACCTCATCTTCCGTGAGGTCATGCGGACGATCTTCAACGACGACAACCGCTCCGTCACCGACAAGAAGACCGGGCAGGTGTACGACGTGCTGGCCTTCGCCAACGGCGACGGCTGGGTGCCGCCCGAGTACGCGGGCAACACCTTCAACGGCACGCACACCCACTACCGCACCAGCGGAGCCGCGACCGTCGCGAGCGCCGACCTGGACGAGATCATCAGCGACTTCAAGAGCCACGGCTACTCCGCCGAGAACGGCTCACAGATCGTGATCTTCGTCAACGCCTCCGAGGGTGACGTCATCTCGACCTTCCGGGTCGCGACCGGCGCCAAGGCCGACTTCATCCCGTCCAAGGGCGCGAGCTTCTTCGCCACCAACGGTGACCTGATCGGCGAGCAGCCGAGCGCGACCTACGCGGGCTTCACCGTCAAGGGCGCGTACGACGAGGCTCTGATCATCGAGTCCAGCCGCATCCCTGCGGGCTACCTGGCCTCGATGGTGTCGGGCGGCTCGCTCGTGTCGAGCAACCCGATCATGTTCCGCGAGCGCCCGCGCTTCCAGGGCCTCCAGCTCATCCGGGGCAAGGACAGCGACTACCCGCTGACCGACTCGTACTGGTTCCGCTCGTTCGGCACCGGTGTCCGCCACCGCCTGGCTGGCCTCGTCATGCAGGTCACCGCGTCCGCCTCGTACACGCCGCCCGCGCTGTACGTCGCCTGAGCCCGAGAGGACTGATCGACATGGCTCGATACGACAAGTACGACGGCAAGGTGGGCGGCTTCCGCGCCCTGCTCGACGTGGCCCTCTCGGGTGGCGACGTCGGCGTTCCGCTGGGCGTTGGCCTCACCGCCAACGGGCGGGTGGTCAAGGGTGCCGGCAACACCGGCATCCGGGGCGTCCTCGTAGTCGACTCCGCCAAGGCGGCTGGCGACCCGGTGGACGTGATGACTTCCGGCGAGATCGTGGAGGTCGCTGGCCTCACCGCCGGAACCGTCTACTACGCGGACGGCGCGACCGCCGCGCTCGGCACGGACAACACCGACACGGAGGTTGGCCACACCGCCGAGGCCACCCGGCTCATCGTCCGGGTCTGATGCACCGGTCCGGCGCGAGGCATGACTTGGTCCTCGCGCCGGACCGGCAACCAAGTCGCACCAAGTCAACCCTCACAGGAGGAAGCATGACCATGGCCACCATCGAGTCCGCGATGCGCGACGGCACCGACCTCGTCGCTTGGGCCGAGCCCAACACCGTCGCCCTGAACGACGAGCGCGTGGAGGCTGCTGTCCTCCGTGGGCTCTCGACGCCCGTCCCGCCCGAGCTGGCGATGGGCGTCCCGCTGCTTCTCCACGCCGACACCGCCGTGCCGCCCGTCCCGCTCATCGAGGCGGTCATGGACGACACTCGGCACGCGGCCACGAGCTGCGACCTCTGCGACAACACCGAGCGGTCGGTCTCCCGGCTGCTCGTGCCCTGTGGAGCTTCCGCCGTGGCGGTCCACGCCTGCTTCGTCTGCCGCGCGACCCTGGACCGCACCCTGTCGCGGTCCTCCGTGATCTGGGACTGACCATGGCTGGCCGAAGCTCGATCCACTCCGAGGACTGGTGGGCGGTCCTGGCACCGCCCCACGTCCTCCGGTGCACCGCGTCGCTGAAGCGAGACGGCTCGCAGTGCCGCCGCGAGGCGGTGCCGGGCGCCAACGTCTGCAAGAGCCACGGCGGGCTCGCTCCTGCCGTCCAGGCAGCCGCTGCCGCCCGCATCCAGATGTCCGTGGACGACGCCGCCAAGAAGCTCCTGGCGATGGTCGAGGACCCGCAGGTGGAGGCCCGCGAGAAGATCAAGATCCTCCACGACCTCCTCGACCGGGGCGGGCTCGCGCCGACGAGCAAGCACCTGGTGGGCATCGTCACCGAGGACCCCATCGAGAAGCTGTTCCGCGAGCTGGCGATGGACCCCAACGCCACGTACGACCCGAAGACCGTGCAGGTACAGGCTCTCCCGGCTGTCGAGGCTCCCCGGTACGACGATGAGGGTCCGACCTGGGACGACCTGCTCGAAGCCCGAGAGGACGCCGAGGAGGACGTTGTCGAGGCCGAGCTCGTGGACGAGCCTGCACCGGATGGACAGCCGCGCCGGTCCAAGAGCGTCACGATCAACAGCCAGCCTCCGAAGCACATCCGCGACGACCTGGAGAGGTTGGGCCTGCTGTGACCACCACGGCGAGCGAGGCTCAGCGTTCCTGGAACGACGGTTCCAGCGTCATCCCGAAGCGGTCGTGCCGGGCTTGCGGCGCGCTGTTCTTCACGGGCGTTGGCCTGGCCGAGCACACCCGGCTCGGGTGCGGCAACGGCCATGGCTCGCCGGTCAAGCGGCGCCGAGCTTGGCCCACGGCGGCGCAGGCGGCGAACTGGAGCGCGGCAGGTCGTCGGGTGGTCGCGCTCAACAACAGCCGCCGCGTCCGGTGCACCGAGTGCGGGAAGCTCAGCACGCCGTCCGGCATCGCCCTGCACCAGCGGAAGTTCAACCACAGCGGCAAGGTCGAGGAAGGACAGCACCATGGCGACTCCTGAGCAGGTCACCGAGCTTCGACGGCTCATCAACGAGCCGGACAACGTCGAGCCGTGGACCGACGCGGTGCTGGGCGCTCGCATCGACGCCGCCACCGGCTCGCTGACGACGCTGGCCGCGACGATCTGGAGCGAGAAGGCGGCGCAGTACGCGGGTCTCGTGGACGTCAAGGAGGGCAGCTCCGACAGGAAGCTCAGCCAGCTCCACCGGCAGGCGCTCGACATGGCCGCGAGCTTCGCGCCCGGCGACGGCGCCCGAGGCACCCGCACGCGGCGGATCGAGCGGCAGTGATGACCCACCCGCACGAGCTGGGGAAGCACCACTCCGACACGTGGTGGGAGTCGTTCGGTGCCCGGACCGGCACGCCGCGCTGCACCTTCATCAAGCCCAACGGCGCGCGCTGTTCGGCTGTCGCTCTGTTCGACGGGTCGTGCGGGCGCCACGGCTACCGCCCGACCGGGACGTACGACCTGCTCGGCATCGTCCGCGCCAGCACCCGCACCCGGAGGACCCGATGAACCTGGCAGAGCTGGGCGTTCAGCGGAAGCTCACCCACGCCTTCATCCAGACGCAGCCGGTGCAGCTCGCCCTCGTGCCGCGCGTGCGGGTGAAGCAGCCTTCTGGCGGCTGGGCCTACACCGACGGCGCGCCGCGTGCCGTGCAGACCATGCGGCTGGTCGAGCCGTCGAGCTGGCCGCGCCCGACCGTCACCGCCGACGGCATCGAGCGGACCGTGGACTTCATCCTGTTGGGCGACTGGGACGCGGAGATGGGCGTGTACGACCACTTCACCCACGACGGCGCTACCTGGGAGGTCGTGGACCTCATGCACTTCAACGGCTGGGAGCGCCGCGCCCTGGTGGCACGCCGTGCGAGTTGAGCTGGGCAGCGCCGAGCTGGCCCAGCTCGCCGCCGAGGTCGGAAGCGGGCCTCTGCCCGAACTGGGACCCATGGAGCACGGCGGCGTCGCCTTCGATGTCCTCGGGCGAGGCGGCACGCGGTTGGCGCTGCTCGGACCGGACGGTGTGGTCTACAAGCCCGTGCTGCCGGGTCACGACGTGGACTTCCTGCTGGAGCTTGCCGTGTTCGAGTGGGCAGAGCGCGAGGGCGTCTCGTGGTGTCCTGACTTCTGGCCGTACGAGGAGCACTACGTCATGGCGATGCGCCGCTACAGCATCCTGGGCTACGCGCCGAACCAGCCCGTGCCCGATGACCCCACGGTTGCCCTGCCTCCGCCCGTGACCGGCTACGAGGGCTCGGCCGTGTACGACCACATGGTGCACATGGTGAACGGCTTGGCCGGAGGCGACGCGGCGTACAACGCCGGGACGGACGAGGACGGGCGCGTGGTGCTGATCGACGGTGGCGGCGGGTTCACGCCCGAGTCGGGCCTGACCAGCAACGGCGAGCCTGCCGTCGTTGTGTAACGCTGACGTCAGAGCTCCCGACGGATTATTGTCCACGGGTGCCGAGCATCCAGCGAGCCCAGGTCGACCAGTCGAAGTTCAACCAGAGCCACCCCATGGCCTGGGGGCTCCGGCTCAAGGACTTCGAGATGGCGATGGAGGACGTTTACGACTTCTTCCTCGACGTGAACAGCAACCTGCTGTCCAAGGGACTGCGCCGCCTCGACGAACTGATCCGGCCCGCTGCCCTCTCGGGGATGCTCTCCGACATGCTGACCGACAGTCTCGCGAACCACTCGCGCGGCCTCGTGCCGAACGTGTTTCACAACGGGCACCCGGACCTGATCGTCCGGGACCGCTACCCCGGCAACAGCGTGCAGTCCGGCACCGACGGCGTCGAGATCAAGACGACGAGGAAGCGCGGCGGCGCTGCGGACTCCCACGGCGCCCGCGACCAGACGCTCTGCACTTTCGTCTACGAGGTCGACAACGACCCGACGAAGCCAGCTCACCAGCGCGAGCCGTTGAAGATCCGGGAGGTCTACCTCGCGGACGTGACCGTGGCCGACTACCGCAAGAACGCACGCGGCGAACTCGGCACCAGGACCGCCACTCTCGACGCCGCAGGCATCGCCAAGTACCGGCAGGGATGGGTCTACCTGGACCTCCCGACGAGCGCCACGGGTCGCATCGCCAAGACTGCGACCTGGCGGCAGGCGCAGCCCTAGACGTCGCCCGGGACGGGTGCCGAGACTTCCTCCACGCCGGGCACGACAAGGCGAGCGAGTTTCGGGATCGCCGCCTTGGCGACCTTGAAATACTCGGGGTCTCGCTCTAGCCCGATCGCTTGGTACCCGACCGCCTCGGCGGCTGCCAACGTGGAGCCAGACCCGGCGAACGGGTCGAGGACCACGCCCTCACCCATCGGCAGCGAGGCTCGCACGACTGCCCGAAGGAACGACTGAGGCTTGAGGCTCGGGTGGTCCGCGAGTGCGCGTTCCGTCTTGCGGGTGGGGTGGGACTTGATCACATCGCCGAAGGGCTGCTTGTCACTGATGCGACGCAGGGCGCCGGTCTTGTACTTGCGCAGGTTGTCGGCGACGGTCCGGCAGTCGATGGGCTCGCGGTAGAGCAGCCACGGCTCCCACTGTGAACGCGGCATCACGGTCGT
This sequence comes from Marmoricola sp., assembly GCA_044224695.1. Taxonomy (GTDB): domain Bacteria; phylum Actinomycetota; class Actinomycetes; order Propionibacteriales; family Nocardioidaceae; genus Marmoricola_A. The sequence continues at coordinate 142,927 of JBGAJX010000004.1, read as the reverse complement.
GTTCGTGAACTCGTCGTGCGCGTTCTTCGGTCGGTCGCCACCGCGCATCGTCATGACGAGCCGCACGATCTCGCCGCGCCGTTCGAGACCAGCGTCCGCGAGGGCCATCGAGATGTACGGCGAGACGAGCGGGTTGGCAGCCACCATGACGTGAGCGCCCGGCACGAGCGCAGGTCGAAGCGCCGTGGCCCACTCCGTGAAGAAGGACCGCATCCGTTCCAGATCTGCGCCCGACATCGTCGTGAACCTCGGCAGCGGCGCGCGGCGGTGCCCGTCGTACGACGGCGGGATGCGCCAGACGCCACCCTTGCCTGCTCGCAGTTTCGCCTGCTGCTCGGGCGTGTACTCGGTCAGGCCGTACGGCGGGTCCGTCACCACGGCGTGGATGGACTGCTCGCCACGAGCCTTGAGCCACTGGAGGCAGTCGGTCCGGTGCAGTTCAGTCGACCCGTAGGCGAAGGTGCTCAACGGCCCGTGAATCGGTAGGTGCCTCGTCCGGTGCGGGTAAACCTGCCCGGCGTGTTCAGCCGCAGGTACGACCGAACGGAGCTGGCAGGAATGTCCTCGCCGAGACGGGCATTGACGGCATCGCGGACCTCGGAGACAGAGAGTTCCTTCTTGCTGGACTTGAACGCCTCGATGATGGCGTCACGCACTAGGCCGGGGCTGCGACGGGTGGCGGGCACGGCACGATCCTTCCAGAGGGGTCAGACACCACCTTGACGTCTAGACGTCTTTCGCGTCAAGCTCCACTCGGCGTGTCGTTCTCACGAGCCGGGAGCGACCCTGCGAGGGGCGCGGCAACATTACCGGTTCCCCTCCCGGACGCGTGCCACCGCTGACCAGGAAGGCCGCGCGCGAGGACACCAGCGAGGCCAGCAACTCGGCCCCCTCGGGAGGTACGGCCTCGGCCTCGACCAGCTCGGGCAGGGAGAACGCACGCCGACGCGGGATCCGCAGCGAGATGGTCGTGCCCGGACGCGCCAGCGGGGCGAGCACGGCGTGGAACCGGGTGCCGTCGCGCAGGCGCACGTCGACGTACGGCGAGGCGTCGTCCAGGCGCCTCCCCGCCCCCGCGGCGAGACGCTGAGCCAACCTGCGCACCGCGGCGTCGTCCGGGAACCGGACCCCCGCGTCCTCCAGGCCCCGCCCGCGGTCCAGGTACACCGCGTCGGGCCCGTTGACCAGCACGTCGGTCACCCCCGGCAGTTCCAGCAGCGGCTGAAGCGGTCCAGCTCCGAGCGACTCCCGGCCCAGATGGTCCAGCACCGCCAGCACGGTGGCGTCGCCCACGGGAGCGCCGGTGTCCTGCAGCGCGCGAGCGACGCCTCCCGGGGTGAGCCCCTCACCGGAGCGAGCCAGGGCAGAGCGGACATGCTCGACCAGCATCGGAGTGACCGTCATGGGCGCGGCTCCCCCGCTGCGGCCGAGCGGCCCGGGCGCTCGACGAGGAGGCGGTCGCGTGATTCGGACTCCAGCAGGGCAAGCACCTCGGACGCTGCCCGTCGCAACGACGAGCGCCGTGGGCGGCACGGGCCGAGGCCGAGGTCCACGTGTTGATCCAGCCGAGGCTGATCAGGCAGATGAGCCGCGAGCGGCATGCCGAGCAGCGCAGCGACGTCGTCGGCCAGCCGTGGATCGGTGCGCCCGCGCACCACCAGCGTCCGGTCCACCTCCAGAGCCGCCAGGGCGGTGGTGGTGGCCAGGGCCGAGGCGACTCCGGCGACCGTGGGTCGCACCAGCACGACGAGCAGGTCACCCGGCGCCCACCTCACCAAGGAGGCGCCACGAGGGCGGGGCAGGTCGAGGACGACACGGTCGTGGCCGCGTCGCGCTGCTGCCAGCACCTCGTGCACGACCGGGCCGTCGGGCGGCGCCCCCGCGAGCACCCGGAGATCGCCTTGGCGAGGCAGCGACTCGCGCAGCCCGCGCGACGACAACCGGCCGAAGGAACCGGTCAGGTCCTCCCAGCCGATCCCGGCAGAATCGAGGTCTCCGAGGATCCGAGGCAGGCCAGGACCGGCGGGATCGAGGTCGGCCAGCATCGTGGTGCGGGCTCGCGCGCTGGTCTGGGCGAGCGCGGCGGCGAACGTGCTCGCCCCGACCCCACCCGCCCCGCCCACCACTCCGACGAGCACGCCGCGCCGGCTCCGCTCCCCGGCAAGGTCGGCCAGCCATTCGGCCAGGAACGACGTCCCCTCGGGCAGCTCCAGGACGCTCTGGGCACCGAGGGCGACCGCCTCTCGGTAGTCGGCGGCCTCCGCCGTACCCCGGCGTAGCAGAAGCACATCCTCGCGACGCAGCGGGGCCGACGCTGCCACGCCTGCGGCGAGGTCGGCACCCACGAGGATCGCCCGGCCCCAGGACCAGACGCGCAATGCGCCATTCGGATCGGTCTCGACGCGGACTGAGGCGCCGGCCGCGGCGCCGAGGCGGAGCACGGTCTCATGCAGGACGGGGTCGCCGGTGAGGAGGACGACGTCCTGATCGGACGGAGGAGACCCGTACTGGACCGGGACGGACGTGGGGACGGAGTCGGCAGGGCGTGGAGCGCTCATGGGACCGACCTTGCGATCCGGCACCCCCGATCTCGGGCCCGGCACGAGCCCGCTGGGGAGAACGTGCCGACCTCCGGTCTGGGGAGAGAAGGTGGCTCGGACGCGGGCGGCGCCGGCCCGCCCAAGGAGAGACGCAGGAAAGGGGAAGGCCCCTGGCAAGGGGGGACAGCCAGGGGCCTCATGATCCGACCTCGGGGGGACGGGCCGGATCCAGGTCCAGCGACGGGGGGAATCGCTGGAACACTCGGGCGATCAACGCCTCACCGTCGAGTCTAGGACTCAGCCCCTGCTCGTAGGCAAAGAAAACATCAAGATCTTCGTAGAGTGTCGCGAGCGGCGTGCAACGAGGCCTCTCAGACGTCACAACTGCCCCGCTTTGACGGACGATTTGCGGTGGAAAGGTGCGACATGAACCCCACCCCTGGGGGCGATGAGGACACTGGGAGGGTGACCCCTGCCCCCGGACCAGACCAGCGAGCTCCCGAACTGCCGCGCGGCCGCCCGGGCGGCCGACCCGCGGCCTTCTTCGACCTGGACAAGACGATCATCGCCAAGTCGAGTGCGCTGGCGTTCTCCCGCGAGTTCTACGCGGGCGGTCTGATCAACCGTCGCTCGGTGCTCCGCAGCGCCTATGCGCAGTTCGTCTTCCTGCTCGGCGGCGCCGACCACGACCAGATGGAGAAGATGCGGCAGTTCCTCTCCCAGATGGTCACCGGGTGGCCGGTCGACACCGTCCGCGAGATTGTCAACGACACCCTGCACAACATCGTCGAGCCGCTGGTCTACGACGAGGCGGTCTCGCTCATCGAGGGGCACCACCTCGCCGGACGCGACGTGATCATCGTGTCGGCCTCGGGATCGGAGATGGTCGAGCCCATCGGTCGGCTCCTCGGGGCGGACGCGGTGATCGCCAGCCGGTTGGCCGTCGAGGAGGGGCGCTACACCGGCACCATCGACTTCTACGCCTACGCGGAGAACAAGGCGACCGCCATCGCCGACCTCGCCGAACGGCGCGGCTACGACCTGACTCGGAGCTTCGCCTACTCCGACTCCGTCACCGACCTGCCGATGCTGGAACTCGTCGGCTACCCGCACGCGGTGAATCCCGACAAGGCACTGCGCGCCCATGCGATCAGCAGCAGCTGGCCGGTCCTGATCTTCAACCGTCCCGTCCAACTTGAGCCGCGGCGCCTCCTACCTCAGGACCGGGCTCGACTGGCCGCGCTGGCCTTGGGCACCGCAGTGGTCGTGGGCGGCGCGCTCTACCTGGCGGCGCGACGGCGTACCCGGGTGGCGTGACGCGCCGACACACTCCCGGCGCCGGAAGTCAAGATCTTGTTCCGCGTCGCCGGGCGGCGTACAAAAGAAGTGGAAGGACCACAACTCAAGACCAGCACGCGGACTCGGCACCCACGCGGTGACCTCCCTTCTTGAGGGCGTTGACCGCCGGGTTCACCCGGGGCAACAACTATCGGCGCACGCTTGGTAACCGCAGTTCCGTGTGTCAGCGGCGGCACTCCCCCGTGGGGAGTGCCGCTCGCATGTTCAGGCTCCCTCGGTCGCGCAAGACCCGACCAGTCGGCGGGAAAACCTGACCAGTCGCGAAAGACCCGACCAGTCGGCGGGAAAACCTGACCAGTCGCGCGAAAGATGCGACCAGTCAGCGGGCGAGGGGGCTGGCCTGGGCCCCGGCGGTGTAGGCCTCGGCGGCGTACAGCAGCCAGGAGTGGACTCCGGCGAGACCGCCCTCGGCGTAGCCGATCAGGTTCGACTCGTACGCCGTGCGCAACGCCAGGTGCCCGGCCTCGGGCACGGTCAACGCGGTCGGGTCGACGCCGCGGGCCACCAGCAGGAGTCGCTCGGCAGCCCGTGCGACCAGGCCGTTGTGGGAGCAGAACGGGCCGACCGTGCGCAGTTCCGCGTGCACGATCGCGGCGAGCACCAGCGCGGGCGCCGTGGTCCGGCCGGTGATCAGCGTGGCGAGTCCGGCGAGACGCTCAGCCGCCTCCGACGAGACCGGTCGACCCAGGTCGGCCTCCGCGACGGTGTCGAGCCCCGCCAGGGTGTGCAGTCGGGCGAACGCCTGCAGGGGCGAGTGCTGGAGCACTGGGACCAGTCCCAGCACCTCGGTGCTGACCCTCAGCGCGGCCTGGCACAGCGCGTCGCCCTCACCGGCACGCGCCTGCTCCAGGTCCGAGGCGGAGCCCTCCAGGACCGCGGAGGCGTGCGCACCGCGCAGGAGCGACTCCCCGGTGAGGTCCGGGGCCGTGCGCCGCAGGCCACGGTCGCGCAGCAGCGCGTCGATGCCGTCGCGCGTCGCGGCGTACGCCGAGGCGACCCCCTCCAGCGCGGCCAGATCGGCCAGCGGATCGGCGGGAACCTCGGGTGCGGACATGGGCGCAGAGTACCCGCCTCCGGAACCGGGCCCGCGTGGTCGGGTCGGGCCGTCCGGGCGGTGGATCAGGCGGTAGATTGGGGCCTGCCATGGAGCCCTCCCGTCGCCAGTCCGACCACGCTGCCGCCGCCCGCTCGTTCGCCCGCGTCGCCGAGGCCTACGACCGCGCCCGCCCCTCCTACCCCAAGGAGGCGGCCGAGTGGCTGACCGGTACCCAACCGGCCACCGTCGTCGAACTCGGTGCGGGCACCGGCAAGTTCACCGACCTCCTGGTGCAGTTGCGCCACGACGTGCTCGCGACCGAGCCGTTGGAGGAGATGCTGCAGTACCTGAGCTTCCGGCACCCCGACGTGCGGGTGGCGCAGACCCCGGCCGAGGAGATTCCCGCCGCGACCCGTTCGGTCGACACCGTGGTGGCCGCGCAGAGTTTCCAGTGGTTCGACCTGCCGCGGGCCCTTCCCGAGATCGCCCGGGTGCTCAAGCCGGAGGGTCGCATCGCGCTGGTCTGGAACGACCACGACACCCGGATCCCGTGGGTGCGCAAGCTCGCCGCGATCATCGGCGACCCGCCGCGGCTGGAGGACCCGGCCGAGACGCTCGTCGCCTCGTCGCTGTTCGGCTTCGTGGAGGAGACCTCGTTCCGCTTCTGGCAGCCGCTGCGCAAGGAGGAGCTGCGCGACCTGGTGCGGACCCGCTCCGCGATCGCGCTGATGGACCCGATGGCCCAGGACCGGATCCTGCGCCGCGTCGACGAGCTGTTCGACGAGTACGACCGCGGCCCCGACGGGCTGCTGCTGCCGTACATCACCCGGTGCTACCGCGCGGTCGTGCGCCCGCGCGGGGTGATCGAGGAGCCCGAGCACAGCAAGGACCTCACCGCGGCGGCCGAGGCCGTGCGAGCGGCGATGCGTGAGCGCGAGGCCAAGGTGGCGGCCGAGGAGGACGCCGCGGCCACGCTGATCGACTTCCGCTGAGCCCGCTCGGCCCAGCGGGCCGGACAGTCCTAGAGCTCGTCCTCGAGCCAGCCGCCGTACACGTCGACCATCGCGACGACACCGTCGTCGTACGGCTCGACCTCCAGCACCCACCGTCCCCGCGCGGCGGGGTCGGCGGCGGGCCGGCCGCTGACGCGGTAACCCTCGGCCTGCAGCGCCTTGGTGATCTCCTCGGCGTCGGACTCCTCGACGAAGTGGACCGTTCCCATGACGCGCGAGCCTAGGGTGTCGTCCATGGCGGTGTGGCAGCGAGGTCGGCGCTGGGTCCGCTCGGGCCATCTCGGCAGCGAGGCGGACCGAGCGACGTTCCGCACCCTGCACACCGCGTCGCTGGCCGCCCCCGCGCTGCGTCAGGGACTCACCACCGCGTCGGCCGAACGTGCCGTGCGCTACCTGCGCGAGCTGCTCGGGACACCCTCGGTGGCGTTGACCGACACCCACGCGGTGCTCGCCTGGGCCGGGGACTACGCCGCGCACCGCGACCGGGTGGCCGACCTCGCGCACACCCTGGGCACCTCGGTGGAGCGGCTGCACCCCGACGGCCACTGCTCGGCCGGCGGGTGCGAGGCGAACCAGGTCGTGGTGGCGCCGCTGACCGTCGAGGACGTCGTGGTCGGCACCCTCCAGGTCGTCGTCCCGGTGGCCAGCGCGGGGCTGGTGCGCACCGTCGAGGAGGTCGCCACCTGGATCTCCGGACAGTTGGAGCTCGGCGAGCTGGACGCCAGCCGCACCCGCCTGATGGAGGCCGAGGTGAAGGCGCTGCGGGCGCAGATCAGCCCCCACTTCATCTACAACTCGCTCAACGCGATCGCGTCCTTCATCCGCACCGACCCCGAGCAGGCCCGGGAGTTGCTGCTGGAGTTCGCCGACTTCACCCGCTACTCGTTCCGCAAGCACGGCGAGTTCACCACGCTCGCCGAGGAGCTCCGCTCGATCGAGCGCTACCTGGTGCTGGAGAAGGCCCGCTTCGGCGACCGTCTCCAGGTCTCGGTCCGGGTCGCTCCGGAGGTGCTGCCGGTGACCGTCCCCTTCCTGTGCCTGCAGCCCCTGGTGGAGAACGCGGTGCGTCACGGTCTGGAGGCCAAGGCCGGGCCGGGCCGGATCGAGGTGGTCGCGGAGAACCGGGACCGCGAGGCCGTGATCACCGTCGAGGACGACGGCGTGGGCGAGGACCCCGAACGGGTCCGGCGGGTGCTGGCCGGCGACGACACCTCGGACTCGGTCGGGCTGGGCAACGTCGACAGCCGGCTGCGCTCGGTCTTCGGCGACGAGTACGGCCTGGTCGTGGAGACCGCGGTCGGCGCGGGGACGAAGGTCACCGTGCGCGTGCCGAAGTTCGCACCGGGGGTGCACGCGTGAGATCGCGGACGAGCCGAGGAGGACGTGATGGGTGAGGTCCTGACGGTGCTGGTCGTCGACGACGAACGACCCGCGCTCGACGAGCTCAGCTGGCTGCTGGATCGCGACCCGCGCATCGGGGAGGTGCTCACCGCGGAGTCGGCGGCCGAGGCGCTGCGGGTGCTCCAGGAGCGCGACGACGTGGACGCGGTGTTCAGCGACATCCGGATGCCCGGCCTCAGCGGCCTGGACCTGGCCCAGGTCCTGCGCCGCTTCCGGACCCCGCCCGCGATCGTCTTCGTCACGGCGTACGACGAGCACGCCGTGGATGCCTTCGAACTGCACGTCGTCGACTACCTGCTCAAGCCGGTGCGCGAGTCCCGGCTGGCCGAGGCGATCCGGCGGGTGGTCGACGCCGGGGCGACGGCGGCCGAGCCCGAGGACGACGCGATCCCGGTCGAGCTCGGCGGCGTCACCCGCTTCGTCCGCCGCGGCGAGGTCCGCTACGTCGAGGCCCAGGGCGACTACGCACGGCTGCACACCCCCACGGGCAGCCCCCTGATCCGGATCCCGCTGACCACGCTGGAGGAGGAGTGGCGCTCGGCGGGCTTCGTGCGGATCCACCGTTCGCTGCTGGTCGCGCTGGCCCACGTCAGCGAGGTGCGCACCGAGGGAGGCCGCTGCACGGTGCTCGTGGACGGCGAGGAGCTGACCGTGTCGCGCCGGCACACCCGCGAACTGCGGGACCTGCTGGTGCGCCGCGCGCGCCCGGGCGGGCGGGCGTGAGCCCTCCGCCGCCGGGGACCCCGCCCACACCCCCGACACCGCCACGACGGGTGCGGGTCACCAGCCCGCGCACCGAGGCACCGCGGACGCGCCGGGTCAGCGCCCGCTCCGAGATCGATGCGCGGACCCCGCTGGGCGAGGTCTACGTGTCCAGCCTGCTGCGCGCGCAACTGCGCCTCGGGCTCGGGCTGCTCGTGCTGGTCGTGGCCGGGATCGCCGGGCTGCCCTTGCTGTTCCGCTTCGCCCCGGAGAGCCGCGCGGTGCAGGTGCTGGGGATGCCGCTGCCCTGGGTGCTGCTGGCGTTCGCGGTGTATCCCGCGATGTTCGCGGTCGGCTGGCTCTACGTCCGCCGGGCCGAGCGCAACGAGCGCCGGTTCGCGAGCGTGCTCGAGCGCGAGAGCATCGGCGAGGAACGGCCGTGAACACGACGTACGGCGTGGTGGCGGTCCTGCTGGTCTCCCTGGCCACGCTGGCGATCGGCGCCTACGGCTGGCGCTTCTCGCGCACCACCAGCGACTTCTTCGTCGCTTCCCGCACGGTCCGTCCGGCGCTCAACGCCAGCGCGATCGGCGGGGAGTACCTCTCCGCAGCGTCGTTCCTCGGCGTCGCCGGGCTCGTGCTCGCCTACGGGGCGGACATGCTCTGGTACCCGGTCGGCTGGACGGCGGGCTACCTGATGATGTTGCTGCTCGTCGCCGCACCGCTGCGCCGCTCGGGCGCCTACACGCTGCCCGACTTCGCCGAGAGCCGGCTGGAGTCGCGGCACGTGCGGCTGGTCTCCTCGGCGTTGGTGACCGCGGTCGGCTGGCTGTACCTTCTGCCCCAGTTCCAGGGGGCCGGCCTCTCCCTGGGCACGGTCGCGGCGACCGAGCCCTGGGTCGGTGGGGTGCTGGTGGCTGCGGTCGTCCTGGTCAACGTGCTCTTCGGCGGGATGCGCTCGATCACCTTCGTGCAGGCCTTCCAGTACTGGCTGAAGCTGACCGCACTGCTCGTGCCGGTGTTCTTCCTGGTCTCGGTCTGGCTCGGTGACGGGGGCACCTCCCCGGCCTCAATCACGGCGGGCGGGCTGCCCGGCGACCAGTGGTCGGACCCGACCGCGGTGACCGGCGAGCACGGGCTCTACACGACGTACTCGATCATCGTGGCGACGTTCCTGGGCACGATGGGGCTGCCCCACGTGGTGGTGCGCTTCTACACCAACCCCGACGGCCGGGCCGCCCGCCGGACCACACTGGTCGTGCTGGCGCTGCTCGGCGTCTTCTACATGCTCCCGCCCGTGTACGGCGCGCTCGGGCGGATCTACGCCCCCGACCTGATCGCCGCCGGGGCCACCGACACCGTCGTCCTCGAACTGCCCGGTCGGATGCTGCCGGGGACGCTGGGCGAACTGCTCTCGGCGTTGACCGCGGCCGGGGCCTTCGCCGCCTTCCTGTCGACCTCCAGCGGGCTGACCGTGGCCGTGGCGGGCGTGCTCACCCAGGACGTCATCGGTCGCGGCGCGCTCGGTCGGCGTCTGGGCGGGGTGCGTGCCTTCCAGCTCTCCGCGATCGTGGCGGTCACCGTGCCACTCCTGCTGGCCCTGGCCAGCGAGGGGGTCGGGGTGGCGCGCGCGGTCGGGCTGGCGTTCGCCTTCGCCGCCTCCACCTTCTGCCCGCTGATCGTGCTGGGCATCTGGTGGCGCCGGCTCACCGACGCCGGGGCGGTGGCCGGGATGGCCGTCGGCGCGCTGCTGTCCGGGGTCGCGGTCCTCGACACCCTGCTGGACCGCCGCCACGACGGCTGGCTCGGGGCCCTGCTGGGACAGCCGGCGGCGTGGACGGTGCCCGCGGCCTTCGCCACGATGATCGTGGTCTCCCTGCTCACCCCGTCCCGCGTGCCGCGCCACGTCGCGACCACGATGGTGCGCCTGCACACCCCGGAGTGGGTGGAGCTCGACCGCGGACCCGGCCGCCGTCCCTGACCGTTCGTCGCGCCCGACCGACCGTTCGGCGACGCCGGGTCTCCGTCCGGCGCGAGGTGTCGCCGCACCCCTGCCGCGGGTGGCGTGCGCGTTCCTAGCGTGATCGCAGTCACAGCGACGCACCACGCACCACCCCGACCGCCGGGCCACACCGCCAGGCGAAGGCCCGGAACCACCAGGAGGAAGCCGTGAGCGACACGATGCGAGAGAGGGACACCGGCTCGGTCCCTCGCAGCAAGGACGAGGTGTACGCGCACCTCCACGCCACCCAGGAGTTCCAGGAGCTCCGCCGCCGGTACCGCAACTTCGCGTTCCCGTGGACGGTCGCGTTCCTGACCTGGTACCTGCTCTACGTCGTGATGTCGAACTGGGCGCACGACTTCATGAGCATCCAGGTGGTCGGCAACATCAACGTGGCCCTGATCTTCGGCCTGTTGCAGTTCGCGACCACCTTCATGATCGCGCGGCTCTACGCCACGCACGCCAGCACGTCGCTGGACCCCCTCGCGGACAAGCTCCGCGCCGACTTCGAGCGGGAGACCGGAGCATGAGCAACCAGACCCTCACCTCGGTGCTGTTCCTGAGCGTGGTCGCCCTCACCGTGGGCATCACGATCTGGGCCTCGCGCCAGGGCGGCGGCGCCGCCAACTACTACGCCGGCGGCCGGTCCTTCTCCGGCTTCCAGAACGGCCTGGCGATCGGCGGCGACTACATGTCGGCCGCGTCGTTCCTCGGCATCTCCGGAGCCATCGCGCTGTACGGCTACGACGGCTTCCTCTACTCGATCGGCTTCCTGGTCGCGTGGCTGGTCGCGCTCCTGCTCGTCGCCGAACTCCTGCGCAACTCCGGCCGCTACACGATGGCCGACCAGTTGGCGTACCGGATGAAGCAGCGCCCCGTGCGCACCGCCGCGGCCACCTCGACCGTCGTCGTGTCGATCTTCTACCTGCTGGCGCAGATGGTCGGCGCGGGTGCGCTGGTCACCCTGCTGCTGGGCGTGGACAGCCCCGCGATCAAGAACCTGGTCATCGTCGGCGTCGGCCTGCTGATGGTCTTCTACGTGACCGTCGGCGGCATGAAGGGCACCACCTGGGTGCAGATCGTCAAGGCCGTGCTGCTGATGGGCGGCTCGCTGCTGATCACCGTGCTGGTGCTCGCGCAGTTCAGCTTCAACCTCTCCGAACTGCTCGGCGCTGCTGCGGAGAACACCGGCAAGGGCCAGGCGTTCCTCGAGCCGGGCCTGAAGTACGGCGCCACCGCCACCAGCAAGATCGACTTCATCAGCCTGTCGCTGGCGCTCGTGCTGGGCACCGCGGGTCTGCCGCACATCCTGATCCGCTTCTACACCGTCCCGACCGCCAAGGACGCCCGCAAGTCGGTCTTCTGGGCGATCAGCCTCATCGGCGGCTTCTACCTGATGACGCTGGTCCTCGGGTTCGGCGCCGCGGCGCTGCTCGACACCGGCGCGGACTCCAAGGTCGCCGCCACCGGAGGCAACCTGGCCTCGCCGTTGCTCGCCGAGGCCGTCGGCGGTGGCGCCGGCACCACCGGAGGCGCGGTCCTGCTGGCCCTGATCTCCGCGGTCGCCTTCGCCACGATCCTCGCCGTGGTCGCAGGGCTCACCCTGACCAGCGCATCGTCGGTGGCTCACGACCTCTACGCCACGGTCTTCAAGAAGGGCCAGGTGACCGAGGGCCAGGAGGTGCGGGTCGCCAAGATCTCCGCCTTCGTCATCGGCGGCGTGGCGATCGCGCTGGCCATCCCGGCGCAGAAGCTCAACATCGCCTTCCTGGTGGCGCTGGCCTTCGCGGTGGCCGCCTCGGCGAACCTGCCCTCGCTGATCTACAACCTGTTCTGGCGGCGGTTCAACACCCGCGGCGCGACCTGGTCGATCTACGGCGGCCTGATCTCCAGCGTGGTGCTGGTGTTCTTCTCGCCGGTCGTCTCCGGCAAGGGCGTCAACCCGGTCACGGGGGCGAGCCTGTCGCTCTTCCCCGCCGACGTCGACTTCTCCTGGTTCCCGCTGGAGAACCCCGGCCTGATCTCGATCCCGCTGGGCTTCTTCTTCGGCTGGCTGGGCACGGTCACCTCCAAGGAGCCGGAGTCGATCGAGAAGTACGACGAGCTCGAGGTCCGCTCCCTGACCGGAGCCGGCGCCGAGGGCGCGATCGCTCACTGAGCGCACGGGCGGCAACCCGCTCGCAACGTCCGTGGCCACACGCTGAGACCCGGTGTGTGGCCACGGGCGTCTTCCCCCGACCCACCGACGACCACCCGCCGCAGGCCGCCCCACCGGGGACGGCCTGTGGCCCCCGACACACCCGACGCCTAGGCTGCCCAGGAGAAGAGGACCCATGACCGCAGGAGTTGACGTGACCGAGGCCAAGCCCGCCAGCGAGAGCCAGACGATCCCGACCCAAGGCAGCCAGGAGTCCCTGGCCAACCTGCTCCACGAGGAGCGCTCGTTCGCACCGCCCGCCGACCTGGCCGCGAACGCCAACGTCACGCAGGCCACGTTCGCGCAGGCCTCACAGGACCGGCTGGCGTTCTGGGGTGAGCAGGCCGAGCGGATCAGCTGGGCCACCAAGCCCACGCAGGTGCTGGACTGGTCGGACGCGCCGTTCGCGAAGTGGTTCGCCGACGGCACGCTGAACGCGGCGTACAACTGCGTGGACCGCCACGTCGAGGAGGGCCGCGGCGACCGCGTCGCCCTGCACTGGGTCGGCGAGCCCGCCGACGACGCCCGCTCGATCACCTACGCCGACCTCAAGGACGAGGTCAGCCGGGCCGCCAACGCCCTGACCGACCTCGGTGTCCGGGCCGGGGACCGCGTCGCGATCTACATGCCGATGATCCCCGAGACCGTCGTGGCGATGCTGGCCTGCGCCCGCCTCGGCGCCCCGCACACCGTCGTCTTCGGCGGGTTCTCCGCCGACGCGCTGGCCTCGCGGATCGAGGACTGCGGCGCGAAGGTCGTGATCACCTCCGACGGCGGCTACCGCCGCGGTGCCCCCTCGGCGCTCAAGCCCGCCGTCGACGAGGCCGTGGAGAAGACCGGCGCGCTGGTCGAGCACGTGCTCGTGGTGCGGCGTACGGGGCAGGACGTGGCCTGGGACCAGACCCGCGACGTGTGGTGGCACGACGTCGTCGACGGCGCCTCGTCGGAGCACACCCCCGAGGCGTTCCCCGCCGAGCACCCGCTCTACGTGATGTACACCTCCGGCACCACCGGCAAGCCCAAGGGCATCCTGCACACCACCGGCGGCTACCTGGTCGGCACCTCCTACACCCATTGGGCGGTCTTCGACCTCAAGCCCGAGACCGACGTCTACTGGTGCACCGCCGACGTGGGCTGGGTAACCGGCCACTCCTACATGGTCTACGGGCCGCTGGCCAACGGCGCCACCCAGGTGATGTACGAGGGCACCCCCGACGCCCCGCACAAGGGCCGCTGGTGGGAGATCATCGAGAAGTACGGCGTGACGATCTTCTACACCGCGCCCACCGCGATCCGGACCTTCATGAAGTGGGGTGCGGACATCCCCGCGAAGTACGACATGTCCTCGCTGCGGCTGCTGGGCTCGGTCGGTGAGCCGATCAACCCCGAGGCCTACATGTGGTACCGCGAGACCATCGGCGGCAACCGCTGCCCGATCGTGGACACCTGGTGGCAGACCGAGACCGGCCAGATCATGATCTCCCCGCTGCCCGGCGTCACCCACGGCAAGCCCGGCTCGGCGATGGCACCGATCCCCGGGATCTCCGCCGAGGTCGTCAACGACGAGGCCGAGCCGGTCGGCAACGGCGCCGGCGGCTACCTGGTGCTCACCGAGCCGTGGCCGGCGATGCTGCGCACCCTGTGGGGTGACGACCAGCGGTTCAAGGACACCTACTGGTCGCGCTTCCCCGGCAAGTACTTCGCCGGTGACGGCGCCAAGAAGGACGAGGACGGCGCGATCTGGTTGCTGGGCCGCGTCGACGACGTCATGAACGTCTCCGGCCACCGCCTCTCCACCACCGAGATCGAGTCCGCGCTGGTCTCCCACCCCAAGGTCGCCGAGGCCGCCGTCGTCGGCGCCTCGGACGAGACCACCGGCCAGGCCGTCTGCGCGTTCGTGATCCTGCGCGAGTCCGCCGTGGCCGAGGCCGACGAGCCCGGCGAGGGCACCGACCTCGTCCAGGAGCTGCGCAACCACGTGGCCAAGGAGATCGGTGCGATCGCCAAGCCGCGCTCGATCATGATCGTCCCCGAGCTCCCCAAGACCCGCTCGGGCAAGATCATGCGGCGTCTGCTGCGCGACGTGGCCGAGAACCGCGAGGTCGGCGACGTCACCACCCTGGCGGACTCCTCGGTGATGAACCTGATCTCCACCGGCATGAACGCCTCCAGCGACGACTGAACCACCCGACACGACAGGGCCCAGCCCGTACGACGCCCCGTCCCGCCTTCGCGGGGCGGGGCTGCGCCGTCCGAGCCAGTAGGCTGGACCGCGGTGTGCCGGGAAGTCTGGTCGGCGAAGGCGTCGTCGACCCCCGAAAGGCAACTGTGAACCAGAAGCGCCCCACCTTCCTCCCGGTGTCCTCGCACAGCGAGGAGAACTTCCTCAAGCGCCTGCTGCGCCTGGAGACCGTCGGCGGTGCCGTGGTCCTGTCCGCTGCGGTGATCGCCCTGATCTGGGCGAACTCCCCGTGGTCGGAAGCGTACTTCGATCTCACGCACCTGCAGGTCGGCCCGCTCGACCTGCACGCGTGGGCGGCCGACGGTGCCCTGGCGATCTTCTTCTACATCGCCGGTCTCGAGGTGAAGCGCGAGTTCCTCGTCGGTTCGCTGCGCAACCCCGCGGACGCGCTGGTGCCGATCGTCGCGGCCGCCGCGGGCGTGGCCGTACCCGCGCTGATCTACGTGACCATCAACGCCAGTCTCGACGAGGGGCGCCTGGGCGGCTGGGCGATCCCCGCTGCGACCGACATCGCCTTCGCGCTGGCGGTCCTCGCGGTCGTCGGCAGTGCCCTGCCGAGCACGCTGCGCGCGTTCCTGCTCACCCTCGCCGTGGTCGACGACCTGATCGTCATCATCATCATCGCGATCTTCTACAGCACGTCCATCGAGATCGTGCCGCTGCTGATCGCCCTGGCGGGTCTGGGGGTCTTCGCGTGGCTGCAGAAGATCCGCGGCGAGTCGTGGCTCTGGTACGTCCCGCTCGCACTGACGATCTGGTGGTTCACCTACGAGTCGGGCGTGCACGCCACCGTGGCCGGTGTGGCGATGGGCCTGCTCACCCGGGTGCTGCCCGACCCCGGGGAGGAGGCCTCCCCCGCCGAGCGCCTGGAGCACACGCTCACGCCCTACTCCGCCGGACTGGCGGTGCCGTTCTTCGCGCTGATGTCGGCCGGTGTCGCCATCGGTGGCGGCGTGGACCTGGTCACCGACCCGGTGGTCCTCGGCATCGTCGCGGGTCTGGTGCTGGGCAAGCCGATCGGCGTGCTCGGGGGTGCGTGGCTGGTCACCCGCTTCACCCGCGCCGAACTCAATGACGACTTCGGCTGGCGCGACCTCGCCGGGGTCGCGGTGCTCGCCGGAGTCGGCTTCACCGTCGCGCTGCTGGTCGCCGAACTGTCCTTCACCGGCGCCGAGGCCGACGCCGCCAAGACCGCGGTGCTCGCCGGCTCGCTGATCTCCGCAGTGATGGCCGCGCTGATCCTGCGGCGGCGCAGCAAGGCGCACGCCGAGGGGTGAGCGCGGGCCGATCGGGTACGGCGGGCGTGCGGCGCGAGGAACCGTCCCCTAGGCTCGCCCCGGAAGCCCGAGGAGTTGAGTGATGACCGAGAACGCACCCGCCCAGGTCGGCAAGACTGCCGTCGCCACGACCGAAGAGCCGAGCATCGGCCAGTTGATCGCCGAAGCGACCCGTGACATCTCCACGCTGGTGCAGAACGAGATCACCCTGGCCAAGTCCGAGCTGAAGCTCAGCGTCAAGGCCGGCGGGACCGGCATCGGACTCTTCGCCGGCGCCGGGTTCATCCTGCTGCTGTCGGTGGTGATGTTCTCCTTCGGCCTGGCCTTCCTGATCTCGATGACCGGGCTCCACCTGGCCTGGAGCTTCTTCCTGGTGTTCGCGCTCTACGTCTCCGCCGCCGCGGGTCTGGGCTATCCCCCCCCCCCCCCCCCCGCCCCCGCCCCCCCCCCCCCCCCCCCCCGGGGGGGGGGGGGGTGGGGTGCCCCCCCCCCCCCCCCCCCCCGCAACTCGCGTGACCACGGGGCGTAACTCGGGGGTCAGGCGCAGGGGCCCGTCGACACCTCACGGCCGTTGGCGATGCCGCGGGCCGCTGCCTCGGCGACCTGGTTGGCGGTGAGCGCGTAGCCGGTGGCCTGGTCGGTCACCGACGCGGCGAACACGACCCCGAGCACCTCGCCGTCGCGCGAGACCATCGGCCCGCCGGAGTTGCCGGGACGGATCAGCGAGCGCAGCGAGAACACCTCGCGGATGACGGTGTCGGAGCCGTAGATGTTCGGGCTGCGCAACCGCTGCTCGGCCCGGATCCGCGCGCCCTGGACGTCGAAGGGCCCGTCCTGCGGGAAGCCGAGGACGGCACCGGGGTCGCCCTGCTCCCCGGTGCGGTCGAAGGAGAGGAACGGCAGCCCGAGGCCCTCGACCGCGAGCACCGCGACGTCGAGGTCGGGGTTGTAGTAGACGGTGGTCGCGTCGACCGGTTCGTCGTCCACGATGACCTGCGGGTTGGGCACGCCGGCGATGACGTGGGCATTGGTCATCACCCGGGTCGGTGAGTAGAGGAAGCCGGTGCCCTCCACCCCACGGCCGCACACGTTCTGGCCGCGCACCTTGAGCACGCTGGGGCCGGCCGCGACCACCGCGGGACGACGGGCGATCCCCGGCGGAGGGGCTTTGACCTCGATGATCCGCTCGGGGGCGAAGGGCTCGAGGTAGCGCGGGAAGAAGCTGGAGCCGACGACGTCGTTGAAGGAGTTCAGCGCCTGGACGGCCTGGTCGGGCATGACCGAGTCGACGCGCGCCAGGATCGTCGAGGAGCGCACCTGCTCGGAGACCACCGGCAGCCGGGCGCCGCTGACCGCGACGCCCAGGGCCCACCCGACGACCAGCACGGCGACCACGCTGAGCGCGGCGCCGCCGACCGCGTCGAGCGCGCGCACGGGCTGCCAGGTGATCCGGTCGCGGATCCGCGACCCGGCGTACTGCAGGACCGCCTGTCCGAACGACGCGGTGAGCAGCACGATGAACAGGGCGCCCAGGGAGACCCAGACACTGGGGGCCGCGTCGCCGAGGATGATCGGAGCGAGCAGCACCCCGACGAGCCCGCCGGCCAGCAAACCGGCGGTGGCGAACGCTCCGGAGATGAACCCCTGCCAGTAGCCGGAGACCGCGTAGGCGAGGACCAGCAGCAGCAGGATGACGTCGAGGCCGTTCACCGGCCGGGCCCCGGCTTGTGGTCCCGGTCGACCACCACGTCGTCGGCGGCGTCGTACGGGTCGGGGATGAGGCCGGCCTCGACCGGGTCGAAGTCCTCGCCGTCGGGCACCTCGATCCCGAGGAACTGCGCGACCCGGTTCCACTCGACGTGGCGATGCGGCAGCCCGCGGACCTCCTCGCGGTCCCACGGCACCGTCCACCCGACGTAGTCGAAGAGGCTGTTGATCACCCCGGCGGTGAAACCCCAGAGCAGGACGTCACGGTCGGGACCGATCATCCAACCCGGACCCGTCCAGCCCAGCGGATGCTTGACCATGAAGCGCTCGGCGGGATCGAGCAGGTGCGCGATCGGCACCCGGAAGACGGCGTGCACCTCGCGCTCGTTGACCACGTCCACGTCGTGCGGGTGCCGCCAGTAGGCCAGCACCGGAGCGACCGCGAAGTTGCGCGGCGGGAGCCACAGCCGCGGCAGCACCGCGAACACGTCGACGTCGGCCGGGTCGAGCCCGGTCTCCTCGCAGGCCTCGCGCAGCGCACCCTCGACCGCGGTCTCGCCCTCGTCGAGCGAACCGCCGGGGAACGACACCTGACCCGGCTGCGAGCGCATCGTGTGCGCGCGTTCGGTGAGCAGGAGGTCCGGGCCATCCGGCCCGTCGCCGAAGAGCACCAGCACCGCACCCTCGCGCGGCGGCGGATCCTCGGGCGGGACGAACGCGCTCAGGTCCTCACTGCGGATGTCGGCGACCCCGGCCCGGACGGGCTCCAGCCACGCAGGCAGGGCAGGGGCGGCAGACACGGGCGAAGCCTAACCGTCGACCCGGACGCCGGTGTGCTGCTCGACCAGGGCGCGCAGCTCGGCGTAGTCGTCCACCACGTTGAGCTCGAAGTGCACCGCGCCCTCGGCATCGATGAGCAGGAGTCCGGGCAGCCCGGTGAGCTTGTAGTGGTCGGCCAGGTCACCGCCCGGGTCCGCCAGCTGCGGGTAGGTCGCCCCGGTGTCGCGTGCCAGGGTCAGCGCGGCCCCGGGCTGGGTGTCCTGGTAGTCGACGCCGATCACGCTGATCTCGTCGCCGTGTTCCTCGGCCAGCCGCTGGAAGAGCGGAAGCTCGTCGGGGCACGAGGTGCACCACGAGGCCCACAGCTGCACGACCGCCGGGCCCGAGAGCTCGCTGAGATTCACCGCGGGCCCCCCGCCCAGGCAGGGCAGGGTCAGGTCGGGCAGGTCGCTGGAGCCGCCAGGGTCGGTCGGGCAGTCGGCGATCTTCGCGTCGGCCTTGAAGGCGCGCAGTTCGGCGTTGTCGACCTCGATCCGGGAGGACAGATCGGGCTCGGGGAGCGCTTGGTCGCTGCACCCGGCGGACAGCACCGCGAGCGCGCCGAGCGCCACGGCGAGCCGCCTCACGCGCGGCCCTCGGTGCGCACCAGCTTCGCCGCGGCCACCGGGTCGGTCGGCCCCTCGCCGTACGCCGGGCACCACCGGGCCACCGGGCAGGCGCCGCACGCGGGGTTCCGCGCGTGGCAGATGCGCCGGCCGTGCCAGATCAGGCGGTGGCTGAGCATGGTCCAGTCGCGCTTGGGGAAGAGCGCGCCGACCTCGTGCTCGACCTTGACGGGGTCGGTCTCCTCGGTCCAGCCGAAGCGTCGAGCCAGCCGGCCGAAGTGGGTGTCCACGGTGATCCCGGGCACCCCGAACGCGTTGCCGAGGACGACGTTGGCCGTCTTGCGACCGACGCCGGGCAGGGTGACCAGGTCCTCGAGGCGGGCGGGCACCTGGCCGTCGTACCGCTCGACCAGGGCCTGGGAGAGTTTGAGCACGGAGTCGGTCTTGGCGCGGAAGAAGCCGGTGGGCTGGACGATCCGCTCGACGGTCTCGCGGTCGGCTCCCGCCATCGCGGTCGCATCCGGGTACGCCGCGAAGAGCGACGGGCTGACGGAGTTGACCCGCCGGTCGGTCGTCTGCGCGCTCAGCACCGTGACCACCAGCAGCTCGAACGGCGTGGTGAAGTCGAGCTCGCAGCCTGCGTCCGGGTAGGTCTCGGCGAGGACCCGGTCGACCTTGCGGGCACGGCGGACCAACGCGGTGTCCGGGCGGGGACGCGCGGGGTCGGGGCCGGCCGCTGCGGGCCGTGCCGGGGTGGTTCTCGCGGGCACGGGACCAGCGTACGGGCGCCTCCCGACCGCCCCGGCACAGCGCGATCGGGAGCCACACCGCGGACCTGCCTCCCACCTCGGCACAGGTTGCTGCAAAGATGTGACTAGGAACACGCCTGCCCCGGGTTGCCCGCGGGCCAGGCGCCAGGATCGACGCGGCGTCGGGAGACCGCCGTCGCGTCGCTACGAGGAGGCATCCGTGGACACCGACGTGCTGCGCCAGGCACCGCTCTTCAGCGCCCTCGACGACGACGCCGCGGCAGCCCTGCGCGCGTCGCTGGGGACGGTCAAGCTGCGTCGCGGCGAGGTCCTCTTCCACGAGGGGGACACCGGCGACAAGCTCTACATCGTCGCGGACGGCAAGGTGAAGCTCGGCCGCACCTCCAGTGACGGCCGGGAGAACCTGCTGGCCATCCTGGGCCCCGGGCAGATGTTCGGGGAGCTGTCGCTCTTCGACCCGGGCCCGCGCTCGGCGACGGTCACCGCGGTCACCGACACCTCGTTCTTCTCCCTCTCCCACGACGACCTGCTGCGTTGGCTCGACGGCCGCCCGGACGTGGCCAACGGCCTGCTGTCCCAGCTCGCCTCGCGCCTGCGCCGGGCCAACGACGTGGTCGCCGACCTGGTCTTCTCCGACGTCCCGGGCCGCGTGGCCAAGGCGCTGCTCGACCTGGCCGACCGCTTCGGCCGCACCGCGGACGACGGCGTGCACGTGCACCACGACCTCACGCAGGAGGAGCTCGCCCAGCTCGTCGGTGCCTCGCGTGAGACGGTCAACAAGGCGCTGGCCGACTTCGCGTCCCGCGGCTGGCTGCGGCTCGAGCCGCGCTCGGTCGTGATCATGGACGTCGAGCGGCTCACCCGCCGCGCCCGCTGAGACCGTCGGTCGAACGGCCGGTTCAGCCCCGCAGATACTCCAGCTGCGCGCGGACCGACAGTTCGGCCGCGCCCCAGAGCACCGGGTCCACGTCGACGTAGACGTGCTCGACGACGGCCCGCGCCTCGGCGTCGGACCCCAGGTGGGTCAGCGCCTCGCGGACCTGCTCGAGCCGCTGGTGCCGATGGGCCAGGTAGTAGTCCAGCACCGCGAGCGCGTTGCCGATGACCGGGCCGTGCCCCGGCCAGACGGCGTCGACCTCGTGCTCCGCGGCCAGCGCGTGCAGCCGCTGGAGGGAGTCGAGGTAGGCGCCGAGCTTCCCGTCGGGGTGCGCCACCACGGTGGTGCCGCGACCCAGCACGGTGTCGCCGGTGAGCACCACGCGCTCGGCGGGCAGCAGGAAGGACAGCGAGTCCGAGGTGTGGCCGGGAGTGCCGACCACGTGGATCTCGAGGTCCCCCGCGGCCACCACGTCGCCGTCACGCAGGCCCTCGGCGCCGTAGCGGTACTCCGGGTCCAGCGCCCGGACGCCGCAGCCGACCCGCTCGGCGAAGGCCCGCGCGCCCTCGGAGTGGTCGAGGTGCCCATGGGTCAGCAGCACGGCGCGGACGTCACCGGCAGCGGCGGCCACGGCGGCCAGGTGCGCCTCGTCCAGGGGGCCGGGGTCGATGACCACGCTCGGGCCCTCGGGGGCTGCCCGCAGCACCCAGGTGTTGGTGCCGTCCAGCGTCATCAGCCCGGGGTTGGGAGCCAGCACGCAGGTGGACGCGGCCCCGAACGCACCCCCCTCCCAGGCGTCGCTCACGCGGACCGCCCCGGCGCCGTACGGCGGTGTGCGCCCACGCTCTCGCCGACCGCCACGAGCCGTTCGGGCAGGCTGAGGTAGCCACCGTCCTCGGCGATCTGCATCTCCGGCAGGATCGGCGACCGGTCGCGGCTGTCCGCCGCGTCCAGCGCGGAACCGGTCGTGAGGTGTTCGTAGAGCTCCAGGCAGGTGGCGTACGTCGGCGGCAGCATCGCGATCTCCTGGGCGTCCACCGCGTCGAGGATGTCGCGCACCGGGAGCCACACCACGTGGTCGGACTCGGTGGAGACGTCGCGGGTGACCTGCCCCTGCGGCAGCTCGGCGACGAAGAAGCGGGTGTCGTACCGCTTCGGCTCGAAGATCGGGGTGATCCACGACCCCCACAGCCGGAGCAGGTCGGTGCGCACCTTGAGCCCGCGCCGGGACAGGAAGTCGGTGAAGGCCAGTTCGCGTGCCTCCAGGGCGCGCCGGTCCTCCTCCCAGTCCTCGCCGGTGGTGTCCGCGACGACGGTGTCCTCGGTGGGCCCGGCCAGCAGCACGCCGGACTCCTCGAAGGTCTCCCGGACCGCGGCGCAGACCAGCGCCCGCGCGTGCGTCTCGCTGGTCTCCATCAACGCGGCCCATTCGGCCGGGCTGGGCCCCACCCAGCCGATCTCGTGGTCGAAGTCGCGTGGGTCGACCCCGCCGCCGGGGAAGACGCAGAAGCCCCCGGCGAACGCCATCGCGGTCGTGCGGCGCAGCAGGTAGACCTCCAGCCCACCCGGCGCCCCGTCGCCCCCGCGCAGCAGCACCACGGTGCTGGCGTCCTTGGCCTCGGCCGGGGTCCGGGTGCCGTCGGCGAACGCGCGCGCGTTCTCCACGAGGTGCGCGGGGAGCCCGCGCAGGGTGGGGTCCACTCAGCCGACCTCGACGATCATCTCGACCTCGACGGGCGCGTCCAGCGGCAGCACCGGCACGCCCACGGCCGAGCGTGCGTGCCGGCCCGCGTCGCCGAAGACCGCGCCGACCAGGTCGGAGGCGCCGTTCGCGACGCCGGGCTGGCCGGTGAAGGCGGGTTCGGAGGCGACGAACACGACGAGCTTGACGACCCGGGTCACCTGCTCGAGGTCGACCACCGACGCCACCGCGGCGAGGGCGTTCAGGGCGCACTGGCGGGCGCAGTCGGCCGCGGTCTCGGGCGTGACGCCCGCACCGACCTTGCCGGTGGCGATCAGGGCGCCGTCGCGCATGGGCAACTGGCCCGCGGTGTGCACCAGGTTGCCGGTCCGCACGGCCGGGATGTACGAGGCGACCGGGGGCACCACCGAGGGGACGGTCACCCCCAGTTCGGCCAGCCGCTGGGCGACGCCGCTCACGCCAACGGTCGCTTGAAGTAGGCGACGAGGTTCTCGGGGTTCATCCCGGGGACCACCTGGACGAGCTCCCACCCGTCCTGGCCCCAGTTGTCGAGGATCTGCTTGGTCGCGTGGACGAGCACGGGCACGGTCACGTATTCCCACTTGGTCATGGGCCGACTGTAGTCCCGGAGACGACTCAGCCGATCGGAGCCTGCTGCGCCGCGAGGGCGCCGTCGCCGGCCATCAGCCGCTCGCACACCTCCACCACCAGGGACCCGTCGGCGGCCCAGGCGTCGGCGCCGACGGAGCGGACCAGCTCGGGCGCGAGTTGGAAGGCCCGGCCGCCGACCACGATCCGGAGACGCTCCAGACGCGGGTCACGGCGTACGGCGCGGATCAGCCGGCCCGCGGCCGGCACGTGGTGCCCCATCGTCGCCGAGACCAGCAGGAGGTCGGCGCGCAGGAAGGAGATCAGGTCGACCGTGTCGGACTGCGGCACGCACACCCCGAGGTAGGTCGTGCGCCACCCCGCCTCCTCCAGCAGGTCGGTGACGATGCGCAGTCCGAGGTGGTGGGGCTCCGTGCCGGCGCACAGCGAGACGGCGCGGCCGCGCGCGGAGCGCTCGCGGTCGATGAGCGGGAGCAGCATCGCCAGGGCTAGCTCCGAGATCGCGGTGGCCCGGTGCTCGTGGGCCACGGTGATCCGGCCCTGCTCCCACAGCCAGCCGAGGGCGAGCTGGGCGGGCTGCACGACGCCCAGGAGGATCTCGCGCACCCCCAGCCCCTCGGACAGTGCCCGCCCGATCGCGGTGAGCGCGGCGACGCGGTCGCCACGGACGAGATCGTCGAGGTAGCGCTGCGCCTCCAGGGTCAGCACGGGCTCGATCGCGGTGGCCTCCGTGGTCGCGGCCAGCGCGAGCGCGGCCCGGAGCAGCTCGTCGACACCCTCGGCGTCCTCGGGCTCGACGTAGCCGGCCAACGCCTCCCAGCAGGTCGTGCGCACGAGGTCGTCGGAGACGGCCGCCTCCAGGCGGCGCAACCTGACGCGCTGCCAGGTGATGTGGTCGGCCAGGAGGGCGGGTTGCTCCAGCGCGACCGCGGCGTCGAGGGTGAGCAGGTAGAGCGTCGTCAGCTCCACGCCGTGCTCGTCGCGCAGGTTGAGACGTTCCGCAGCCCAGACACCGACCTCGCGGGGCGTCAGCGCGACGGCGCCGAAGATCTCCGCTTCCCACAGCACGGGCATGATCCGACCGTACGGCTGCCGACGCCGGGTGTCAGCCCCATGACACCGGTTACGGGCCGATCAGCGCACCGGCAGGTCGTCGAAGATCGGTGGCTGCAGCAGCGCCCGCGCGAGGATCTCCACGGCCTCGAGGTCGCGGTCGCTGGACGCGTGGACCTCCTCGGTACGTCGCAGCGTGGCCAAGCGGTCGGCGGCGGGCTCGACCACACGCTCGAGGAGCACCGCGGCGTCGCGGCCCTGTTCCACGGCGCCGACGAGGAGGCGGAGCGCGTCCTGGCGCCGGCCCTCGGCCAGCGCCCGAACGTAGCGGGAACCGAGTTCCGCGTAGACGTCCACCGACTCCGATGCCGGCGGGCGGCGTTGTTCGAACATGTGACCTGACCTCACGACCCCGAGAGAATGAACCTCATCAGTCTGCGCGAGCCGAAGGTCCAGCCCAAGGGCCCGTGTGCCCGTCCCGTCCGGGACCTGCGGGCCCCCCGGATCGGGACCTCGTCGGGCCGGGTGACCGCACTCACGGTGCCCGGAGGCCAACTCGCCGGTAATGTCGACGAACGTGAACGCCGACAACAAGAGCGACTGGCCCCGGGTCCAGCTGCACGTGGTCACCGGCAAGGGCGGCACGGGCAAGACGACCGTGGCGGCCGCGCTGGCCCTTGCGCTGGCCAAGACGGGGAAGCAGGTGCTCCTCTGCGAGGTCGAGGGCCGTCAGGGCATCGCCCAGCTCTTCGACGTGCCCCCGCTGCCCTACGAGGAGCGACTGATCGCGCAGGGTCCCGACGACGGCGGTGACGTCTACGCGCTGGCGGTCGACGCGGAGTCGGCGATGCTGGAGTACCTCTCGCTCTACTACCGGCTCGGCAACCGCACCGGCCGGATGCTCGACAAGTTCGGCGTGATCGACTTCGCGACCACCATCGCCCCCGGTCTCCGCGACGTGCTGCTGACCGGCAAGGTCTACGAGGCGGTGGAGCGCAACTCCCGCAACAAGGGCGCCCGGGTCTACGACGCGATCGTGGTCGACGCCCCGCCGACCGGGCGCATCGCCCAGTTCCTCGGGGTCAACGGCGAGTTCGGCGACCTGGCCAAGGTCGGCGCCGTGCGCGGCCAGACCGAACGGGTGATGGGCCTGCTGAAGTCGCGACGTACGGCGGTCCACCTGGTCACCGTGCTGGAGGACATGCCGGTGCAGGAGACCAGCGACGGCATCGAGGAGCTCCGCAGCCACGGGTTCCCGGTCGGAGGCATCGTGGTCAACCTGACCCGCCCCCAGGACCTGGCCGAGGACGACCTCGACGAGGCCGCACGCGGCACGCTGCCGCGCGACGAGATCGAGGCGGACCTGCGCAAGGCCGGCCTGGACGTGGAGGCCGCCCTGGTCGACGGCCTGGTCGCCGAGGCTCAGGCCCACGCCGAGCGCCGCAAGCTGGAGGACGAGCAGCGCGAGCGGATCGCGGAGCTGGAACGCCCGACGTACGAGTTGAACCGGCTGGCCGAGGGCATCGATCTGGGCGCCCTCTACGAGCTGGCCGCCGCACTGCGAGAGCAGGGGATGGCATGACGACACGGAGCAACCCCCGGGTGGGCCCGCTGGCCGCCCGCCCGAGCGAGGTGCCGCACCTCGACATCGACGTGCTGCTCGACGACCCCGGCACGCAGGTGATCGTGTGCTGCGGCTCCGGCGGCGTCGGCAAGACCACCACGTCGGCCGCGCTGGCCCTGCGCGCCGCTGAGCGCGGCCGGAAGGTGGTCGTGCTGACCATCGACCCGGCCCGCCGGCTGGCCCAGTCGATGGGCATCGAGAAGCTCGACAACACGCCGCGGCCCGTCCCCGGGCTGTCGGAGGAGGCGCGCACCGCGGGCGGCTCGCTCGACGCGATGATGCTCGACATGAAGCGCACCTTCGACGAGGTCGTCGAGGCGCAGGCCAGCCCGGAGAAGGCCGCCCAGATCCTCAACAACCCCTTCTACGTCACCCTGTCGAGCTCGTTCGCGGGCACGCAGGAGTACATGGCGATGGAGAAGCTCGGCCAGCTGCGTCAGGACGCGCGCAAGTCCGGCCGCTGGGACCTCATCGTGGTCGACACCCCGCCGGCCCGCTCGGCCCTGGACTTCCTCGACGCCCCCGAGCGGTTGAGCGGCTTCCTCGACGGGCGGTTCATCCGGCTGCTGCTGGCCCCGGCGAAGGGCCCGGCGAAGCTGATGACCGCCGGCGTCGGCGCGGTCACCAACACCATGGCCAAGATCGTGGGGGCCCAGGTCCTCAAGGACCTGCAGATGTTCGTGGCGGCGTTCGACACCCTCTTCGGCGGGTTCCGCAACCGCGCGCAGCAGACCTTCGAGCTGCTCCAGACCAAGGAGACCGCCTTCCTGGTGGTCGCCGCGCCCGAACCGGACGCGCTGCGCGAAGCGGCGTACTTCGTCGAGCGACTGAGCGCGGAGCAGATGCCGCTGGCCGGCCTGGTGGTCAACCGTGCGACCGAGGGTCTCGAAGGCCTCTCGGTCGAGCAGGCGGTGGCGGCGGCGGACCGGCTGGAGCACGAGGCCGGGGAGCCGACGATCTCCTCGGGCGTGCTACGCCTGCACGCGGACCGGATGCGCCGCGTGGCACGCGAGGCCCGCCTTCGGCAGCGGTTCGCGGCGGCTCACCCGCACGTGCCGACCGTGGTGGTGCCGGCTCTGTCCACCGACGTGCACGACCTCGACGGGCTGCGGCAGGTGGGCTCGCTGCTCGCGAGCTGACGGTCACCTGAGGGCTCACGCAGGCCCCCTCGACACGACGAGGCCCCCGGTGCTCAGCACCGGGGGCCTCGTCTGTGGCTGTGTCCGTCGGTCTCAGGCAGTGACCGACGCGGCCGAGGACGCCATCACGGCCTCCTGCTCGGCGCGAGCCGCCTCGAAGAGGGCCCGCCACGAGGTGACGTTGGGCCGCTTGCGGAGGACGGCGCGACGCTCACGCTCCGTCATGCCTCCCCAGACGCCCCACTCGATCTCGTTGTCGAGGGCCTCGGCCAGGCACTCGGTCTTGACCGGGCAGCCGCCGCACATCATCTTGGCGCGGTTCTGCGCGGCACCCCGCACGAAGAGCTCGTCGGGTCGGGTTTCCTTGCACTGTGCTTGCGACGCCCAGTCGTCGTTCCACGTCATATGCGTATCCCTTTATGTGAAGCCTGCTCTCCCAAACAGGCTGTGGAGAAACTCTCCACGGACAAAGTTAAAGAGTGCGATACGTCGCGGGCAGACACTGGCGGGTGGTTTGTTGATAGTCACTCGGGACTATGGGCATTACCCGGACATCGGACCATGGTCCCGAAATCCTGCTACGAATGACAAGGATGTGGTCTATGTTGCACGTGTGGCGTCCAAATCGGGACCGTCCCTAGTCATCCTGGACTAGATACCGGCAACACCCCGGTGTAATTACATCGTTGTGATTTCCTGCCCCATGCGCTAGCGCAAACGGTGGTGCGACTCACGTAGGCTACGAGTTATGCACAGCACCCCGCCGCGTCCCGACGAGGTCACCCCCGGCCGCGTGGTCAACCATCTCGGCGTGATGATCGCCGTCGCCGCCGTCATGGGAGTCCTGGCCGCGGGCCTGGTGATCCCGTTCGCGGCCGTCGCCGGCTTCACCGCGCGCACGGTGGCCGACAGCATGGAGAACCTCCCCCAGGAGCTCGAGGCCGAGCCCCTGGCCCAGCGGACCCGGGTGCTGGCCGCGGACGGCAGCCTGCTGGCGACCTGGTACGACCAGAACCGCGTCAACGTGCGCCTCGACAAGGTCGCCCTGATCATGCGCCAAGCGATCGTCGCCATCGAGGACTACCGGTTCTACGAGCACGGTGCGCTCGATCTGAGGGGCACCCTGCGCGCCTTCGTCACCAACCAGGCGAACTCCGGCGTGGTCCAGGGCGGGTCCTCGATCACCCAGCAGATGGTCAAGCAGACCCTGGTCAACCAGGCGCGCACCCGCGAGGAGGTCGCCGAGGCCACGGCCGAGACCTATCAGCGCAAGCTGCGCGAGCTGCAGTACGCGATCGCCTTCGAGGAGAAGTACTCCAAGGACTGGATCCTCGAGCGGTACCTGAACATCTCCTACTTCGGTGACGGCGCCTACGGCATCGAGGCCGCCGCCCGGCACTACTTCTCCATCCCCGCCCGCAAGCTCAACCTGCGCCAGGCGGCCATGCTCGCCGGCATCGTGCAGAACCCGTCGAAGTTCGACCCCACGAACAACCCCGACGCGGCCCGCGAACGGCGCAACATCGTGCTGAGCCGGATGGCCCAGCTCAACGTGATCTCCCAGACCGAGGCCGACCGGGCGATGTCGCGCGGCTTGGCCCTCAAGGTCAGCGGCTCCCCGAACGGCTGCGTCGGGGTCACCGGCGAGTTCTTCTGCGACTACGTCCGCGAGTACCTCAAGCAGGACCCCGCGCTGGGCCGTACCGTCCAGGAGCGCGCCCGGCTGCTCAACACCGGCGGCCTGACCATCGAGACCACGATCGACCCGCGCATGCAGCGCGCGGCCGACGCCGGTGTCCGGGCGCACGTGAACCCCACCGACCAGGCCATCGGCGGGCTCGCCATGGTGGTCCCCGGCACCGGTGAGGTGCGCGCCCTGGCCCAGTCCCGCCCGATGGGCAACGACAAGGCCAAGGGCCAGAGCTACCTGAACTACATCGTGCCCCCGGAGTACGGCGACTCCGGCGGCTTCGCCGCAGGCTCCACCTTCAAGCTCTTCGTCCTGGCCGCCGCCATCAAGCAGGGCGTCCCGCTGTCGACCCGGATCAACTCGCCCCAGACGGTGTCGCTGCCGGTGAACCAGTTCCGCACCTGCGACGGCAACGTGCCCAGCACCGAGGTGTGGACCCCGGAGAACTCCACCGGCTCCGGGTCCTTCGACCTCTACAGTGGCACTCAGCAGTCGGTGAACACCTTCTTCGCCCAACTGGAGTTGCGCACCGGCCTCTGCGACCCGGTCACCATCGCCCGTGACCTCGGCGTCGACGTCACCGAGACCCAGGCGAACGCGCCGTCCTTCACCCTCGGCGTCACCAACACCGACCCGCTGACGATGGCCGCGGCGTACGCGACCTGGGCCGCCCGCGGTCAGTACTGCGCCCCGCGCCCGGTGAGCCGGATCCTGTCCTCCTCCGGCAAGGTCATCGCGGAGTACCCCGCCGACTGCCAGCAGGCGGTGCCGCAGCCCGTGGCCGATGCCATCAACGACATCCTGCGCGGCGTGCAGGAGCCGGGTGGCTTCGGGTACGGCGCGGGGCTCGCCCTCGAACAGCCCTCGGCCGGCAAGACCGGCACGATCAACGAGAACAAGGCGGTCTGGTTCGTCGGCTACACGCCGAACATGTCCACCGCCGCGATGCTCGCCGGCGCCAACACCGTCGGCCAGCCCATCTCGCTCAACGGCCAGACCGTCGGCGGCTCGTACATCTCGCGGGCCTTCGGCTCGACCCAGGCCGGACCGATCTGGGGCGACTCGATGCGCGCGATCCAGGGGCTGCTGCCCGACGAGGACTTCGCGGTCCCGGACCCGAACGCGATCGCCGGGCGCGTCATCACCGTGCCGAGCGTCTCCGGGCTGGGCCCCACCGAGGCCGCCGCCCGGCTCCGCGAGGCCGGGCTGCTGCCTTCGGTGGGACCGTACGTCGACTCCTCGCTGAGCAGCGGGCTGGTGTCCTACACCTCGCCCGGCTCCGGGTCGAGCGTGGGCACCGGGACGCCGGTGACGATGTACATCTCCGACGGCTCGCCCGCCAAGCCCGAGCGCCGGGGCCGCGGTAACGGCCGGGGCCGCGGCAACCGCTGAGCGCGCTCAGCCGAGCTGGCGGCGTACCTCGGCGGCGACGGCGGCGCCGTCGGCGCGGCCGCGCACCTGGGGCTGGACCATCCCCATCACCTTGCCCATGTCGCGCATCGACTCGGCGCCCGTGGCCGCGATCGCCGCGGTGATCAGCGCGGCGACCTCCTCGGCCCCCAGCTGAGCGGGCAGGTACTCGGCGATCACCTCGGCCTCGGCACGCTCCTGGGCCGCGCTCTCCTCCCGGCCCGCACCGGCGAACGCCTCGGCGGCCTCGCGGCGCTTCTTGGCCTCGCTGGTGAGCACGCCGATGACCTCGTCGTCGCTGAGCTCGCGAGCCTCCTTGCCGGCGACCTCGGCGTTGGTGATCGAGGTGAGCACCATCCGCAGGGTCGAGGAGCGCAGGCTGTCGCGGCTCTTCATCGCCGCGGTGAGGTCGTCGCGGAGGCGGGACTTGAGGTCGGTCATGAGATCCAGTGTGGCAGCCTGGAGCCATGGGATTTCGGGGGCGGGCCGTGCGCGCTGCCCGGGTCGGAGCCGGCCTGGGCGTCGCCGGCCTGGCCTACGGCTGGACCGAGGCGCGGATGTTCACGCTCCGCTCGGCGCTCGTACCGGTGCTGCCGCCCGGGACGCGTCCCCTGCGCGTCCTGCACCTCACCGACCTGCACCTGGCTCCCTACCAGCACCGCAAGATCGCCTGGATCCGGTCACTCGCCGCGCTCGAACCCGACCTCGTCGTCGACACCGGGGACAACCTGGCGCACCGTGACGCCGTACCGGCGCTGCTCGACGCCTTCGGCTCACTCACCGCCCGACCGGGGGTCTTCGTGCTCGGCTCGAACGACTACTTCTCGCCCACGCCGCGCAACCCGTTCAGCTACCTGCTGCCCGACAACGGCACCCGCAACACCAGCAGCACCCAACTGCCGTGGCCGGTCCTGGTCGCCAGGCTCGTCGAGGCCGGCTGGACCGATCTGACCAACCGGCGCGCCACCGTGGAGGTCGAGGGCGTGCGGATCGCGTTCGCCGGGGTGGACGACCCGCACCTGAAGTACGACGACCTCGACGCCGTCGCCGGGCCCGCCGATGCCGGGGCCGACCTGCGAGTGGGCGTCACCCACGCGCCCTATCTGCGGGTGCTCGACCGGTTCGCTGAGGACGGCTACGACCTGACCCTCGCCGGGCACACCCACGGGGGCCAGGTGCGGCTGCCCCGCAAGGGCGCGCTGGTCACCAACTGCGACCTGGAGCCGGCCCGGGCCTCAGGGCTGCACCGCCACCCCGCCGACTCGGCGCCCGGGGACCCGGGAAGCTCGTGGCTGCACGTGTCCGCCGGTGCCGGCACCTCGCCGTACGCGGTGGTCCGGGTCTGCTGCCGACCCGAGGCGACCCTGCTGCACCTGACGCCGCGCGGCTGACCCCGATTTCGGGCTGCCGCCCGGCTCCGATAGACTCCCCGACGGTCACGGGCTGTGGCGCAGTTTGGTAGCGCGCTTCGTTCGGGACGAAGAGGCCGCAGGTTCAAATCCTGTCAGCCCGACCGTGTGATGTCTCGAGACATCGAGGACGGCCGAACCTCCGGGTTCGGCCGTTCGTCGTTCCCGGGGACGGACCGGGAGTGCCCGGAGGGAGGGAAGCCGATGACGTCGTCACCTCCGGGGACCCGCCGGGAGATCCTCCGCCTCGCCGTGCCCGCCTTCCTGACGCTGGTCGCCGAACCGCTGTTCCTGCTCACCGACGCCGCCATCGTCGGCCACCTCGGCACCGCCGAGCTCGCCGGGCTGGGCGTCGCCAGCGCGGTCCTGCTGACCGCGGCCAACCTCTTCGTCTTCCTGGCCTACGGCACCACCGCCACCGTCGCCCGCCAACTCGGCGCCGGTCGCCAGGACCGAGCCCTCCAAGCGGGGATCGCCGGCGTCTGGCTGGCCCTGGCGCTGGGCGTCGTGGTCGGCACCGGGGTCGCGGTCTTCGCCGCCGACCTGATCGGGCTCTTCGGCGCCACCCCCGCGGCGGCGGAGCAGGGCACCATCTATCTCCGGATCTCGGCTCTCGGGCTGCCCGCGATGCTCGTCGCCCTGGCCGCCACCGGAGTGCTGCGCGGGCTCCAGGACACCCGGACGCCGCTGGTGGTGTCCCTGGTCGGCTTCAGCGCCAACGTCGTCCTGAACCTCGCCCTCGTCTACGGCGTCGGCCTGGGAATCGCCGGGTCCGCCCTGGGCACCGTGCTCGCCCAACTCGCGATGGCCCTCGCCCTGACCGCGACGCTCCTGCGTCAGGCCCGCCGAGCCGGTGCACGCCTGGACCCGCAGGTCGGACCCGTGCTCGGCGCCGCCCGGACCGGCGTCCCGCTCCTGGTGCGGACCCTTGCGCTGCGCACGGTGCTGCTGCTGACCACCGCGGTCGCCGCCGGATGGGGTGACGTGCCGTTGGCCGCACACCAGGTGTCCATGACGCTCTGGAGCTTCCTGGTCTTCGCTCTCGATGCCCTCGCGATCGCCGCCCAGGCGCTGACCGGGAAGGGGCTGGGCGCCGGCGATGCCGGGGCGGTCCGCACGGCGACGCGCACGATGGTGCGCTGGGGTGTCGGGGGCGGCGCGGTCCTGGGGCTGGGCCTGCTCGCCGTCAGCCAGGTCCTGCCCGGCCTGTTCAGCCCCGACCCGGCCGTGCAGCAGGCGATCGCGGCGGCGCTGGTCGTGATCGCGCTCGGCCAGCCACTGGCGGGCTTCGTCTTCGTCCTCGACGGGGTGCTGATCGGTGCCGGCGACGGCCGGTGGCTCGCCGGGGCGATGGTGCTGAACCTGCTGGCCTACCTCCCGATCCTGGGCCTGGTCCGCGGACTCGGCGGCAGCGACGCGACCACGGACGTGGTGCTGTTGTGGGCGGCGTTCACCGGGTTCATGGTGGTGCGCGCCGGGCTTCTGGGGCACCGTGCGCGCGGCGATCGGTGGATGGTCCTGGGAGCGGAGTGACGATTCGTCGGGTCCGTCCACCTCCCGGGTCCGACCGGATCGATCCCACCCGAGACAGGTGTCACGGCGGCCCCCAGGATCGTCACCCAATCGCAACCTGAGCGCTGTTCCGCACGGTCGGTGGGGCGGGATAGGCAAGGGAGCATGACTTCATCCCTCCTCCCCCGCAGCGCCCGACGGCGTCGGGTCGTCGCCACCGCGGCGGCCCTGCCCCTGCTGGTGACCGGTCTCGCCACGGCGGGCATCGCCGCCAGCGACGCCGCCCCCTCGAGCAAGCCGGCCGCCTCGGCCACGGCGGCCAAGCCCGGCAAGCCGTCGCCGAAGAGCGACGTGAAGGTGCAGGTGCTCTCCTTCAACGACTACCACGGCTACCTCGACCCGCCGACCGGCAGCAGCGCGAACCTCGGCGCGGCCGACGACCCGGCACTGACCCCGGTGGGCGGCGCGGAGTACCTGTCGACGCACCTGGGCATGCTCCGTGAGGGCGCCAAGCACTCGACCACGGTGGCCGCGGGCGACCTGATCGGCGGCACCCCGTTCCTCTCCGGGCTGTTCCACGACGAGCCGTCGGTGGAGACGCTGAACGCGATGGGTCTCGACGTCTCCGGCGTCGGCAACCACGAGTTCGACGAGGGCGTCGACGAACTCCTGCGGATGCAGCGCGGCGGGTGCCACCCCGAGGACGGGTGCTACCTCGACGAGCCGTACGCCGGCGCCGACTTCGACTGGCTGGCCGCCAACGTGAGGTACAAGGAGGGCACGCCGAGGGCCGGCAAGACCGTGCTGCCGCCGTACTGGGTGAAGCGCTACGAGGGTGTCAAGGTCGCCTACATCGGCATGACGCTGGAGGGCACCGACCAGATCGTGGCGGCCGCGGGCATCCGCGACGTGGAGTTCCTCGACGAGGCCGAGACCGCCAACAAGCTGGTGCGCAAGCTCAAGCGTGAGCAGGGCATCGAGGCCTTCGTGGTGCTCCTTCACGAGGGCGGCTTCGCGCCGGGCACCTACGACGGGTGCGAGGGCACCGGCGGCGGTCTGTCCGACCCGATCCGCACGATCGTGGACAACTTCGTGCCGGCCATCGACCTGGTGGTCACCGGGCACACCCACTCGCCGTACATCTGCAACATCCCCGACCAGTACGGGCGCGACCGGTACGTCACCAGCGCCTCGTCCTTCGGCCGCGTGGTCACCGAGACCTGGCTCCCGCTGAACCGTCGCACCAAGGACGTCCGCCGCGACGCGGTCACCTCGGTCAACCACCTGGTCACCCAGGACGTGCCGAAGGACGCGGCGCTGACCGACATCATCACCAAGTGGAAGACGATCGCCGACCCGATCGCCAACGAGGTCGTCGGCAGCGTCACCACCGACATCCTGCGCGGCGCGACCCGCCAGGTGGAGGCCTCGCTGGTGAACCTGATCGCCGACGCGCAGCTGTCGGTGACCGCTCCGGACGGTGCTCAGCTGGCGCTGATGAACCCCGGGGGTGTCCGGGCCGACCTGACCTACGCGCCGTCGCCCGCCGGCGAGGCGCCCGGTGAGGTCACCTACGGGGAGGCGTTCACGGTGCAGCCGTTCGGCAACCTGCTGGTCACGATCAGCATGACCGGCGCGCAGATCGAGCAGGTCCTGGAGCAGCAGTTCCAGAACAACACGATCACCGGGCTGCCCGAGGTGCGGCTGCTGCTCGGCGTGTCCGACGGCCTGACCTACACCTACGAGCTGAGCCGGCCGTTCGGGGACAAGATCGACCCCGCAACGCTCCAGCTCAACGGCGTGACAGTGGACCCGGCCGCGACCTACCGGGTGGCGGTCAACTCCTTCCTCGCCGACGGTGGCGACGCGTTCACCGCCTTCACCCAGGGCACCGACCGGGTGGTGTGGGGCGAGGACCTGCCCGCCCTGATCGATTTCCTGGGCGCGAACTCGCCGGTCGCACCCGCGCCGACCGACCGGGTCACCGAGCTCCCCTGACCGGGACTCCACGACCCGCGTGACCAACTCCGGGGGCCCGGCCGTGCAGACGGCCGGGCCCTCGGGCCTTTCCCGGGGGACCGCGGGACAGCCCCGGATTGCCGCGCATCGCCCAGGACGCCTACCGTTTCTCCGGTGACCTCCCTGCCGCACGTCCGCTGGTCCGACTTCGACGCCGTGCTCTTCGATCTGGACGGGGTCCTCACCCCGACGGCCGAGGTGCACATGGTCGCCTGGGCGGAGATGTTCAACGCGTTCCTCGAGCGCTGGACCGGTGCGGGCGACACCTCGCCCTACACCGACGAGGACTACTTCGCCCACGTCGACGGCAAGCCGCGGTACGACGGCGTGCGCGACTTCCTGGACTCGCGCGGGATCGAGATCCCCGAGGGCGAGCCGTCGGACTCCCCCGACGACCCGACCGTGTGCGGCCTGGGCAACCGCAAGGATGCCGCCTTCAACGCGGTGCTGCACCGCGACGGTGTCCGCCCCTTCCCGGGGTCCCTGCTGCTGCTCGACCGGCTGCGGGCCCAGGACGTGCCCCTGGCGGTGGTGTCCTCCTCGGCCAACGCCCCCGCGGTGCTGGAGGCGGCCGGACTCTCCGACCGCTTCGTCACCGTCGTCGACGGCCGAGTCGCCCGAGACCTCGGCCTGCCCGGCAAGCCCGCGCCGGACACGTTCCTGCACGCGGCCGAGGTCTGCGGTACGACGCCGGAGCGCGCCGTGGTCCTCGAGGACGCGGTCTCCGGTGTCCGGGCGGGAGTGGCCGGCGGCTTCGCGCTGGTGGTCGGCGTCGACCGCGGTGCCGGCGACGGCCTCGGCGAGGCCGGGGCCCACCTGATCGTGCACGACCTCGGGGAGCTCGTATGAACCAGCGCCGCGTCGAGGCGGACCCCATCGACCGCAGCCGCTACCCGGTCGACCCGTGGCGGTTGGTCGAGATCCATCCCAACCCGCACAACCTGGGGGTCACCGAGACCCTGTTCGCGGTCGGC
Organism: Marmoricola sp.; assembly: GCA_044224695.1. GTDB lineage: Bacteria > Actinomycetota > Actinomycetes > Propionibacteriales > Nocardioidaceae > Marmoricola_A. The sequence continues at coordinate 107,278 of JBGAJX010000004.1, read as the reverse complement.
AACGGATACATCGGCCTGCGGGGGAACCCCGAAGAGGGGCGGCAGGCCTACGCCCACGGCACCTTCGTCAACGGGTTCCACGAGACCTGGCCGATCCGGCACGCGGAGGCGGCCTTCGGCTTCGCGCGCACCGGGCAGACGATCGTGAACGCGCCGGACGCCAAGCTGATGAAGCTCTACGTCGACGACGAGCCACTCACGCTCGCGACCGCCGACCTCGAGCACTACCAGCGCAGCCTGGACTTCCGGGACGGGATCCTGCGCCGGTCGTTGATCTGGCGGACCCCGTCGGGCAAGCGGGTGCAGGTGGAGTCGACCCGGATGGTGTCGATGACGCAGCGGCACCTGGTGGTGATGACGCTCGAGGTCACGATGCTCTCGGGGGACGCCCCGATCGTGATCTCCTCCCAGCTCCTCAACCGCCAGGACGGCGAGGACGAGTATCACGACCCTGCCCGGCCGATGGGTCACGGCATCGACCCTCGCAAGGCGGGCGCCTTCGAGAGTCGGGTGCTGTTGCCGCAACTGCACGTGGCGCAGGACGACCGGATGATGCTGGGCTACCGATGCGCGAACTCGCGCATGACGATCGCGGTGGCCGCGGACCACCACCTCTCCACCCGCGACGAGGTCGAGACGGTGCTGCGCGACGAGGAGGACCTCACCAAGACGGTCTTCCGGATCGAGGCGCACGAGGGCAACACCATCCGGCTGGAGAAGATGGTGTCCTACCACACCTCCCACGGGCTGCCCGTCCGCGAGCTCGCCGATCGCTGCGAACGCACGCTGGATCGCGCCGGCCGTCACGGGGTCGTGCACTACCACGCCGAGCAGCGCGCCTGGTTCGACCGCTTCTGGCAGCGCAGCGACGTCGAGATCGCCACCTCCGACCCGGCCGAGGAAGCCCTCCAGCAGGCGATCCGCTTCAACCTCTTCTCACTCGCCCAGGCCACCGCCCGGGCGGACCAGCAGGGCGTACCCGCCAAGGGGATCACCGGGTCGGGCTATGAGGGCCACTACTTCTGGGACAGCGAGGTCTACGTCGCACCGTTCCTGACCTACACCCAGCCCGAGCTCGCCCGGAACCTGCTGCACTTCCGCAGCCGCATGCTCCCCGCCGCCCGGGAACGTGCGCGCGAGATGGCGCAGAAGGGTGCACTGTTCCCCTGGCGCACGATCAACGGCGAGGAGGCCTCGGCCTACTACGCCGCGGGGACGGCGCAGGTACACATCGACGCCGACGTCGCGCACGCGCTGGTGACCTACCTGGCCGCCACCGGTGACGACGGCTTCCTGGTGCGCGACGGGATCGACATCCTGGTGGAGACCTCGCGTCTCTACGCCGATCTCGGCTTCTGGCGCAGCAACGGCACCCCGTCGTTCCACATCCACGGCGTCACCGGCCCCGACGAGTACACCACCGTGGTGAACAACAACCTGTTCACCAACGTGATGGCCCGGCACAACCTCGAGCAGGCCGTCGCTGCCGTACGCCGGATCCAGGCCGACCACCCCGAGGAGTACGCCGCGATCGCGAAGCGGCTCGAACTCACCGAGGACGAGGTCGAGGAGTGGGAGCGCTGCGCGAAGGGGATGCACATCCCCTTCGACGAGGGTCTCGGGATCCACCCGCAGGACGACTTCTTCCTGGACCGCGAGGTGTGGGACCTGTCCCAGACACCTGAGGAACTGCGACCGCTGCTGCTCCACTTCCACCCGCTGGTGATCTACCGGTTCCAGGTGCTCAAGCAGGCCGACGTGGTGCTCGCGCTCTTCCTCCAGGGCGACCGGTTCACGATGGAGGAGAAGCGCAAGGACTTCGAGTACTACGACCCGATCACCACCGGGGACTCCACCCTGTCCGCGGTGGTGCAGTCTGTGATCGCCGCCGAGGTCGGGTATGCCGACGTCGCCTTCGACTACTTCCTGCAGTCGCTCTACGTCGACCTGGAGAACCTGCACGGCAACACCGTGGACGGCATGCACATCGCCTCCACCGGAGGCGTGTGGGGCGCGCTGGTCAACGGCTTCGGTGGGATGCGCGACCACGGCGGTCGGCTGAGCTTCGACCCGCGACTGCCCGACGGGTGGTCCTCGCTGCGGTTCCGGCTCACCTGGCGTGGCAGCCGACTTCTTGTCTTGCTGACATCGAACGAGCTGACCTTCACGCTGGAGGACGGGCCGGGCGACGTACCGGTGCTGGTCCGCGGCGAGCAGTACGTCGTGGGCACCGCGCCGCTCGTCATCGCGCTCGACGGGCACGGGCCGCGGATCCGTCAGGATCTCTCGGACGCCCCGCTGGTGGGTGGCACCCGCGCCGACGGCACCGTGATCACCGCAGGCGTCCCGACCGCGAGCACCTTCGACGCCGACGCACCCCTCGACCTCGTTTCTGAGGCGCCCGGGACCCAGGTCGACTGAGGTCGGCCGCCAACTCGGGCCTAGGGCTCGAAGCGATACCCCATGCCGGGCTCGTTGAGCAGGTGGCGCGGGCGCGCCGGGTCGGACTCGAGCTTCTTGCGCAACTGGGCCATGTAGAGCCGGAGGTTCCCCTGCGCGGTCTCGTACCCGGGACCCCACACCTCGCTGAGCAATTGTCGATGTGACATGAGCCGGCCGGGGTGCCGCAGGAGCACCTCCACCAGGTGCCACTCGGTCGGGGTCAGGCGGATGTCACCGTCGGGGCCCACCACTCTCCGGTTGGCCAGGTCGACCGCGATGTCACCGAGGTTGACCACAGCCTGCTCGTCGACCGCCTGGGCGCGACGCCCCAGGGCGCGCAGCCGCGCCAGCAACTCGTCCATCCCGAAGGGCTTGGTGACGTAGTCGTCGGCGCCTGCGTCGAGCGCCTCGACCTTGTCGTCGCTGTCGGTGCGTCCCGACAGCACCAGGATCGGAGCCTGCGTCCACCCCCGGAGCCCCTCGATCACCTCGACGCCGTCGAGATCGGGCAGCCCCAGATCGAGGACCACGAGGTCCGGAGGGTGCGCGGCGGAGACGCGCAGGGCCTCGGCCCCCGTCGGCGCCGTGAACACCTCGTAGCCGCGTGCGCGCAGGTTGATCGCCAGGGCCCGCAGGATCTGGGGTTCGTCGTCGACGACCAGCACCCGAGTCATGCGCTCACCTCGCCCCGTTCGCGCCTGCCGGGCTCGACGCCGCCTGCGTCGTGGACCTGCAGGGAGACCACCATGGTGAGCCCGCCGCCCGGGGTCTCCTCGAGCGTCAGGCGTCCACCCATCGCTTCGGTGAGGCCCCGGGCCAGCGCCAGACCGAGCCCGACGCCCGAGGTGTTGTCGGTGTCCCCGAGCCGCTGGAAGGGCTGGAACACGCGGTCCAGTGCCTCGCTGGGGATGCCGGGCCCGCGGTCGACCACCCGCACCTCCACCCTCTGCGCGAGACGGCTCGCCCCGATCAGCACGTCCGGCCCCGCGGCTCCCGGCCCCGCCGGGGAGTGCCGGACGGCGTTCTCGACGAGGTTGGCCAGCACCCGCTCGAGCAGGCCCGGATCCGCCTCGACCAGCGGCACGTCGTCGGCCAGGTCGATCACGACGCGGTGGCCGGGATCGGCGTGATCGACCGCCAGGGCCACCACTTCGTCGAGGAACACGGGCTGGACCCGGACCGGCATCACCCCGGCCTGGAGACGGCTCAGGTCGAGCAGGTTGTCCACCAGCGCGGCGAGCCGGTCCAGCGACTCGTCAGCGGCCGTCAGCAGTTCCCGCTGGTCCTCGGGGGTGAGCCGTACGTCGGTGCTGAGCACACCGGTGACCGCCGCCTTGGCCGCTGCCAACGGCGTGCGCAGGTCATGGCCGACCGCGGCCAGCAGTGCCGTCCGGAACCGGTCCGCCTCGGCCAGAGGCACCGCTGCCGCAGCGGCCTCGGTCAGCCGGCTGCGTTCCCAGGCCAACCCGGTCTGCACCGCGAAGGCGGCGACCACACGCTGGTCTGCCGCCCCCAGTCGGGGACCCTCCAGCACGAGTTCCAGATCGGGTCCGGCCCGCACGCTCATCGGTGGACCGCCCCCCTCGGGCGGTGCCCCCTCCACCGGCGACGAGATCGCGAGGACCTCCTCCTCCGGCCCGCGCACCAGCCGCACCGATCGCAGGCCGAAGGTCTCTCGCACCCGGTCCAGCATCGCCGCCACCGCCTGGTCGCCCCCGACGACGGAGCCGGCGAGGTTGGCCAGCACCTGGGCCTCGGCCGCGGCGCGGCCGGCTTGACGCGTCCGACGAGCCGCCAGATCCACCACCGTACTCACCGCCATGGCGACCGCGATGAAGACGGCGAGCGCCAGGGCGTTGTTGGGGTCGGAGATCGTCAACGTGCTGAACGGGGGCGTGAAGAACCAGTTCAGCAGCAGCGAGCACCACACGGCGGCCAGCAAGGCCGGCCACATCCCGCCGATGAGAGCCACCGCCACGACGGTCATCAGGAAGATCAGCACGTCGCTGACGAGGTTGAGCCCGTCGCGCGCCTGCAGGAGGGAGGCGGTGAGCACGGGCGGGACCAGGACGGCGGTCGCCCAGCCCCGCACCCGCCGCCGGCGGCTGAGACTGCTCTGCTCGCGCGGGAGGGCCAGCCCCTTGCCGGTGTGGCTGTGGGTGACGATGTGGACGTCGATGTCGCCCGACCTCCGGATGGTCCGGAGCCCGATCCCCGGCCCCGCGAAACGTGCCGCCCAGCCACTCCTCCGGGTGTCGCCCAGGACGAGTTGGGTCGCGTTCTCGGCCCGGGCGAAGGTGAGCAGCGCCGAGGGGACGTCGTCGCCCAGGACCTCGTGGAATCGCGCCGAGCACGGCGCAACCCTGGCGGACGTCGCCGACCAGGATGCCCAGCGTTCTGGTCAGACTGACCGGAATCACCAGCAGCAGGAAGATCTCCAGCAGGTTGCTCAGCGGAGCCGGGTTCTCGAACGGGTGCGCGGAGTTGACGTTGCCAGTTCCTTGATGGCCTCCTGGGACGCCACCGGGCCGCCGGTCAGAGACTGCGTCTGCCCGGTGAGCGTGGTGACGTCCGTACCGCTGCTGAGGTTCTGGACGACGCCGAGCGCGACCAGGGCGACCGCGGCGACGACGGCCATGGGCAGCAGGATCCGTAGCGTGCCGCGGACCAGGTCCACCCAGAAGTTTCCGAGGCGATCGGTGCGGGAGCGGACGAAGCCGCGGATCAGGGCGACCGCGACCGCAAGGCCCACGGCGGCCGAGACGAAGTTCTGCACCGCCAGCCCCGACATCTGGACCAGATGGCCCATCGTCGACTCACCGGAGTAGGCCTGCCAGTTCGTGTTGGTGACGAAGGAGACCGCGGTGTTGAACGCAAGGAGGGGCGGGACGTCGTCGAAGCCCAACGAGAGCGGCAGGTGGCTCTGGACGCGTTGGAGCAGGAACAGCGCCACTACTCCGACCAGCGAGAACGCCAGAACGGACAGGGCGTAGACCGACCACCGTTGATCCGCCCGGGGGTCCACCCCGATGAGGCGATAGACCACGCGCTCCACCGCCAGGTCCTTCTCGGCGCCGTACACCCGTGCCATGTAGGCGCCGAGCGGACGGTGCACCAGGGCGAGCGCGAGAATCAGCGCCCCGACCTGCAGCAGGCCGGCCAGGGTCTCGCTCATCAGAACCGCTCCGGGAAGAGCAGTGCCACCACGAGGTAGCCGAGCAGCAGGAGGCACAGCACCAGGCCCGGCACGGTCAGATCAGTCACCTGATCAGTCAAGGACGTGGTCGCCGCCGCCCCGGTGTTCCTCACACGTCCCTAACGCGGTGGCCCCGGTTCCACACGCAGCCCTGACGCCCGAGCACGCTCCCGTCCTCCGCCGAGGCGGGCGGGGAGGGCGGGCTCGGGCTCGGGCTCGGGCTCGGTTCAGTCCTCCAGCATGCTGCGCAGCATCCACGCGGTCTTCTCGTGCACCTGCATGCGCTGGGTCAGCAGGTCCGCGGTGGGCTCGTCGCCGGCCTGCTCCGCGGTCGGGAACACCTCGCGGGCGGTCCGGACGACGGCCTCCTGACCTGCGACGAGCTGGCGGATCATCTCGGTGGCCGAGGGGACACCCTCCTCCTCCGGGATCGAGGAGAGCTTGGCGTACGCCGCGTACGAGCCCGGCGCGGGGTGCCCCAGCGCCCGGATCCGCTCCGCGATCTCGTCGACGGCCAACGCCAGCTCGTTGTACTGCGTCTCGAACATCAGATGCAGCGTGTTGAACAGTGGCCCGGTGACGTTCCAGTGGAAGTTGTGCGTCTTCAGATACAGCGTGTACGTGTCGGCCAGCAGGCGGGCCAGTCCGTCGGCGATGGCCTGACGGTCCGCGTCGTCGATACCGATGTTGATGCTCATGGATCTCGCTCCTCGTGTGCCGGGGACTCCCGTCCGATTCAACAGCCCGATTCAACCGCACCGACGTGCACAGCGTCGGTCCCGCTTGTCCGTGCCGGCCGCTAGGGTGACCCGCCATGAGCCCGAGGATCCCCCGCGACCGCGAGAACGACTACACCGACGAGGCGGCGGCGGCCCGCCGCGCATTCGCAGGAGAGCACACCGGCGCCACGCTGGAGCATGTGGGCTCCTACTCGCTGGACCCCGGCGCTCTCCCCGGCAACATCGAGCACTTCACCGGGGTCGCCCAGGTGCCGATCGGGCTGGCCGGACCGCTGCTGGTCGACGGTGAGCACGCGCAGGGCGAGTTCTACGTCCCGCTGGCCACCACCGAGGGCACGCTGGTCGCGTCCTACAACCGCGGGATGAAGCTGCTGCGTGAGGCCGGTGGGGTGCGGACCACGATCATGGACGACCGCATGCAGCGGGCGCCCTCGTTCCTCTTCCCCTCCGCCCGTGAGGCCCGGCACTTCGCCGGCTGGCTCGATGAGCACTTCGACGAGATCGCCGCCGCGGCCCAGGCGACCACCCGCAGCGGCCGCCTCCTGGACATCCAGAAGTTCTCCGCGGCCCGGATGATCTACACCCGGTTCAACTACTCCACCGGCGACGCGGCCGGCCAGAACATGACCGGCAAGGCGACCTTCGCCGCCTGCGCCTGGATCAAGCAGCACTACCCCGGCGAGCTGCACTTCTACCTGGAGTCCCAGTTCGCCACCGACAAGAAGACCTCGACGGTGAACATGCTGCACACGCGCGGCAAGCGGGTCGTGGCCGAGGCGACCATTCCCGCGGCGCTGGTCGAGCAGCACCTGAACGTCAGCACCGACAAGCTGTTCAAGGCCAGGCTGGTCTCCCAGCTGGGCAGCTTCATGTCGCAGGTCAACAACAACGGGTCCCACAGCGCCAACGGGATCACCGCGATGTTCATCGCCACCGGCCAGGACGTCGCCAACGTCGCGGAGTCGTCGGCGGCGTACGGCTTCTCCGAACTGCTGCCCAACGGCGACTACTACGCCTCGATCACGCTGCCCGCGCTGATCGTCGCGACCTACGGCGGCGGCACCGGACTCCCGACCCAGCGGGAGTGCCTGGAACTGCTGGGCTGCTACGGCGCGGGCAAGGTCGGCAAGCTCGCGGAGATCGTGGCCGCCACCGTGCTCGCCGGCGAACTGTCCCTCGGGGCGGCCGTCGTGACCGAGGAGTGGGTGCAGGCCCACGACGACCTGGGCCGCAACCGCCCCTGAGGGCGTCGCCTCAGCCGCAGTTGGTGGGCGCCGCCTCCCCGGCGAAGCGAGCGGTCGACCACGCCAGCAGGTCCGGGATCAGCGGGCTGTCCGGCGCCGTGACGACGCTGACGTGGTCGAAGTCGGCGTACTCCCGATACTCCACCTCTCCGCCGATCCCGCAGCGCGCGGCCGCGAACTGCTGCTGCACCGCGGGCAGGACCAGCGGGTCGGCGAGCCCCTGGCCGATGAGCAGCGGGGCGTCGATCGGCAGGGTCGGCGTGTTCTCGCGCAGGCGCTCGCCCATCGGCCCCTCGGCCGGGGGCCGGGAGAAGATCGACCGGTCGAAGAGCAGGCTCTCCACGATCGACACGGCCACTCGCGGCTCGGCCAGACAACGCTCGGCCATCTCCCGCACCGGCACCCGCGCCGCCGGCCGCACGTAGTCGTCGAAGTCGACGTCGTCGTAGACCTCGTCGTACGCCTTGAGGACGTAGGAGGCGAACAGCGCCCCGCCGGGCACCACGTCGAGGTTGCCGACCAGGCCGACCAGGTCGCTGGCCGGGGCGAGGGCCGCGACGCCGCGCACGTCGAGTTCCGGGGCGTACGACGTCAGCAACTGCCCCGCCCACAGGGCAGCATGGCCGCCCTGACTGTGGCCCCACACCACGGTCTTGTCCGCGACGTCGGTCTCCTCCATCTGCTGCGCGGCGCGCACCGCGTCGAGGACCGAACGGCCCTCGCCCTCCCCGATCAGGTAGGGGTGCGGCCCCTCAGTGCCGAGACCGACGTAGTCGGTGGCCACGAGCGTCCAGCCGTTCTCGATGATCTCCGGTACGGCGGGTGCTGCGCCGGCGTTCAGCGGGTCGTCGAGCAGCGTGGGGGCACAGCCTTCGGCAGCCCCGGTGGTGCCGTGCGCCCAGGCGATCACCGGACGCGGAGCGTCGGCAGGCTCAGCGCCGGTGATCACCAGGGCGGAGGCGACCGCGGGCTCCCCCTCGTCGCGGGTGGTGGTGTAGAGGATCCGCCAGGCCTCGGAGTCGTCGGGCAGCGCACGGTCGAAGTCCTCGACGCGGAGCAACTGGCCCGGCTCGGCCGGGACGTCACCGGACGGCTCGTAGAACGCGTCCGGAGTGGGGGCGCTGCCGTTCAGGGTGGTGCTGAGCCCCGCCAGCAGCAGGGCCACCGCCAGCGTGGCCACCGCGCGTACGCCGGCGCCGAAGCGGGCCAGCTTCCCGGGCGCCTTGTCGGAGCGCTGGGACGGGCTACCCCTCAGGGCCGCCCAGAGCAGGCCGAGCCCGGCCCACAACACCCGCAGCCCGAAAACGACCGCCACGACGACGAGGGTGATGTCCGGCCAGATCAGGGCCAGCGCTCCGAGGACGATCTCGCCGGCGCCCCCGACCAGGGCAGCGAAGCGCAGGTCGGCGTCCCGGCGAAGCCCGGAGACGATCCGCAGTGCGCCTTCGGCGAGCAGCGTGATCGCCACGAGCAGGACCAGCGTGCGTAGGCCGAGTCCCGGCCAGAGCAGCAGCCCGAGTCCGAGCGCGACCCAGAGCAGGGCCGCGACCTTCGGGATCCAGCCCTTGCGGTCCACGGCGTCGGTGAGTTCGGCGGCGCCGAGACCCACGAAGCTGGCCGCCAGGAGCAGCACCAGGACGGCCAGTGAGGCGAACGGGCGGAACACCAGCGTCCCGCCGAGCACGACGAGAAGCAGCCCCAGAGCCAGCGCACCGAACCGTGAACGTCGCGACATCGCATCCCTCGTGATCAGATCGCTTCGAACCCCGTGAGGCGACCCTAGTGGTGCGACACCAACCGGGCAGTAGCTCCCCGTGGCACACTCCCCCCATGGCCGCAGAACAGGACGACTCGGGCACCCCTGCGCCCGCACAGGACGGCACGCCACCCAACTCCGCCCAGCCAGATCCCACCCAGTCGAATCCCACCCAGCCCAACCCCACCCAGCCGGACCCCGCGCTCCAGCTGGAACTCCCCTCGCTCTTCCGACGCCGCAAGCGTCCCCCCGCCGACTTGCCAGATCTTTCCGCCGACTGGCCAGGTTTATCGGCCGACTTGTCAGATCTTTCCGCCGCACCCAGCGAAAGACGTGACCAGTCGCGGGAAAGACGGGACCAGTCGGCGGAAAGACGGGACCAGTCGGCGGGGCGGCGAAAGGCGACGCGTCGCCAATCCGTGCCCCAGGAGTCGGGGCCCAAGGAGTCGGGGCCCAAGGTGTCGGGGCCCAAGGTGTCCGTGCCGGTGGTGCCGGCGCTGGTGGCGGTGCTGGGGGTGGGGGCGCTGGTCGGGTTGGCCGGGGTGGGCCTCGGGGCGCTGGCGCTGCGTGGCTGCGAGGCGGTCCGGGGCGTGGACTCGTGCGGCAGGCCGGGGATCCTGGTGCTGCTCGCGGTCGTCTTCGGGGCCGCCGTGGTCGGGCGGATCCTGCTCGGGCTGATGAAGGTCCCGTCGGCAGGCAGCATCAGCCTCGTCGGCACCGCGCTGGCGGCCGTCGTACTTCTGCTCTCCGTCGGCGATCAGCCGTCGCTGCCGCTGCTGCTCGTCGCCGTACCGGCCGTCTCCGCGCTCGCCTTCGCGGCCGCGCGGTGGATCACCACGCGGCAGGTGGAGTACGAGGACTGACGCCGCCTCAGCGGGAGGCGGCGATCAGCTCCGCGATCTGCACGGTGTTCAGTGCGGCGCCCTTGCGCAGGTTGTCGTTGCTGATGAAGAGCACCAGCCCACGCTCTCCGTCGACGCTCTGGTCCTGACGGACCCGACCGACGTACGACGGGTCGGTGCCGGCCGCCTGCAGCGGGTTCGGCACATCCGTGACGCTGACTCCGGGGGCGTCGGCAAGCAGTTCGAGGGCGCGCTTGGCCGGGAGCGGCGAGGCGAACTCGGCGTTGATCGACAGCGAGTGGCCGGTGAAGACCGGGACCCGCACGCACGTACCCGAGACCCGCAGGTCGGGGATCCCGAGGATCTTGCGCGACTCGTTGCGCAGCTTCTGCTCCTCGTCGGTCTCCTCCGACCCGTCGTCGACGATCGAACCGGCCAGCGGTACGACGTTGTACGCGATGTTGCGGACGTACTTGTCCGGTGCGGGCAGGGTCACCGACGAGCCGTCGAAGGCCAGGCCCGACGCGTCACCCGCAGCGGCGATCTGCCCTGCCAGCTCAGCCACGCCTGCGACGCCGGAGCCGGAGACGGCCTGGTAGGTGCTGGCCACCAGGCGCACCAGCCCGGCCTCGTCGTGCAGCGGCTTCAGCACCGGCATCGCGGCCATCGTGGTGCAGTTCGGGTTCGCGATGATCCCCTTCGGCGGGTTGTGGATCTGCTCGGGGTTCACCTCACTGACCACGAGCGGGACATCGGGGTCCTTGCGGAACGCCGAGGAGTTGTCGACCACGACCACCCCGGCCGCGGCGAACCGCGGCGCCTGCGCCCGCGAGGTCGTGGCGCCTGCGGAGAAGAGCGCCACGTCGAGACCGGACGGGTCGGCGGTGGAGGCGTCCTCCACGACGATCTCGCGGTCACCCCAGGGGAGCACGGTCCCGGCCGAGCGCGCGGAGGCGAAGAACCGGACCTGGTCGACCGGCACCTGCCGCTGGAGCAGGATGTCGCGCATGACGATGCCGACCTGCCCGGTGGCACCGACGATGCCGATGTTGAGGGGCGTGCTCATCGTCCGGTCCCTCCGTAGACCACGGCCTCGACCTGGTCGCTGTCGAGGTCGAAGGCGGTATGCGTCGCGGTGACGGCGTCGTCGATCTGCTCCTCGCGGACCACGACCGAGATGCGGATCTCCGAGGTGGAGATCATCTCGATGTTCACCCCGGCCGAAGCCAGCGCGGCGAAGAACTTGGCGGTGATGCCGGGGTGCGAACGCATCCCCGCACCGATGAGCGAAACCTTGCCGATGCGGTCGTCGTAGAGCAGGGAGTCGTAGCCGACCTCGTCCTTGATCTTCGACAGCGCGCTCATCGCGGACTGCCCGTCGGCGCGCGGCAGGCTGAAGGAGATGTCGGTCAGGTTCGTCGCGGCGGCGGAGACGTTCTGCACGATCATGTCGAGGTTCACCTGGGCCTCGGCCAGCGCCTCGAAGATCCGGGCGGCCTCACCGACCTTGTCGGGCACCCCGACGACGGTGATCTTCGCCTCGCTGCGGTCGTGCGCGACGCCGGCGATGATGGCCTGTTCCATGGAGTCACTCCCAGAGTTGTCGGTGTTCGCGAGGTCGGAGATCCAGGTGCCCTCCAGCTTGCTGAAGGAGGACCTCACGTGGATGGGCATGCCGTAGCGCCGCGCGTACTCCACGCAGCGCAGGTGCAGGATCTTGGCGCCGCAGGCGGCCAGCTCGAGCATCTCCTCGTAGGACACCCGGTCGCGCTTGCGGGCCGCGGCCACGATGCGCGGGTCGGCGGTGAACACCCCGTCGACGTCGGTGTAGATCTCGCAGACGTCGGCGTTGAGCGCCGCGGCGAGCGCGACGGCGGTGGTGTCCGAGCCGCCACGGCCGAGCGTGGTGATGTCCTTGGTGTCCTGGCTGACGCCCTGGAAGCCGGCCACGATCGCGATCGCACCCTCGTCGAGGGCGGCCTGGATCCGGCCGGGCGTGACGTCGATGATCTTGGCCTTGCCGTGGCTGCTGTCGGTGATCACCCCGGCCTGGCTGCCGGTGAAGGACCGGGCCTCGTGGCCGAGGTTGCCCACGGCCATCGCCAGCAGCGCCATCGAGATGCGCTCGCCGGCGGTGAGCAGCATGTCGAGCTCGCGCGGCGGCGGCAGCGGGGAGACCTGCTCGGCCAGGTCGATCAGCTCGTCGGTGGTGTCGCCCATGGCCGAGACCACGACGACCACGTGATTGCCGGCGCGCTTGGCGTCCACGATGCGCTGCGCCACCCGCTTGATCCCCTCGGCATCCGCGACGGAGGACCCTCCGTACTTCTGCACGACGATGCCCACGGCTCTCCTCAGGTCAGGGGTTGTTGAGACGCCCCGATCCTACCTGCGGACCCATCCAGCCCTGACCACGTTTTCGCGGACGATACGGCCCTCCACGCGGAGACCGAGCAGGAAGATCTTCAGATTCACGGCGTTCGGAGCGACTGAAGCCGGAAGATCTTCGTCAGACCTCGCTGGCTTCGAGCATCTCCTCGGCGGCCTCCACGTCGGAGGCCTCGCTCTCGAACTCGGCGTCGAGCCGGTCGTGGGCGACCACGGACTGCAACGCGCGCAGGACCGCGCTGGCCTCGTTGCCCCACGTGGCGACGTAGGAGAACTGCCACCACCACAGCGCCTCGGAGACCCGGCCGGACTTGAAGTGCCGCAGCCCGTGCGCCAGGGACGCCGCGATCGAGGTGAGGTCGTCCGACAGCGAGGAGGAGACCAGCTCCGGCGGGTGGTCGTAGGGGTCGAAGACCTCGGTGTAGACGTCGACGGCGTCCAGCAGCCGGGCCAGGCGCAGCCGCAGGTCGTCCAGGTCCGGGTCGGGCCCGGCGTCGGGCTCGTACTCCTCGGCGGGGCTGAAGTCGGACTGGACACCCAGGCGGGCTCCGGCGAGCAGGACCTGGCTGACCTCGAGCAGCAGCAGTGAGATCGCGTGCCCGTCGGTGACGTCACCACGGGCGATGGCTCTCAGGGCGATGAGGAAGGTCTCCACCTGGTCCGCGATCTGCTGGGCGAACTCGCCCAGCTCCGCGTCCAGCACCTCCGGCGTGACGACGTCACCCACTGACGGACCTTCTTCCTTCGAATGCACGACCCAGGGTGACCTCGTCGGCGTACTCGAGATCGCCCCCTACGGGCAGTCCACTCGCAAGACGGGTCACGCGCAAGCCCAGGTCCTTGAGGAACCGGGTGAGGTACGTCGCAGTCGCCTCGCCCTCGAGGTTCGGGTCGGTGGCCAGGATGACCTCGGTCACCTGCCCGTCGGCGAGGCGGGTCATGAGTTCCTTGATCCGCAACTGGTCGGGCCCGATGCCCTCGATCGGGGAGATGGCTCCGCCCAGCACGTGATAGCGCCCGCGGAACTCGCGGGTGCGCTCGATCGCCACGACGTCCTTGGACTCCTCCACCACGCAGATGACCGACGGGTCGCGGCGCGGGTCACGGCAGATCCGGCAGGTCTCCTCCTGCGCGACGTTGCCGCAGATCGAACAGAAGCGGACCTTCTCCTTGACCTCGATCAGCACTTCCGCGAGCCGCCGTACGTCGGCGGGGTCGGCCTGCAGCAGGTGGAACGCGATCCGTTGGGCGCTCTTGGGACCCACCCCCGGCAGCCGGCCGAGCTCGTCGATGAGGTCCTGAACGACGCCTTCGTACACGTGAGGTCCTCAGAAACCGAGCGGGAAGCCGCCGGGGCCGGCGTCGCCGCCCATGCCCGGCAGTCCACCGGCGAGAGGCCCGAGCGCCTGCGAGGCGAGGGCGTCCGCCTGGGCGCGTGCGTCCCGGTACGCCGCGACGATCAGGTCCTCGAGGTCCTCGGTGTCGTCGGGGTCGAACGAGCCCGACCGGATCTTGACCTTGACCAGCTCACCGGTGCCGTTGAGCGTCACGTTGACCAGCCCGTCGCCCACGGTGCCCACGACCTCGGCCTCGGCGAGCTCCTGCTGGGCGGCGACCATCTGCTGCTGCATGGCCTGGGCCTGCTGCAGCAGCGAGCTCAGATCGAAGCCTCCGCCGCCGCCGGCGTCGCCGAAGGGGTTCATCTCGGTCATGGTGTGCCTTTCGTTGGTGGGGTGCGGCGTCACGCGAGCGACGTCAGGTGTGCGGGATCTCCTCGATCACGGTGGCGCCGAGCCGGTCGGTGAGGAGCGCCGCGCTGTCGAGGTCCTCGATCACGTCGGGGTCGTCGCGGTGCGCGTCGTCGTCACGCGCGTCGTCCTCAGGAGACTGCTGCGGGCCCCCGCCGATCCGAGTCGCCTGGATCGCCGCCCGCGCGGACTGCGCCGCGTCGGGTGAGGCGGCGGGCGGCGTGCCGGCCGGTGCACCGGGAGCGGTCACGCCGGGCACGCCCCAGCCCGCTGCCCCCTCCTGGCGGGAGTCGCGGCGCGGGTCGTCGTACGCGTCCTCGGGCGGGGGCTCGTCCGCCTCGTCGGGCGGCGGGGGTGCGGCGCTGGTCGGGGGCGGCCCGGGCTCGCCCGCCGCAGGCGACGGCGTGGACGGTCGTCCGGACGGGGGCACCACGGGGGTGGGCCAGTCATCGCCCGTGGGCGCCCGGGTGGCGGCGCTCGGTCCCCCGGGCGCGGGTGCGGGCTCGGGCTCGGGGCGGCGCCCCTCGGACCGGGGCGCCGACCTCTGCCCCGAACCGGCGCCGGGCTGAGCCGAGGGGTCCACGACTCCTTCGATGCGCCACGCGACCCCGACGAGGTCGATGATCGTCTGGCGAAGCAGTTCGTCACCGCCCCCGTTGAAGAAGGACGAGCGTGCCCCCGGGTTGTTGAACCCCAGCGTCAGCACCGACCCCTCGAGCGCGATCGCCTGGGCGTTCTGGCTCAGCGTGATCCAGGTGACCCGACGCTTGTGCTTGACCGCCTCGACGATCTCGGGCCAGAGGCGTCGTACGTCGACCAGCGTCAGCCCGCTGCCCGCCGTGTCCGCGCCTCCGGACGCGGCCGGAGCGCTCGCCGGGGCCTGTGCGGGCGGGGCCTGTGCCGCCGGAGCCTGTGCCGGAGCCGGGGGCGGGGCCGGCTGGGGAGCCGTGGGGGTCCGTTCGGGTGCGCTCGGCGCGGGCGGTGGCGGTGTCGGCCGGGCCTGCGGTGCCGGTGTCGGCCGGGCCTGCGGTGCCGGCGTGGGCTGGGCCGGCGGCGTGGGCTGAGCCGGCCGCTCGTCCGCAGCGGGAGCCGGCGCGCTCGAACTCACCGGCGCCAGCGACATCCTCTTCTCGAGCCGGTCGATCCGCGCCGCGAGGCCGTCGGTGCTGTCGTCGGCCCCGGGCAGCAGGATCCGAGCGCAGAGCAGCTCCAGCAGCAGGCGTGGCGCGGTGGTGCCCTTGAGGTCGGCCAGGCCGGAGGCGACCAGCTCGGCCGCGCGGGAGAGGTCGTTGCGCCCGAAGCGGGCCGCTTGGGCCACCAGCCGCTCCGCCTGGTCCGCCGGTACGTCGATCAGCCCGGTCGCCGGGGCCTGCGGCACCGCGGCGATCACCACGAGGTCGCGCAGGCGGCGGAGCAGGTCCTCGGTGAACCGCCGGGGGTCCTGGCCGGTCTCGATCACCCGGTCGACCGCACCGAACACGGCCGCGGCATCGCGGCCGGCGAAGGCGTCCACCACCTCGTCGAGGAGCGTCTCGGGGGTGAAGCCGAGGAGCCCCGCGGTCAGCTCGTAGGTGACCCCCTGCTCACCGGCAGCCCCCAACAGCTGGTCGAGCACCGACAGGGTGTCGCGGGCCGACCCGCCTCCGGCGCGGACCACCAGCGGAAGGGCGGCCGGGTCGATCCGCACGCCTTCCTTCTCGCAGAGCACGCCGAGGTACTCCGAGAGGGTCCGCGGCGGGATCAGCCGGAACGGGTAGTGGTGGGTGCGCGACCGGACGGTGCCGATCACCTTCTCCGGCTCGGTCGTGGCGAAGATGAAGCGGACGTGCTCCGGGGGCTCCTCGACGATCTTCAACAGGGCGTTGAAGCCCTGGGTGGTGACCATGTGGGCCTCGTCGATGATGTAGATCTTGTACCGGTCGCGCATCGGCCGGAAGGTCGCCTGCTCGCGGAGCTCGCGAGCGTCGTCGACGCCACCGTGGGACGCCGCGTCGATCTCGATGACATCGACCGAGCCGGGGCCCCCGGTGGCCAGCTCCCGGCAGGAGTCGCACTCCCCGCACGGCTCCTCGACCGGGCCTTGGGCGCAGTTCAGCGAACGCGCCAGGATCCGGGCGCTGGTGGTCTTGCCGCAGCCGCGCGGCCCGGAGAAGAGGTAGGCGTGGTTGACCCGGTTGTTGCGCAGCGCCGCCCGCAGCGGCTCGGTCACGTGGTCCTGCCCGATCACCTGGCTGAAGGTGTCCGGCCGATACCGGCGATACAGGGCAAGGGGTGAGTCCACGGCACCGACCCTAACCAGGGGTCCCGACATCCGACAGGCCGCATCCCCAGGCCGGAGGAACCGCAGCGGTGGGGAGCCCTGGAGACGCGAAGGCCCCCCGCGCACCCAACAGAGCTCACCTGCCCTTGCTGCCTTCCGGCCCTGGGGGAGTTCAGCGAGATGCCGCCGCACGGGGGGTTGGTGTGAGTCTAGGACCCCGGGTGGCAGCGGGGCCAACCGGGGCGTGGGGGTCGGGTGGTTTCGAGACGCTCGCTGCGCTCACTCCTCAACCACCGGGGCGTGGGCGTGGGCGTGGGGGTCGGTTTCGCCGGGAGCGGCCGGGACGGTAACCTCTCCGGCGGAGGATTCGCCTAGTGGCCTATGGCGCTCGCTTGGAAAGCGGGTTGGGTTAACAGCCCTCAGGGGTTCGAATCCCCTATCCTCCGCCGCTGATGTCGCACGACATCGCCGACGGCCGGTCCCGATCTCGCGGACCGGCCGTCTGTCGTCTCCGCTTCACCCGGGCCTGGTTCACTGGCCCGCATGTCCACCGGTCCCGCGCCGCGCCGTACCTCCGGGCACCCCACCGGGGGCGACGTCGTACCGCTGCGGGAGGCGATCCGCACCTGGTTCGCCATCTCCCTGCAGACCTTCGGCGGACCGGCCGGACAGATCGCGATCATGCAGCACGTCCTGGTCGACCAGAAGCGCTGGATCGGGCAACGCCGGTTCCTGCACGCCCTGAACTACTGCATGTTGCTCCCCGGCCCCGAGGCCCAGCAGCTGGCGATCTACACCGGCTGGCTGCTGAACGGCACCCTCGGGGGGCTGATCGCCGGCACGCTGTTCGTGCTCCCCGGTGTCGTCGCCCTGCTCGCGCTCTCGGCGGTCTACGTCGGGTTCGGCGAGACCCTGGTCGTCACCGCCCTCTTCGCCGGGCTCGCCCCGGCGGTGATCGCGATCGTGGTGCAGGCGGTGCACCGGGTCGGGAAACGCGCGTTGCACCATCCGGCGCTGGTGGGACTCGCCGTGGCCTCCTTCCTCGCGCTCACGCTGCTGGGGGTGCCGTTCCCGCTCGTCGTGCTGGGCTCGGGTGTGGCCGGGTGGCTGCTCGCCGGCCGGCTCCCCGGGATGCTCCGCGCCCCGGACCCCGAGACGACGGACGGACCGGAACCCCTGATCAGCGACGACCTGCTGCACCACGAGGCGCCGTCGCGCCGGCGTACGGCCCTGGTGCTCGCGATCGGGCTCACCCTCTGGTTCGCCCCGGTCGCGCTCTTCGCCGCGCTGGTCGACTCCACCGACGTCTTCGTCGACCAGGGCCTGTTCTTCTCCGGCACCGCGGTGATCACCTTCGGCGGCGCGTACGCCGTGCTGGCCTACGTCGCCCAGCAGGCGGTGCAGGTCTACGGCTGGCTCGCCCCCGGGGAGATGGTCCGCGGGCTCGCGCTGGCCGAGACGACGCCCGGGCCGCTGATCATGGTGGTGCAGTTCGTCGCGTTCCTCGGCGCCTACCGCGACCCCGGCACGCTCGACCCGTGGGTCGCGGCCGTGCTGGCCAGCCTGCTGGTCACCTGGGTGACGTTCATCCCCTGCTTCCTCTTCGTTCTGCTCGGGGCGCCGTACGTCGAGCGACTGCGGCACAACCAGCGCCTCAACGCCGCGCTCACCGGCATCACCGCCTCAGTCGTCGGCGTGATCGCCAGCCTGGCCTGGTACTTCGCGCTGCACTCCCTCTTCGACGACCTCGACCGGATCACCGTCGGCCCGCTCGACCTGGAGATCCCGGTGTTCTCCAGCGCGGATCCGCTCGCCTTCGCGATCACCGCGGTCGCGCTGACCGTGATGTACCGCCTCGGCTGGTCACCGCTGCGCACGCTCGGCCTGTGCGCCGCCCTGGGTCTCGCGGCCGCGCCCCTGCTCTGAGGGCGCTCGCCGCACGCGGGCTCTCCCTATCGGTTGCCTCCACGGGACCGGGGAGGTTAGGTGGGGGCACTGGTCTGAGAGGGGAGGCTCTGTGGCACCGCACCGCGACACCGTCGTACTGGCCGAGACCCGCACGCCGTTCGAGTCCGAGGCGGTCCGTTCGTGGGCCGCGACGCACCTGCCCGGGGCCGAGGTCCACGCGCTTGCCGAGGCCCCGCTGACGGATCTGGCGCCGGAGACCGAGATCGTCCCGGCCCGCGTGGTCTGGTTGCCGCCGGTGCGCAACGGCGAACGCCGGGTCTCGGTCGCCGACGTCCTGGCGCTGACGAACCCCCGTCGTCCGCGCGCATGGTCGCAGCCGCGGATCGCCCGCAAGTCCCCGGACCGGCTGCGCGTGGTGGCCGGGGAGTCCGCCACCGTGGCCGACCTGCGGACGCGCTTCTCCCGGGTCGCGGACCCGCAAGAGCCCTTCGAGCAATGGGTGGCGCTGCAGGCCGCCCTGTCCGCCGAGCGCGCCGAACGCCAGGTGATCGGCGACCGTTACAAGGTGCCGCGTCTGGTCGCCGAGCAGATCTCCAGCAGCGCCCGCTTCCGCGAGGGCGTCGCGTCGTTGGCCGCCGAGATCGGCCGCCCCGAGCAGGTGGTGTTCGGCGAGGCGATCGACAAGATGTCGAGTTTCGTGGCCACCCAGAGCCGGCTGATGGACGACATCTTCTCCTCGACGCTGAGCCTGATGCACGAGCGCACCTGGACCGTGCAGGTCGACCTGGCCACCCTGGACCGGCTGCGCACGCTCAACCGCAGCCATGCGTTGGTGTTCCTGCCCTCGCACCGGTCCTACGTCGACCCGCTCGTGCTCGCCGACGTGCTGCGCGAGCACGACTTCCCGCCGAACCACGTGCTCGGCGGCAACAACCTGCGACTCTGGCCGCTGAGCACGATCGCCCGCCGCGCCGGGATGATCTTCATCCGCCGCAAGTTCGGCGACGACCCGGTCTACAAGTTCGCGATGCGCTCCTACCTCTCCCACCTGGTGGAGAAGCGGTTCAATCTCGAGTGGTACATCGAGGGCGGCCGCAGCCGTACCGGCAAGCTGCGCAAGCCCATGCTGGGCCTGCTGTCCTACGTGGTCGACGCCGTCGAGCAGCTCCCCGAGGCCGACGTGATGGTGGTGCCGACCTCGTTGGTCTACGACCAGTTGCACGAGATCAATGCGATGGCACAGGAGTCCGCGGGCGGCACCAAGAAGGCCGAGAGCCTGGGCTGGCTGGTCTCCTACGTCTCCGCGCAGCGCAAGGTGCACCTGGGTACGGCGCGGGTGCGCTTCGGTGAGCCGTTCTCGCTGCGCGAGGCGCTGGCCGAGGCGGGCGAGGGCCGGGCCCGTTTGGAGAAGGTCGCCTTCCGGGTGATGGACGGGATCAACGCCGCCACCCCGATCTCGGCCACCTCCCTGGCCACGTTCGCGTTGCTGGGCGCGGAGAGCCGCGCCTACACCGAGAGCGAGATCGAGGAGATCCTCGCGCCCCTGCTGGGCTACATCGCCCAGCGCGGTCTGCCCGGGCCGGACCCGGCGCTGTGCCGGGGGCTCGGGCTGCGGCGTACGCTCGGCGCGCTCACCGATGCCGGAGTGCTCAGCCGCTACGACGGCGGCCGCGACCCGGTCTGGTCGATCACGCCGGGCAACCACGCGATCGCCGCCTACTACCGCAACGGCGCCCTGCACCACCTGGTCAACCGGTCCATCGTCGAGTTGTCGCTGCTGGCCGTGGCCGAGGGCGACGTGGGCCGCGACGAGGAAGCGTTGCTGGCGGCCTCGCAGGAGGAGGCGCTGCGGATCCGCGACCTGCTGAAGTTCGAGTTCTTCTTCCCGCCCAAGGAACCCTTCCTCTCCCAGCTGGGTGCGGAGCTGGATCTCCTGGCCGACGACTGGCGCAAGTCCGACCCGGACGCGTCGTACGCCGAGGAGACGCTGCGCAAGCACGCCGGGGCACTGGTGGCACGGCGTACGCTCCAGCCGTTCCTGGACGCCCAGCTCGTCGTCGCCGAACGTCTCGTCGAGCTGGGCGACGCTCTCCCCGAGGAGGAGGAGTTCCTCTCTTCGTGCCTGGGCTACGGGCGCCAGTTGGCGCTCCAGGGACGGATCGCGAGTCCGGAGTCGGTCTCGCGTGAGCTGTACGCCGCTGCGCTGGCCCTGGCGCGCAACAAGGGGCTGGTCGAGTCGCGGGAACAGGCCCGCGCCGGCCGAGAGGCGTTCCTGGCCGAGGTCGCGGAGCTCCGCGGTCGTCTTGCCCGCATCGCCGCGATCGAGGAAGGAGCCCGCCAACGATGACCGCTTTCGCCGACCGGCTCGCTGCGATCCGCAACGCCCCGACGGGCAAGAAGGTCGCCGCCTGCTTCGACTACGACGGCACCCTGATCGAGGGCTTCTCGGTCTCGGCCATCTACCGCGACCGGCTGCGCCGCCTCGACATCGGGCCCGCCGAGTTCCTGCAGAGCATGCTGATCGCGTTGCGCGGCGTGGAGAACGAGCAGGACTACGCGGCCGTCCTGGAGGTCACTCGACCCGCGTTGGCCGGCCAGACCTACGCCGAGATGCTGGCCATCGGCGAGCGGCTCTTCAAGCACGAGACCTCGGCCCTGCTGCGGCCGCAGATGTGGCAGCTGCTGCGCGCCCACCGCGAGCGCGGCCACCGGATCGTGATCGCCTCGAGCGCGACGCGCTTCCAGATCGACCCGATCGCCCGGGAGATCGAGGCCGACCACGCGCTCTGCACCGAGGTCGAGGTCGTCGACGGAGTGCTGACCGGCCGGGTCCTCGGGCGGCCGTTGTGGGGTCCGGGCAAGGCGGCCGCGGTGCGGGCGCTGGCTCGCGAGCACGAGATCGACCTCGACGCCTCGTTCGCCTACTCCGACGGCAGCGAGGACGTGCCCTACCTGGAGGCGGTCGGTCACCCGGCGGCGGTCTCTCCGCGGCCCGGGCTCCGGGCCGTGGCCGAGGAGCGCGGGTGGCCCATCCTCGACCTGACGAACCCGACCTACCACCGCGGCGCGATGCTCGCCCGGACGGCCGCCTTCTACGGGACGTTCGTGGCCTCGGCGGGCATCGGGCTGGTCGGCAGCGCCCTGCGTCGTGACCCTGGCTTCCTCATCAAGGAGGCCCTGCCGACCGGCAACGCGCTCGGGATGACGCTGGCCGGTGTGCGGGTGTCGGTGCTGGACGGCGAGGAGCACCTGGAGGCGCACCGGCCGTGCGTCTTCGTCTTCAACCACCAGTCGAAGCTGGACGCTCCGGTGATCATCCGCCTGCTGGAGCACGACTTCACCGGCATCGCGAAGAAGGAGGTCCGCACCGTCCCCGTGATCGGCCAGATCTTCGACCAGGCCGGGATGGTGTTCATCGACCGGGCGAACTCGGCCAAGGCACGTGAGCAGTTGGAGCCCGCGGTGCGCGCGCTCCGTGAGGACGGCGTCTCGCTGGTGGTGGCCCCCGAGGGCACCCGGTCCTCCACCCCGCGACTCGGCCCCTTCAAGAAGGGCGCGTTCCACATCGCGATGCAGGCGGGCGTCCCGATCGTCCCGATCGTGCTGCGCAACACCGGCGAACTGATGTGGCGCGGTGCGCAGTTGATCAAGCCGGGCACCGTCGAGGTGAAGGTGCTACCCGCGGTCGACACCTCGACGTGGACCGCCGAGACCGTGGACCAGCACGTCGAGGAGGTGCGGCAGATGTTCCTGACCACGTTGGCGGACTGGCCGGCCGCCTCCTTCGAACCGGAGGTGCAGGGATGACCGACCAGCCGACCGACCGGCCCCTGGATTGGGCCAACGAACCGGCGATGTCGCCGGTGGACGCCGTCATGTGGCGCGGCGAACGGGACCGGCGCCTGCGCGGCACGATCTGCATGCTGGAGATCTGGGACACCGCCCCGGACTGGGAGCGGCTGGTCGCCGCGCACGAGTGGGGCAGCCGGATGGCCCCGCGCTTCCGGCAGCGCGTGGTGGACTCCCCCTTCGGCACCGGCACGCCCTCGTGGTCGGTGGACCCCGACTTCGACCTGCACTACCACCTGCGCCGCGTCCGCCTCGGCGGCGACGGCTCGTACGCCGAACTGCTCACCACCTGCGAGCAGTTGGCGATGACGCCGCTCGACCCGGCGCGGCCCCCGTGGGAGGGCTACTTCGTGGAGGGGCTGCCGGAGGGGCGCACGGCGTACTTCCTCAAGGCGCACCACGCGATGACCGACGGGCTCGGCGCGATCCAGGGCCTTGCCCAGTTGCACTCGCGCACCCGCGAACCTGATCTGAGCAAGCCGCAGCCGCCGCCCCCGGAGCCCGAGGGGCGCACCGCGATCGACGTGCTGCGCCGCCAGGGAGCCGAGGAGGTACGTCGCCTGCCCGGTCGCGTGGACACGACCGCGCGTGCGGTGCGTTCTCTCATCCACCCCCGGCAGGCGTTGCGGAGCACGCTGCGCTACGGGCGTTCGGTGCCACGGGTGGCCGGCGCGATCGGGCCGGCGGGGTCGCCGCTGCTGGCCGGGCGGAGCAGTTCGTGGCGCTTCACGGCGTACGACGTGGAGTTCGCCGAGCTGCGCGCCGCGGCGAAGGCGGCCCGCGCATCGGTCAACGACGCATATCTGGCCGGGCTGCTCGGCGCGTTCCGCCTCTACCACGAGAAGCTCGGCCAGCCGGTGGCCCCGATCCCGGTAGCGATCCCGATCTCGGTGCGGCTGCCCGACGATCCCGCCGGAGGGAACCGGATCGCGGTGGGCCGTCTGGCCGGACCGATCGACATCGAGGACCCGTTCGAGCGGGTGCTGACCGTGCGCGAGCAGGTGCGGCAGGCGCGCCACGAACCGGCGGTGGACATCTTCAACACGCTGGGACCGGCCCTGGCGTGGCTTCCCGCCCAGGCGCTGTCGATGTTCAGCGGCACCACCGCCCGCAACGACCTCCAGGCCAGCAATGTCCCCGGCATCCCCTTCGACGTCTACGTCGCCGGGGCCAAGGTCGAGCGGATGTATCCCTTCGGACCCCTGCCGGGATGCGCGGTGATGGCGACGATGCTCACCCACGGGTCGACCGCCTGTCTGGGGCTGAACCACGACGCCGCGGCCGTCACCGACACCGATCTCTTCGCCACCTGCGTGGAGGCCGGCTTCGCCGAGGTGCTCGCCCTGGGCGGTGCCTCGGGCGGTGCTGTCCGGGTGCGTTGAGGCATGGCACCATGCCCGTCATGAGTGAGATCGAGCGACGGCGACCGACGATCGGCCACAAGGTCGGGTCGACGGTGCTGCTCTTCGCCGTGCCCCTGCTGCTCCTGACGGTCCTGATGATGCTGGGCGGTGGCGTCGGGATCGGTACCGTCGAGCTCTCGCTGCTCCTGGCTCTGTGGGCGATCGGCCTCATCTGGATCTGGCGGCCGCGCCGGTCCTGAGGACCTGATCGTCCACTCCGGTCCGGGCTGTTACGGGGCCGACTCCTTCAGCGCCGTCTCGGCCTGTCGGATCACGCGCGTCAGCAGACCGTGCACCTGCTGCAGTTCCTCGACGTCCATACCGAGCCGCCCGACGATCGTGGGCGGCACGTCCAGCGCCCGCTCGCGCAGGGCGCGCCCCTCGTCGGTGAGCACGATGGCCAGTGAACGCTCGTCGTGCGCGTCGCGCGCACGACGCAGCAACCCCGCCGACTCGAGCCGCTTGACCAGTGGCGAGAGCGTGCCCGGGTCGAGGTGGAGGAGGTCGCTCAGCCGCTTCACCGAGACCGGCTCGTGCTGCCACAGCGCGAGCATCACCAGATACTGCGGATGGGTGAGCCCCAGCGGCTCCAGCACGGGACGGTAGACCGCCACCACCGACCGCGCTGCCACCGACAGGGCGAAACACACCTGCTCCTCGAGGGCCAGGGGGTTCTCCGACAGCGTGACGTCGCTCATAAAGGAGAGTCTACCAATCATTGGTACACTAACCATTGCCCCACCACGCATATCCCACGGGCGAACGAGAGGTCCTTGATGAGCGCTGAGACGACGTCCCCCCGCAAGCGCCCCCGCCACCTCATGGACCCGACCAACCCGGCGAACAACGCCGTCCGCTCCGCCCGGGAGCCGATGTCGCTCAGCCAGGTGCAGAAATGGGTGATGTCCACCCTGGCGGTGTCCACCGTGTTCCACCTGGCCGGCGGGGTGGTCCTGGCGGCCTACGTCAACGACCGCACTCCCAACCAGATCGGGCTCCTGGTCGTCTCCGCCCTGTTCGGGATGCTCGGCATCGTCGCCGGCCTGCTCATCCACGGGCGCCGACCGCTGAGCCCGTGGCTGGCGCTCGGCCTGCTGCCCGCGGCGATCGGCGCCTGGGTGATCTTCGGCTGATCACCCGCCGGAACGGATCCCGCGATTCCGCTCCCCGGAGCCCTGTCGCTCTCTAGGCTGGGCGGATTCGGGGCCTGATGGAAGTGGGAGCGATGGTCAGGGACCTGGCGTGGCGCGCGGCCTATGCGGCCCTCTTCGTCGCGGCCGGATTCCTCGGACGGGCCACCATCGTCGACGGCCACGCCCTCTCGCTCGTGTGGCCCGCGGCGGGCGTCGCGGTCGTCTGGTTCCTGCATCAGCCCGGGCGGCGCAGCGACCTGGTCAACGCCGCCATCCTCGCCCTCGCCAGCCTCCTGGTGAACCGCGTCACCGGCTCCTCGACGGCGATGGCCCTGGTCTTCATGGTGGCCAACCTCGTCCAAGTCGGGATCGTCGTGGCCTTCGCACGACGCTGGGGCCTGGCCCCCACCTCACCCGACTCCGCCACCAAGAGCCATCCCCTGTCCTCCGCCGGCGATCTGGCGCGTTTCCTGCTGGCCGCGTCCCTCGGCTGCCTGGCCGGGGTCGCCTGCGGCGCCACGGGGCTGTGGCTGGCGGACGGGTTCTTCAGCTGGGACTCCACCTTGGTGTGGTGGGGCCGCAACGTGGCCGGAGTGCTGGGTGTCGCCAGCTTCGGACTCCTGCTCGTGGACGTGGTCCGGCAGCAGCGCGCGGGACGTCCCCGGACCCCCGAGGTGCCCGCGGGGCGCCACCTCGAACTGCTGGCCCTGAGCGCGCTCACCTTGGCGATCTTCCTGCTGGACTACGTCGTCGCGGACCTGCCGGTGAGCTTCCTGCTGCCGGCCCTGACCGCGTGGGCGGGGCTCCGCTTCGGCTCGCTCGTGGTGGCCACCCATGCCCTCGTCGGAGGGTCCGCCTTCATCGCGGTGACCCTGCTGGGGCACGGACCGTTCATCGACGTGGACTCGCTCTACCGCCAGGCCCTGCTGGCGCAGGTCTTCGTCGGGATGACCGTGATGCTCGGCCTCTTCCTCGCCGCGACACGCACCGAGAGCCTCTTCCTCCAGGGACAGCTCGCGGCATCCGAGCGTGAGTCCGCCGCCCAGGCCACCGTCCTCGCCACGGTGATCCGTTCGCTCAACGACGGCGTCGTCGTCGTCGACGCCGATCACCGCATCAGCCTGGTGAACCGGGCTGCGGAGCGGGCACTCGGGGCCCTGGGCCACGACCTGCTGCAACAGCAGTCCACGGTGTTCTCCCTGTACGCCGCCGACGGCACCGAGGTCCCCTACGGCGAGCGTCCCTCCGTCCGCGCGCTCCACGGCGAGGTCGCGGCGCCGCGCGACCTCCGGCTCAGTGCCGATCCTCACGGCGACCTGTGGTCCACCTCCGGCACCCCGCTGACCGACGAGCAGGGGCGCACGGTGGGGGCAGTGGTCGTCTTCCACGACGTGACCCGCGAACGCGAACGCGAGGAGCAGCTCGCGGCTTTCGCCAAGGTGGCCGCCCACGACCTGCGCTCGCCCCTGACGGTGCTCACCGGGTGGTCGGAGGAACTCGGCGAGATGATCGAGGCCGCCCCGCTCAGCACCCCCCAGCGGGCGGCCCAACTGGACGCCCTGGGCCGCATCCACACCGGCGCGGACCGGATGCGCACGCTGGTCGAGGAACTGCTGGCGAAGGCAACCGACCGGGATCGCTCGATGGTCCCCGCGGCGGTCGACCTGGCCGAGGTGGTCGCCGATCTCGGGCACGTCTCGGCCGGGACGCTGGTGATGCGTGGTCTCCCCACCGTCTGGGGCGACCGCGTCCTGCTGCAGCAGGTGTTCGCCAACCTGATCGCGAACGCCACGACGTACGTCGGGGACGGCGAGACGCCCCGGATCGAGATCGCCGGACGCGTCGACGGCGACCAGGCGATCATCGAGGTGGCCGACCGCGGGATCGGCATTCCCGACGGGTTGCACGAGGCGATCTTCACCGAGTACGTCCGGGCCCACCCCGAGCATGCCGACGGCACCGGACTCGGCCTGGCGCTGTGCCGTCGGATCGTCGAACGTCACGGGGGAACACTCGTGGCGCGGGGCCGGACCGACGGACCGGGTTCGGTCTTCACCCTCTCCCTGCCGCTTCCTGCCGGCCACCCCGGCCAGGACACCGGGGACCGAGCGGGGCACTCGGCTCCCGTGCCCGTCGCCCCCTGACGTACCGTCCCTGACCGTTGTCAGCCGCGCTCCTGCCAGGTGCACAGGCACATCCGGTTGCCGTCGGGGTCCGCGAGCACCCAGAAACTCGGTGCCGCCCCGTCGGAGACCAGCGAACCGCCCGCGGCGAGCGCCGCTTCGAGCCGGCCCCCCACCTCCGCCGGGCTGACCCAGACGTCGGGGTGCCAGCGCTGGCGCGGCTCCTCAGTGCCCGAGCCCTGGAACCACAGCGGCGGAAGCACCTCGTTCCGGTCGCGCAGTTCGTCGCCCGGATCCTGCCCGGCCTCCTCCCCCAGCCCGAGTACGGCGGCCCAGAAGGGCTTGATCGCGGCGTGCTCGGGAGTGTCCAGGGCCAGCTCGAGCACGGACAGGCCGGCGCCATCGACCTCCACCCCGGCCGCTGCGGCGAGTTCGCTGATCCGCGCCGCCAGAGCAAGATCACGCGAGGTCACCCCACCCACGTCGTGGCTGGTCATCCGCACATCGATGCGGCCGTAGCGCAGGTCGAGATCAGGGTGATGGTTCGCCTCCTCCGCGGCGGCGCCGATCTGGTTGAGCAGGGCGAGACCGGAGACGAAGTTCCGTGTCCGCAGCCGGGTCTGGACCCAGCCACCGATATACACCCACCCCTCGGGCAACCCGTCGGAGATCTCCTGGCCGGTCAGCTGCGCAGACGTCATCGCCCCATGCTGTCCCACGGGGTCCGCGGCCTCAACCACGGACCCCTCCCGAGCGTTCCTCAGAGGGCGCGGAGGATGTCCTCGACGCGGTCTTTGGCGTCGCCGAAGAGCATCTGGGAGTTCTCGCGGAAGAACAGGGGGTTCTGGACGCCGGCGTAGCCCGAGGCCATGGAGCGTTTGAAGACGATGACGTGGTTGGCGTCCCACACGGTCAGGACGGGCATGCCCGCGATCGGTGAGGTGGGGTCGTCCATCGCGGCCGGGTTGACGGTGTCGTTGGCGCCGATGACCAGGACGACGTCGGTGTCGGAGAGGTCGTCGTTGATCTCGTCCATCTCCAGGACGATGTCGTAGGGGACCTTCGCCTCGGCGAGCAGCACGTTCATGTGGCCCGGGAGGCGGCCGGCGACGGGGTGGATGCCGAAGCGAACCTCGACGCCCTTCTCGCGGAGCTTGCGGGTCAACTCGGCCACGCCGTACTGCGCCTGGGCCACGGCCATGCCGTAGCCGGGGGTGATCACCACGCTGGAGGCGCCGGTGAGGAGTTCGGCGGCGCCCTCGGCGGTGATCTCGCGGTGCTCGCCGTAGTCCTTGTCCTCACCCGGGCCGGCCTCGATGCCGAAGCCGCCGGCGATCACGGAGATGAAGGAACGGTTCATCGCCTTGCACATGATGTAGGACAGGTAGGCACCCGAGGACCCGACCAGGGCACCGGTGATGATCAGCAGGTCGTTCTCGAGCAGGAAGCCTGAGGCGGCCGCGGCCCAACCGGAGTAGCTGTTGAGCATCGAGACGACCACGGGCATGTCGCCGCCGCCGATGGAGGCGACCAGGTGCCAGCCCAACGCGAGCGCGATCAGGGTGACCAGGATCAGCAGCCACAGCTGCGGGTCGATCACGAACCAGACCGTCAGCACCACGAACAGCGCCAGCGCGCCGAGGTTGAGCAGGTTCTTGCCCGGCAGCATCAGGGGGGGCGAGGAGATCCGCGCCGAGAGCTTGAGGAACGCCACGATCGAGCCGGTGAAGGTCACCGCACCGATGAAGACGCCGATGAAGACCTCCGCGGAGTGCACCCCGAGCAGGTCCTGGGCTTCCAGGATGAGTGCTTCGGCGGAGCGGGGGTGGGCCTCGACGTGGAGGTAGCCGTTCCAGCCGACCAGCACCGCGGCCAGACCCACAAACGAGTGCAGCAGCGCGATGAGCTCGGGCATCCCGGTCATCTCCACCACCCGGGCGCGCTGCAGACCGATCCCGGCACCGGCGACCATCGCCACGACCAGCAACCCCAGCCCGACGCCGGTGATGTCGCGGTCGATGGCCAACGCGATCGTGGCCACCAGCGCGACCGCCATGCCGGCGATGCCGTAGGTGTTGCCCGCCCGTGCGGTCTCGTGCTTGCTCAAGCCGGCCAGCGCCAGGATGAACAGCAACCCGGCCACGATGTACGCCGCGTTCGCAGCGGTCTCGATGGTCATCTCAGTTCCTCACGTCAACACAACAAGAAAGGGGGGCAGGAAGGTCAGCTGCGCGAGAACATCGACAACATCCGCCGGGTCACCGCGAACCCGCCGAACACGTTGATCGAGGCCACCAGGATCGCCACGAACGACAGCGCCGTAATGACCGCATCGTCCTGGCCGATCTGCAGCAACGCACCGACCACGATGATCCCGCTGATCGCGTTGGTCACGCTCATCAGCGGGGTGTGCAGCGCGTGGTGCACGTTGCCGATCACGTAGTAGCCGATCACGATCGCCAACGCGAACACCGTCAGGTGCACCCGCAACGCGTCCGGAGCCAACGCGACCAGCACGAACAACACCGCCGCACCGACTCCGACCAGGGTGTAACGCCGCTGGGTCGACATCGGCTCCTTGACCGCCGAGACCACCGGTGCGACCGCGGTCGCCGTCGCAGCCGGGGCGGCCGAGACCTGCACCGGCGGCGGCGGCCAGGTCAGCTCGCCGTTGGCCACCACCGTCATCGACCGCACGACCACGTCGTCGAAGTCGACCACCAACTGGCCGTCCTTGCCCGGCGTCATCAACTTCATCAGGTTGACCAGGTTCGTGCCGTAGAGCTGTGAGGCCTGCGCCGGCAGCCGCCCCGCGAGATCGGTGTAACCGATGATCGTGACGCCGTTGGGGGTCACCACGGCCTCACCGGGCACCGTGCCCTCCACGTTGCCGCCGTTCTGGGCGGCCATGTCCACGATCACGCTGCCCGAACGCATCGAGGCCACCATCTCCGCGGTGATGATCCGCGGAGCCGGACGGCCCGGGATCAGCGCGGTGGTGATGATGATGTCCACATCCGCGGACTGCTGGGCATACAGCTCGGCCTCGCGGGCCTTGTAGTCCTCGCCCATCTCCTTGGCGTAACCGGTCGCCGACACTTCGACCTCGGGGGACTCGATCGAGAGGTACTCCCCGCCCAGCGACTTCACCTGGTCCGCGACCTCCGGGCGCGGGTCGGTGGCCCGCACGATCGCCCCCAACGACCCCGCCGCACCGATCGCGGCCAGCCCCGCCACACCCGCGCCGACCACGAGCACCTTGGCCGGCGGGACCTTGCCCGCCGCGGTGACCTGACCGGTGAAGAACCGCCCGAAGACATGCGCGGCCTCCACGACCGCGCGGTAACCGGCGATGTTGGCCATCGAGGACAACACATCCAGAGACTGCGCCCGGCTGATCCGCGGAACCGCGTCCATCGCCAACGCCGTGATCGGACGACGCGCCAGATCCGCGACCAGATCCGGGTTCAGACCCGGCGACATCAGACTGATCACCGTCGCACCCTCACGGAGCCGGTCCAACTGCCAACCGACCAACGCGTTGACACCGAACACGATGTCGGCCTCCAACGCATCCCCCACGCTGGCACCGGCCTCGACGTACGCCGCATCGGGGAACGACGCCGCCTCGCCCGCGCCACGATCCACCACGACCTGGTAACCCAGCTTCAGCAACTGAGCCACCGTCGCCGGCGTCGCCGCCACCCGAGTCTCCCCGGCCTTGGCCTCCTGCACGACTCCGATGATCATCCCGGTCCTCCTCCTGAGGCCTCCCTGCGAAGGCATCTCACGCGTCAGTCTGCCCGTCTCACGTTGCGGGACCGTGACACGTCTCGCCCCTCAGTCCCCGCGTCGTCACCCGCCTCGGAGCGACAGACGTATCCGGCGGCACAGTCTGGTCTGTCCACAGCGCCCAGGTCACGCCGCGAGGCTGTGGGGATGCCCACATGGGGGGAGCCCAGCCATCGGCGACCCGGGCTACGCTCGGCGCCATGGCGACCGGTACCGCACCCCTCGTTCTCACCGTGCTCGGCGACGACCGGCCCGGCCTGGTCTCCGCCCTGGCCGCGGAGGTCCGCGCGCAGGGCGGGAGCTGGGAGCGCAGCCAGATGGCGCGCCTCGCCGGCAAGTTCGCCGGCATCGTCCTGGTGCAGGTGCCGGAGGACCGGATCACCGGTCTGCTGGCAGCGCTGGAGCCCCTCGAGGGCCTCCACGTGACCGCGGAACGCACCGATCTCCCGCCTGCCGTCCCTGTGGCGCGGGCGCTCCGCCTGACGCTGGTCGGCAACGACCGGCCCGGGATCGTGGCCGACATCTCGAGCCTGCTGGCGGGCTCCGGGGTGAGCATCGACGAGCTCACCACGGGCGTGCGCGAGGCCCCGATGTCGGGGGGCCTGCTCTTCGAGGCGGACGCGGTCCTGAGGGTCCCTGACGGAGTGGCCGGCGACGATCTGCGCGCTGCTCTCGAGGCGCTGGCCGACGAGCTCATGGTCGAGCTGAACCTCGCCGACGAGTCCTGAACCAACCCCCGCGGGGTACCTCAGCGGTCTAGCCCGCAGTGCAGCGCTCGGGGTCGGTCGTGGCCGGCTCGACCTGCTCCTCCCGCTCGGGCTCGCGCACGGCGGGAAGCATCACCAGGGCGATGATCACCGCACCACCGACCAGCAGCATCGCCTGGAGCACTCCGGAGTGCTCGCCGACGAAGCCGAGCAGGGGCGGCCCGGCCAGGAACGCCGTGTAGCCGATGGTCGAGACCACCGACATCCGGGCCGCTGCCCGCGCGGGGTCGTCGGCGGACGCCGAGATGCCGACGGGGAAGCCCAGCGCGACTCCGGCACCCCAGAGCGCGGCACCGAGGAAGGCGAGCGGCACCGACCCGAACACCACCAGCAGGCTGCCGAGCCCGGCCATCGTGAACATGAGACGGAGCACCGGGACCCGGCCGTACCGGTCCAGCAGGACGCCACCGAAGAGGCGCCCCGCGGTCATGAAGGTCAGGAAGGTGGCGAAGCCGAGGACACCGGCCCAGGCCGGCACACCGTGCCCCTCGACCAGGGCGACCGAGAGCCAGTCGTTCGCCGTTCCCTCGGTGAAGGCGGCCACCATCACGACAGCACCGATCGCGAGCGTGCGCCGGTCGCGCCAGGCAGCCCCGACACCGGACCCCCCTCGCTGCGGCGTGGTGACGGCGGGCTCCTCTGCACCCGGTTGCGCCTCGGGCTGTGCAGTCTCGTGCCGGGCGCCCTGCTGCCCGAGGAAGCGGGTGGTGGCGGCGAGCGCCAGCGTGCCGACGACGACCGCGGCCCCGGTGAGGTGAAGGCCTACCGGCACCGACAGCGCCGAGAGCCCGGCCCCCACGAGCGCGGAGAGGACGGTGCCTCCGCTGAAGGCGGCGTGGAAGCGGGGCATGATCGTGGTCCCGAGGCGCTGCTCGACGACGGCGCCCTCCAGATTCATCGCCACGTCCCAGACCCCGATCCCGAGCCCGGCGACGAAGAGCGCCAGGGCCAGGAGGGGCACCGAGCCCAGGACGCTGATCGCGAGTCCGGCCCCGACCAGCCCGACCAGCGTCGCGGAGACCCCGAGCCGCACCGCGGTCGCGACCCCGAGGTTGTGGTTGAGCCAGCCCGAGCTGGGCAGGCCGAGCACGGCGCCCGCCGACATCGCCAGCAGGACCAGGCCGAGGTCCGAGGCACCCAGTCCGAGCTGCGCCTTGGCATCGGGGATGCGTGAGGCCCAGGAGGCGAACGCCACCCCGTTCACCCCGAAGACCAGGTAGACCGCGTTACGTGCGGCCAGGACCTCTCGCACAGCAACTCCCTCACACGGAACAGACGTGTCGCGCGAACTGCGCGAGCCAAGATCGAATCGTTTCGATATTGTGGCTCCCATGCCAGGCCCCGGTCAAACCCGTTCCCGTCGCCCGACCATCCGCGACGTCGCCGCGGCCGCCGGCGTGGCGACCTCGACGGCGAGCCTGGTGTTCAGCGGCAAGGGCCCGGTCGCGCCGGCCACCGCCGCACGCGTACACCGCGCCGCGGCCGAGTTGGGCTACGC
Source organism: Marmoricola sp. (assembly GCA_044224695.1). Classification (GTDB taxonomy): domain Bacteria; phylum Actinomycetota; class Actinomycetes; order Propionibacteriales; family Nocardioidaceae; genus Marmoricola_A. The sequence continues at coordinate 74,189 of JBGAJX010000004.1, read as the reverse complement.
CGGACCCGACCCCCGCGCAGCCTCGCTCCGCCGGGGCCGTGCGGGCGCGGTCGGCGTCCTGGTCGAGGGCCGCCTCATGCACGCCTTCCGCGACCCCTACGCCGTGGTCCTGCTCGACGGCCTCTCCCAGGAACTCGAGGCCCTCGGTGCCGGCCTGCTCCTGATCCCCCACCCCGTCGAGCAGCCGTCGCGGGCCCTGGAGACGGTGTCCGGCCTGGCCGTCGACGCCTTCGTCTTCGCCATGTGCACGCCGCAGGACCCGGCCTTGATCGACCACCTGGTGGCGCGCGACATCCCGATCGTGAGCACCAGCCGCACCGACGCCCGCGTCCATCAGGTGCTGCTGGACGAGGCGGGCGCCACCGCCGCGGCGGTCCGGCACCTGCACGGCCTGGGCCATCGTCGGCTGGCCCACCTGTCCATGCCGCCCTCCCCGGGAGCAGTCGGGGGGCTCCTCACCGCGGCCGACCTCGCGCAGGCCACCTACGGCGTGACCCGCGACCGGGCGCGTGGCTTCGGCGACGCGGCCGGCGAGGAGGCGCCGATCATCGCTGCCTCCGCCACCGACGTTGCCGCCGGACGCGCCGCCACCGCACTGCTCCTCGACTCTCCCGAGCCACCGACGGCGATCGTGGCCCAGAGCGACCAACTGGCCGCCGGCGCGGTGCTGGCCGCGCGCGACCGGGGCCTCCGGGTGCCCGAGGATCTCAGTGTCGTCGGCTTCGACGCCGTGGACCTGCCCTGGCTCGGGCAGCGGCTGACCACGATCGACCAGCACGCCGAAGCGCGCGGCCGAGCCGTCGGCCGGGTGGTCAGGCAAGTGGTGGAGGGACCGGTCCCGGATCCTCCCCTGCGGCAGACCACGCCGACGGCACTGCGGATCGGCGACACCACCGGGCCCCCGCCGACGCGCTGAGCCGCTTCACGCGTCGTACGCCGTGCCCCGCTTGAAACTCCAGCCCGGCGCCTTCGACATCTTCCAGCTCGTCTCGTAGGTCCGCCGGTAGCCGGTGTGCTGGATGCGCCAGCCCTGCTCCGTGCGTACGTAGCGGTCGGAGTAGAAGGCCGCGCCTTCGAGCACGAAGTCGAAGGCCGGCACGAAGACCTTGTCGAAGAGGTACCAGGTGCCGGTCGCGGTGTCGCCGTCCACGTCGATCTCGGGGTGATGGGCCTGGTGCACCGTGGTGACCTCGAGAGGCAGGTTCGCCTTCATGTAGTCGACGATGTCGCGGCGCGAGGAGAACTCCAGCTCGGCGTAGGACCCGGTGGCGTCCTCGACGAAGCAGCCCTCGAACTCCTTCCACTGCTTGAGGTCCAGGCTGCGGAAGTAGGCGTACTTGAGGCGGCAGATCTGGTCGACGTCGTCCATCAGGACCTCTCAGCGCGGGATCGGGGGCGGGATCGGGGCAGGCTCAGGGCGCGACCGCGAACCAGTCGGCGAAGCCGCTGGGGTCGTGCCGTCCCACTGTGGCGTGTTCGAAGAGGCCGTAGCCGACGGCCCCGGCACAGGTGGCGCGGGCGACGTGGTCGCTCACCCCCCAGGGCAGACGCCCGACGATGGCGGGGTCGGTGTAGTCGTAGGTGGAGCTCTCGACCCAGCCGCGACCGCGCCACTGTCCGTGCGTCCAGTCCGGGTCGCCGCCGTAGCCGCAACCGACGTGCAGGGCCACCGCGCCGAGCGTCTCGACCTCGACCAGCAACGGGTCACCGCCCGGGGTCGTCAGGTGCAGGCGGGCCCGCTCGGGGTGCCGGGTCCCGGAGCGGTAGTCGAACTCCAGCCGCGGCCAGCCGAGCTGCTCCACCCGGCCGTCCGCCCAGACCCGGACCGCGTCGTTGAGAGTGCGGTAGCCGTCGTACCGCTCCTGCACGATGACCACGAGCTGGAAGTCATCGAAGCGCAGCGGCACGTAGAGCCACCAGAACCCTTCGTGCTCCTCGTCCGCCGCGCGCCCGGCCGGGTCGGCGTCACCCGAGGGGCGCACGCCCCAGGAACGGTCCCGGGTGCCGACCCAGGTCGCCGCGTCCACCTCGTACGTCGTGCCCGCCACGCTCAGTCGGCCCTCCCAGGTGCCGACCTGGGCGAAGCGCTGGGCGTCCAAGGTGGTGCGGCTGCCCTGGTACATCACGTGCCGCGGCTCGAGGACCGGGTCGAAGGAGCCCTCCCAGGTCAGGTCGACCTGGAGGTCGTCGTGCTCGGCGACCAGTCGCAGTCGCCGCAGCGGGTCGAGGATCTCCAGCCGCAGCGGCCCGACCTCCTGGGCCAAGGTGCGGGCGTCGAGCGCGTCGGAGACCCGCAGCGTGTGCTGGGTCTGGCCGGCCTTGACGGTGACGAAGCCGTCCCGGACCCCGAGGTTGGGGTAGATCCCGAGCCCGGCGATGAGGAAGACGTCTCCGGTGCGGTCGTGGGCGTTGAGGTAGGACCGGTCGTAGAAGTGCCGATCACTGGTCGCCGGCCGGGCCACGGGCAGCGGCGCCTGGTGGACCGGGTACTCGTCGAGCGGATCCGGGCGCACGCTCAGCCCTCTCCGATGAGCCGGGCCAGCGCGGCCCGGTGCATCACGTAGTCGTCGGGGTCCGCGGGCGCGGCCTCCTCGCCGAAGCCGATCATCCGGTGCTTGATCCGGGCCATCACGATGCCGTGGCGCAGCGCGGCGTAGGTGACGTACCAGTCCAGGTCGCGCAGCCGGTGACCGCTGAGCCGCTCGTAGGTCGCCGCCACGTCCTCGGGCCGCGAGAAGTCCGGGAGGCCCGGGAGCTGGAACACCTCGGCGATGTCCTGGAAGAAGCGGTGGATGAAGATGAACCAGGCCACGTCCAGTTCACGCGGGCCCAGCGCCGCCATCTCCCAGTCCAGCGCCGCGACCGGGGTGAAGCCGTCGTAGAGGATGTTCCCCGGACGGGCGTCGCCCCAGCTCAGCACGGTCGGGGAGTCCTCGGGCCAACGCTCCTCCAACCACGCGAAGGCCCGCTCCAGCAGCGGCACGCGCGGCCCGCCCTCCGCGATCGTCCAGGCGTAATAGTCGCGCTGACCAGAAAAGTGCACCCGGAGCGCATGGTCGTCGGGCCGGCCCAGGCCGGCGGGCAGTGCCGCCAGATCCGTGGCGTGGACCCGCGCCAGGATGTCCAGGCTCGCGTCCTGGAGCGCGCGGCGCTCGTCCTCACCCGCCTCGGCCAGCCAGCCGCCGAATACGTACGGCGGGTTGTCCACCGGAGCCCGCCCCTCCACCGCCCGCATCACCAGGAACGGAGTGCCGATCACCGCGCCGGTCGGCTCCACCCCGACCAACGCGGGCACCGGCACGGAACCGACCTCGGCCAAGGCCGCCATCACGTCGTGCTGGAGCACGAGGTCATAGCGGGGGAACACCGGTCGGGCGGCGGCATCCGGCGCGAGGCGTACCGCGAGGCGTGCCTCGCGGGCCTGGCCGGCCTCCTCCCAGGCGCAGTCGAGCATCAACGTGACGCTGGACATCCCGGAGCCGGACGGCGCCTCGGGCGTGGCGACGGTGACCACCCCGTCGGCCCCCAGGGCCGGCGCCAGCCAGGCGGCCAACGGCTCGACCAGCGTGCGCGGATCCCGCACGTCCGTGGTCATGGAGACCTCGGCCCGCGGGTCACGGGTGGTGTCGATCGTCGATGCCTCGGGCTCGACCATGGGCAACTCCTGAGAACACGTTCTAGTTCGGGCAACGTAGACGTCCCCCCGTTCCCGGTCAAGAGGGGCGTTTCCCGCCCGTAACGTCCGCGCCATATCGCCGTCCCCTTCCTTTGCTTTCCTGACCGAACGCACCCACCGAAGGAGCCGCAGAGATGCTGAACGAGATGGAGCCGACCACGCAGCCCGCACTGGCGCTCACCGACGCGACGTTCCACAACGTCTTCGACCGCGAACCCGCCCGGGGTCGCAGCAAGCGGGGAACGGTCGCCCAGGCGCGCCGCGCGAAGAACAGCAACGAGCTGACTGCCCTCTTCGCGGTCCGCGAGGAACTGCAGGGCGTCTCGGCCGTCGCCGACGTCGTGGTCGAGCAGGTGCGCTGGTCGGCCTGACCAGCACTGCCGCCGCACGTCGACGGCGGGCGGCGCCTCAACGTCCGCAATGGCGCGGACCCACCGGGATCGCCCGTGGGAGATTCAGCGGCGGGAGCGACGACCGACGCCGAAGACCCCGCGGGCGATCTCCCGCGCCGCGGTCCGCATGAACTCCTTGGCCGCCTGGGACTTGAGCACCTCGGTCACCATGGACTCGTCCTCCGCCGGCGCGCGGGAGGTCGACTTCTTGGGGTAGGACGCCTTCCGCTCCGTGCTCGGGGCCCTGTCCTGGGCGGCCTTGTCCTGGGCCGCCTTGTCCTGGGCCGCCTTGTCCTGGGCCTCCTGCTGGGCCTTCTCCGCACCCTCCTCGAGTCGGCGGGCGAGCATCTCGTGCGCCGAGTCGCGGTCGACGGCCGCGCCGTACCGTGCCTGGCCGGGTGAGGCGGCGACGAGGGCCTCCATGGTGGCGGGGTCGCTGGGCGCCATCAGCGATTCGGGAGCGCGCAGGCGGGTCCAGGCCACCGGCGTGGGCGCGCCGCGCTCGTTCATCACGGTCACGATGGCCTCGCCGATCCCGAGGCTGGTGATCACCTGGCCCAGGTCGTCGTACGCCGAGTGCGGGTAGGTGCTCACGGTCGCCTTGAGCGCCTTGGCGTCGTTCGGCGTGTGCGCGCGCAACTGGTGCTGGATCCGCGACCCCAGTTGGCCCAGGACGTCGTCGGGGACGTCGGTGGGCGACTGCGTGACGAAGAAGACGCCGACCCCCTTGGAGCGGATCAGGCGGACGGTCTGGGCGATCGCGGCGAGGAACGCCTTCGAGGCGTCCTTGAAGAGCAGGTGGGCCTCGTCGAAGAAGAACACCAGCTTCGGCGCCTCGACGTCGCCCACCTCCGGCAGGTCGGTGAAGAGGTCCGCGAGCAGCCACATCAGGAACGTGGAGAACACCTCGGGGCGGTTCGCCAGGCTCGGCAACTCCACCAGCGAGATCACGCCGCGCCCGTCCGGAGCCACCCGCAGCAGATCGGCGGTGTCGAACTCGGGCTCGCCGAAGAACGCGTCCGCACCGGCGTCGGCGAAGCCGATCAACTCACGCAGGATGACCCCGGCGGTGGCCTTCGAGAGCCCGCCCAGTGACGAGAGCTCGCCCTTGCCCTCGGCGCTGACCAGGAACTGCACCACCGAACGGAGGTCGGCCAGGTCCAGCAGCGGGAGCCCGGCGGCGTCGGCGTAGTGGAAGATCAGTCCCAGTGAGGACTCCTGGGTCGCATTCAGGCCCAGCACCTTGGCCAGCAGCGTCGGGCCGAAGGAGGACATCGTGGCCCGCAGGGGCACCCCGGTGCCCTCGCCGCCGAGGGCGTAGAGCTCGACCGGGAAGGACGTGGCGGTCCAGGTCTGCCCCACCGACGCCGCCCGTTGGGTGAGCTTCTCCGAGGCCTCCCCCGGGGTGAGCAGTCCGGACAGGTCGCCCTTCATGTCGGCGGCGAAGACCGGCACCCCGGCAGCCGAGAGCTGCTCGGCCAGCAGTTGCAGGGTCTTTGTCTTGCCGGTGCCGGTCGCTCCGGCGACCAGACCGTGACGGTTGAACATCCCCAAGGGGATGCGGACGCCGACGTCGGTCAGTTCCTCCGCCAAAACCATCAGCGCGCCCAGCTCCACGGCGCGACCGGTGAACGTGTACCCCTCGCGGACCGAGTCGGCGATGCTCATGGCTGTGAACCTATCCTGTCTGGGTGATCTTCAAACGGGTCGGCGAGGAGCGCCCCTACCCCGAGCACGGTCTGCGCTCGCGGGACTGGGCGGCGCTGCCCCCCGTGCAGTTGCGTCTGGACGAGCTGGTCACCACCAAGTCCACCCTGCACTTGGCCGCCCTGCTCGACGAGGACTCCACCTTCTACGGTGATCTCTTCGCCCATGTCGTGCGCTGGGAGGGCGACCTCTACCTCGAGGACGGCCTGCACCGCGCCTTGCGCGCGGCGCTCCAGCAGCGGCTGGTCCTGCACGCCCGCGTCTACGAGCACCCCGGGACGAGCACTGCGGAGGCGGTCTCCTGATGGGCGGCCGCCGGACGCTCAGCGCCGTGACCCTCGTGGTCCTGACGGCACTGCTGGTCACCGGGCTGGTGGTCGGCTGGCGTTCGTTCACCGCTCCGATCGGCGACGAGGTGGCCGCGGAACCTTCCGAGACCTGCGCCACCCAGGTCGCCCGGGGCGACGTGGTCCGCACCCGCGACGTGACCGTGAGCGTCTTCAACGCCGGCAACCGCGCCGGGCTGGCCGACCAGACCCGCTCACAGCTCGAGGCCCGGGGCTTCATCGCCGGGGAGATCGGCAACGCCCCCGAGGAGTTCGCCGTGCAACTGGTGCGCGTGCTCGCTCCCCGCAAGGACGACCCCGGCGCGCAACTCGTGGCGGCCCAGTTCGGCCCCAACACCCTCATCCAGGTCACCGACGCCGACCTGGGCCCCGGTGTCGACGTGGTCATCGGCGAGGAGTTCGAGGGCCTGGCCAAGGACGCTCCTCGGCGCGTCCGGGCCGGCACCGACGCGCCGATCTGCTGACTCCTCCCGCCGGTCCCGCTACTCCAGCCAGTCCGCCAGCCGTCCGCGCCGCGACACCGCGCGCAGGCGTTCCTCGGTCGCGTCCTTGACCTTCCGCGGGGCGACCACGAGTAGGTCGTCACCACGGCGCAGCACCGTGCTGCCGTGCGCCTGGAGCGTGAGGCCGTCACGCACGATCAGCGCCACCGACGCACCCTCGGGCAGGCGCAGTTCACGGACCTCCACCCCGTGCATGCGGGACCGTTTGGTGATCTTGATCTGGAGCAGGTCGGCCGCGATGCGCTCCAGCGGTGCGGACTCCACGTCGAGGTCGCGGACCTCCCCGGCCACCGTCACGCCCAGGCGTCGGGCGACCCAGGGCAGGGTGGGACCGGTGACCAGGGTGTCGATGACGACCAGCACGAAGACGATGTCGAAGAGCGTGTTGGCCCCGGGAACCTCCTCGGCCAGCGGGATCGTCGCGAGCACGATCGGCACGGCCCCACGCAGGCCGGCCCAGGTCACGAACGCCATGTCGGGCAGGCTCGCCCGTTGCCAGGCCATGCACGCCGCCACCGACAACGGGCGCGCCACCAGTGCGAGCACCGCCCCGGCCGCGAGCGCCAGCCACACGTCCTGTGCGGAGAGGTCGCCGGGCGAGACCAGCAGGCCGAGCATCACGAAGAGCCCGATCTGCGCGAGCCAACCCAACCCCTCGGCGAAGGACCGCGTCGCGGAGCGGTGCGGCAGCTCGCTGTTGCCCAGCACGAGGGCGGCGACGTAGACGGCGGCGAAGCCGGAGGCGTGCAGGAACGACCCGGCGCCGTAGGCCAGCACGCAGAGACTGAGCACGGCCAGCGGATACAGGCCCGAGGACGGCAGCGCCGCCCGGCGCATCACCAGGGCGCCACCAAAGCCGACCGCCAGACCGATCGCGATGCCCGCGCCGAGCTCGAGCACGATGATGCCGAGCACCTGGAGGGGGCCGCCATGGCTGAACAGGGCACCCTCGCTGGCCAGGGTCACCAGGAGCACGGTGGGGGCGTCGTTGAGGCCGGACTCAGCCTCCAGGGCACCCGTGAGCCGCCTCGGCAGCGGCACCCGGCGCAGCACGGAGAAGACCGCGGCCGCGTCCGTCGGCGCCGTCACCGCGGCCAGCAGGACGGCCAGCTGCCAGTCGAAGCCGAGGACCTCGTGGGCGAAGACCGCCATCACCAGCATGCTGACGCCGACGCCGAGGGTGGCCAGCAAGGCTCCGGTGCGCATGGCCGGGCGGATCTCGGTCCACGAGGTCGTCAGACCGCCCTCGGCGAGGATCACCACCAGGGCGCCGAAGCCCAGCGCGTGTGCGAGCTGGGCATCCTCGAACGGCAGCCCGAGCACCGACTCCCCCAGCAGGATGCCGAGCATCAGATAGACCAGCAGCGACGGGAGGCCGGCCAGCGACGAGGCACGGACGGCGAGGATCGCGATCAGCAGGACCGCCGAGCCGAGCAGCAAGACCTGGTCGAGGAGCTCGACGTCGAAGGTCACGGATCCCTCATCTCGTGGGGAGGCGCGGCGGGGCCTTCATCCTAGGCTGTGCCCATGTCGCACTCCGACGTCGCCGACGCCGCCGGACGCCTGTCCGTCGCGTCCCGGGCGAATGTTCCGCCCTTCCACGTGATGGACCTGCTGGCCGCTGCCGCGGAGCGGGCCGCCACGCACGGCGACCTGCTCAACCTGGTCGCCGGCCAGCCCTCCACACCCGCACCCGCGCCCGTCCGGGCTCGCGCCCACGAGGCTCTCGATGCCGACCTGCTCGGTTACACCGTGGCGGTCGGGATCCCGGAGTTGCGCGAGGCGATCTGCGGCCACCACGCCAGATGGCACGGGCTGGAGGTCGACCCCGACGACGTGGTGGTCACCACCGGCTCCAGCGGCGGGTTCCTGCTCGCGTTCCTGGCCGCGTTCGAGGCGGGTGACCGGGTGGCGATCGCGCGGCCGGGCTACCCCTGCTACCGCAACGTGCTGACCGCGCTGGGGTGCGAGGTCGTCGAGTTGCCCACCGGCCCCGAGACCCGCTTCCAGCCGACCCCGGCGATGCTCGAGGCCCTGGAGGTCCCGGTGCAGGGCCTGGTCGTGGCGAGCCCGGCGAACCCGACCGGGACGATGCTCGGCCCGGCCGAGCTGGCCGACCTGGCCGGGTGGTGCGAGCAGCGCGGCGTCCAGCTGATCAGCGACGAGATCTACCACGGGATCGGCTACCCGGGCGCCCCCGCGGCGACGTCGGCCTGGGCGACCTCCCGGGAGGCCGTCGTGTTCAACTCCTTCTCCAAGTACTTCTCGATGACCGGGTGGCGGATCGGCTGGATGCTGGTGCCGCCGCGGCTGCGCCGGGCCGTCGACGTCCTGGCCGGCAACTTCACGATCTGCCCGCCGGTCCTCTCCCAGCACGCCGCGGTGGCCGCGTTCTCCGACGCGTCGTACGCCGAGTGCGACGGCCACGTCGCTCGGTACGCCGAGAACCGGGGCGTCCTGCTCGAGGGGCTGCGGAGCCTGGGCATCGACCGGCTCGCCCCCGCGGACGGCGCCTTCTACGTCTACGCCGACGTCGGCCACCTCACCGAGGACTCGATGGGGTTCGCGCGCCGGCTTCTCGCCGACACCGGGGTCGCTCTGACGCCGGGCATCGACTTCGACACCGCGGACGGCGGCCGCTTCGTGCGGCTGTCCTTCGCCGGCTCCCGTGCCGACATCGAGCAGGCCCTGAAGCGGCTGGGGCGCTGGCTTCCCCGCTGACCCGCCGAGAGGCTCCTCGGGAAACCTTCGGAGTAAAAACCGCACAAACCTGAACAAAACACACACGCAGGTGCCGCACACTGGCGCAGCAGGCTTCCACGGAAGGAACCAGATGCGCACACGGAACGTGGCTCGTCGCGGCGTCGCCGCCGTCTCCTTGACGGCCCTCGCCCTGACCGGCACCGGTTTGTCGCACGCGCTCGCCGGCACCACCCCCGGGGTGGACCGGGAGGTGCTGGCCCACCAGCGGGTGGTGCTGGACGCCACCTGGCGGGTCAGCGGGTGGACGGTCGACCCCGACGGCTGGGAGATCGACGGCATCCAGGTAGTCGCCACGCACGCGCTGACCGGCGAGGTCGCCGCGAGCGCCCTGTCCTACGGCGGGGAGTACGAACTCTGGGTCCCGGCCGGGGCCTACTCCGTGACGTACTCCCGGGAGGGCTACGTCACCAGGACCCGCACGCTGGTGGTCGCCGGCAACCGCTCGTTGGACGACGTCACCATGCTGCGGGTGGCCCCGCAGCCGGTGACCCTCCCGGAGATCCAGGGCACCGCTCGGGTGGGCAGCGTGCTGGTCGCCGACCCCGGCACCTGGGACGTCGAGGACGCCACCCTCACCTGGCAGTGGCTCGTGGACGGCCGCCCCGTGGCCGGCGCCACGGGCGAGCGTTTCCGGGTGCTGCCGGACTACTTCCGGGAGGAGATCGGGCTCCGGGTCCGCGCCACCCGACCCGGCCACGCCGAAGGGGTCGAGGAGGTGGCGGCCACGGTGGCCGCAGGCCGCTTCGACCTCGTCTTCGGCACCCCGCGCCGGAGCGGTCGCGAGTGGCGCGTGCCGGTCACCGTCGACGCCCCCACCTGGGCGGCGCCGGACGGCAGGGCCCGCTTCCGCGGTGACCGTGGCAGCGACGACGTGCGGATCCGTGACGGCGCGGGGACGGCGGAACTGCCGTACCTGCGCGGGCTCCAGCACTACACGGTGCGCTTCGAGGGCCCTCGAAGTCACCTTGTCCCGAACTCGTCGGTGACCGTACGCGGTCGCTGACGCACGACTCACGGGCTCGACTCTCCCGGTGCGGCTCCCCGCACCCCGAGCACCGTGGGAACAGCGGGCGCACGATCCTCTTCCGTTGTGTTGGGTCACGGAGGGGACACGAGATCGTGCGGCCACGCGGTGAGGCGCCCCGGCGCCGGGCAGGGTGCCCGGGGCGCCTCACCCCCCAGTCACGATCCGGTGCCGCCTGAGCGGGGCCGCGGTCAGACCGGCGGCAGACCGAGCACCTCGCGGACCGCGTTCTCCAGGCGGTCGCCGCGGTCGTAGTCGCCGATGTGGGCGGTGAGGAACGCGAACGCGTACTGCCCGTCGCTGCTCCACCAACCGAAGCTGCCGCCGACACCCCCCATGCCGTAGCCCTCCCCGGCTTCCACCGACACGCCCAGGCCCCAGGACGCCGTACCGCCGACGACCTGCTCGGGACCGGTGGTGTGGCAGCGGACCAGTTCGTCGTGGAGCCGGTCGCTCAGCAGCCGGCGTCCGTCCACGCCGACCTCCAAGGCGCGGTAGAGCCCGGCCACCGCCTTCGCCGTGCCGTGACCGTTGACCGCCGGGATCTCGGCGCGGCGCCACTCCGCGGAGTTCACCACCGCCGGGTCGAGCGCACCCGCCGGGTTGCCCAGGGCGGCGTCGTAGAGCGGGGGCCGGTCGGCCGCCGCGGTGAGGTCCGCACCGAAGCCGACGAGGTCCGCCGTACGCCTCAGTTCCTCCTCCCCCAGCCCGACGTGGAAGTCCAGCCCCCACGGGCCGCAGACCTCGTCGCGCAGGAACCGGCCCGGTGTCCGGCCGTCGACGCGGCGCACCACCTCTCCGAGCAGGTGCCCGTAGAACAGGGCCGACTCACCGGCCGCCGTCCCCGGCTCCCACGCCGGCTCCTGCCGGGCCAGTGCGCTGCACAGCAGGTCCCAGTCGGAGAAGGCGGACGCGGGCAGGGTCGCGTCCAGCACCACCAGCCCCGCGCTGTGACTGAGGATCTGGCGCAGCGTGGTGGCCGCGGTCATCTCCGGCCAGTAGCGCTGCACGGGCGCATCGAGGTCGACGACACCGCGGTCGGCGAGCAGCAACACGGAGACCGCGGCGAAGGGCTTGCTCACCGAGTACGGCATCACCAGGGTGTCGGGCGCCCACGGCCGGGTGCGGGCGGCGTCGGCCCAGCCGCCGTACAGGTCGACGACCCAGCGGCCCTCGTGCCAGCACACCAGTCCGGCGCCGGCCCCTCCTTGCGCGGCGAGGACGTCGGCGAAGACGTCGCGCACGGGCTCGAAGCCTGGTGCGACCTGGCCGTCGGCGGTCATCCGGCGTTGCCCTCCGGCTCGCCTCCGGACGCGCTCCGACGCTCGGCCAGCCCGCGCACGTAGCCGACCTGGCCCAGGTGCTGCAGCGTGTCACCGACCACCGAGACCAGCCGGACCGCGGCCGTCACCGGCGGGTCGAAGCTGTCGTCGACGACGCGGCCGTAACCGGCATCGTCCAGGTCGCCGAGGATCTCGAGCGTCCGCCGGTGGACCGCGTCGTGGTAGGCCACCAGCTGCTCGACCGTCACCCCGCCGAACTCCCCGACCTCTCCGCTGCTGTGGCCGTAGCCCAGGGAGCGGTCGTCGTAGGGCAGGCCGAACGCGGCGGCGTACCCCTGCTCGGTCCACACCTGGGGCCGGTCCCCGACACCGGCGAGGTGGTCGTCCTGGACCCGGGCCAGGTGCCAGACGAGCCAGCCGATCGGGTTGGCCTCGGCGTCGGGGCGCCAGGTCAGCGCGTCGTCGGGCAGCCCGTCGAGCAGGCGGTGGACGAGACCGTTGACCCGCTCGAAGGCATCGAGCAGCACGTCGGTCGCCGTGGTCGGCCAGGGTCCGGCGGGGGCAGTGGGATCGCTCACGGTCCCAGGCTGCCACGGCCTCCGACGCGGGGCCACGACGTACTGTCGAAGGCGTGAGCCTTGCCAGCACCCTGCACCTCGACGTCCAGTTCGCCCGGGACCTTCCCGAGCTCGCGGTGCCCTGGAACGCCGTCGCCCCCACGTCGCCGGACCTGGTGCTCCTCAACGAGCCGCTGCTGGCCGAGCTCGGATTGGACCCGGCGTCGGTCGACGTCGGCCTGCTCACCGGGACCTCGCTGCCCGCCGACGCCTCGCCGGTCGCGCAGGTGTACGCCGGGCACCAGTTCGGCGGCTGGTCGCCACGCCTGGGCGACGGGCGCGCGCTGCTGCTCGGCGAGCTCGTCGACGCCGACGGGCGACTGCACGACCTCGCACTCAAGGGGTCCGGGCCGACGCCGCTCTCCCGCGGCGGCGACGGCTTCGCCGCGCTCGGGCCGATGCTCCGCGAGTACGTGATCAGCGAGGCCATGCACGCCCTCGGGATCCCCACCACCCGCTCGCTGGCGGTCGTGGCCACCGGTCGGGTCGTCCACCGCGAGGACCTCCTCCCCGGAGCCGTTCTCACCCGCGTCGCCGCCAGTCACCTGCGTGTGGGCTCCTTCCAGTACGCCCGTTCCTTGGACGACCCCGATCTGCTCCGACGGCTGGCCGACCACGCGATCAGGCGACACCACCCCTCGGCCGCCGAGGCTCCGGTGCCGGCGCTCGCACTCTTCGACGCCGTCGTCGACGCGCAGGCCTCCCTGATCGCGCAGTGGATGCTGGTCGGCTTCATCCACGGAGTGATGAATACCGACAACATGACAATTTCCGGGGAGACCATCGACTACGGGCCGTGCGCCTTCCTCGAGGCGTTCGACCCCGCCACGGTCTACTCCTCGATCGACACCGGCGGGCGCTACGCCTACGGCAACCAGCCGCTGGTCGCGGAGTGGAACCTCGCCCGGTTCGCCGAGGCGCTGTTGCCGCTGATCGACCCCGACGAGGCACGCGCTGTCGAGCAGGCCGTCGACGTGCTCGGCACGTTCCGCGACCGATACTCCGCGGCATGGACCCGCGGCATGACGGCGAAGCTCGGACTGGCGCACGTGGCCGCCGACGACCTCGACCTGCTGCTGGGGGACCTGGTCGCGCTGATGCGCGAGAACCGCGTCGACCACACGCTCTTCTTCCGCGGGTTGACCGACGAGGCGGCGGGGGTCACCGACGGTGCCCGGGGGCTGGTGCTGGACCTCGCGTCGTACGACGCCTGGGCGGCCCGGTGGCGGGCCCTGTCCCCCGACGTCACCTCGATGCACGCGGCCAACCCGGTCTACGTCCCGCGCAACCACCGGGTCGAGGAGGCGCTCGCGTCCGCGACCGCCGGGGACCTCGCACCGCTGCACCGCCTCCTCGAGGCGGTCACCGACCCGTTCACCGAGCGGCCGGGGCTCGAGGCGTACACCGAACCCGCGCCGGCGTCGTTCACCGACGGGTTCCAGACGTTCTGCGGGACGTGAGGGCGCCCTCCTATCCTGGCCGACGATGAGCGTCGACTTCACCTACGACAACCGCACCGGCCGTGGGCCCGGACGGTTCCTGCGCGTGGCCGGGGTCTTCCTGCCCGGGATCCGGTCGGTGCAACGCCAGGTCGTCCCGTACGCCGAGGCGTGGGCCGCGCACAACCGCGCGGCGCTGAGCCGCCCGGGCCGCCGCTGGATCGTGCTCGGCGACTCGATGTCCCAGGGGATCGGCGCCTCGGCGTACGACGCGGGTTGGGTCAACCAGGTGCACGACCGGCTCGGGCCGGGCGCGCCGATCATCATCAACCTGTCGGCCACCGGTGCTCGGGTGCCCGACGTGCTCGCACAGCAGGTGCCGGCGTACCGCTCCCTGCCCGCCCCGACCGAGGGACCGGACCTGGTCACCGTGCTGATCGGATCCAACGACCTCTTCGCGGGCAAGCTGCACCGCGAGCGGCTGCCGGAGGCGTTCGCCGAACTGTTGGGACTGCTTCCCGAGCGCTCCGTCGTCGCGACCCTGCCGCAGCCCCGCGGTGCGGCGGCGGAGGCCAACGCACACATCGACCGCGCAGCCGCCGGCGGCGCGGTGCACGTGGTCGACCTGCGCACCACCGGCCCGACCTCGTGGCGCGGCCTCTTGGCCGCGGACCGCTTCCACCCCAACGACGCCGGGTACGCCGCGATCGCCGACGCCTTCGAGCCCGTCGTGCGGGCTGCCTACAGCCTGCGGTAGGGCCAGTTCAACTGGCACAACGACCCATGGAAGCGCTCTGAGGGGCTGGGCAGGGCAGTTGTGCCAGTTCATCTGGCCCCTGAACGAAGAAGCCCCGCCCGGAGTGACTCCGGGCGGGGCTGCTGGCTGGCGGTGGCGGAGGGATTTGAACCCTCGGTGGACTTTCACCCACAAACGCTTTCGAGGCGTTCTCCTTAGGCCGCTCGGACACGCCACCGCGGGCAAGGGTACTAGAGAGGCTTCGAGGCCGGGAAATCGGTGCGCGCCGTACGCCGGGCTCGGAAGAACGCGCGCAGCAGGTCACCCGCCTCCTCGGCCCGGACGCCGCCGACCAGGTCGGGGCGGTGGTTGAGCCGGGGGTCGCGAACGACGTCGTAGAGGGAGCCGGCTGCACCCGCCTTGGGGTCGGTGGCGCCGAAGACGACCCGGTCCACCCGGGCGAGCACCGAGGCACCGGCGCACATGGTGCACGGCTCCAGGGTGACCACCAACGTGCAGCCGTCCAGCCGCCAGGAGCCGCGGACCCGGCTCGCCTCGCGCAGAGCCACCACCTCGGCGTGGGCGGTGGGGTCCTGGTCGGCCTCGCGCCGGTTGCGTCCACGGGCGACCACCGCGCCGTCGGCGTCGATGACGACGGCGCCGACCGGCACGTCCTCGGTGGTCAGCGCCGCGCGCGCTTCGTCGAGGGCCCAGCCCATCGGCTCGGCCCAGGGGTCGAGGTCGCTCACGTGGCCGGCACACCCACGATGTCGTCGTACAACGCGCCGAACCCCACCCGGTGCGCCAGGTCGCCGAGGACCTCGTCGGGGTAGAGGTCCTCGTCGTCGAGCAGGACCGCCAGGTCGAGGGCCGGGATGCCGAGGTCCTCCATGATCGTGATGTCGCCGGCGGGCACCTGCTCGTCCTCGTCGTCGGGCATCGGCAGGTCGAGCTCCTCGAGCACCGACCGGGCCAGGGGCCACTCGGTCGCCGCGGTCACGTCGGAGAGCAAGACTCGAGTGCGCTCACCGGCCACCCGCACCAGCACGAAGAAGTCCTCGTCGATCGAGACCAATCCGAGCGATCCGAAGTCGCCGGGCCACCGCCGCAGTTCCTCGGCCAGGGTGTCCAGGTCGGCCAGGTGGTGGTCGGCGATCTCCTCGACCCGCCACTGGTTCTCCTCGCGATAGACGCACAACGCGACGTCGATCACCTCGAGGCTCTGCGCACCCATACCGACGGACCTCCTGGTCGAGGCCGCCACCACACGACCTGAGTCGAGGATGACAGAGCACCCGGCACGAGACCAGGGTCGTCCGGGTCCCCAGGCCTGAGGAGGGCAGGAGTTCGATCATTCGTTACCGTGCTGCCATGCGCGTGCACGTGATCGACCATCCCCTGGTGTCCCACAAGCTGACCACGTTGCGTGACGAGCGCACCGACTCCCCCACGTTCCGTCGCCTCGTCGACGAACTGGTGACGTTGCTGGCCTACGAGGCCACCCGCGACGTCCGGGTCGACCAGGTCACCGTGCAGACCCCGGTCGCGCCCGCGACCGGCGTGCACCTGGCGTTCCCGCGCCCGCTGGTGGTGCCGATCCTGCGCGCCGGGCTGGGCATGCTCGAGGGCATGCTGCGGCTGATGCCGACCGCGGAGGTGGGCTTCCTCGGGATGGCACGCAACGAGGAGACCCTCGAGGCGATGACGTACGCCGAGCGGCTGCCCGAGGACCTGTCCGGCCGCCAGTGCTACGTGCTGGACCCGATGCTGGCCACCGGTGGCACCCTGGCGGCCGCGGTTCACTTCCTGGTGGACCGGGGCGCGGACGACATCACCGCGATCACGCTGCTCTCCGCCCCCGAGGGCTGCGCCCGCATGGAGGATGAGCTCACCGGTCTCACCGTGCCGGTCACGCTCGTGACAGCGGCGATGGACGAAAAACTGAACCACAAGGGCTACATCGTGCCCGGGCTGGGTGACGCGGGCGACCGGCTCTACGGCCTGGCCCAGTAGGTCCCGCAGCCAGTAGCGGGGTCCCGCAGCGCGTCAGCCCTGGGTGCGCACCGTCGCCCCGGGACGAGCCGGGGCCGGTGCGCCGATCTGTCCGGCGAGCACGGCCAGTGTGACCCGAGGCTCACCGGTCACCCGCACCGCGCTCAGGCGGTCCAACAGTCGGTTGGGCACGCCGGCGTGGCCGACGCCACCGGCACGGTCGAGTACCAGGAGACGCTTCGCTCCGGAGATCTCCACCGGAGCCTGGACCGCGTCGGGGTTCACGACGTCGTTGGCGCCGACCACCAGCACGACGTCGGCGCGGGCGACCACCCGGTTTGCCTCGGCGACGCCCAGGAGCCGCTCCGACGGGACCTCCGCCAGGGTGGCGTCGAGGTGACCGGGGACCCGGCCGGCGACCGGATGCACGGCGTACTCCACGGTGACGTCGCGGGTGCGCAGGATGGTGTCGAGCGCGAGCAGGGCATGCTGCGCCTGGCCGGCGGCCACGCCGTACCCGGGGACGACGAGCACGCGTCGGGCCGACCGCAGCGCGGTCGTGGCCTCCTCCAGGGGGCCGGCGCCGCGAGCCCGGAGTGACCCCGGGGAGCGCTGCGCCGGGACGAACGCGGGAGCCGGAGGCTGCTCCGGGACGGCCGGCGCGGCGACCGGCGCCGCCTTCGGTGCGGGGGTGGCAGGCTCGTCCGCCGAGGCCTCGTCGGGCGTCGTGGGCGCAGCCGCGGAGCCCGCCGTGGGCACCCCCGGCCGCTGCCGCACCACGAGCCACACCAGGCCCGCCCCGACCGCGGCGGCGATCACCAGCGGCAGGTACGTGGACCACCCGAACGGCGAGACCGCCCCGATCCCGTCGAGGATCTCCGCGCTCTGGCGCAACTCACGCACGCGCAGCAGGCACGCCACAGTGACGGCCACCCCGATCGCCGCCGCCCCGACACGCTCGAGGCGCGGCTCGGTGCGGCTGAGCCAGGCTCCGCCCAGGGCACCCGCCACCAGCGCGAGCCCGGCCACCACGGTTGTCATCATTTCTCCTCCGGCCAGGAGAACGACGTCGACTCGTCGAACTCCACGATCTCGTCCAGTTCCACCACCGGCAGCCCGGCGGCGCCCCCGAGGGCGTCGAGGCAGGCGGGGTGGACGACCACGCCCTCCCGGGCCAGGCAGCAGGCGACCACGATGTCGTCCTCGACGCCGGCCGCGGCCAGGTGCTCGATGAGACTGACGGCGTTGTGGGCATACATCCGCGACGCCGGCCCGGGGAGTTGGGAGGCGACGTCGCGCCCGCCCCACACCTTGGCACCGGCGATCGGCACGACCTGCCCGGCGACCACGCCCTCGACGTTGCCGCCGCTCTCGGCGGCGAGGTCCACCACGACCGACCCCGGTCGCATCCGCCCCACCATCGCGCGAGTCACCAGAAGCGGCGCGGGGTGCCCGGGCACCGCGGCCGTGGTCACCAGCAGGTCCGCGGCCGCGACGTGCGGGGCCAGCAGTTCGCGCTGGAGCAGCGCCCGGTCCGGCGGCAGCACCCGGGCGTAGCCGGCCTCGCCGGCCAGCGGCGGCAGCCCGAGGTCGACGTACTCGGCGCCCACGGACGCGATCTCCTCCGCCGAGGAAGGCCGTACGTCGTACCCGCGCACCCGGGCACCGAACCGCCGCAGCGTCGCCATCGCCTCCAGCCCGGCGACGCCCGCGCCGAGCACCAGGGCCGACGCCGGGGGTACCTCCCCGAAGGCCGTGTGCGCGCCCGGCAGGAACTGCTTGAGCAGTCCGGCCCCGACCACCGCGGCGCGGTAGCCGCACACCATCGCCTGCGAGGTGAGCACGTCCATCGACTGCGCGCGGCTGGTGCGGGGCACCAGATCCAGCGCGTACGCGGTGTGGCCGTAGTCGCGGACGTCGAGGACGTAGTCGTCGATCGGGCCCGCCGGCAGCAGCGACACCAGGGTGGTTCCGGGGCGCAACTGGCGCAGCGTCTGGGCGTCGAGGGGGCGCACCGAGAGCACCACGTCGGCACCGTCCAGCGCCGCGGCCGACACGGTCGACCCGTGGGCCTGGTACTCCTCGTCGGTGTGCCCGGCGCGCGCCCCCGCGCCCGGCTCCACCCACACGTCGTACCCCTGGGCGGCGAGGCGTCGCACCAGCCCCGGGACCACGGCGACCCGCGCCTCCCCCGGGGTGAGCTCCTCGGCCACCGCCACCTTCACCGGCGAAACGTAAGCCACGTTCACCCGAACTTCCACATCGCGACGAACCTCATGCGCCGAAGGTCCGTTAAGTCACCAAAGAGGAGGCGACGACTCCGGCCGAATCCCGGGACTGCGACCCCGTCGGACCGACAGACTTCGGAACGCCCTCATCCCAGGAGATTCCATGAGCCTCACGCGTTCCACCTGCTGCGCCTCGGTCGCGGCGACCGTCCTCCTCCTCGCCGGGTGCTCCGGCTCCGTCAGCGTCGGCACCGGCAGCATCGACGCTGACGAGCTGGCCGACACCGTGTCCCGTCAGCTCACCGAGACGGTCGGCCAGGAGCCTGACGCCGTGGAGTGCCCCGAGGATCTCGACGCCGAGGTCGACGCGACCACCCGCTGCACCCTGACCGCCGGCGACGTGCAGTTCGGCGTGACGGTCACGGTGACCGCGGTCGACGGCTCCGACGCGACGTTCGACATCAAGGTCGACGACGAGCCGCTGGAGCAGAAGCCCTAGGCGCGACGGGCCGCTCAGCTGCGGTACTCCGGGTTCTCGAAGTCGAACCGCGCACCGGCGTTCCACTCCGAACGCTGGTTGCCGAACCCGGGCACCCCGCCGGACCGGCGCAGCATCCGGGCCAGGTGCATGAGGTTCCAGGTCATGAAGGTCGTGTTGCGGTTGGTGAAGTCGTTCTCCGGTCCGCCGCTGCCGGGGTCGAGGTACGACGGCCCCGGGCCCGCCTCACCGATCCAGCCGGCGTCGGCGTTGGGCGGGATCGTGTAGCCGATGTGCTGGAGGCTGTAGAGGATGTTCATGGCGCAGTGCTTGATGCCGTCCTCGTTGCCGGTGATCAGGCAGCCTCCGACGCGGCCGTAGAAGAGGTACTGCCCCTTGTCGTTGAGCTCGCCGGAGAGCGAGTAGAGCCGCTCGATGACGACCTTCATCTGGCTGGAGTTGTCCCCGAGCCAGATCGGCCCGGCGAGCACCAGGATGTCGCTGGCCAGGATCCGCGGCGCCAGGTCGACCCAGGCGTCCTCGGCCCACCCGTGCTCGCGCATGTCGGGGTAGACCCCGGACGCGATCGGGTGGTCGATCGCCCGGATCGTCTGCACGTCCACGCCGTGCTTGCGCATGATCGCTGCGCTGACGTCGACGAGACCCTGGGTGTGGCTCGGCTCCGGGGAACGCTTGAGCGTGCAGTTGACGAACGTGGCGGTGAGGTCGGAGAAGTCCCAGTCGGTCATCCCTCGAGCCAACGCCGTGCCGGCGCCGAACACAAGCCCCGCGGGGGAGTCAGGGCAGCCGGTGCACCGAGACCGCGTATCCCTTGCGGGCGACGTACTCCTCCCGCTGCCAGCCACCCCAGCGCCCGACCAGCACCAGGCCGGCGGTCGCGCACGCCTCGTCGTACGTCGCGAGGGCGACCTCGCGGGCACCGCTGGGCAGGTGGTCGGCGTCCAGCCCGAAGCCGGCGACCACCAGGCCGCCGGCGCGGAGGTGGTCGGCGACGGCGGCCACCGCCGGGAGCAGGTCCTCGGACTCCAGGAACGGGATCACGTTGCCCGCCAGCACCACCGCGTCGAAGGTGCGCCCGAGGTCGAGAAGGGCGAGGTCCGAGACGGCCCAGGTCAGGTCGGGGCGTCGCTCTCGAGCGACCGCGATCATCGCGGCGTCGACGTCGACGCCCATCACCTCGTGGCCCAGGGCGTCCAACCGGGCCGCGACCCGGCCGGTACCGCAGCCGGCGTCAAGCACCGCACCGCCCGGGACGAGCGCGGAGACGAACGCGGCCTCGCCGTGGACGTCCTGCCCCTGCTCGGCCAGCTCGTCGAACCGGGCGGCGTAGGCCTGGGCGTAGTCGGGCCCGGAACCGGCCTCGGCGACGCGCCGCCACCGTTCGCCGGGCTCGTGGGTGACGTCTGTCATGGATACATCCTCCCGCACCGATCCTCGATCAGAAGTGTCGGTCCTCTGCGCGACCATCATCAGCGACGACACACCCGGGGATCGGGGGTCGGGCGGCCCGGGGTCGGGTCTCCCGTTCCGGTCTCGGGGTGGGCCGGCAGCACGGGGGTGCCAGCGGTCCGGGTCTTCGCGACCCGTCCGCAGGAAGAGCCGGCGATCGGCCCGCGGGACGGACGTGTCCCCTCGCGGAGCCGTACGTCGTCGGGCGGCCCGGGCGAGACCACGGGTCGCGCCCGGGCCCGCTCCCTGCTGGAGCGCGTGTCCGTCTCGCCTCAGTAGTACCAGGGGTACGGCGACCAGTCCGGGTCCCGCTTCTGGAGGAACTGGTCGCGCCCCTCCACGGCCTCGTCGGTCATGTACGCCAGCCGCGTGGTCTCGCCGGCGAACAACTGCTGACCCACCAGGCCGTCGTCGATGAGGTTGAAGGAGTACTTGAGCATGCGCTGGGCGGTCGGGGACTTGCCGTTGATCTTGCGCCCCCACTCCAGGGCCTCGGCCTCGAGGTCGGCGTGGTCGACGACCTTGTTGACCATGCCCATCCGGTGGGCGTCCTCGGCGGTGTACTCGTCGCCGAGGAAGAAGATCTCGCGGGCGAACTTCTGCCCGACCTGACGGGCCAGGTAGGCCGACCCGAACCCGCCGTCGAAGGAGCCGACGTCGGCGTCGGTCTGCTTGAAGCGCGCGTGCTCGCGGCTGGCCAGGGTCAGGTCGGAGACGACGTGGAGGGAGTGCCCACCGCCGGCGGCCCAGCCGGGGACGACGCAGATGACGACCTTCGGCATGAACCGGATCAGCCGCTGGCACTCCAGGATGTGCAGCCGCCCCAGCCGCGCCTTGTCGGCCGGGGTCCGGGCGTCGACGCGGTCGCTGCCGGTGCCGTCCTCGTACTGGTAGCCCGTGCGCCCGCGGATCCGCTGGTCGCCGCCGGTGCAGAAGGCCCACTTTCCGTGCTTCTGGCCCGGGCCGTTGCCGGTGAGCAGCACACAGCCGACGTCGCTGCTGGTGCGGGCGTGCTCGAGGACCCGGAGCAGCTCGTCGACGGTGTGGGGCCGGAAGGCGTTGAGAACCTCGGGCCGGTCGAAGGCGATCCGGACGGTGCCGTGAGCCTTGGCCCGGTGGTAGGTCAGGTCGGTCAGGTCCTCGAAGCCGGGGACCTCCCGCCACGCCTCGGGGTCGAAGGTCTCGGAGACGAAGGGCAGTGCGGACATGAGGAGGAGGCTAGCGGGGCCCCGAGGCGGGCCTGAGATAGAGCCGGAACTCGCTGCCCTCACCCGGCGCCGAGGTGAGCTCCACCCGACCGCCCTGGCTCTCCACGAACTGCTTGACGATGGCCAGGCCGATCCCGGTGCCCGGGTGCGCCGACGCCGAGTCGGGCACCCGGTAGAAACGGTCGAAGATCTTGTCGTGCTCGGCGACCGGGATACCGATCCCCTCGTCGCGCACCGCCAGCAGCACCATGTCGTCCACCGACCGGCCCGTGATCGTGATCGTCGATCCGCGCGGGGAGAACTTCGCGGCGTTGGTGAGCAGGTTCTCCATCACGCGCATCGTGGCGGCCCGGTCGATGCGGACCCAGAGGTCCTCCTCGACCGCGACGTGGAGACGGTGGTTCTCCAGCGCGGGACCGGCGTGGTGGATGGTCTCGTCGACGACGTCGGCCAGCGGCTCGTCCTCCAGGTCGACCTTGAGGTGCCCGCGCTCGAGCCGGGAGAAGTCGAGCAGGTCCTGGATGAGGAAGTCGAGCCTCCCGCCGGCGTGCAGCATCCGGGTGACCATGTCGAACTTGCGATCGTCGGGGGTGGTGTCCCAGGAGCCCACCAGCCATTCGGCGAAGCCCTTGATCGCGGTCAGCGGCGTCCGCAGTTCGTGGCTGACCGTGGAGAGGAAGTCCGAGCGCAGCCGGTCGAACTCGCGCAGCCGGTTGATCGCTTCCCGCTCCCGCTCCATCGCCAAGGCCTGGGCCTCGACGGCGCGCTTGCGCTCGCTGACGTCGCGGATCGAGGCCGCGATCGTCACCCCGTCCGCGCTGTCGAGCGGGCTCAGTGAGATCTCCACCGGGAACTCGCTGCCGTCGCGGCGCAGCCCGTAGAGCTCCAGCCCTGCGCCCATCGGGCGCGGCCGTGGCTCGGAGGTGTAGAGGCGTCGGCTCTGCGGGTGCCGGTCGCGGAATCGTGCCGGGACGAGCATCTCGATCTTGCGCCCAAGGAGCTCGTCGCGCTCGTAGCCGAAGAGCCGCTCGGTCTGGGCGTTCACCAGCCGGATCAGGCCGTCGTCACCGACCAGCACCATCGCGTCGGGGGCCGCCTCGACCAGGCCGCGGAACCGTTCCTCGGCCCGCTTGCGTTCGGTGACGTCGCGGATCGCGGCCGAGATCAGGAGTCCCTCGTCGGTGGCGATGGAGGAGAGCGAGATCTCCGCGGGGAACTGGCTGCCGTCCTTGCGTCGCGCCGCCAGGTCCAGTCCGGCGCCCATCGCTCGGGGCTTGGGGTCGTTGACGTAACGCTTGCGCCGGCCCGGGTGCAGCGAGCGCGCCGCCTCCGGCACCAGGACCTCCACCGCCTGACCGATCAACTCGTCGCGGGCGTAGCCGAACAGCTTCTCGGTCTGCTGGTTGACCAGCACGATCCGGCCGGTGGTGTCGACGCCCACGATCGCGTCGGGCGCGCTCTCCAGCAGGCCTTTGAACATCGCCTCGATGCTGCGCCGCTCGGTCACGTCGCGGATCGTGGCGGCGTACGACGGCAGCTCGTCGGTGTCCAGCGGCGACAGCGAGATCTCGACAGGAAACTCGGTGCCGTCCTTGCGCAGTCCCGAGAGCTCGAGTCCGGCGCCCATCTCGCGGAAGTGGGGACGCTCGGCGTACCGCTGGCGGTGATCGGGGTGCCCGCCGCGGAACCGCGCCGGCACCAACAGTTCGACCTGCTGACCGATGAGCTCCTCGCGGCCGTAGCCGAACAGCTTCTCGGTCTGCCGGTTGACCAGTTCGATACGACCGTGGCCGTCGACCACGACCATCGCGTCGGGAGCCGCCTCCACGAGCGCCCGGTAGCGCTGCTCCAGGCGGAAGCGCTCGGACAGTCGCGGCGGACGCTCCTCGGGGCGCAACACGGGCGGGCTCTCGCGCTGGGTGAGTCGGGCGGACGGTGGTGTGCCGACCCGGCTCATCGCCGCGTCGACCGCCGCCACCAGCTTCGCTCCTTCGAACGGCTTGGTGAGGTAGTCCGCGACGCCGCTGTCCCAGGCGATGATCTCGTCGTGCTCCCGGGTGCGGGCGGTGAGCATCACGACCGGGATCGAGGAGGTCTTGTCGTGGGCCTTGAGCGCACGCAGCACCTCGATGCCGTCGAGGTCGGGGAGCATGTAGTCCAGGACGATGACCGACGGCTGCGCCGACAGCGCGAGCTCGAGGGCCTGCTGGCCGGTGCGCGCCTCGAGGACCTGGTAGCCCGCACCGCCCAGGTGCAGACCGCACACCATGGCCACATCGGAGTCGTCGTCGACGACGAGCGCCCACGGACCACCGGTGTCGCTCACGCAGGCTCCTTCCGCGGCCGAGGGGACCGTCCCCTGCCTAGCCTGCCTGGTGGACACCAACCTGTCTGCCGTCCGGACCAGGAAGAGACCTAGGTCCCAGCAGCCCTGGACCGATGCGGTCGGCGCCGGAGGGCCGGCGGACTCAGCCCGCCTGCGAGATCGTGATCGCGAGGGCCACCAGGTGGTTGAGCCGGGCGATCTCGGAGTCCAGGATCTCCGGGCCGCCGCGCCGACCGAAGACGACGATCTCCCCGGCCGCGACCGGTGCGCCCGCCGCGACGTTGTCGGACAGGTGCGGCCACGCGTGGTCCACGACCAGTCGCGAGGCCCGGGTGATGTCCAGCCACGCCGCCTGGTGCTCGCCCAGGTCCGGGGCGGCGGAGGTGGCGTGCACCTGCTTGATCCCCGCGTCGGTGCGCAGCAGCCGCACCCCCCAGTCGGCGCGGAAGGTGGCCGGCAGAAAGTCGACGAGTTCGTCCAGGGCGACCGCCGGGTTCTGGGTGAGCGCCTCGACGACCTCCAGGTCGAGGAAGAGGGTGCCGCCGGCCGCATACCGGGAGACCCACAGCACCCGCACGCCCTCGACGGCGTTGCAGGCCGAGACCACCGAGTCCGGCATCACCCCGGGGGCGAGCTCGAGCAGCACGTCGTCGACCGCGGTGCCGTCGGCGCGGTGCTCGACGATCTCGATGGCTTCGATGTCTCCGCCGGCGTCACCGATCGCGCTCGCGACGCGACCCAGCGAGCCGGGTACGTCCGGCAGCTCGAGGCGCAGCAGGTGGGGCACGTCCTGGTCCTTCCGGTCGGCTCCCCCGAAGGGGTGACACGGGGACCATAGCCCGATCGTGTGAACGGTGTGTTTCTCCCGCGACGACCGGGCGCGGCTCGGGGTCCCCGCACGAGCCTCGGCTCAGCGGACGATGCGCAGGTTGAACTGCCCCGTGCCGGTGGCCGCCATGATGCGCAGCCACAGGGGCAGCCACATCTCAATCCCGCGGGCCGCCTCCAGAGCGCCGAGGTCGATCACGTCCTCCCAACCGACCTCGTGTAACAGCGCGACGACGACGTCTCGCGCCGCCGGGAAGTCCGAGGCCACGAAGACCGTGGTCGGCTCCGGGAGCAGTCCCGGATTCAGCATGAGATCGGCGGTGAGCGTGTTGAGGCCCTTCACCACCCGGGCCTCGGGGTGGGCCCGCTGGATCTGCTCGGCCAGCGAGTCGGTGTCCTTCACGGTCAGGGTCGGCGGGAAGCCGGCGCTGAAGTCCAACGGGTTGGAGACGTCGAGCAGGACCTTCTCCGCCAGCGCCGACCCGAGGTCGCGCAGGACGTCGAGCGTGGCCGCTCCGCTGGTCGCGTTGACGATGAGGTCCGCTCCCTCGACGGCCTCGTCGAAGCGCATCAGGGTGAGCGGGTTCGCCGCCCACTCCTCCCGGCGCCGGGTCTGCTCGGGGTCGCGCGTGCCGACCACGACCTCGTGTCCGTGCTGCGCGAGGCCCGTCCCCAACGCACGTCCCACCATGCCGGTGCCGATGATCGCGATCCTCATGAGCCGCCTCCTGCGTCGATGGATTCCGACCGTACGCCGCCTCCGCGGCCCAGCGCGAAGGTGCCGACGGTCTCGTAGCGGGGCCGGTTGCGAGGGCCCTCACCGAGGAACGACTGCACCAGGTGGATCTCGTCGACCGGGACGGGGCGACTGCGCCAGGTGTCGAGGATCCGGAGCCACCGGGTCGCCTCCTGCGGGCGGTTGGAGCGGGCCAGGGTGAGGTGCGGCCGGAAGTGTCCCCCGTCCGCGGGTGCCCCCGCGCGGTTCGCCGCGGCCCGCGCCCCGTCGGAGAGCCGGTGCAGTTCGGTCAGCGCTTCGTCGCTGCCGTGCACGCCGGCGTACAGCAACTTGGCGTGCGCCGCGGAGGGGAAGGCGCCGCCCCCGCCGAACTCCAGCGCGAACGAGGTACGCCGCGCCGCGGCCCGGGCGAGCCGCTCGCCGAGGTCGTCGAGGCTGCGCTCGGGCA
This sequence comes from Marmoricola sp., assembly GCA_044224695.1. Classification (GTDB taxonomy): domain Bacteria; phylum Actinomycetota; class Actinomycetes; order Propionibacteriales; family Nocardioidaceae; genus Marmoricola_A. The sequence goes on along the minus strand of JBGAJX010000004.1, from coordinate 47,988 downwards.
CGTGCGCGAGGAAGGCGAGCGTCACGTGCCACTGCTCAGGAAGCGTCCAGCGCAGCGGGCGGTCGGAGTCGAGGTCGGCGAGACGCCGGGGCTCGAGGAACTCGGCAAGGTCCTCGACGACGTCCTGGGGCGGCATCACCGCGACGAACATGCGCACCTGGTCAGCCTAGGCAGGCGGGCGTTCTTCCGCCGTCAGACCAGTTCGGGTTCCCGCTCGGCAGTCGGTTCGCGCCCCTCCTCGCGGAAGCCGTGGCGCTCCCACCACCGGGCCAGCGGACCGGGCGCCCACCAGTTCGCATCGCCGAGCAGCTTCATGGTCGCAGGGACAAGAAGTGCGCGGACGATGGTGGCGTCGACGAGCAGGGCGACCAGCATGCCGAGCCCGATCAGCTTCATGAAGACGATCCCGGAGGTGGCGAAGGCGCCGATCACCACGGCCAGGAGCAGGGCCGCGCTGGTGATGATCCGGCCGGTCTTCTGCAGTCCGACCGCGACGGCCCGGGTGTTGTCGCCGGTGGCGTCGTACTCCTCGCGGATGCGGGAGAGCAGGAACACCTCGTAGTCCATCGACAGCCCGAAGATGATCGCGAGCATCACCAGCGGCTGCGTCGCGTCGAGGAACCCTTGGGACTCGAAGCCCAGCAGGCCTTCGAGGTTGCCCTGGGCGAAGACCCAGGTGACCACGCCGAACGAGGCGCTGATCGAGATGATGTTCATCGCCACGGCCTTGATCGGCAGCACCACCGAGCCGAAGGCGATGAAGAGCAGCACCAGCATCACCCCGATCACGATCGCGGCCATCCACGGCAGCCGGCTGCCGACCGAGGAGAGCAGGTCGACGGTGTCGGCACTGAGCCCGCCGACCAGGGCGGAGCCGTTGTCGACCTCGAGGGCGCGCAGGTCCTTCACGACCTGCTGCGACGCCTCGCTCTGGCTGTTGCCGACCCAGGTGACCCGCACCAGGGTGTCCTCGCCGCGGGCGTCCAGCGGCGCGACGTCGGTGACGCCGGGCACCGCGAGGGCGTCCTCGGTGTACGCCGACACGCCGGCCTGGTCCACACCGCGCAGCAGCACGTTGGCCGTGGAGGTCTCCGGCCCGAACTCCTCGTTGAGGATCTCGGCGGCGACGCGCGAGGGGGCGTCCTCGGGCAGCACCCGGTAGTCGACGCTGCCCCACACGACCCGCAGGAACGGCGAGGCCACCACGAGCAGGACGGTCACGACCGCCACCGCGTAGAGCACCGGACGGCGCATCACGCTGCGGGCGAGCCGCGCCCACGCCCCCTGATCCGGGTCGAGGTCGGGTGAGCCCACGGCACGCCGACGGTGCAGGAAGGGCACCCGGCCGGCGTCGATCCGCCGGCCGAGCAGGCGCAGCGTGGCCGGAAGGATCGTCAGGGCGGCGAGCATCGCGATCACGACGGCGGCCATGCCGCCGTACCCCATCGAGCGCACGAAGTTCTGGGGGAAGACGAGCAGGGAGGACAGCGCCGCCGCCACGGTCAGGCCGGAGAAGAGCACTGTGCGCCCGGCGGTGGCCATGGTGCGCCGGATCGCCTCGGCGCAGGCGTTCGGGTCATCCTCGGGGAACCGCGCGAGCTCCTCGCGGAAGCGACTGATCATGAACAGCGCGTAGTCGATGGCGAGCCCGAGCCCGAGCAGCGTGATCACGTTGATGGCGAAGATCGAGATCTCGGTGACCCCGGTCAGCGCCTGCACCACTGCCAGCGCCCCGAGCACGGCGACGACGCCGACGACCACGGGCATGACGGCGGCGACCAGGCTGCCGAAGATGAGGACCGAGAGCAGCAGCACCAGGGGCGCGCTCAGGATCTCGGCGCGGCGCAGGTCGGACTCGGTGATCTCGTTGACGTCGCCGTACACCGCGAACGCGCCGGCCAGGTGCGTCTCCAGCGTGTCGGACTCGAGCGTGGGCTCGAGGACCTCGAAGTTCTCCAGGTACTCGTTCTGGCTGTCGCCGGCCAACGAGATCAGCACCCGGGTGGCGTGCTCGTCACCGGACACGAAGTCGGCCGACCCGGTGTCGTAGTAGCTGAGCACCGTGGTCGTGGTGCCGCCGGGGATGCCGGCCAGCGTCTGCGCCACCTCGTCGCGGAAGGCGGGGTCGTCGACGGTGAGGTCATCGCTGGAGTAGATCGCGATCACGTCGACCCCGGCGTTTCCGAAGGTCTCGCGCTCCAGCGCGAGCTCGCGGGCCGACTCACTCGCCGGGTCGTCGAAACCGCCCTGGGAGAGGGAGTCGAAGACCCCGGAGCCGTACGCCGCGGCGGCGACCACCAGCAGGACACCCGTCACGAGCACCAGCCGCGCCCGGTCGGCGACCACGCGCCCCCACTTGTCCACCATGACCGAACCTCTCCGTCAAGGACGATCTCGTAAATGATCATCACCGCAGTTAACGTTGTTAACAGTGAAGGGCGTAAACTATGGTTTCGTCAAGCCCCGGAATCGAGGAGGAGGAACAGTGACCACCACGGCGACCTCTCCCACGACCCGCCGGGAACGTCAACGGCAGGCCACGCTGGCCGAGATCATCTCCGTCTCGCGCACGCTGCTCGGCGAGCCCGGAGGGCTCTCGCTCCGCGCCGTCGCGCAACGCATGGGGATCACCGCCCCGGCGCTCTACCGCTACGTCGCCGACTACCACGAACTGGTCATGCTCGTGGCCGCCGACATCGACGCGCGCACCGCCGCACTGCTGCGCGAGGCACGCGACTCCCAGCCGGCCGACGACCCTGCCGCCCAGGTCGTCCGCGCAGCGGTGGCGTTCCGGCACTGGGCCCTCACCCATCGCGGCGAGTTCGCGCTCGTGTTCACCAACCCGCTGGCTCCCGAGGTGCGCGCCGAGCGCATCAAGGAGGAACAGGTCGGCCGGGTCTTCACCGACCTCCTCCTGGCGCTGTGGCGGAAGTACGACTTCCCGCTCCCGGCGGCCGAGGACCTCGACCCGCTGGTGCGCGAGACCATCGACGACCCGGTGCTGCCGGCCGACCTCGACGGGCTCCCCGAGTCGGCCCGCACGATCGTGTGGGTGTTCACCCAGTCGTGGATGTCGCTCTACGGCACCGTCACCCTCGAGGTCTTCGGGCACTGCGACCCGCGGATCAGCAACAGCGGCGCGCTGTTCCGCGCGATGCTGCTCAGCCAGGCCGAGCTCCTCGGCATCACCGAGGAACTCCCCAGGCTGCTCCCGCTGGTCGAGCAGTGGCTCGCGGAATGACCGAGGCCACGCCGGACCGGCAGATGGTGCTGGCCAACGAGCGCACGTTCCTCGCGTATGTGCGCACGGCGCTGGCCTTCCAGGTGGCCGGTCTCGGCGTCCTCGAGTTCCTCACCACCGGGCCGTCCGCGGTGCGCATCGTCCTCGCCCTGGGGCTGGTGCTCACCGGGTCGTACGTCGGGGTGGCAGGACTCGCGCGCTACCGCCACTACGACGAGGCGGCGCGGCGCGGCGTGCCCCTGGACCACCCGCGGTCTCCGCTGGTGACGACCTCGCTGGTCGCCACGATCCCGTTGGTCGCGGCCGTGGTCCTCGTGCTCAGCTGAGGGGCACGGACGATCTCAGAGGATCGCGCCCGGGGTGTACGCCGCCGCCTCCGGGTCGGCGGCGACGACCTGCTCCACCCGCCGTACGACGGCCTGCACCTGCGCCACCGCAGCCCCGGTGAAGGTGATCGGCTCCGCGACCAGTGCGGCGAGCTGGTCGGCGCCGAGACCTAACTCGGGGTCCGCGGCGAGACGCTGGAAGACGTCGTTGTCGGCCTGCCCGCGGCGCATGTCCAGCGCCACACCGACCGCGGCCTTCTTGATCGACTCGTGGGCGGCCTCCCGGCCGACACCGGCGCGCACCGCGGCCATCAGCACCTTGGTGGTCGCCAGGAACGGCAGGTAGCGGTCGAGCTCGCGCTGGATCACCGCCGGGAACGCCCCGAACTCGTCGAGCACGGTGAGGAAGGTCTGGAAGAGCCCGTCCGCGGCGAAGAACGCGTCCGGCAGCGCGACGCGGCGCACCACCGAGCAGGAGACGTCGCCCTCGTTCCACTGGTCGCCGGCCAGCTCCCCGACCATCGAGAGGTAGCCGCGCAGCACCACGGCCAGGCCGTTGACCCGCTCGCACGAGCGGGTGTTCATCTTGTGCGGCATCGCGCTCGAACCGACCTGGCCCTCCTTGAACCCCTCGGTGACCAGCTCGATGCCGGCCATCAGCCGGATCGTGGTGGCGAGGTTCGACGGGGCCGCCGAGAGCTGGACGAGCGCGGAGAGCACGTCGAAGTCCAGCGAGCGCGGGTAGACCTGGCCGACGCTGGTGAGCACGTGCTCGAAGCCCAGATGGGCGGCCACGCGCTGCTCGAGGTCGGCGAGCTTGGCGGCGTCGCCGTCGAGGAGGTCGAGCATGTCCTGGGCGGTGCCGACCGGGCCCTTGATGCCACGCAGCGGGTAGCGCGCGATCAGGTCGTCGATCCGGTCCAGCGCCACCAGCATCTCGTCGGCGACGGTGGCGAACCGTTTGCCGAGCGTGGTCGCCTGCGCTGCCACGTTGTGCGAGCGGCCGGCCATCACGGTGGTCTCGTGCTCGGTCGCCAGCCGGGCCAGCCGGGCCAAGGCGGCCACGGTCCGCCCGCGCAGCAGCCGCAGCGAGGACAGGATCTGGAGTTGCTCGACGTTCTCGGTGAGGTCGCGGCTGGTCATGCCCTTGTGGATGTGCTGGTGGCCGGCGAGCGCGCAGAACTCCTCGATCCGCGCCTTCACGTCGTGTCGGGTCACCCGCTCACGCGCCGCGATGCTGGCCAGGTCGACCTGGTCGATCACCTTCTCGTAGTCCTCCACCACGCCGTCGGGGACGTCGATCCCCAGGTCGCGCTGGGCCTTGAGGACGGCGATCCAGAGCTGCCGCTCGAGCACGATCTTGTGCTCGGGGCTCCAGATCGCGGCGAGGTCGGCTGCGGCGTAGCGGGTGGCCAGGACGTTGGGGACGACGGCACTAATGGCACTCATGGGGATCAGACTCCTGCGGCGATGTCGGTGCGGTGGTGGGCGCCGTCGATGTGGATCTCGGCCACCCCGGCGTACGCGCGGCTGCGGGCCTCGGCGATGTCGCGACCGACGGCGGTCACGGCCAGGACTCGGCCGCCCGCGGTGACCAGCCGGCCGTCGTCGGTGCGCGCGGTGCCCGCGTGGATCACGTCGACCCCCTCGAGGGCGTCGGCGCGGTCGACCCCAGTGATCTCGTCACCCTTGCGCGGCGACTCCGGGTAGCCCTGGGCCGCGACGACGACGGTCACCGCGGCACCGCCGCCCCAGCGCGGCGGGTCGACCTCGTGCAGGCGCCCCTCGGCCGCGGCCTTGAGCAGCACGCCGAGCGGCGAGTCCAGTCGCTGGAGCAGCGCCTGGGTCTCCGGGTCGCCGAACCGGGCGTTGAACTCCACCACCCGGACGCCGCGCTTGGTCAGCGCCAGCCCGGCGTACAGCAGGCCGGCGAACGGCACCCCGCGGTGCTCCATCTCGCGCACGGTCGGCACCAGGACGCGGTCGTAGACCTCCTGCACCAGACCCTCGGGGGCCCAGGGCAGCGGGGTGTAGGCACCCATGCCGCCGGTGTTCGGGCCGGCGTCGCCGTCGAGGGCGCGCTTGAAGTCCTGGGCGGGCTGCAACGGATAGACGGTGCGCCCGTCGGTGATGGCGAAGAGGCTGACCTCGGGGCCGTCGAGGTACTCCTCGATCACCACTCGCTCGCAGGCCTTCGCGTGCGCCAGCGCCTCCTCACGGTCGCTGGTCACCACGACACCCTTGCCCGCGGCCAGGCCGTCGTCCTTCACGACGTACGGCGCACCGAACGCGTCGAGCGCGTCGGCAGCCTCCTCCGCGGTCTCGCAGACATGCGCCATCGCGGTCGGTACGCCGGCCGCCGCCATCACGTCCTTGGCGAAGGCCTTGGAGCCCTCGATCACCGCGGCCGCCCCGGAGGGGCCGAAACAGGCGATCCCGCGCGACCGGACGGCGTCGGCGACGCCGGCCACCAGAGGCGCCTCGGGCCCGACGACGACCAGGTCCGCACCGAGGCCGGCGGCGAGGTCGGCCACCGCGGCGCCGTCGAGCGGGTCGACCGGATGCAGGGTCGCCACCGCCGCCATGCCCGGGTTGCCAGGTGCGGCGTGAACCTCCGTCACGGCCGGGTCGCGGGAGAGGGCCAGAGCCAGGGCGTGCTCGCGGCCGCCGGTGCCGATGACGAGGGTCTTCACGTGGCCCAAGGCTAGTCGCCCGGGACGGGTGCGACGTCATCCGACCAGATCCGGCCATGGAGACCTAGAACCTGTTCTAGTTCTGGTCTATTCTCGGGCGGTGCCCGACCTCCCGATGGCCAGTACCTCTCGCATCGTCGTCCTCACCGGCGCCGCCTCCGGCATCGGCGCGGCCACCGCCCGTCGCTTCCTCGAGGCCGGTGACACCGTCGTCGGCCTCGACGTGGCCGACACGTTCCCCGAGGGGGTCGAGGGCCACGTCCTCAGCGTGGCCGACAAGGGCGCCGTCGACGCCGCGTTCGCCGGGATCGGGGAGCGGTACGGCCGCATCGACGTGCTGCTCAACGTGGCCGGCATCAGCCAGTTCGGCCGGGTCTCCGACATCGACGTCGAGGAGTTCGACCGGGTCGTCGCGGTGAACCTGCGCGGCGTCTTCCTGGTGACCCAGGCCGCGCTGCCGTGGATCCGCGCCGCCGCGGACTCGCAGGGCACCCCGGGCAACATCGTCAACGTCGCCTCGATCACCGGCATCCGCGCGCAGCCCTACACCTCGGCGTACGCGGCGTCGAAGGGCGGCGTGGTGATGTTCACCAAGGCGCTCGCGATGGAGCTCTCCGACGAGGGCATCCGCGTCAACTGTGTGGCGCCCGGGATGGTGCAGACCCCGCTGGTCGACGTGGTCGCCTCGAAGATGACCGACGACGTCAACCCGCGCCTGCTCGACCGGATGATGTCGCTGCTCCCCCACGGCTGGCTCACCCCCGAGGAGATCGCCGAGGGCCTGTTCTACCTGTCCTCGCACCACGCCCGGAACCTCACCGGCGTGGCCCTCCCGATGGACGGTGGGATGGACTGCTGAGGGTGCCCGGCGCCGCACCGGCGTCGGAACCCCATGTTCACTCGTGAAACTGGTGCTCCCCACGTGTTGCAGCGCATGGGGAGCACCAGTTCCCCAGGTGAACATGGGGAACCGGCCGCTGACCATGGGGAACCGGTGACCCCCAGGGCTCACCGCAGCTGGATCGACTCCTCGCGGCCGGGGCCGACGCCGACCCCCCAGAACGGGGCGCCGCTGAGCTCCTCGAGACGGCGAACGTACGCCTGGGCGTTGGCGGGAAGTTCGACGAACGTGCGGCATCCGGAGATGTCGGACTTCCAGCCGGGCAACATCTCGTAGATCGGCTTCGCGTGGTGGAAGTCCGACTGCGTCATCGGCATCTCCTCGACGCGCTCGCCGTCGATCTCGTAGGCCACGCAGACCGGGATCTCGTCCCACTCGCCGAGGCAGTCGAGCTTGGTCAGGAAGAACTCGGTGAGGCCGTTGATGCGGGCCGAGTAGCGGGCGATCACCGCGTCGTACCAGCCGCAGCGACGCGGGCGGCCCGTCGTGGTGCCGAACTCGGCACCGATCTGGCGCAGCTTCTCGCCGTCCTCGTCGAAGAGCTCGGTCGGGAAGGGGCCGGAACCGACCCGGGTCGTGTACGCCTTGATGACGCCGATGATGCGGTCGAGCCGCGTGGGACCGATGCCCGCCCCGGCGCCGACGCCGCCGGCGATCGGGTTCGAGGAGGTGACGAAGGGGTAGGTGCCGTGGTCGACGTCGAGCATGGTGGCCTGCGCACCCTCGAACAGCACGGTCTCGCCGCGATCCAGCGCCTGGTTCAGCACCAGGGAGGTGTCGGCGACCATCGGCTTGAGCCGCTCGGCGTACTCACCGATCTCCTCGAGGATCTCCTCCACGGTGATCGCGCGGCGGTTGTAGACCTTGACCAGCAGGTGGTTCTTCACCTCGAGCGCGGCCTCGACCTTGGCGGCCAGGATCTTCTCGTCGAAGACGTCGGCCACACGGACGCCGACCCGGTTGATCTTGTCCGCGTACGCCGGCCCGATGCCGCGCCCGGTGGTGCCGATCTGGTTCTTCCCGAGGAATCGCTCGGTCACCTTGTCGATGGCGGTGTGGTAGCTGGTGATCAGGTGCGCGTTGGCCGAGACCAGCAGTCGGTCGGCGTCGATCCCGCGGGCGAGGAGTCCGTCGATCTCGGTGAAGAGCACGCGGGCGTCCATCACCACGCCGTTGGCGATGACCGGGGTGGTGCCGGGCGTCAGGACGCCGCTGGGGAGCAGGTGGGTGGCGAACTTCTCGCCGTTCACCACGATGGTGTGCCCGGCGTTGTTGCCGCCCTGGTAGCGGACGCAGTAGTCGATCGCGCCCTCCCGGTCGGCCCCGAGGAGGTCGGTCGCCTTGCCCTTGCCTTCGTCGCCCCACTGGGCTCCGAGGACCACGATCGCGGGCATGGGTGCCCCTCTCCACCGGCCAGCGCCACGCTCAGGACGGACCTGGTTCACGGGCCTGGGGTCCAGGTCTGGCCGGACACGCGCGAACCCCGGGCGCAAAAGCACACCGGGGCTCTTGCGGCCCAACGGTAACAGAATCGCCCGCTACCGCCCTGAGGGCCGGAAGGCCACCACCGGCCCCTGCGTAGGCTCCCGGAGTGACCGACTACGTGCTGGTGACCAATGCCGCTGCCGGCTCCACCGAGGACGACGCCGTCGAGGCGGCGCGCGCCGTCCTGGCCCGGAGCGGGTCCGTCGAGGTGGTGGCGACGAGCAGCCCCGACGAACTCGTCGACGTCCTGCGTCGCGCTGACGGCCGCCCCGTCGTGGTCGCCGGGGGCGACGGCAGCCTGCACGCCGTGGCCAACGCGGCCCGCCGACTGCCGCTGGCGGAGCGTCCGGTGCTCGGCCTCGTACCGCTGGGCACCGGCAACGACTTCGCCCGGGGCGTCGGGCTACCTCTGGACCCGGCGGAGGCCGCCGAACTGATCACCGGCACCGAGGCACAGCCGGTCGACCTCCTCGTCGACGACGCCGGCGAGGTGACCGTAAACGCCGTGCACCTCGGGCTGGGAGCCGAGGCGAGCCGGGCGGGTGCGCGCCTCAAGCCACGCATGGGACGGCTGGGGTACGCCGCGGGGGCGGCCTGGGCGAGCCTGCGTCCCGCCACGCTCCGCGTCACGGTGCGGGTCGACGGTCGCGTGGTCCACACGGGGTCGATGCTCCAGGTGGCCCTGGGCAACAGCGGCTACGTCGGCGGGGGCACCGAACTGGTCCCCGGCGCCGACCCGACGGACCGCCGGGTGACCGTGATCGTCTCCGGCGCCCTGCGTCCCGCCGCGCGGCTGGCGTACGCCGTGCACCTTCGCCGCGGGGAGCACCACCGGCTGCGCGAGGTGGTCCGGGTCGAGGGTCGGGAGGTGGAGGTGTCCGGCGACCCGTTCGTCCTGGTCTCCGACGGAGAGATCTCCGGCCCCGTCACCGACCGCCGCTGGAGCGTCGAGCCCGGCGCCGTCCGGATGCACCTGCCCAGCTGAGGACGACCACGAGACGCAACTCGCGCGACCCTAGGGCGCGATTCGCGGGACCACGGGGCGCAACTCGCGGGTCAGAGGAGGTGGTCGGCCGCCTCGGGGGAGGAGTCCCGCAGGAACGTCGCGCACCGCTCCGCCTCGGCGGTCTCCCCGATGCGTCCGGCGGCGGACGCGAGCGCGGCGAGCGCACGCAGGAAGCCGCGGTTGGGCTCGTGGGACCACGGCACCGGGCCGTGACCCTTCCAGCCGTTGCGGCGCAGCAGGTCGAGCGAGCGGTGATAGCCCACCCGCGCGTAGGCGTAGACGGTGACGTCGTCCGCCCCGGCGTCGCGTGCCCGCTCGGCGAGCTCAGCCCACGCCAACGGCGACTCCGGGTGGGTCCGGACGACGTCTGAAGGCTCCTGCCCGTCCGCGAGCAGCGCAGCGGCGGGGTCCTCGGGCAGGTGGGTGGGCGGCGGGCCGGCCATCAGGTCAGGGAAGCTCATGAGGCAGATTCTGGCACCCGGCCCCGACGGTGCTCCGGTCCCGGGGTAGCGCCCCGAAACGACGACCGGCCGGAGACGCCCCCGTCGCGCTCCGGCCCGGCCGTCGACCGCTCCCCACCCCCGTGAGACCGCGCGACGCCTGATTCCGAACCCAGGGACGAGTCGGGGCGCACGCCGAGAAGAGCGATGCGCCAAAGAATGCCAAGAATGTCTCCTTCGGAATCAGTAGGGATTCGGCGGAGCCAACCTGATGGCGGCAACCGAACGCCTTCTCGCAGCGAAAATGTGCGCATGGGGGTCGACCGGTGGAGTGCACTGCGCGTTCAGGTGCTCGCACGCGACCCCCGGCCCGGCATCGAGGCACTCTGGAACGCCTGTCACGGGCCCGCCGCCGACCTCACCCGTTCCGAGCGGGTGCGCTGCAGCGCGGAGATGACGCTGGCGCTGCTGCAGGCATTCGACTTCGAGCGGGCACGTGAGGTGGCCCGTGAGGGGTTGGCCTCGGCCGAGACCGCCGAGGAGCAACGCCTGGCCTCGGCCGCGTTGGCCGCCGCCTCGACGTTCCTGGGCCCCGGTTCCCCGGGCCCGGCGTCCGCGCAGGGAACGCATTGCCAGGGTCAGCCTCGGGACGCCGACCTCGACGGGGGGTCGCCGGACTCGCCGACCGACCCCGACCCTCCCGATCCGGATCCCCCCGGGGCACCTAAGGCCCCTGACCCGCCCGCCACCACGGCCGCTCACGAAGCCATGGAGCGGGCGCTGGATCTGGCGGAGGCGGCGGCGGGGGCGGCCTCACCTCCAGACCCCCTTGCGGCCTACCTGTTGGCCGAAGCGGCCATGTCCCTGGGACGTCTGGCCCTGTGCGACGCCCAGGTCACTCTGGGCCTCAGCGCCGTCGGCGACGACACCAGCCTGCGCCTCCTGCTGCACAAGGTGCAGGTGCGCCAGCTCGCCTACCAGGGCCGGCTCGACGAGGCGTGGGCCGGATGTCAGAGGTGGCTCGAGGACCCCGCCATCACCGAGATCCCACCGATGCACGGCCAGGCGTTGGCGGCTGCGGCCTATCTGGGCGCGGCCGAGGGCGGGCAGGAGAGCCGAGTCCGCGAGAACCTCGCGCGCGCCCTGCCCCTGGCCACACCGCCGGACCGCAACTTCCTGAGCAGCGGAGTCTTCCTGACCGCCGCCTACACCTTCACCCTCCTGGGCGACCACGAGCGCGCCGCCGCCACCGTGCTCGACGGAGCCGGGGGCGCCGCGCTGCCTCTGGTGCGCTGGATGGACCGGGCGCTGAGTCTGGAGCTGCTGACCACCGCGGCCCTCGAGCGCGGCGAACTGGCCGAGGCGCGACGACTGCGCGACGAGGCCATCCGGATGAGCTCCAGCGGCATGGCGGCGGCCGCGGTGGAGCGCACCGTGGCCCGGGTGGCGGCTGCCGAGGGAGAGTCCGCGACCATGATCAGCGCCAGCGAACGTGCGCGGTCCCTGGCCGAGTCCGAGGGCGGGCACCTCGAGGCCGGTCGGGCCCAACTCCTCCAGGCCGGCGCCCTGGCGAGGTCCGGCGCACGCAACCGCGCGCTGGAGGAGCTCGAACAGCTGATCCGCAGCAGTGCCGACCTCGGCTCCGGGCTGGTGCGGAGCCAGGCTCTGCGGCTGCTGCGGCGCCTCGGCCGGCGCTACCGCGACGGGACCGGGTGGGAGTCGCTGACCGAGCGCGAGCGCGACGTCGTCCTGCTGGCCGGCCAGGGCCGGACGAACCCGGAGATCGCTCGACTGCTCTACGTCTCGGAGCGGACCGTGCAGACCCACCTCGCCTCCGGGCTGCGCACCCTGGGGCTGCGGACCCGGCGCGAGCTGCCGCGGCTGCTGCTGCGCGAGGGGCTGGTCGAGCCTCCCCCGGCCAGCCTCGGCAAGCTCACTCCCCGCCAGCGGGAGGTCGCCGCGCTGGTCGCCGACGAACTGACCAACACCGAGATCGCCGCCCGACTCGGCGTCAGCGTCAAGACGGTCGAGAAGCATCTCGGCGAGGTCTTCCGCGCGTGGGGGCTCACCTCACGGACGGCGTTGGTCGCGGCGTACCACCACGCCGCGGAGACCACGGACGTCGAGCAGGGCGACGTGCCCGGCGACCTGCCGCTGGCCGACTGACCTCCCCGGCCCCCCGGACAGCGACCCCGAACAGCGGCCCCGAACTGCGACGCCGGCCGGCCCCGCCCCCGAGGGCGTGACCGACCGGCGTCGAAGAGCTCGGCGTGATCAGAGCTTGTGGCCGGTGCTCCGCAGGTCGGCACACGCCTGCGCGACCCGCGCCGACATGCCCGCCTCGGCCGACTTGCCCCAGGCGCGGGGGTCGTAGGCCTTCTTGTTGCCCACCTCGCCGTCGACCTTGAGGACACCGTCGTAGTGGGTGAACATGTGACCCGCGACCGGGCGGGTGAAGGCGTACTGGGTGTCGGTGTCGACGTTCATCTTCACCACGCCGTAGTCGACGGCGGCGGCGATCTCCTCGGGCAGCGAGCCCGAGCCGCCGTGGAAGACCAGGTCGAAGGGCTTGCTGCCGGCCTCGAGGCCGAGCTTGGCGATGACCGCCTCCTGGGCCTGCTTGAGGATCTCCGGGCGGAGCTTCACGTTGCCCGGCTTGTAGACGCCGTGCACGTTGCCGAAGGTCAGCGCCGTCATGTAGCGGCCCTTCTCGCCGATGCCGAGCGCCTCGACGGTGGCCAGCGCGTCCTCGGGGGTGGTGTAGAGCTTCTCGTCGATGGCACCGACGACGCCGTCCTCCTCGCCGCCCACCACGCCGACCTCGATCTCGAGGATGATGTTGGCCGCGGCGCACTGCTCGAGCAGCTCCTGAGCGATCGTCAGGTTCTCCGCCATCGGCACCGCGGAGCCGTCCCACATGTGGGACTGGAAGATCGGCAGGCCGCCGGCCTTCACCCGCTCCAGGGAGGCGGCGACGAGCGGGCGGACGAAGCCGTCCAGCTTGTCCTTCGGGCAGTGGTCGGTGTGCAGGGCGACGTTGATCGGGTACTTCTTGGCGACCTCTTCGGCGAAGGCCGCGAAGGCGAGCGAGCCGGCCACCATGTTCTTGATCGTGGGGCCGGAGAAGTACTCCGCACCGCCGGTCGAGACCTGGATGATTCCGTCGGACTCCGCCTCGGCGAAGCCGGCGAGCGCGGCGTTGAGGGTCTGGGAGGAGGAGACGTTGATCGCGGGGAACGCGAACGACTCACGCTTGGCCTTGTCGAGCATCTCGGAGTAGGTCTCCGGAGTTGCGAGGGGCATGGGGACTCCTGGTTGAGTGACAGCGAGGGTCTGCTGCTGAGCTTGGGTCAGCCCGGGGTGTCCGGACCAGACCTCACTCTAGAGGGACCGGATTGACGGGTCGATCCGCTCAAGTCCCGCGCTGGACCGCCGATCATGCGCTCAGAGGTGGGTGCGTCGTGCTGCTCCACCGTAGGAGGAGGACACGTTGAACAGCCCGGCACCGGTCATCGACCACAAGGACCTGCTCTCGTCCGCCGAGGCGATCGATGCGCTGCCGATCACGGTGACCAAGTTGGCCTCGGTGATCAGCAGCGGTGACCACGACATCCGCGAGATCGTCGACATCGTCTCCCTCGACCAGGCGCTGACCGCGACGCTGCTGCGGCGCGCCAACTCCGCCATGAGCGGCACGGCCCGCGAGATCACCACGGTGCGCGACGCCGCGGTGCGGATGGGCACAGGATCGCTGCTGTCGATGGCCCTCGCGGCCAGTGTCTCGGGCCGGATGAACCACGCGCTGCCGGCGTACGGACTCGCCGAGGGTGAGCTGTGGCAACAGTCGGTCGCCGCGTCCGTGGCCGCAGACCTGGTCCGTTCGCGCTCGCGGCTGGACGTGCCCACCGAGGCTTCGACCGCGGCCCTGCTGCACGACTTCGGCAAGATCGTGCTGTCCCACCACTTCGGCCCCCAGGTCCTCGACCTGCTCCGCTCCGCGGCCCAGTCCGAGGGGATCACCGTGCTCGAGGCCGAGCGCACCATCTTCGGCGTCACCCACGCCGACATCGGCGGCGTGGTCGCCCAGCAGTGGCGGCTCCCGCACACGATCGTGGACGCGATCATCCACCACCACGACACCGGTCCGGACCAGACGCCGATCAGCGCCGCGGTCAGCCTGGCGCACGCGATGGTGCCCGAGATGCTGGCCGACGAGTCCGCCCAGGAGCCGGTTGCCGAGGTGCCCGTCACCGAGTCGCACGAGGCGGTCCTGGCGGTGCTCGGCGTCCCGGCCGGGGACTACCCCGACCTGCTCGGCGTGGCCCGGCAGCGCTACGTCGAACTCGCCGACCGCTACAACGGCTGAGGCTCACCCGCGCCAGGCGTCCTCGCCCTCGAGGTCGGCGTGCTGGACCACCCAGGTGTGCATCGCGATCGCCGCGGCCGCCGAGGCGTTGATTGACCGCGTCGAGCCGAACTGGGCGATCGAGAAGGTCGCGTCGCACACCGCCCGCGCGTCGTCGGAGAGACCCGGTCCCTCCTGGCCGAAGAGGAAGCAGACCCGCCGCGGCAGACGCAGGTGCTCCAGGGGCTGGGACCCGGGCAGGTTGTCGATCCCGAGCACGGTCACGTCGTCATCGAGCGCGGCCACCAGGTCCGCCGGCGTGGGGTGGTGGCGGATGTGCTGGTAGCGGTCGGTCACCATCGCCCCGCGCCGGTTCCACCGGCGACGGCCCACGATGTGCACCTCGCGCGCGAGGAACGCGTTGGCGGTGCGCACGACCGTGCCGATGTTGAAGTCGTGCTGCCAGTTCTCGATCGCGACGTGGAAGTCGTGCCGCCGGAGGTCGAGGTCGGCGACGATCGCCTCCATCGTCCAGTAGCGGTAGCGGTCGACGACGTTGCGCCGGTCCCCGTCGCGGAGCAGCGCCGGGTCCCACTGCTCCCCGACGGGCAGCGGGCCCGCCCAGGGGCCGACGCCCACCTCGGCGGGACCGTGCGGCATCGGGTCGTACGGCGCCCGAGGGACGTCGGGATGCTCCCCCGCGTGCTCGCGCTGCTCGTCGCCTCCGGCCTCCATGCGCCCATCGTCGCGTGCCGGCTTCTCAGCAGGCGCACAGGCTCCCCCGTTAGGGTTCGCACGTGGATCTGCTGACGCACCTGGTGACCACCCCGCTCCTGCTCGGGCTGGACTGGATGGACCCGCAGTGGTGGCTCGACCGCTTCGGCGCGGAGATGTTCTGGGCCTCCGTGGCCATCGTCTTCGTCGAGTGCGGGCTGCTCTTCCCGATCCTTCCGGGCGACTCGCTGCTGTTCTCCGTCGGCGTGTTCATCTCCCGCGGCGACATCGAGATCGGGATCGTGGCCGCGTGCGTGATCCTGTCGGCCTCGGCCTTCGCCGGCAACGTCGTCGGCTACGAGATCGGCCGGGCGATCGGCCCGCCGATCTTCGAGCGCAACGGCCGGTTCCTCAACGAGAAGAACCTGACCAAGACCCATGAGTTCTTCGAGCGGTACGGCGCCCGCGCGCTGGTCCTGGGCCGTTTCGTCCCCATCGTGCGCACGTTCATCACCGTCGTCGCCGGCGCCGGTCGGATGGACCGGCGGCACTTCCTGGTCTGGTCGTTCGTCGGCGCCGTGCTGTGGGCGACCGGCCTCACCCTGATCGGCTACGCCGTGGGTGGCAACCAGTTCATCCAGGACAACCTGGAGGCCGCCATCCTGCTCATCGTGGCCGTCTCGGTGCTGCCGATGGTCTACGAGTACATGAAGCACCGTCGCGAGGCCGCGCGCGAGCAGACCGCCGACACGGAGCCCGGGGCCGGCTGAGCCCGGACCCGCTCGTCAGCCCAGGCCCAACTCGGCCTTGCCCACGGCGTACACGTAGGGCAGCCCCGCGGCTGCGACGCGCTCGGCGGCCCCGGTGTCCCGGTCCACGATCACCGCGACTGCGACCACCTCGGCGCCGGCCTCACGCAGCGCCTCGACCGCGGTGAGGGCCGAGCCGCCGGTGGTGGAGGTGTCCTCCACGCACAGGACCCGGCGGCCCTGGACAGGCGAGCCCTCGATGCGGCGCTGAAGCCCGTGCGCCTTGCCCTCCTTGCGGACCACGAACGCGTCGAGCACCTCGCCGTCGGCCGCCGCGGCGTGCAGCATCGCGGTGGCGACCGGGTCGGCCCCCAGCGTCAGCCCGCCGACCGCCTCGAAGTCCAGGTCGCGGGTCAGCTCGCGCATCACCCGGCCGACGAGCGGCGCAGCGGTGCCGTCCAGCGTGATGCGGCGCAGGTCCACGTAGTAGTCGGCTTCCGCACCCGAGGCCAACGTGACCCGTCCGTGCACGACGGCCTTGTCCTTGATCTGCTCGATGAGGGCGGCGCGGTCGGCGGCGGGATCGGGGCTCGTCATGGCACCAGACCCTAACCGCGGCGCCGACCGGTCCTCGACCGGTCTCGACGGGTACGGTCAGGGCTCATGGACAGGCGTGCGGCGCAGCGGTTCGCGGGCGACGAGGAGACGATCTTCGCCACCATGTCGGCCTTGGCGGTGCGCACCGGCTCGCTCAACCTCGGCCAGGGCTTCCCGGACTCCGAGGGCCCGGAATCGGTGCGGGAGGCGGCGGTGGCCGCGCTGCGCGGGGGCCGCAACCAGTACGCCCCGGGCCGCGGTGTCCCGGAACTCCGGCAGGCGGTGGCCCGGCACCAGCGTCGTTACGGCCTGGACCTGGACCCCGACACCCAGGTGGTCGTGACCGCGGGGGCGACCGAGGGGATCGCCGGGGCGATCCTGGGTCTGGTGGACCCCGGCGACGAGGTCGTCGTGCTGGAGCCGTCGTACGACTCCTATCTGGCCTGCCTGCGGATCGCCCGGGCCCGGGTCCGCCTCGTGACGCTGCGGTGGCCGTACTTCCGGGTCGACCTCGACGACCTGCGGGCCGCGGTCACCGACCGCACCCGACTGCTGCTGATCAACTCCCCGCACAACCCGACCGGCATGGTGCTCACCGCGGAGGAGCGCCGGGTGATCGCCGAGGTCGCCCAGCGGCACGACGTCCTGGTGCTGACCGACGAGGTCTACGAGCACCTCACCTTCGACGGGCGGGCGCACGTCCCGCTCGCGTCCGAGGAGGGGATGTTCGACCGGACGGTGACGCTCTCCAGCGCCGGCAAGACGTTCTCCTTCACCGGCTGGAAGGTCGGCTGGGCGACCGGACCGGCCGACCTCGTCGACGCCGTGCTGGCCGCGAAGCAGTGGCTGACCTACACCAATGCCTCGGCGCTCCAGCCGGCCGTGGCCCACGGCCTCGACCACGAGCTGGCGTGGGTGGACTCGCTGGCGCAGTCGCTCCGGCGGCGCCGTGACTACCTGGTCGCGGGGCTGAAGGACCTGGGGCTGCCGACCCACCGGCCCGACGGCGGGTACTTCGCGGTCAGCGACGTCGGCGACCTGGGCTGGGAGGACGGGCTGGCCTTCTGCCGGGCACTGCCCGACCGTGCGGGGGTCGTCGCGATCCCGGCCCAAGTGTTCTACCGTCCGGGGTCGGTCGAGGGCCGGCACCTGGTCCGGTGGGCCTTCTGCAAGGACGACGCGGTGCTGACCCAGGCGCTCGACCGACTGAGTCGCGCCGACCTGCGGGCCTAGCCCCGGCGACGGGTCATCGGAGTCCGGGTCACCAGGGGCCGGGTCGGTCCGGGCCGGGACCGGCCGGGCGGCGGTGCGCCGGAGGGGCGCCGGGCCTGCCGGCGAACCAGGCCGAGGCCCCGCCGGAGTAGAGCAGGATCACCGTCGCCACGGCCAGCAGCAGCGGGACGACCGCGACGAGGGTGAGGATGCCGAGCAGGCTCACCCCGGCGGCGCCCACCGCCGAGACCGTCAGCAGGATGCGCGCGATCTGGTTGCCGCGCAGCACCAGCACGGAGACCACCAGCGTCGCCACGGTCCACAGCAGCATCAGCGCGCCCAGCATCCAGCCCGCGGCGAGCACCTGGTCGCGGCCCAGGGAGACACCGCTCCCGGCCGCGGCGGCGTCGAACTCGTCGACGAACTGCTGGGGCTCGAACGAGAGCAGCGCGAGGAACCCGATCATGGTGGCCGCGACCAGCAGACACCCGATCCAGGTGAAGACCACCGCCGTCGTCACCGTCGCGGGCCGGGCGCCGCGGACGGATGGCGGAGCAGCGGCGACGAGGGGGCTCCAGGCCTGCGGTTGCGGAGCGGACTCGCCGCTCCCGGCGCCGGAGGGCTCGGCATCAGTGCGGCCGGACGCGTACGGCGCGGCGGCCGGCGGAGGCTGGCCACCCTGCGCCGGGCCACCCTGCGCCGGGCCACCCTGCGCCGGGCCTCCCTGCTCGGGGTTGCTCGGCGGCGGGTAGTAGCCCTGCCACGGCGCGGGCGGACCGGCGTCCGAGGTCCGGTCCGAGGTCCGGTCCGATGGGGACCCAGACGCCGAGCCGGGCGCCGACCGGCCCGCCGCGGCGGCCGCGGGGGCGCGGCCGGCGTACCAGTCCCGTCCGGGCTGGCTCCACAGAAGCAGCGCGCTGGCGGCCACGAGGAAGGCCAGGATGCCGGAGACCGGCGCCGTGAGGGCCAGCAGCCCGGCCGCCACCGTGAGCCCGATCCGCGCGGCCCGGTGCCGTTGCAGCACGAAGACGGCGAAGACGAGCGCGGCCGCGGCACACGCACCGCTGAAGAGCGCCACCCAGCGGGCGGCCTCCAGGATCTGGTCGGCGGTGAACGCCAGCGTGTCCCCGGGAGGCTCCGCGAGGAACGACTCGACCGCGCCGCGGCTGTCCTGCCCCTGGAGCCGGGCGATGGTGTCGAAGAGGCTGATCACCAGCAGCGCGGACGCCACGATCGCCATCCACGCGGCGGTGGTGACCTGTCGGGGGCGCGGCAGGTTCCTCGGCTCGCTCATGGAACCATTCCAGCACGCGCGCCTGAACCGTCCCTGAACCGCTCCGCCCCGGTCACCCCGTGGTCAGCACCAACCCGTCGGCCCCCTCGGCGGTGTCGACGCGGACGCGCGAGCCGTCGAGCACCTCACCGGAGAGCAGCAGCCGCGCCAGCTGGTCCCCGATCGCGGACTGCACCAGGCGCTTCAGCGGCCGGGCGCCGTACGCCGGGTCGTAACCGGCCAGCGTCAGCCAGTCCTTCGCCGCCTGGGTGACGTCCAGGGTGATCCGGCGCACCTCGAGCCGCTGCGCCAGCGCCGCGATCTGCAGGTCGACGATGTGGCTGAGCTCGGCGGTGGTGAGCGCGTCGAACATGACCACCTCGTCGAGGCGGTTCAGGAACTCCGGCTTGAACGCCTGCCGGACGACGCCCATCACGGCCTCGTGCTTCTTCTCGGTGTCCAGCGCCGGGTCGATCAGGTAGGTCGAGCCCAGGTTGGAGGTGAGGATCAGCACCACATTGCGGAAGTCGACCGTGCGGCCCTGCCCGTCGGTGAGCCGACCGTCGTCGAGCACCTGGAGCAGGATGTCGAAGACCTCCGGGTGTGCCTTCTCGACCTCGTCGAGGAGCACCACCGCGTACGGCCGGCGCCGGACCGCCTCGGTCAGCTGGCCACCCTCTTCGTAGCCGACGTAGCCGGGGGGCGCGCCGACGAGGCGCGCCACCGAATGCTTCTCGGAGTACTCGCTCATGTCGATGCGCACGATCGCGCGCTCGTCGTCGAAGAGGAAGTCGGCCAGCGACTTGGCCAGCTCGGTCTTGCCGACGCCCGTGGGGCCCAGGAAGAGGAACGAGCCGGTCGGGCGGTTGGGATCGGAGATTCCGGCCCGCGAGCGGCGTACGGCGTCGGAGACCGCCGCGACCGCGGCGCGCTGGCCGATCAGGCGCTCCCCGAGCACCTCCTCCATCTTCAGCAACTTCTGCGTCTCGCCCTCCAACAGCCGGCCCGTCGGGATGCCGGTCCAGGCCTCGACGACGTCGGCGATCTCCTCGGGGCCGACCTCCTCGCGCACCATCGGCTCCTCCTCGCTCGGGGTCTCCGCGGCGACGAGCTTCTGCTCCAGGCCGGGGATGCGCCCGTAGAGGATCTCGCTGGCGCGGGCCAGGTCGCCCTCGCGCTGGAGCCGCTCGGCCTCGACCCGGAAGGCCTCGATCTGCTTGCGGATCTCACCGGCACCCTCGAGTCCGGCCTTCTCCCGCTCCCACCGGGCCTCCAGACCACGCAGGGTCTCCTGCCGGTCGGCCAGGTCGGCCCGCAACTTCTCCAGCCGGTCCTTCGACGCCTGGTCGGTCTCCCGCTCCAGGGCCAACTCCTCCATCTTCATCCGGTCGACCGAGCGACGGAGCTGGTCGATCTCGACCGGGGAGGACTCGATCTCCATCCGCAGCCGGGATGCGGCCTCGTCGACGAGGTCGATCGCCTTGTCGGGCAGGTTGCGGCCGGTGATGTAACGGTCGGAGAGCATCGCGGCCGAGACCAGAGCGGCGTCGGTGATCTTGACCCCGTGGTGCGCCTCGTACTTCTCCTGGAGGCCGCGCAGGATCGCGATCGTGTCCTCGACGCTCGGCTCGCCGACGAAGACCTGCTGGAAGCGCCGCTCCAGTGCCGGGTCCTTCTCGATGCGCTCGCGGTACTCGTCGAGGGTGGTCGCCCCGATCATCCGCAGTTCGCCGCGGGCCAGCATCGGCTTGAGCATGTTGCCCGCGTCCATCGCGGAGTCGCCGCCGGCGCCTGCCCCGACGACCGTGTGCAGTTCGTCGATGAAGGTGATGACCTGGCCCTCGGCGCTCTTGATCTCCTCCAGCACCGCCTTGAGCCGCTCCTCGAACTCACCGCGGTACTTCGCGCCGGCGACCATCGCGGCCAGGTCGAGGCTGAGCAGTTTGCGACCCTTGAGCGAGTCCGGCACGTCGCCGTCGATGATCCGCTGGGCGAGTCCCTCGACCACGGCCGTCTTGCCGACACCGGGCTCGCCGATGAGGACCGGGTTGTTCTTGGTACGCCGCGAGAGCACCTGGACGACGCGGCGGATCTCCTCGTCGCGCCCGATCACCGGGTCGATCTTGCCCTCGGCCGCCCGGGCGGTGAGGTCGACGGCGTACTTCTCCAGCGCCTGGAACGTGGACTCCGGGTCCTGCGTGGTGACCCGCTGCGGCCGCACTCCGGCCAGCGCCGCGCGCAGGGCCTCGGCGGTGGCCTTCTGGTCGCGGAGCACCTTCTGCGCGGGGGACTCGATGGTCGCCAGCGCGATCAGCAGGTGCTCGGCGGAGGTGAAGTCGTCCTTCAACTCGCCGGCGATCTCCTGCGAGGTGGACAGCGCCTGGATCGCGGAGCGGGCGTACGTCGGCGCAGCGACCGTGCTCCCGCTGGCCACCGGAAGCTTGCGCAACTCGGCCTGGGTGGCCGCGAGGACCACCTCCGGCGAGACCCCGGCGGCCGAGAGCAGCGGCCGGACCACCGTGTCGCGCTGCTCCAGCAGCGAGGACAACAGGTGCACCGCCTCCAACTGGCTGTTGCCTGCGTTGGTGGCGGACTGGATCGCCTGTGCGATCGCCTCCTGCGTGCGGGTGGTGAACTTCGAGATGTCCATCGGTGCGGTGCCCTCCCAGGTCGTACGTGCTTCTCGTGCCTACTGAGCACAACGTCGGCAAAGTTGAGTCTGTTCCACTCAACTCCGGCCTGTCCAGTGTCGCCTCCAGGCCGAGCGGCGCTCCGCCCGCGTCCACCCTCGGGACCTTGGTCTCTCTTCACCCGGAAACGGCGTCACGACCGGGCTCCGACAGCGTTCCATTGGCTGTAGTGATCGTCACAGACAGCCCCCCGAACAGCACGGCCGACGACCCCACCCGGTCCCGGCCGCGTTCCGCCGCGCGCGCCCTGCTGGTGATCGCGCTCGTCGCCTCGGTCATCCCCGTCGGCGAGCTGTCGGTCCACCTGGCTCCGCCGGGCTCCCACGTCGCGGCCTGGTGGCCGGCCGCGGGCATCTCGGTGGTCGCCCTCTGCCTGGCCACCCCGCGGTGGCGGCCCCTGGTGCTGGTGGGACTCTTCGTGGCCAGCCTCGCGGCCAACCTGTACGGCGGGCGCGACCTCGATGTGGCCCTGGGCTTCGCGACGGCCAACACCGCCGAGTCCGCGGTGGTCATCCTGGTGCTCGCCCGAGCCGAGGCCTTCCGCCTGCGCCGGCACCCGGGGACGCCGACGCCCCCTCCGGCGCTGGTCACGTTCGCGGACCTGCTGCGCTTCTTCGGCGCGGCCGCGCTGGGCGCGGTCGTCGCCGGGCTCCTCGCGGGCCTCACGGTGGCCCTGCTCGACGACGCGGACCTCTGGGTCGTCGCCCGCGCGGTGGCCGCCTCACACGCCGCCGCCGTGCTCGTGATCGGGCCGCTCGGCCTGCGGCTCCCCTCGGTGCGCGCCGAGGCGGCACCCACTGAGCGCGTCGTGGTCTGGGTGACGCTGACCAGCCTGGTATTCGCCGCGTACGCCCCCGGCCAGGCGCTGCCGTTGGCATTCCTGCCCTTCCCCGCACTGGCGTGGGGCGCCCTGCGCCTGAGCCCGCGAGAGTTGACCATCGCCCTGCCGGCCGTCGCCGTCAGCACGACCCTGCTCACTGCTGCGGGGGACGGACCGCTGACCGGGGTGGTCTCGGCGATCGGCGCAGCGCCGGAGATGGTGGGCACGCTCCTCCAGGCCGAGATGGTCGCCACCGCACTGGTTGTCCTGCCGCTCCTGCTCGTGCGCGCCCAGCGCGCCGCCGCACTGTCGGAGGCGGTGGCCGCGCGCGACCTGGTCGGGGGCATCCTCGATGCCACCACCGGGACCGCGATCCTGGGCACCGATCTCTGCGGACGCATCGAGTTCGTCAACGTCGGAGCCCAGCGGCTGAGCGGGTTCTCCGCCGAGGACGCGGTAGGGGGCTCGCTGGCCGTGGTCGCGGACCCCGACGGCGGCTCCGCGCTCACCTTCCGTCGAGGCGACCCCGACACCGTGGCCCTGGAGGTCCTTGCCGGGGCCATGCTCGACCGCGAGGTCGAACGAGGTGCGACGAGCGTGGCGGACTGGCCGTTCCTGCGCGCCGACGGCACCCGGCGCATCCTCAGCCTGCGGATCAGCCACCGCCGCGGGCCCGACGGCACGGTGATCGGCTACCTCGGCGTGGCCGACGACGTCACCGACCGCCGTCGCCACGAGGCCGAGCTCGCCCTCGCCCTGGAGGAGCAGCGACGCCTCGTGGACCAGCTCGCCCACGCCGACCAGACGAAGAACGACTTCATGGCCACGATGAGCCACGAGCTGCGGACCCCGGTGACGAGCATCCTGGGCTACTCCCAGCTCCTGCGCGCCGACGGCGTGGAGCTGCCTCCGGTGCACCAGCACGCCCTGGAGCGGATCGAGCGCAACAGCCGCCGTCTGACCAGCCTGATCGAGGACCTGCTGATGGTCTCCCAGCTCGACCTCGGGCACCTGCGCCTGCATCTGACCCCGCTCGACCTCAGCGAGGTCGTCCTCACCGCGGTGGACACCGCGAACGCCTCTCACCACGGGTGCCCGGTCCAGGTCCGGATCGGGCACCTGCACGGGCCGGCCGTGGTCCAGGGGGACGCGGAGAACCTCGAACGCGCCCTGCTGAGCCTGATGACCAACGCGGTCAAGTTCAGCGAGGGTCGGGGCGCGGTGACGGTCGACCTGGACCAGGAGGGCTGCGAGGCCGTCGTCCGGGTGACCGACGACGGGGTCGGGCTCAGCGAGGACGACCAGCGCCACCTGTTCGACCGCTTCTACCGGGGCAGTGGTGCCCGGAGGATGGCCACGCAGGGGGCCGGCATCGGGCTGAGCATCGCGCACGCGCTGGTCAGCGCCCACGGCGGCCGCCTGGAGGTGCGCTCGGCACTGGACGAGGGCACCACCGTCGCGATGCGGGTGCCGCTCTGCCGACCGGTCGACGCGGAGGGGCCGACACTGCCGGCCCCGGCTCTCCCCGCGGAGCAGGAGTCCGCGGGCGCGGTCAGCCCTCCGGTGTGAGCGGGCGGCCGCGGCGAGCCATGGTGGCCTCGACGTGCTCGCGCAACTCGATCGGACCGAACGGCTTGATGATGTAGGTGTCGGCCCCGGCCGCCATCCCGGCCTCCACGTCGGAGGCCTGAGCCCGCGCGGTCATCAGGATGATCGGAGTGTCACGCAGGCTCTCGTCGGCCCGGATCGCCCGGCACACCTCCAGCCCGTTCATGATCGGCATGGTGATGTCGAGCAGCAGCAGATGGGGTGCCTGCTCCCGGCAGGCAGCGAGCGCCTCGGCACCGTTCCCGACGGGCCGCACGGACATACCGAGACCTTCAAGGACGATCTGGACGAGGTCGCGGATGTCGACGTCGTCCTCAGCCAGAATCACCGACACGGCGTACTCCCTGCTCCCATCGCCTCAGGTCGCGCTTGCCCTCGGCACCCACGCTGACGATACCGCGTGCGAGCGCCGGTCCCGACCGTTCCGTGCAGCCCGCTGCCGGCAGGTTCAGCGACGACGACGCCACACCACGACCGAGCGCGCGGAGGAGTACGTCGGGATGGCCGGCAGGTTGCGCGTGCTGCCCTGGTCGGCCATCCGACTGCGCAGGGCGTACTCGGCCGCTTCCACCTGTTCCTCCAGGTCACGGACCCGCTCGTGGAGGAAGGCGATCCGGCGCTCGAGCTCGAGGATGCGCTTGACCCCCTCGAGCCCGATCCCGGCCGAGGTCAACTCGGCCACCTCACGCAGCATCTCGATGTCGCGCCACGAGTAGCGCCGACCGCCACCCCCGGTGCGCCCCGGCGACACCAGCCCCAGCCGGTCATAGGTGCGCAGGGTCTGGGGGTGGAGCCCGGTGAGCTCGGCGGCCACCGAGATGACGTAGACCGGCACGTCCGGGCCCGGCACCTCCTCGGCGAATCGGCTCATCGCCCACCTCCGGACTCGAACAGTCGGGTCCGCAGGCCGGCGCTGGCACCGGAGGCACGCAGCGCCTCGACCGCGGCCCGCGCCTCGTCGTTGAGCACGGCGGGCACCTGCACCTCGACGGTGACGAGCAGGTCGCCGGTGGTGCCGTCCTTGCGGGAGACCCCCCGGCCGCGGACCCGGAAGGTGCGTCCGTTGGGGGTGCCCGGGGGCACCTTCACCGTGACCGGCCCGCCCAGGAGGGTCGGCACCTTGATCTCCGCGCCCAGCGCTGCCTCGTCGAACCCGACGGGCACCTTGAGGGTGAGATTGTCGCCGTTGCGTCCGAAGAGCGGGTGCGGGGTGACCTTGACCGAAACGAACAGGTCGCCCGGAGGTCCGCCGTGCTCGCCCGGTCCGCCCTTGCCGCGGATCCGGATGCGCTGGCCGTCCTTCACCCCGGCAGGGATCCGGGCCTGGATCGCCCGATCCGAGAGGCCGCGGCCCGAGCCCCGGCACGTCGGGCAGGGGTCGTCGACCACCAGGCCGCGCCCGCGACAGGCAGGGCAGGTCTCGTTGAGGGTGAACGTGCCGCCGCCCGAGGCGGGCCGCATGCCGACGCCGTCGCAGTCGGGGCAGACGCGGGGCGTCGTGCCCGCCCGGGCACCGGTGCCACGGCAGTCCAGGCACGGCGCCTCCGAGGCCATCCGCAGCGAGACGGTGACACCCTCGAGCGACTCCACGAAGCCGATGGTGGCCTGGGTCTCGACGTCCTGTCCGCGGCGGGCGCCGCGCGAGGTACGCCGCCCCGCGCCTCCCCCGCCGAACATGCCGCCGAGCAGGTCCCCGAGCCCGCCGCCCCCGGCGCCTCCGAAGAGGTCGCCGAGGTCGACGTTCACGTGCTGTCCGCCGGGGCCGAAGGGGCCGGGGCCGTAGCCGCCCGCCCCGCCGCCGGAGAACATGGTGCGCATCTGGTCGTACTTGGCGCGCTTCTCCGCGTCGCCGACGACGTCGTAGGCCTCGGCGATCGCCTTGAAGCGCTCCTCGGCCGCCTTGTCGCCCGGCTTGGAGTCGGGGTGGTTGTCCCGAGCCAGCTTGCGGTAGGCCTTCTTGATGTCGGCCGCGCTCGCGTCCTTGGAGACCCCGAGGACCTTGTAGAAGTCCTTGGCGGCCCAGTCGGTGCTGGTCATCGTCTGTCCCCTCCTTCCCTGCTCAGGTGACCTGTCGGCTCAGAGCGCGTCCCCGGGGGTGTCGTTGGCCGTGACGTCCTCGGCGCCCGCCGGCTCGACGTCCTCCACCACGACGGGCGCGGCGTTGGGGTCGGGATCGACGACGGTGACCAGTGCCGGGCGGACCACGCGGTCGCCGAACTGGTAGCCCGCCTGGACGATCTTGTCGCAGGTGGTGGTCACCACGTGCGGGCTCAGCGAGTGCATCAGCGCCTCGTGCAGGTGCGGGTCGAAGGCGTCGCCGCTCGCCCCGAACTTCACCAGGCCCTCACCGGAGACGATCCGCTCGAGCGACTCCGCGATGACCTTGAACCCACCGCTGAGCTCCTCGTGCTCACGGGCGCGGTCGACGTCGTCGAGCACCGGCAGCAGCGCCGAGAGGATCGAGAACTTCGCGTTCTGCAGGACCAGGTCGCGGTCGCGGTCCACCCGGCGCTTGTAGTTGACGTACTCGGCCTGGAGCCGCTGGAGGTCCGCGGTCAGCTCGGCCAACCGGGCCGCCATCTCCTCCGGCGACTCGTTCCAGTCGCCGCCGGCGGGAGCCGGGGTGCCCGGCTCCCGCTCGTCGACGGTCTCGGCGTCGAACGCGACCTGGCCCTCCTCGGGGAAGTGCCCCGGAGTGGTGGTCTCGTCGGCTGAGGTCACTTCTGCTCACCCTCGTCGTCGACGATCTCGGCCTCGACGACGTCGTCCTCGGCGTCGCCGGTGCCGGTCTGACCCGCGCCGGAGGCGGCCGCGTCGGCCTCGCCCGCGGCGTACATCGCGGCGCCCATCTTCTGGCTGGACTCGGCCAGCTTGGCCGCGGCGGCACCGATGGCGTCACCCGCGTCGTCGCCGGTCTCCTCGAGCGCCTTCTTCAGCGACTCGACGTCGGCCTCGACCTCGCTCTTCACCTCGGCCGGGATCTTGTCGGCGTTGTCGGTGAGGAACTTCTCGGTCGTGTAGACGAGGCTCTCGGCGTGGTTGCGGGCCTCGACGGTCTCGCGACGACGACGGTCCTCCTCGGCGTACTGCTCGGCCTCCTTGACCATCCGGTCGATGTCGTCCTTGGACAGCGCCGAACCGCCGGTGATCGTCATCGACTGCTCGCGGCCGGTGCCACGGTCCTTCGCCGAGACGTGCACGATGCCGTTGGCGTCGATGTCGAAGGTGACCTCGATCTGAGGCACGCCACGCGGCGCCGGGGGCAGACCGGTCAGCTCGAAGTTGCCGAGCGGCTGGTTCTGCGCGGCCATCTGACGCTCGCCCTGGTAGACCTGGATCATCACCGAGGGCTGGTTGTCGTCAGCGGTGGTGAAGACCTCGGAGCGCTTGGTCGGGATCGTGGTGTTGCGCTCGATGAGCTTGGTCATCACGCCGCCCTTGGTCTCGATGCCGAGCGAGAGCGGGGTGACGTCGAGGAGCAGCACGTCCTTGACCTCGCCCTTGAGGACGCCGGCCTGGAGAGCGGCGCCCACGGCGACGACCTCGTCGGGGTTGACGCCCTTGTTGGGCTCCTTGCCGCCGGTCAGCTCACGGACGACCTCGGCCACGGCCGGCATCCGGGTGGAGCCGCCCACGAGCACGACGTGGTCGATGTTGGCGACCGCGATGCCGGCGTCGCGGATCACGGAGCGGAACGGCTCCTTGGTGCGCTCGAGCAGATCGGCGGTGAGCTTCTGGAACTCCGCGCGGCTGATCTTCTCCTCGAAGTGCAGCGGGCCGGACTCGCCGTGGGTGATGTACGGCAGGTGGATGGTGGTCTCGGTCGAGGACGACAGCTCGATCTTCGCCTTCTCCGCGGCCTCCTGGAGGCGCTGCTTGGCGATCTTGTCCGCGCCCAGGTCGACGCCGTTGTTGTCCTTGAACTTCTTGATCATCCACTCGACGAGACGGTTGTCCCAGTCGTCGCCACCGAGGTGGTTGTCGCCGGAGGTCGCCTTGACCTCGACCACGCCGTCGCCGATCTCCAGCAGGGACACGTCGAAGGTGCCGCCACCGAGGTCGAAGACCAGAATGGTCTGGTCTCCCTCCTTGTCCAGGCCGTAGGCCAGCGCGGCGGCGGTGGGCTCGTTGACGATCCGGGACACGTTGAGGCCCGCGATCTCACCGGCCTCCTTGGTGGCCTGACGCTGCGCGTCGGAGAAGTACGCCGGCACGGTGATCACCGCGTCGGTGACGGTCTCGCCGAGGTAGGCCTCGGCGTCGCGCTTGAGCTTCTGCAGGACGAACGCGCTGATCTGCTGGGGGGTGAACGACTTGTCGTCGATCGGCTGCTTCCAGTCGGTGCCCATGTGGCGCTTGACCGACCGGATGGTGCGGTCCACGTTCGTGACCGCCTGACGCTTGGCGACCTCGCCGACGAGGACCTCGCCGTTCTTGGCGAAGGCGACCACCGAGGGGGTCGTCCGCGCGCCTTCCGCGTTGGCGATGACCGTGGGCTCGCCGCCCTCGAGAACCGCCACGACCGAGTTCGTCGTACCGAGGTCGATGCCTACCGCACGTGCCATGTTGTCCGTTACCTCCACGCTGTCCGGCCCGACCCCGTGCGGGCCGGCCTGAAGTTTGAGTCTGTCAAAAGAGTTGAGCGCGTTCAACTCAAGTTTCATTCCCGCCTGGGGCGCCGGCCACATCCATTCCCCTCAGCCCTGAGGGGCCAAAGCAAAGAATGAGACTCCCGACACATCCGGGGCGGCTCCGGTCCCGAACGACCTGAGGATGCGGTCGTCCGGTGGGGACGATCGACGTGACAGTGAGGATGTCCTCCCCATGCGAACCACTCTCGGGAAGGCCGGCGTCGCCGGCCTGGCAACTGCGGCGATCGCCGCTCTGGTGACCACCGGCGTCGCTTCCGCCGACGACCGCGGCAACGGCTCGAAGGACGCCAGCGGCCTGTCGGCCATCGGCCTGGTCCTCAACGGACACGCGATCATGCCGCTGGAGGTCGAGGACGACGACGTCGACCAGGAGGGTCGCGCCATTGCGATCAGCGGCCTGGTGGGCGACGCGCGCCTCGTGGGCATCGACGTCCGCCCGGCCGACGGCATGCTGTACGGCCTCGGCGACCAGGGCGGCGTCTACGTCATCGACGCCATCACCGGTGCGGCGACGCCGGTGGCTCCGCTGGCCAACGCCGACCTCACCGACCTGCCGCTGGACGGCGCCTTCTTCGGCATCGACTTCAACCCGGTGCCCGACCGCCTGCGCGTGGTCAGCGCCACGGGCCAGAACCTGCGCCACAACACCGCCGGCACCACGCTGGTGGACGGCACCCTGGGCTACCTGGACGCGGCGGGCGTCAAGCAGACCGCCCGCAAGGTCAACGCCGCGGCGTACACCAACAACGACAACGACGCGACGACCGGCACCGCGCTGTTCTACCTGGACACCAAGAAGGACGTCCTGGCCACCACCGCCGCCCCGAACGACGGCGTGCTCACCGAGGTCGGCCCGCTGGGCATCGACGCTCAGGGTGACGCGGGCCTCGACATCCACAGCACCATCGAGGCCGGCATCGCGACCGGCGCCAACGAGGCGTTCGCGGTGATCACCAACCGCGGCAAGCGCTCCGTGTACTCGATCGACCTGACCACCGGTGCCGCCAGCCGGATCGGCGGCATCGACTACCGACTGAAGCTGAGCGACATCGCCTTCCCCCAAGGCCAGTGACACCGGGCCAGTGATGCCGGCCCAGTGACACCGGGCCAGTGACGCACCGCTGACCCACCTGTGTGACAGGACGCAGGTTCTCGCGCCCGAGAACCTGCGTCCTGTCACGCACCTCCCAGGACAGGAACCGCCATGCCTCGACCGACCCGCGCTCTCGCCACCGCCCTCGTGGCGGCCCTCGCCCTTACCGGCCTGACCCTCACGCTCGGCAGTGCCCAGGGAGCTCCCCCGCGCGGTCTTCGGGCCGTCGCCCTGACCGCCGACGGCGACCTGGTGACGTTCCGCACCGGCCGGGCCGCCCAGGCGGACGACCCCTTCCGGGTGCGCGGCCTGGTGCCCGACACCCGACTGATCGGCATCGACCGGCGCGTCCAGGACGGACGCCTGTACGGCGTGGGCAACCTCGGCGGCGTCTACCGCGTCACCCTGGACGGAAGGGCGACCCGGGTGGACACGCTCGACACCCTGCCGCTCGGGGCCGCGTTCGCGGTGGACTTCAACCCGGCCGCGGACCGGCTGCGCATCATCAGCGCGAGCGGCCAGAACCTGCGCCACGACCTGACCGAGGCCCAGACACCCACGGTCACCGACACGCCCCTGACCTACGCCCCCGAGCCCGCCCGAGCCCGCGGCATCACCGCCGGGGCCTACACCAACAACGACCTGGTCGCCGAGACCGGGACGATCCTGGTCGACCTCGACACCACGCTCGACCAGCTCGTCGTCCAGTCGCCCGCGAACGCGGGACTGCTCTCGGTGGTCGGCTCGCTCGGCGTGGACGCGGTCGGCGACGCCGGTCTCGACATCGTCAGCACGACCGGCAAGGACGGGGCCACCCGCACGAACCGGGCCTTCGCCGTGCTCCAGGTCGACGGGCGCACCCGGCTGTACGGCCTCTCGCTGCTGACCGGGCGCACGACCCGGCTCGGTACCTTCCCGGCCGGCGAGCGGCTGGTCGACCTGGCCGTCCTGCCGCGGAGCTGACTCTGACGCGCGGGGCTCAGCCGATCGTCACCCGCACGACGTTCGAGGGCTTCTCGCGCTCGATGTCGTACACCCGGAAGGGTTGGACGCCGGGTCGGCTGGTGGTGATCCAGGTGCTGAACACGCCGCCGTTCACCACGGTGTCGACCGGGAAGTCGACCCAGGCGCCGTTCTCCTTGCGCTGGATCTGCAGGGTCGCACCCTCGCCGGCCTGGTAGACGCCGTTGAAGTTGATGCGCTCACCTGGGCTGACCGTCTGCGGCGCCACGAAGAGCGTGATCCGGCGCTTGGGGGTGCTCTTCTCCGTCGGGCTCGGTGAGGGGTCCTCGGTCGGGGTGACCTCGGGAAGGCCGAGGTCCTCGGGGACCTGCTCGGTGGGCTGGTACTGCGGGATGAAGAGCGAGGCCGGAGCGGAGTCGGCCTGACGCTGACGTCCCTCGTCGAGGCCGCTGGTCTTCAGGAAGGTCGCCGCCCCCAGCCCCAGCGCGAGACCGACGACCACCGCGACGCCGGCCATCGCCAGCAGCGCCACCGCCAGGGCCCGCTTGGGGTCGTCCTCGGGGTCGAGCTGCTGCGCTCGAGGGGTCTGCTCCAGCTGGTCTCCTGCGGCCATGGGCCCAGTCTCCCGTACGGCGCCAGAGCCGCCGACGGGGTGTCCGTCAGGAGTCCTTGCGTTGCCAGATCAGCTCCTCGTGCAGGTGGCGGCTGCGCCAGCCCGCAGGCGTCCGGACCAGTTCGTGGCGGTAGGCACCCCCCAGGTCCATCTGCCACACCCCGCCGTCGGGCTGCGCGATCTGCATCGGGTTGAGGAAGTACGCGCGGACCCGGGCGGTGTCGCCGTCGATCTCCACCTGCTTCTGGCAGATCACGTGGTGCAGGGCCGAGAACATCGGCAGCGTCTGCGCGAGCCAGGCCTTGACCTCGGGGAAGGCACCCGCGATCCCGCCGGACTCGGTGTAGTCGATGTGGGCATCGGGAGTGAACACGTCGTCGAGGTCGTCCCAGGCGGACGTGTCGATGGCGAAGGTGTACCGCGTGAGCAGGTCGTCGATCTCGATCCGGTCACTGAGGGTCTGCAGATCCAGCATGACGGGAGGGTAGCCCGGAACTGAAACAGGTTCTAGTATCGCCTGATGCGGTTCACCTACGCCGAGGCAATGACGTCGGCCCACTACTACGTCCCCCTGGCGCAGGCCGCCGAGGCGGCCGGCTACAGCTCGATGACCGTTGCGGACTCGCTGATCTATCCGGCGGAGTCGGACTCGCGCTACCCCTACACCGCCGACGGCAACCGCGAGTTCCTCGAAGGCAAGGAGTTCATCGAGACGATGACCCTGTGCGCGTGGATCGGCGCCTCGACCACGACGCTGCGGCTCACCCCCTTCGTGCTCAAGCTGCCGATCCGCCCGCCGGTGCTGGTGGCCAAGCAGGCCTCCTCGATCGCGTTCCTCACCGGCAACCGCCTCGGCCTCGGCGTGGGCCTCTCGCCGTGGAAGGAGGACTACGCGGTGATGGGGATTCCCTGGGAGAAGCGCGGGAAGCGGTTCGACGAGTGCATCGACATCGTGCGCGGGCTGACCTCGGGCGGCGAGTTCGAGTACCACGGCGACTTCTACGACATCCAGCCGATCACCCAGACCCCCGCGCCCAGCGAGCCGGTGCCGATCCTGGTCGGTGGTCACGCCGACGCCGCGCTCCGGCGTGCGGTCACCCGTGGCGACGGCTGGATGCACGGCGGCGGGCCGCACGACGAACTCGACACGCTGCTGGACCGGATCCAGGCGATCCGCGAGGAGGAGGGGCTGCTCGACAAGCCCTTCGAGCTGCACGTCATCTCCTTCGACGCCTACTCCGTCGACGGGGTGAAGCGGCTGGAGGACCGCGGCGTGACCGACGTGATCGTCGGCTTCCGCGATCCCTACATCAAGGGCCCCGACACCGAGCGGCTGGAGAAGAAGATCCACCACCTCGAGCGGTTCGCCGAAGACGTGATCGCGAAGGTGAACCGATGACGATCGTGGTTTCGAGACGGCCTCGTGCCTCGGCCTCCTCCACCACCGGGGCGGTGAACCGATGAGCACCGAGGCCTTCACCGCCGCCGTCGCCGAGGCCGAGGAGCTGATCCGCACCGCGCCCTTCGTGAAGACCGAGGCGGACCTGCTGGAGGGGCTCGACTACCTGGCGGGCTCGATCCGAGCGTCGCTGCAGATGGCGTGGAGCTACTCCCCGGCGTACCCGTTCCTGATCAACTCCACCAACCAGCACACGAAGATGGGGCTGGACAACCCGGACACGATCTACTTCCACGCGAACCTCACCGCGGGGGCGACGTACGTGGTGCGCGGGCGCCGCGGCACCACCACCGATCTCTCGTTCCAGGTGCTGGCCGGCGACTACTCGCCCTCCTCGACCCCGGACGGCTCGACCGCCTTCGACGACCGCAGCCTGACGATCGGCGAGGACGGCAACTTCGAGGTCTCCTTCGGCCCCGCCGACTCGGCCCACCGCAGCGCCCACCACGTCCCCCTGGCGGAGAACGCGGCGATGCTCGCGATCCGCGAGGTGACCAGCGACTGGACCGGTGAGGACCTCGGCCGGCTCACGATCCACCGTGCCGACACCCTGGGCGTGCCGTCCCCGACCGGCCAGAGCGCGGAGTCGATCGACAAGCGGTACGCCGTCGCGGCGAAAATGCTGCTCGGCCGGATCCGCACGTGGTTCGTCTTCCCGGAGTGGTTCTACCTCAACGAGCCGGTCAACACCTTGACCGTGCCGCGGCCCACCCCCGGCGGACTGTCGTCACAGTGGTCCTCGGTCGGTCACTACGACCTCGCCGACGACCAGGCGCTGGTCATCACCGTGCCGCGCGGGGACGCGCCGTACCTCGGCTTCCAGCTCGGCACGGTCTGGTACACCTCGCTCGACTACATCAACCACCAGACCTCCCTCAACGCCGCGCAGGCGCAGGTCGATCCGGACGGGATGATCCGCCTCGTCGTCGCCGAGCGCGACCCCGGCGTCCACAACTGGGTGGAGCGGCTGGGCCACGACCGCGGCTACCTCCAGTTCCGCTGGCAGCGCCTCGACGGCGCGCTGACCCCGGAGGACGGCCCGCGGCTCGAGATCGTGCCGCACGAGCAGATCGCCGCCCACCTGCCGTTCCACGAACAGAACAAGGTCAGCGCCGAGGACTGGTCGGCGCGCATCGCCGCCCGTCAACTCGGTGTCGCCCGCCGGATGATCGGCTGACCCGTTCGCCCCGTTTCCCGTCCCGCATCCGGACCCTGCACCCAGGAGTGACCTCATGACCGACCTCCTTCTCGACCGCGTCGTCGTCGTCGCCGGCTACGGCCCCGGCCTGGGCGCTTCGCTCGCCTCGCGCGCCGCTGCCCACGGCGCCAAGCTGGTGCTCGCCTCCCGCACCCGCGAGAAGCTGGAGGCCGCAGCGGAGAAGTTGCGCGCCGACGGCGCCGAGGTGCTCGTCGTCCCCACCGACGTCGACGACCCGGTGGCCTGCCAGCGCCTGGCCGACGAGGCGCTCGCGGCGTACGGGGCAGTGGACGTGCTGCTGGCCAACGCCTTCCGGATGCCGCCGATGGACCCGCTGACCCGCGTCGACCACGAGAAGATCGAAGCGTCGATGCGCACCAACGTGCTCAGCCCGCTGCGGCTGGCGCAGGTCTTCGCACCCGCGCTCGAGGCCTCCGGCGGCAACATCGTGATGATCAACTCCGCGGTGCTGTGGCAGAGCCAGCCCGAGTTCGCGGCGTACAAACTCACCAAGGGCGCGATGCTGCACCTCGCGCAGTCGCTGGCCACCGAGCTCGGGTCGCGCGGGATCCGGGTGAACTCGATCGCGCCGTCGTGGATCTACGAGGACGTCAACAAGATGTACTTCGACTGGCTCGCCTCCGAGCGCGGCGTGACCCACCAGGACATCTACGACGAGAAGGCCGACCTCACCGACCTCAAGCGGCTCGCCGTCCCCGACGAGGTCGCCGACGCCGCCCTGCTGCTCGCCTCACCCCTGGCCTCGGCGATCACCGGCCAGTGCGTCGACGTCTCGTGCGGCGAGTTCCACCGCTGACGGTGGTTGAGGAGCGAACGAAGTGAGCAGCACCCCGCTGGTTGAGGAGCGAACGAAGTGAGCGTCTCGAAACCCCGCGAACGCGCCTCGATCGGCACCGTCGACGACCTCCACGAGGCCGCCACCCGGATGACCGGACTGAGCGACTTCGGCACTACCGAGTACCTCGAGCCCCTCGAACTGCTGGTCGCCGGCTACACCGAGGAAGCCGGGCTGACCGGTGTGGGCAACACCCAGCACCGCTCGTTCCTGCGCGGGGCGTTGGCCGCGCGCCTGATGGTGAACGCCGCCTGCGCGCAGCGCCCCGAGTACGCCGACGTGCCGATCACCCGTCCGCTCTTCGTGACCGGCATCCAGCGCTCGGGCACGACGGCCTTGCAGCGGCTGCTCCACGCCGACCCCCACCACCAGGGCCTGGAGATGTGGCTGACCCAGGTCCCCCAGCCGCGACCCCCGCGCGAGACCTGGGACGACGACCCCGTCTACGCGATGCTCAAGGCCGGCTTCGCCCAGCACGCGCAGGACCATCCCGAGGCCGCCGGAATGCACTTCATGGCCGCCGACACCGTCGAGGAGTGCTGGCAGATCCTGCGCCAGACGTTCATCACCTCGGCGTGGCCGGCACTCGCGCACCTGCCGACCTTTACCCGCTGGCTGCGCGAGGAGGCTGACTGGGTGCCGTCGTACGAACGGCACAAGCAGAACCTCCAACTGATCGGCCTCAACGACCCCGACAAGCGCTGGGTGCTGAAGAACCCCAGCCACCTCGACGCCCTTGACGCACTGATGACCGTCTATCCCGACGCGCTGGTCGTGCAGACCCACCGCGACCCCGTCGTCGCTGTCGGTTCGGCTTGCAGCCTGGCCGCGACCACGACCTCCGGCTGGTCGACCCGCTTCGTCGGCGAGCAGATCGGCCAGGACACCCTCGACCTGCTGTCCTGGGAGGTCGAGACGTTCCGCGAGGCCCGGAGCCGCTACCCCGCCGAGCAGTTCGTCGACGTGCAATACGACGACCTCGTCGTCGACCCGATCGGCACCGTCCGCTCCATCTACGCCGCCTTCGACCTGCCCTGGGACGACGAGGTCGCCGCAGCCGTCCAGGCCGACCACGACGCCTCCCGCCGAGGCCCCCGCGCCCCCCGCCACACCTATGACCTGGCGGACTACGGGTTGACGCCGGGGGTTGTGCGCGAGAGGTTCGCGCCCCTGCAGGATTCACTAGAGCTCTAGTGAATCCTGCACTTCCTGAGCGTTGCATCACTCAGGAAGTGCAGGGATCGATCAGGAAGACGTACGCCGCAGCGCCCCGCGCCGAGGACTCAGCGCGGCAGCGTCATGACGATCGTCGTACCGCCGCCGGTGCGGGGCGCGACCCTCACCCGGCCACCGTGCGCCTCGGCGACGTCGGAGACCAGGGCCAGGCCCAGACCGTAGTGGCGGCGCTCGGACGTGGTCTCGGTCCGGTTCGAGGCGAAGCGGTCGAACATGCGGACAGCAGTTGCCTCGCTCACCCCCGGGCCGTCGTCGGAGACCGCGAGGTCGACCCGGCGCGCGTGCGCGTGCACGTCGAGGGTGACCCGGGAGGCGGCATGGTCGAGGGCGTTGTCGACGAGCGCCACCAGGGCTCGGCGTACGGCGGGCTCGGCGATGTCGAGGACGAGCGGCTCGATCCGCCTCGACTCCAGCACGAGGCCGCGCTCCTCGGCCTGGGGACGTGCGGCGGCGACGACGCCGCGCACCAGATCGGTGACATCGACGGGGGTGGGTTCGAGGGTCGCACCGGGCTCGGCCGCGTCGAGCAGCCCCTCGAGTACGCCGGTGAGTGCGCGGCTGTCCTCGACCAACCCTTCGAGGTCGGCACGTACGTCGGGAGGCAGGCTCTCGTCGCGGCGGGCCTTGCGCAGCAGCAACTGGGCCCGCGTCGCCAGGAGCGTGACCGGCGTGCGGAGCTCATGGCTGGCGTCGGCGACGAACCGTCGCTGCATCGTGAGGGCCTCGGTGACCGGAGCGAAGACACGGCGCGCGATCAGCATCCCCAGGAAGCCGGCCACCACGGCTCCGACGAGCCCGGCCGCCAGCGCCGCCCGCATCAGGCGTCCGCTGCTCTGCTCGGCCTCGGTCCGGTCGACGGCAACCTGCACGAGGTCGCCGTCACGCACGACGGTGCGGACGAAGTAGGTGCGGCCCGCGGCGTCCAGCTCGATCTGGCGTGACCGCCCGTCCCCCGCGACGAGCGTCAGCTCCGTGGTCGCCGGCAGTCCCGGGAAGTCGGGTCCCGATGCGCTCCCGGCGCCCCCGCGTTCGACGTACATCCAGAAGCCCGGCGGCAGGTCGTCGGCGCGGTACGTGACCGCCTCGCGCAGCAGGTCCTCGGCCGCGTCGTGCTCCGCATCCTCGTAGAGCAGCACGCCCAGGCCCATGACCGTGGCGACCAGTGCCGTGACCACGCCGGCGATCTGCAGCCCGAGCCGCCGGGACCTGCGACGCAACTCCTCCTCGGCGACGCCACCGGAGCGCCTCACCGTGTTCGCCTCACCGTGTTCGCCTCACCGTGCGCCACCCAACCGGTACCCGACCCCGTGGACGGTGTCGATCACGTGCTTGCCGAGCTTGCGCCGCAGATAGTGGACATAGGTGTCCACGACGCCGTTGTCCTCCGCGCCGGGAAACGCCAGGTCGAGCAGGTCGTCACGACTGAGCACCCGACGAGGACGGCGCGCCAGGCATTCCAGGAGTGCGGTCTCGCGCCCGGACAGCACGATGAGCCGGCCGCCGTCAGCCTCGACCGTGCGTTGATCGACGTCCAGCCGGCCACCGGGTACGACGAGGTGGCCGCTGGGCGCGTGGTGTCGGCGCAGCAGCGCCCGCAGGCGCGCCAGCAGTTCGTCGAGATCGAACGGCTTGCCGAGATAGTCCTCGGCCCCCGCATCCAGGCCCTCCACCTTGGCCCGGGGGGTGGCCAGTGCGGAGAGGATCAGAGCGGGGGCCGAGACTCCGGAGGACCGCAGGCGGCCCAGCAGGTCCAGTCCCTCGATCGCGGGGAGCCCCCGGTCGAGGATGATCACGTCGAACTCACGGGTGAGTCCGAGGTGGAGACCGCGCTGTCCGTCGGGCGCGCGCTCCACCTGGTAGCCCTCGGTTCCCAGGAGCTCGACCAGCATCGCGGCCAGCTGGGCGTCGTCCTCCACCAGCAGGACGCGTGCTCCCGATGCGGAGGACGGGTCGGCGGTCACGCCGTCGAGCATCGCGGTCCGCTCACCGAGGGGCAAGCCAGACAGGCATCAGTCGTCGTCATCGTCCCCACGGTCGACCTGCGCGTTGTTCGCGGTGTCGGACCAGGCCGACTTGGCGCCGGAGTGGCCGATGAGTCCGACCATGACCAAGGCGCCGGAGGAGACGATCACCGACGCGACCAGCAGCCCCAGCCCGACTCCCTTGCCGACCTCGCGCCCACTACGGCGCAGGAAGTACGCCGCGGCCGAAACGATCGCGAGACCGACGGTCCACCAGATCAGCATCTCGCCGAGCTCGGCGTGCTCCTCGACGAGGTTGGTCTCGCCCACCAGGTGCTCGAGGCTTTCCCCCGTGCTCGTGGAGAGAGGCGTGAGGATCAGTGCGGCGACGGAGAGGATCAGCGGCACCGGCCCCGCCCAGGCACGGAACCGCGGCAGGAAGGCCGCGGCGAGCACAGACAGTGCGGCGAGCGGCACGAAGACGACCGTCGCGTGCACGATCAGCGGGTGCAAGGGCAGACCGAAGAAGGTCTCGGGCATCGGTCCTCCGCGGGGCTGGGGGGTGGTGAGCCCAGCGTGTCCGACGTTTCTTGGAGGATTCTTCGGAGTGCTCAGCGGCGACGGACCACGATGCGCGCACCGCGCGCCGGGACGCTGGTGATGTTGCGGACCTTCGGGGTGTCCTCGTGTCCGGGGAGGACGGTGACGTCGTACCGGGTGAGGATCTCGCGGAGCACCGCGACGCCCTCCATGAGGGCGAAGCCCGCGCCGATGCAGCGCCGTACGCCGCCACCGAAGGGGATCCAGGTGTTCGGCGCCGGCTGACCCTCCAGGAACCGCTCAG
This sequence comes from Marmoricola sp., assembly GCA_044224695.1. Taxonomy (GTDB): domain Bacteria; phylum Actinomycetota; class Actinomycetes; order Propionibacteriales; family Nocardioidaceae; genus Marmoricola_A. The sequence goes on along the minus strand of JBGAJX010000004.1, from coordinate 9,013 downwards.
GGCGGAACCGATCGGGCTCGGGGTAGTTCTCCGGGTCCGCATGCGCGAGCAGGATCGACGGGCCGACCGAGACCCCCGCCGGTAGCGACACCCCGTCGACGGTGGCCGGGCGCATCAGGAAACGCACGACCATCGGGATGATCGGGTGGAGCCGCAGCGACTCCTTCATCACGGCCTCGAGGTAGTCGTCGTCGCCCTCGTCAGCGGCGCGCTGGGCACGCCGCAGGAGGTCGGGATCCCTGCCCAACTCGTAGAGAGCCCAGGAGAGCCCTGAGGCCGTCGTCTCGTGACCGGCCAGCAGCAGGGTGACGAGTTGGTCTCGCAGCTCGGCGTCGCTCAACGGCTCGACCGGGCTCTCGGAGTCCTCGTCGTGACCGACGTGGAGCAGCTGACTGAGCACGTCGGTCCGGCCGGCGAGGTCGGCGTCGCGGCGCTCGCGGATCTCGGCGTACATCAACTCGTCCAGGCTGCGCTGCACCTCGACCGTCTTCTTCCAGGGCCCGAAACGCTGCAGGAACGGGTAGCCCCACCCCAGGAGGATCAACGGCCGGATGTCCACGGTGGCGTTGACCAGCGGGCGCAGGCGCGCCAGCCGGGCCTCGTCGGTCACGCCGAAGACGACCCGCAGGATGACCTCGAGCGTGAGTGCGTTCATCCGCTCGAGGCTTCGGAACTCCGCGCCCTCGACCCAGCGCTCCACCTCGGCGATCGCGATCTCGCGCACCGTGGTCTCGTAGTCGGCCAGGGCACTGTGCCGGAAGGCGGGCATGAGCAGTCTGCGCGCGCGCTTGTGTTGGGCGCCGTCCACGAGCAGGAGCGAGTGCTCCCCCATGATGGGGCCGAGCACCGCGTTGCCCTTGCCGGCGTGGAACACCTCCGGGTCCGCGGCGAAGATCTCCTTGGTCGCGGGCGTGCGGGAGAAGAGCACGAGTGCTCGGCCCTCGGGGATGAGCCGGACGGTGAACACGTCACCGAAGCGTCGGCGCATCGCGGGCACGAACCGGTGCCGGAAGCGCATCAGCGCCATGCTCTGCACCAGGGCCGGGAGCCGCAGTCCCGGCGGCAGGTCCCGGCTCTCGATCGGCAGGTCGACCTTCGCGTGCAGCGACATCTTGGCGAGGCGGTCGTCGGTCAGACTCATTTTCGCATACTAACGGTATCTGTGTCGGGTGGGGAGGGCGGCGTCAACGGCCCGTTCAGCCGAGCAGTCCGCGCTGACGGGCCACCGCGGCGGCTTCGGTGCGACTGCCCGCTCCGAGCTTGGCCAGGATGTTCGAGACATGGACCGACACGGTCTTCGTGCTGATGAAGAGCCGCCGACCGATCTCCCCGTTCGTCAGTCCGGCAGCCACCAGTTCCAGGACCTCGCGCTCGCGCGAGGTCAGGTCGGGTGCCGACGCCGGTGCGCCCTTCGGGCTGCGTGCAGGCCTGGGTGAGGTGCTTCCCGGCGAGCCGCCGATCATCGCGTCGAGGTCGGCCCGCAGGGCAGGCGACCCCAGGTCGTCGGCGGCCCGGCGTACGTGGTCGGCGTCGTCGGACACGGACTGGCCCGCAGCGACGCGCGCCTCGATCGCACGCAGCCGGCTCCGCGCCTCCTCGTAGCGGTGGCCGTAGGTGGCGAAGCGAGCCGTGACGTCGTCCCACTGCCCCCCCAGGTCGGGCGGGGCCTCCTCGCCGACCAGCCAGCGCAAGCGACAGAGTTCGGCGCGGGCGCGAGCGACCCAGGCCTGGCCCTCCGGACCGAGCTGACGCCCCTGACGCTCCACCCGGGAGACCACCGCCTCGACCACGTCGCCGAGTGACCGACCGCGCGTCACCAGCGCCGATCTCTCCGCACGCGACGCCCCCCGGGCCGCACCGGCCAGCCAGCCCAGCTCGAGGGCGGCCAACCGCAAGCGCGCCACGAACAGCGGCACCCAGATCCGGCCGATGGTCGCGACCACCTCGTCGTGCACCCGTCGTACGGCGTCGAGATCTCCGGCCCGCCCGTGCAGGTCCATCGCGGCGGCCGCGCAGTTGATCGCCCCGATGGGCTCGCGCTCCCAGGAGCCGCGGATGAGGGGGTAGGCCTGGAGCGCCGCGACCTCGCCACGCCCCGCGGCGACGAGCATCCGCAGCGTTGCCAGCAGCGCCTCGGGATCGGCCGGCGGGCTCTCCCCGCTGACGTCGGCCACGACCAGCACCTCGTCCCACCGACCGCGCAGGTACGCGCAGAGCGCGACCATCAGCCGGGCGTCGAACCCGTACGGCGCCCACGGCTGCCCCCGGTCGACGGCCACCCGCATGGCGGCGGCGAAAGAGGCTTGGGCCTCCGCGAGCAGCCCCCACTCCAGTTGCACGTAGCCCCGGTTGTAGAGCGACCGCAGCAGGGCGACCACGTCGCCCGCGCGTTCCGCGGCCTCGACCACGGCGCCGAGGGCCTTCACGGCCGTCTCGCCGTCCCCGGCCCGGTCGTCCACCAGGGCGAGGGTGGTCGCGGCTTCCGCGGCGACATCGGCCAGGTCCAGCCGCTGGGCCATCACCAGCGCCTCCGAGGCGTGGCGCACCGAGGCCTCGTCGTCGCCGCGGACCGCCAGGCAGCGGCCGTGCAGGCTCAGCGCGGCCGCGCGCAACCAGGACGGCTCCTCGCCGATCAGCGCGAGTGCCTCGGCGGTCGCGACGCTCGGGTCGACGGTGAGCTCGTTGAGCAGCGCAGCGCCGGCCCAGAGCACGAGCAGCGTGGCGCGTTCGTCGTCGGCCCAGGCGCGCGGTGGCCGGTCGAGCTGGTCGCGCAGGAGTGTCGCGGCGCGGGCCGCGTGGCCCGAGGCGATGATCGCCTCCGCGGTGCGGCGCACCAGGTCGACGAGGTCGACGTCGACCTGGGATCCCGGCCGGGTGGCCAGGCCCAGCGCTGACTCGAAGTGCCGAGCAGCCTCGTCGGGGCCGCCGACGGCCATGGCTTCCGAGCCCGCGTCGACGCCTGCGCGCAGAGCGGTCGCGACGTCGCCGGCGGCGCGTGCGTGGGTGGCGATCTCGGCCGGCGTGGCCGGGATGTCGCCCTCCTCGAGGGCCGCGACGTAGGCGGCGTGCAGGCGCGTCCGCTCACCGGGGAGGAGGTCGTCGTACACCGCCTCCGCCAGGAGGGCGTGCCGGAAGGCATACGCGTCGCCGCCCGCCGGCACGAGGACATGCTGCTCGACGGCCTCACGCAGGGCCTGGTCGAGACGCTCGGCAGAGAGTCCGACCACGCGCGCGAGGAGCCCGTGGCTGACGCGTCGCCCGGAGCAGGACGCCGCCCGAACCACGGCGCGGGCGGTGTCGGAGAGGCTGTCGAGCCGCACGAGGAGCAAGTCGGCCAGCGAAACGGGGACGGACGGCTCCACGGACTGCTGCTCCGGGGATCGCCAGGCTGCCGCGAGCTCCTCGGCGAAGAAGGCGTTCCCCTCGACCCGCGCGGCGATACGGGCCACCTCGCGCTCCGGGAGACGGGCGCCCTCGGCGGCGCCACGACCGGCGCAGGCGCGGATGAGGCGGCGTACGTCGGCGTCGGGCAACGGCCCGAGCTCGAGTCGGTGCACTCCGGGAAGGCGGGTCCACTGCGCCAACGCGGGCCGCAACGGGTGCCGGCGATGCAGGTCCTCGGACCGGAACGAGCCGACCACCACCACGGGCCCGCGGAACGGACGGGCGCACAGGTAGGAGAGCAGGTCGCGGGTCGACTGGTCGGCCCAGTGCAGGTCCTCGAGCACCACCAGCACCGGTCCGCGCTCGGCGAGGCTCTCCAGCGCACCGTGCACCGCGTCGAGGACGGCGGCCCGGTCGAGTGCCCCCACCGCATCGGCCAGGGTCGCATCCTCCTGGCGTGGCCCGCCATGGAGACGCCGTCCGGGAGCGAGCGAGGCCAGCGCGGGATGCCGCTCGAGCACCCAGGCGGCGGCCTCGGGGTCCCCGTCGGCGAAGCGGCCGACCACCTCGGTGAACGGGAGGTAGGGCAGCAGGCTGTCCGCGACGTCGAGACAGTGCCCGACCAGGACACGCCATCCCTGGGCCCGCGCGGTCTGCGCCAGCTCGACCAGGAGGCGGGTCTTCCCGACGCCGGCGTCACCACCGAGGAGCACCATGCCCGACTGCGCGGCCAGGCGCGCGGTGAGGACTCCCAGCTCGGCAACCCGTCCCAGGAGCGGGGTGGTCGCAGCGTCGGACACGGCACCTCCTCGGGCGCGGGACGGCGGATGCGGCCAGCCTGTCACGAGGTGGCGGTGAGCGTCGGCAGGGCTGTGGAGAGACCGCGCGCCCGGACTCAGCGCGGACCCGCCGTGGTCGCGGTGGTGCCGCTGCGCGGCCAGCGGGGGCGCCGCGGGCGTCGTACGGTGGCGCGGGCTCGGCGGTAGGCGAGCTCGGCGGGGGCGAAGTAGAGGTCGTGTCGTTCCATGCCCCCACGATGGGTCTCTGAGGTAGCCGGCCACATCGGACGATCTCCCTAGCCGTGGGCCGACCTACCTCAGATCAGGCGCCGTCCGGGGCCTCAGAGCGCGGGCCGTCCGCCGACCAGCACGTCGGCCACCAACGGCACTCCGGGGCGGTAGGCCAGGTGCAGGTAGGACGGCGCGTCCAGCACGACCAGGTCGGCCCGGGCCCCCACCGCGAGGTGGCCGACGTCGTCGCGATCCAGGGCCCAGGCCCCGCCCAGCGTCGCCGCGCGGACCGCCTCGGCCGGGGTCATCCCCATCTCCCGCACGGCCAGCGCGATGCACAGCGGGATCGAGGAGGTGAAGCAGGAGCCCGGGTTGCAGTCGCTGGCCAGCGCCACCCGGACGCCCGCGTCGACCAGCGCCCGGGCGTCGGGGTAGGGCGAGCGCGTGGAGAACTCGACCCCCGGCAGCAGGGTGGCCACCGTGCCGGACGAGGCCAGGGCGTCGACGTCGGCCGGCTCCAGGTAGGTGCAGTGGTCGACCGCGACCAGGCCCAGCTCGCAGGCGAGTTGCACCCCCGGCCCCGGTCCCAGCTGGTTGGCGTGCAGGCGACCTCGCAGACCGGCCACGGCACCCGCGGCGAGAACGTGCCGCGCCTGCTCGGCGTCGAAAGCACCGCGTTCGCAGAAGACGTCCACCCAGCGGGCGTGCGGCGCGCAGGCGGCCAACATCGGCCCGGTCACCAGCGCCACGTAGCCGGCCGGGTCGTCGGCGTACTCCTCGGGCACCACGTGCGCCCCGAGGAAGGTGGTGTCCTCCACCACCGCGGCAGCCAGGGCCAGCGTCCGGGCCTCGTCGGCCACCGTCAGCCCGTAGCCGCTCTTGACCTCGACGGTCGTCGTCCCCTGCCGGCGCATCTCGCCGAGCAGGCGCAGCAGGTTCGCGCCGAGCTGCTCGTCGGAGGCGGCGCGGGTGGCGCGCACGGTGCTGCGGATGCCTCCGCCGTCGTACCGCTTCCCCGCCATCCGGGCCGCGAACTCCTCGGCCCGGTCACCGGCGAAGACCAGGTGCGCGTGCGAGTCGACGAAGCCCGGGAGGACCGCACGGCCACCCGCGTCGTACGCCGTGTCCGCCGCCGGCGCCTGCGCGCCCGCCCCGACCCAAGCCACGCGACCGTGCTCGACCACCAGGGCGGCGTCGCGCACCAGACCGAGGCCCTCGCCCCGGGACGGGTCGTTCGTGGTCAGCTCACCGATGCCGGTCACCAGCAGGCTACTCATGCCCACACCTCCTCGATCGCGGCGGCCAGCCGGCGGCCCACCTCGGCAGCATCCTCGCCCCGGAACACGACACGACCGTCGACCACGACGTGGACCACGTCGGCCGCGGACGCCGCGAAAACGACCGTCTCGGCTCCGGCCGGGCACCCGGCCGTGCGGGGGCTGGCCAGGTCGAGGGTCACCAGGTCCGCGCGTGCGCCGACCTCGATACGTCCGGCGTCGGGATGTCCGAGACTCTCGTGGCCGGCCTCGGTGCCGGCGGTCAGCAGTTCCGCCGCTGACCAGTGCCCACGGGTGCGCTCCGCGAGTCGCTCGTCCAGCTCGACACCACGCATCTCCTCGAAGGGGTCGACCACCGCGTGGCTGTCGGAGCCGATCGTGAGCCGCGACCCGGCCGCGTGCAGCCGGCGCGAGGGCCCGATGCCGTCGCCCAGGTCGCGCTCGGTGGTCGGGCAGAAGCAGGCGAACGCGCGCGCCTGCCCCAGCAGCCGGACGTCGTTGTCGCTCAGGTGCGTGGCATGCACGGCGGTCGCGCGGGGCCCCCAGGCGACGTGGTCGGCGAGCACCTCGGTCGGGGTGCGCCCGTAGGCCGCGCGGCACTCCTCGTTCTCGGCCACCTGCTCGGAGAGGTGCACGTGCAGGGGCGCCTCGTGCCGGTCCGTCCACGCCGCGACCACGGGGATCCCGTCGTCGGGCACGGCGCGCACGGAGTGGATCGCGGCGCCGACGCGCACGTCGACCGCCCCGCGCAGGTCCTCGACCCGCTCCGCCCAGGCGTCCGCCGTCCCGTCACTGAACCGCCGTTGCACCCCCTCGGGCGCCCGACCGATCCCCGCGGCCAGGTAGCAGGTGTCGAGCAGGGTCAGCCGGATCCCCGCCTCGTGCGCGGCCTCGGCCAGCGCGTGCGCCATGGCGTGCGGGTCGGCGTACGGCGTGCCGCCTGGTGCGTGGTGCAGGTAGTGGAACTCCCCCACCGCGGTGTAGCCGGCGGCCACCATCTCGGCGAACACGGCCGCGGCCAGGGTGCGGTAGCCGTCGGGTGTGAGCCGCTCGGCCAGGGCGTACATCTGGTCGCGCCAGGTCCAGAAGCTGCCCCGGTCGGCTTGGGTCCGCGCCCGCAGCGCCCGATGGAACGCGTGGCTGTGGGCGTTGGCCAGACCCGGGACCGTGAGCCCCGTGAGGCCTTGCGCGCCGGCCTGCGGCCCGGGCGCCACGGCGGCGAAGCGCCCGTCGACGACCTCGACGCGGACGCCGCTCGCCAGTCCCGTGGGCAGCCACGCATGCTCCAGCCAGTACGCCGTCACGCGGCACCGCCGGTCAGGGTCGCCAGCGCATCGGCGAGGGCGGTCACGCCCGCCTCGCAGTCCGCCGCCTCGGCGTGTTCGTCGGGGCTGTGCGAGACCCCGGTGGGGTTGCGCACGAAGAGCATCGCGCTGGGGATGCCGGCGCCCTGCAGGATGCCGGCGTCGTGGCCGGCGGCGGTCGGCAGCACCGGCCACCCGGCGAGCCCGGCCAGGCGGTCCCGCAGATCGGCGTCGAAGCCGACCTCGGCCGAGACCGACTCCGCGGTCACCTCCAGGGAGGTGCCGTCCCGTCCGGCCCGGTCGCCGGCCTGCCGGACGATCGCTGCGACCAGAGCCTCCAGTTCGGCGGTCGAGGACGCGCGTGCATCCAGCCAGCCGGTCACCCGGCCGGGGATCGCGTTGGTGCTCCCGGGCTCGACGACGACCCGGCCGAAGGTGGCGCGCTGCCCGGTGAGCCGGGCCTGCTTGTTGGCCGCCAGCACCGTCATCGCCCAGGTGAGCATCGGGTCGACGCGGTCCTCCATCCGGGTGGTGCCCGCGTGGTCGGCCCGGCCGGTGACGTCGAACCGGTAGCGGCCGTGCGGCCAGATCCCGCTGGCGACGCCGACGGCTGCGTCCGCGTCGACCAGGTGGCGCCCCTGCTCGACGTGCAGTTCGAGGTAGGCGCCGACACCGGCGAGGAGATCCGGACCTCCGGGGCCCGGCACCAGGTCGCCCAGCGGAACGCCGTCGGCCCCGCGCAGCGCCCGGCCCTGCTCCCAGGCCAGCGCCCCGGTGGCCAGGCGCGATCCCAGGCAGGCGACCGGGAACCGTGAGCCCTCCTCCTCCGCGAAGACCGCCACGCCCACAGCCCGGTCGGGCACGTGACCACGGTCGCGGAGAACGTCGAGGGCCGCGAGCGCGGAGACCACACCGAGCGGCCCGTCGTACGCCCCGCCGTCGACGACGGAGTCCAGGTGCGAGCCGGTCAGCAGTGCGGGACCGCTCGCCCCGGTCGGCTCCCACCAGGCGACCACATTGCCGAACCCGTCCTCCTCCAGTCGCAGGTCCCGACGACGGGCCTCGTCGTCGAACCACGCCCGGCACTCGCGTTCGGCGGGCGTGAAGGGTTGCCGCCGGTAGCCGCCGGTCCCGGCGAGGCGCCCCAGAGGGCTCAGGTCGCGCCACATCGTGGCGAAGGTGCTCATCGTCGTCTGCTCCTCGGTCTGCTGGGCATGATGGCCGGATGGAGTTCTCCGAGGTGGTCCGCCGGCGACGGATGGTCCGAAACTACTCGTCCGAGCCGGTCGACCCTCAGGTCCTCGACCGCGCGCTGCGCAACGCGCTGCACGCGCCCTCGGCGGGTTTCACCCAGGGCTGGGCCTTCCTGGTGCTGGACACCCCGGACGACGTCCGCCGCTACTGGGAGGTGACCGCCGCCGAGCGCCTCGAGCGCCCGGACTCCTGGCTGCGCGGCATGATGACGGCGCCGGTGATCGTGGTGCCGCTCTCCCACGAGGCGGCCTACCGGGCGCGCTACTCCGAGCCCGACAAGCAGCGCGGCGCCTCGGCCAGCCAACGATTCCCTGTCCCCTACTGGCACATGGACGCGGCGATGGCCTCGCTGCTCATCCTGCTCACGGCGGTGGACGAGGGTCTCGTCGGCTGCTTCTTCGGCCTGCCGGCCGACCGCACCGACGCGTTCCGGGCCGCGTTCGACATCCCCGAGGACTACAGCCCGATCGGGGCGCTGACGTTGGGGCACCGGGCTGAGGACACCGGGTCGGCCGGGTCGATCCGGCGCGGGCGCCGCCCGGTCGAGCAGGTAGTCCACCGGGGTCGCTGGGGAAGTGCGTATCTCCCCGGTCAGGAATCCGGGTAGTTCTCCCCGTTGTCTGGAACGCTCGCTACACGAAGAATTCTGGCTCTTCTGACGCTTCCGTGGGTGGTTGAGCGCGCCTGAATCGTGAGCACGCCGTTCCCTGTCTAGGTTTCTGAGCTGTCTAGGAACAGGAACCAGTGAGCGGAGAACGGCGTGCAGAACGCCACCTTATGGCGC
>JBGAJX010000040.1:0-27876 GCA_044224695.1 Marmoricola sp. | reverse complement strand
CCCCAGCAGGCACGACCAAGGACCTCGAAGTGGAAGAGCCGGCACCGACCGGCAGGTCAGCCACGCCCACCAGCCGGTCCCCGCCGCGATCCATCGAAACCACCACTCACGAAATCACTGGTGGTGGATCCGGGCTGAGTTGGAGTCCGCGTTCCTCGCGGGCGTGGCCGAAGGAGCGTTCGAGCCGGTCGACCTGACGACGGCTGACTACGCCCGGATGGCCGAACTCGTCACTCAGTACGACGACCTCCGCCTCGGCACCACCGACGCCTCTGTCATCGCCCTCGCCGAACGGCTCGGCGTCATCGAGATCGCCACCATCGACCGTCGGCACTTCACGACTGTGCGGCCACGCCACGCCGACTCATTCGTCCTGCTGCCCGAAGGTTTGTGACGGCCTCTGCTGGCGGCTCGACCCTCTGGCAGGGACTTGGGTAGGTCGGCTGTCGATTGTGTCGGCGCCAGTCTTTAGGCTTGTCCGAACGAGCAGGAGCACTGGTGGACTACGACGAGATCAACACGATGCGGGAGCGTCATCCGGCTTGGCGGCTGCTCCGTGCGGACAGTGCGCCGCTGGTCCTGGCTTTCCTGGGCCGGTACTTCGTGGAGGAGAACCATGGCGAGGTGGCCGCGTCGGAGCTCACCGCGCTGCTGGATGACGCGCTGTACGCCGCGAACGCCTTGCTGGACTCGCCGCGGTTCCCGCGAGGGGCCTCGGAGTACTTGACGGACTGGGCACATCCTGACCGCGGGTGGCTTCATGCCGCCTACCCGGAGGGTTCGGATGAGGTCCACTACAACGCCACCGCCGCCTTCGAGAAGGCCTACTCCTGGGTGAGCGGGCTGAGGTCGCGGGCGTTCGTGGGCACCGAGTCTCGCTTGCACACGCTGGTCGGGCTGCTCCGGGAGATCGTGCAAGGTGCCGAGAGTGACCCCGAGGTGCGTCTGGCCGACTTGCGGCAGCGCCGTGCCGAGCTGGACCGGGAGATCGCTGAGGCTGAGGCAGGGCGGGTGGCGGTGCTCGATGAGACTGGCTTGCGTGATCGGTACCAGCAGTTCGCGGGCACCGCGCGGGAGCTGTTGAGCGACTTCCGCGAGGTCGAGGAGAACTTTCGCGCTCTCGGCCGGGGGGCTCGTGAGCGCATCGCGACCTGGGAGGGCGGGAAGGGTGAGTTGCTCGCGGATCTGGTGGAGAACCGTGCCGACATCGCGACCTCGGACCAGGGGCGGAGCTTCCAGGCCTTCTACGACTTCCTGCTGTCCGAGGCGCGGCAGGAGGAGCTGTCGAGGTTGTTGACGGCGGTGCAGTCGATGGCGGCGGTCGAAGCGGACCAGCGGCTGCGGACCGTTCATCACGACTGGTCGGAGGCCGCCGACCGTGCGCAACGCACGGTTCGCCAGATCTCCGAGCAGTTGCGCAGGTTCCTCGATGACCAGCTCTGGCTGGAGAACCGTCGCGTGGCCGAGCTGATCCGGACGGTGGAGGCGGCGGCTGTCCAGGCCCGTGGTGAGCCGCCAGAGTGCGGCATCGAGATGGATGTGCCCGGCATCGGCATCACCCTGCCCCTTGAGCGACCCCTGCACGATGCCCGACCGGTCGCCACGGTGAACAGCCTGCTACTCCCGGCGCCCGCCGAGCAGATCAACATCGAGGCCCTGGTGGGTCAACGGTTCGTCGATGGTTCCCGGCTCGCGGCGAACATCCGCTCGGTGGTACCACCGCGGAGCGCGGCCCGGCTGGAGGACATTCTGAAGCTGTTCCCCGTGGAGCAGGGAGCGGCCGAGATCGTCGGCTACCTGGCGTTGGACGACCCGGACCTCGAGGTCACGCTGGCAGAGGAAGGCGAGTCCCTCGTCGAGTTCGTCGGCGTCGATGGTCGACGGCAAAGGGTGCGGCTCCCAGAAGTGACGGTGACCCGAGCATGAGCGGCAGCGACCAGATCTCAGTCGGCTCCACGATCATTCGGTTGATGCGCGGAGTCGTGTATCGGGAGTCGGAGGAGGACGCCTGGCTCACCCTCGAACGCCGCGGCGGAGCAGTCCGGGACCACTTCGCGACGATCGGCGTCCAGGTCGTGGTCGACGATGTCGAGGGGTATGCGTACCTCAGGTCAGCGGAGGCCGCCGAGGGCGAGCCCGAGCTGCCTCGTCTGGTGCGGCGGCGGGCCCTGACCTACCACGTGAGCCTGCTGCTGGGTCTCCTGCGCAAGCACCTGCTGCAACACGAGAACGACGGCGGCGAAGGTCAGCTGGTCGTGAGTCGCGACCAGCTCGTCGAGTCGATGCGGTTGTTCCTCCCCGACTCCAGCAACGACGCGAAGACTGTCGACCTGGTCGACAGCACCATCCGGAAGACCGTGGAGTTGGGCTTCCTCCGGCCCCTTCGGTCCCAACCCCACCTGTGGGAGGTACGACGCATCTTGAAGGCGTACGTGGATGCCGAGACGCTTGGTGACTTCGGGGCCAAGCTGGCTGAGTACGCGGCGACCGCCCAGGGAGTCGAGGATGAGTGACGGCCTGTTCTCGACCCTGGACCTTTCCGCGCAGCCCGGAGTCAGTCGTGCCGGCTATCGGCTTCAGCAGGTGGAGCTGTTCAACTGGGGCACCTTCGACGGCCGGGTCTGGCGGCTCTCCCCGCAGGGTGACAACGGCCTCCTTACCGGCGACATCGGCTCGGGGAAGTCCACGGTCGTCGACGCGGTGACGACCCTGCTCATGCCGGCGCACCGCATCTCCTACAACAAGGCCGCCGGGGCGGACTCGCGAGAACGCACGCTGCGCTCCTACGTCGAGGGCCACTACAAGACCGAGCGCAACGAAGCCACCGGCGCGTCCCGCCCGGTCGGGCTTCGCCAGGGCGGCGGGACATACTCGGTGATCCTGGGAGTCTTCAGCAACGACGGATACGACGAGACCGTCACCCTCGCCCAGGTGTTCCAGCAACGCGACACCACCGGCCAGCCGTACCGGTTCTTTGTGACCGCCACCAAGGCCCTCTCCGTCGAGGCCGAACTCTCCGACTTCGGCTCCGCGCTCCCCGACCTGCGCAAGCGACTGAAGGCCGGTGGTGCCGAGGTGTTCGACGACTTCCCGAAGTACTCGGTCTCGCTACGACGCCTGCTCGGGATCCGCTCCGATCAGGCCCTGGAGCTGTTCCACCAGACGGTGTCCATGAAGTCGGTGGGCAACCTCAACGACTTCGTACGCGACCACATGCTTGAGCCCGCCGACGCCGGCGACAAGGTTCGCGGCATCATCGCCCACTTCGAGGACCTCACTAAGGCCCATCAACTGGTCACGCGTGCGCGTCAGCAGTTGGAGGCGCTGACCCCGATCGTGACGACCGCCGCGAAGTACGACACGAGCCTGGGTGAACGCGCGGCCTTGGAGACCCAACACTCCGCGGTCCGCTCTTCATCGCTGAGCTCCGCGCCCAGCTGCTGTCCGAGGAGATCGCAAGCCACCAAGCGACCCGTCAGCAGCTGACTCAGGAGAAGGCCCTCGCCGAGGATCAGGCCAGGACCCTCGCGGGCGAACGTGAGAGGTTGATCGAGGAACGCGCCCGTGCCGGCGGGGACCGCATCGGTGAACTCGAGCGGCTCGCCGCCGAGGCGCGCAGCCAAGCCGAGCAACGCAGGAGTCGTCGGCAGCGGTTCGACTCCGCCATCGCCGACGCCGGGTTGCCGGCCGTGAACACCGCCGCTGACTTCGCCGCCCTGCGTACCCGGATCGACCAGCTTCGCCCCTCGCTCGCCGAGGCCAAGCGTTCCCAGGACGATCGCGTCGCCTCGCTGCACCGCGAGAGCGGTGAGTTGTTGTCCCGACAGCAGTCGATCCTGGCCGAGCTGACCAGCCTCCAGCAGCGCACCAGCAACCTCCCGATGAGCCACACCGAGCTCCGCGAACAGCTCTGCGCCGATCTCGATCTCGCTATCGAGGATCTCCCCTATGCCGGCGAGCTCCTCGACGTGCGTGAGGATCGAGCCGAGTGGAGGGGCGCCGCAGAGCGGGTCCTGCGCGGGTTCGCACTGTCCCTCCTGGTTCCACATGAGCACTACGAGCAGGTCGCCGGCTGGGTCAACAGCCACCGGCTCACCTACCGGGGCCGAAACGGCGCCACCGTGGGGGCCAAGCTCGTCTACGAACGCGTTCCGGAGCGTCGAGTCCGCCTGCAGCGTGAGCCAGGTACCGGCCTGCTCCTGGCCGACTGCGTGGAGGCCCGGTCTGGCCGGTTCGAGGACTATCTGGTCGACGAGCTCACCCGACGCGCCGACTATCGCTGCGTCGACACCCGGGCCCAGTTCCGCACCGAACGGCGATCGGTCACCCGCGAAGGCCAGGTCCGCTCCGGCGAGCGCCACGAGAAGGACGACCGATCGCGGGTCGATGACCCCCGGACGTGGGTCCTTGGCTGGTCCAACGAACGCAAGATCAACGCGCTCCGGATCGAGGCGGCCGAGGTGTCCCAGGCTCTGGAGGGCCTTGCCTCGTCCCTCGAGTCCGCAGACCGGGACCGGGAGGCACTCAATGCTCGTGCGGCTGCCCTGGCGCGCCTTGCCGACTATGACTCCTGGGGGGAGATCGACCACGAGGAGGCAGCCGGCCGGGCGACCGAACATGACGCCGAGCGGAACCGGCTGGAAGCAGGATCCAGTCGTCTCGTGGAGCTCACCCGTGCTCTGGCCAGTAACCAGTCCAACGCTGAGGAAGTAGCCGCCACCCTTGGGCATCTCACCGGACGGCTCGCCACGACCGCCGTCGAGGCGGAGCGGTGTCGGCGCGGCCAGGAATGCGACCACAACTTCATCTCCAGCCAGTCCGCCGCCGTGGTCGACGCGGCCCGTGCCTCCTACGACCAGCTCAGCGCACGGCTCGGCAAGCGGCGGCAGCCTGCCACAGCCGAGGACTGCGCAGCAGCCGGCGACTTCCTCGCCGACGACCTTCACAAGAAGATCGAGCACCTGGGCCGCGAGATCGGGGGCCTGACCACTGCACTGGTCGGTGCGATGAACGCCTTCCTGACCCGGTGGCCCGAGTTGCGCGCGGACCTCGACGCCCATCAGGACGCCCGTGAGGAGTTCGTCGCCTTCCACGCCAAGGTGGCCTCCGACGACTTGCCCCGGTTCGAGACCGAGTTCAAGCGGCAGCTGAACACCAACACCATCCGCGAGCTCGCCTCGTTCAACGCCTGGCTCCGACGCCAGGCCGACGAGATCCACCAACGCGTCGCCCGGATCAACGAGGCCCTGGGCGCGATCGACTACAACCCCGGACGCCACATCCGCCTCCAGGCCGAGCCGACGACAAACCACGACGTCCGCACCTTCCGGACCGACCTGCGCCAGGCCACCGACGACGCGCTGACGCCCGAGGACGACCACTACTCCGAGCAGCGCTTCCTCGAGGTCCAGCGGATCATCGAACGGTTCCGTGGGCGCGAAGGCTACGCCGAAGCCGACAAGGCCTGGACCCGCCGCGTCACCGACGTCCGCAACTGGTTCACCTTCTCCGCCTCCGAACGCGATAACGACACCGACCACGAGTGGGAGCACTACACCGACTCCGACGGCAAGTCCGGCGGGCAGAAGGAAAAACTGGCCTACACCATCCTCGCTGCCTCCCTGGCCTACCAGTTCGGCTTGGAGTGGGGCGTGCAGCGCTCACGAGACTTCCGGTTCGCCACCATCGACGAAGCCATCGGCCGAGGCTCGGATGCCTCCACCCGCTACGCCCTCGACCTGTTCGGCAAGCTCGGCCTGCAGCTACTCATCGTCACCCCGCTACAGAAGGTGCACATCATCGAGCCCTACGTCAGATCCATCGGATTCGTCGACAACCAGGACGGCACCGCCTCTCGGCTCCACATGCTCACCATCGAGGAGTTCCACGAACTGCGAGACCGCCCTTGACCAGCAGCTCCACGTGGACAACCCCGTCCGATCTCAAGGCCAAGGTCCGCAAGCGTTGGGACGACGGCACTCTCCTGCGGGCCCATGCGGCGCAGGAACCCTTCCCCGCTTTCGATCTCCCGCTCCGCGGGCCCACGGCCCGCGAGCTCGGCGAGGACCTCGGCCGCGCTCAGGACTGGGTCGCCACCCTCGAACGCGGGGGCCATGGGAACGCCTCCTACACCCTGGCCTATTCCCCCATCGGCGGTCGCCACATCGGCCGTAACCACATCCCGACGCGAGCACATCTGACCACCTACGCCCAAGCCTGGAGACTGCTCGGGGTCCGCGACACCGTCGATGCCTACGACCACATCCTCCACCTCAGCGTGGAGACCCCCCGCGCCCACCAGTGGGCCTCCCTCCACCCCCACAAAGCGCTCGCCGCCGCCGACGCCTGGCCCCAGGTGCTCGAGGCCTACCGCTGGCTTGACCAGCACCGCGGGTCCGGGTTGTACCTGCGCCAGATCAGTGCACCGGGAGTCGACACCAAGACCGCCGAACGCCACCGAGCCGTCCTCGCGCAACTCCTTGAGGTGCCGAGCACCGCCGCTGGCTTCGTCGCAGAGCTTGGCCTTCGCACCAAGCCTGACCTCGTCCGCCTCCGCCCCCACCCCGCCCTGGGACCCCTCCCCGGCATCAACGAGCTCGCCCTGCGCGCCGACGAGCTCCCGCTCCTCGCGCTCGACGTCACCACTGCCCTCGTGGTCGAGAACGAGATCACCTACCTCAGCGTCCCCATCCCCGACCACGGCATCGTCCTGTGGGGCAAAGGCTTCGAAGTCGCCCACGTCGGCCGACTCCCCTGGCTCACATCAGCGACAACCTACTACTGGGGCGACCTCGACACCCACGGCTTCGCGATCCTCGACCAACTCCGGGCCTACCTCCCCCAGACCCAGTCGTTCCTCATGGACCGCGCCACCCTCCTGAAGCACCGCGACCGCTGGGGCGCCGAACCCTCGCCCACGCACGCACGACTCCCTCGCCTCACTCGTGAGGAAGTCGCCCTCTACGACGACCTCGTCACCGACCACCTCGGGCACCGGGTCCGCCTCGAACAAGAACGCATCGACTGGGCCTGGGCCACCGACCGACTCGCCTCAACCGTCGCGATCAGTTCAACTGGCCACGCACCCGGTGAAGAGGGTCCACCCCACCACCAGTCCGGAATAAACGTCGAATAAACGTTGGACAAGCCGTTCCCGAGGCGGACTCATGTCACCCACCTCCGACCCCGCATCACCAGCAGCTGCAAACCGCATCCTCGCAGGTCAGACGCCCACAACCACGGCCAGAAGCCTGTCCAAGGTCTAGCGGCGAGTACGCCGAAATCTGAGCTTTGCGAATCCCTCGGAAAAGTTCAAATCTGGGCCACCAATATGACCCGATTTGCACCGGTCGAAAGTATGACAAATATGGTCGGGCTGACAGGATTTGAACCTGCGACCCCTTGACCCCCAGTCAAGTGCGCTACCAAGCTGCGCCACAGCCCGTGGCTCGGTCCCGCCACCGGGGCAGCAGGACCGACGAAACCTTACCCCAGCCCGAGGGCGGGGCGACAACCGACCCGCATCAGCGGCGCCGGTCCTTCTTCACGCGCGGCTTGATCTCGATGTGCACCGGCGACCCGACGAAGCCGAACTCTTCACGCAGGCGGCGCTCGATGAAGCGCACGTAGCCCGCATCGAACTGCCCCGAGGTGAACAGCACGAACGTCGGCGGCTCGGTCGAGGCCTGCGTCCCGAAGAGCACCTTGGGCTGCTTGCCCGACCGCACCGGGTGCGGGTGCTCGGCCACGAGCCGCCCGAGGAAGGAGTTCAACTGGCCGGTCGAGATCCGGGTCGACCACCCCTCCAGCGCCGCGTCGAGCGCCGGCACGAGCTTGTCGACGTGCCAGCCGGTGCGCGCGGTGATGTTCACCCGCGGCGCCCACTGCACCCGCACGAGCTCGCGCTCGATCTCCTTGTCGAGGTAGTAGCGGCGCTCCTCGTCGACCAGGTCCCACTTGTTGAAGGCGATCACCAGCGCGCGACCGGTCTCGGCAACCGCCGTGATGATCCGCTGGTCCTGCTCCGACATCTGCTGCGAGGCGTCCACGACCATCACGCACACCTCGGCCCGCTCGACGGCAGCATTGGTGCGCAGCGAGGCGTAGTACTCGTGCCCCGAGGCCTCCTTGACCCGCTTGCGGATGCCGGCGGTGTCGATGAAGCGCCAGGGGCGGCCACCCAGCTCGATGAGCTCATCGACGGGGTCCACGGTGGTGCCCGCGGCGTCGTCGACGACGACACGGTCCTCCTTGGCCAACTTGTTCAGCAGCGAGGACTTGCCGACGTTCGGCTTGCCCACGATCGCCACCCGCCGAGGGCCACCCGGCGTCGGCGCCACGGCGTCCTGGTCCGGGGTCTCCGGCAGCGCCGCCAGCACGGCGTCCAGGAGGTCACCCGAGCCGCGGCCGTGCACGGCCGAGACCGGGTACGGCTCCCCCAGCCCCAGGCCCCACAGCGAGACCGCCTCGGCCTCCATCTTGAGGTCGTCGACCTTGTTGGCCGCCAGCACGACGGGCTTGCCGGACTTGCGCAGGATCCGCACCACGGCCTCGTCGGCGTCGGTGATCCCGACGGTCGCGTCCACCACGAACAGCACGGCGTCAGCCAGGCTCACCGCGATCTCGGCCTGGGCCCGGATCGCCTCGGCCAGGCCGCGCGCGTCGGGGTCCCAGCCGCCGGTGTCGACGACGGTGAAGGCGCGCCCGTTCCAGGTGGCGTCGTAGGACACCCGGTCCCGGGTGACCCCGGGGACGTCCTGCACGACCGCCTCACGGCGTCCGATGATCCGGTTGACGAGCGTGGACTTGCCGACGTTGGGCCGACCGACGACGGCCAGCACCGGCGGTGAGACCACGGGGACGTCCCCGATGTGCTCCTCGGTCATCGTGCGGCCTCCTCGACCAGATCGGCGACCAGGTCGATGACCTGCTCGAGGGTGTGATGGGTGGTGTCGATCTCGACCGCGCCGTCGGGGCGGGTCAGGGGTGCGGTCGCGCGGCCGGAGTCGATCCGGTCGCGCTCCTTCAGGTTCGCCTCGGTGGCGGCGACATCAGCCAGGTGCTCGTGCTCCGCTGTACGCCGGGCCGCGCGCGCCGCGACGTCCGCGGTGAGGAAGAGCTTGAGTTCGGCCTGCGGCCACACCACCGAGCCGATGTCGCGTCCCTCGACCACGATCCCCACGCCGTGCGCGAGGGCGGCGCCGATGATCTCCCGCTGCAGGTCCAGCAGGCGGGCCCGGACCTCGGGCACGGTCGCGACCGGGCTGACCGCGTCGCTGACCTCGCCGGTGCGGATCTCGGCCGACACGTCACGGCCGTCGACGGTGATGGTGGGCGCGGACGGGTCGGTGCCCGACTCCACCTGCGGTTCGGCGCAGCGCGCTGCGACCGCCGCCGGGTCGTGGACGTCGACGCCCTGGTCGAGCATCCACCAGGTGACCGCACGGAACTGGGCCCCGGTGTCGAGGTAGCGCAGGCCGAGCCGCGACGCGACACCGCGGCAGGTGCTGGACTTGCCCGAGCCCGAGGTGCCGTCGGCAGCGACCACGACCGGGCGCAGGGCTGACACGGGGTCGGTGGGGGTGGACATGCAGACTCCTCACACAGACAACGCCCCGACGTCAGGCCAGGGGCGCAGTGGTCGAGTCTACCGGTGTCCGGTCCAGCCCCGGTCCGCGAGCGCGGCGAGCAGGTGTTCGGCACGATCCGCGGCCACGGTGAGCTCCACCAGACCGACCGGCCGGCCGGGGTCGTGGTCGATGCGCAGGTCCTCGATGTTGACTCCGATCTCGCCGACGTCGGCCAGCAGCCGGGCCAGTTCGCCCGGGTGGTCGGGCACGATGACGAAGACACCGGTCTCCGCGACGGCGACGCCGCCGTGCTTGCCGGGGATCACCCCGGTGCCGGCCACCCCGCGCGACAGGATCGTGACCAGATCCGGGCGCGACCCGGCTTCGAGCGCCAGGAGCAGGTCGTCGAGGTCCGTACGCATCCGTCGCAGCAGGCCGCTGACCGCGTCCGCGTTGGCGGTCAGGATCTGCTGCCACAGCCCCGGGTCGCCGGCGGCGATCCGGGTGACGTCACGGACCCCCTGACCCGACAGCGCCAGGTGCTCCGCGGGGGCACCGGTCAGGGTTCCCGCGACCAGGGCGGCGACCAGGTGCGGCAGGTGGGAAGTCCGCGCCACCGCGAGGTCGTGCTCCTCGGGAGTGAACCGGAACGCCGTCGCCCCGCAGGCCGCGACCAGCGCCTCCACTGCCGCCACCGCCTCCGCCGACGAGGTCGCGTGCGGCGTGATCGCCCATGGGCGACCCTCGAAGAGCGTCGAGGACGCCGCCAACGGGCCCGACCGCTCGCTGCCGGCCATCGGGTGCGAGCCGACGTACCGGGTGAGCTCCTGCTCCCCCACCAGCGCCCGCACGGCGGCCAGCGGCGCCGACTTCACCGACCCGACGTCGGTGACGACCGCCGCGGTGTCCCGCAGGGCCGCGGCGACGGCCTCGGCCAGATGGTCCGGCGGGACGGCGACCACGACCAGCGCAGGCGGGGCGTCACCGGCGTACGGCGTCCCGGCCCCGAGACCGGACGCGGTCCGGACGTTCTCCTCCGAGACGTCGGCAAGAAGCACCTCGACACCACGCGCTTGCAGCGCCAACCCGATCGAGGTGCCCAGCAGCCCGGCGCCGACGACCAGGACGGGGCCCTGCAGAGAAGTCACTCCCGGTCCTCGTCGGGCACCTCACGCACCCTGGCGAGGTCACGACGCAGGTTTGCCGCGCCGTGCAGGTAGACGTGGGTGACCGCGGCACGCGTCAGCGGCGTCTCGACGTGCGCCATCATCCGCACCACGCGCGGCATGGAGCCGGCGATCTCCAGTTCCTTCGCGCAGATCAGCGGGACGTCGTCGAAGCCGAGCCGCCGCGCGGCGTACGCCGGGAACTCCGAGACCAGGTCGGAGGTGGCGGTGAAGATGATGCTGATGAAGTCGTCGACGACCAGGTCGTTGGAGGCCATCACGTCGGTGACCATCTCGGCCACCCGCTCGAGCATGTGCTCGCGGGTGTCCTCCTCCAGCTGGGTCGCGCCACGGACCGCACGCACCGCCATGCTCTCCACCTCACCTTCCCCCAGCGACTGCCGGAAACGTCAGCACCCTAGTCGCCGCTCGGCGTCCGCGGGCGCGCGGCTCAGAGCCTGGCCGCGTCCAGCAGGGTGCCGAGCTCGTCGCGGGTGAGGTCGCGCAGTTCGCCGCTGCGCAGGCCGGTGAGCACGACCGGGCCGATCGCGGTGCGCGTCAAGCGCCGCACCGGGTGGCCGACGTGCTCCAGCAGCCGGCGCACGATCCGGTTGCGGCCCTCGTGGATGGTCAGCTCGATGATCGAGCGGTCGCGGCCGGCCGAGACGACCCGGCAGCGCGAGACCTGCACCGGTCCGTCGTCCAGGGTGACGCCGTCACGCAGGCGTCGCACCACCGCCTTGTCCGCCACGCCCTCGACCTCGGCGACATAGGTCTTGTCCAGCTCGTACGACGGGTGCGCGACCTTCTGCGCGAAGTCGCCGTCGTTGGTGAGCAGGATCAGGCCCTCGGTGTCGGTGTCGAGCCGGCCGACGTGGAACAGCCGCTCGGGCCGGTCGGCGACCAGGTCACCCAGGGTCCGCCGCTCCTGCGGATCCGACATCGTGGACACCACGCCGCGCGGCTTGTTCAGCGCCAGGTAGACGTGCGCGCTGATCGGCGGGAGCCGCTTGCCGTCGACGCGGATCACCGCGGTGCGCGGGTCGACCTTCGTGCCGAGCCGGGTGACGATCTCTCCGTCGACCTCGACCAGGCCGTCGAGCATCAGTTCCTCGCACTTGCGGCGACTCGCCACACCGGACTGGGCGAGCAACTTCTGCAGGCGCACCAGCCCGTCGTCGTCCAGGGCGATCTCGGGGTTCACTCCCCCATGGTCCCAGGCGCTCCGGGCTCCACGTGCTGCACGGTCCCCGGCTCGGTCGAGACCGGCGCGCCGACGCCCTCCTCGGTGTCGACCTCGTCCATCGTCGGCACCGAGAGCGGGGCGGACGCCGCGGGAACCGGAGCCGCGGCCGGCTCCGCCAGCTGCTCGGGCTGCTCGAAGTCGGAGACGTCCTCCATCTCCGGCAGGAACGGCGCCAGTTCCGGCAGGTCCTCCAGCGACTCCACCCCGATCCGCTCCAGGAAGTAGGCGGTTGTGCGGTAGAGGATCGCGGTGGTCTCGGAGTCCTGACCGGCCTCCTCCACCAGGCCGCGTGCGAGCAGCGTGCGCATCACGCCGTCGACGTTCACGCCACGGATCGCGGAGACCCGCGCCCGGCTGACGGGCTGCTTGTAGGCGACCACGGCGAGGGTCTCCAGGGCCGCCTGGGTCAGGCGTGCCTGCTGCCCGTCGAGGACGAACTTCTCCACCACCGGCGCGTACTCCTCGCGGGTGTAGAAGCGCCAACCACCGGCGACATTGCGCAGGTCGAACCCGCGCCCCTGCTCGGCGTACTCCTCGGCCAGGCCGGCGAGTGCCGCGTCCACATCGGCCACCGGGTAGCCCACCGCCGTGGCCAGCGTGACCTGGTCCAGCGGCTGGTCGGCGACCATGAGCAACGCCTCCAGGGCGGGCCTCAGGTCGAGCAGCGCCAAGGGCAGCTCGCCGGGCTCGACCTCCGCGGCCGTGCTCTCGACGGCGCTGTCGGTGTCAGTGTCGTTGTCGGCGGCGCTGTCGACGACCTCGCTCGCGGACTCACTCATCGGGTCTGTCCTCCTGGTCGGGCTCTGCGTTGGGGTCGGGTCCGGGCTCGTCCTCGGGCGCGCCGTCGAACTCGTCGTGGATGTCGATCTCGCCGTCCTCGGCGCCGGTCCACCGCACCGTCAACTCCCCCAGCGGCGAGACCTGGTCGAAGGCGACCGCGCTCTCCCGGAAGAGCTCGAGCAGCGACAGGAAACGCGCCACCTTGGTGAGCGTGTCGGGGGCGTCCGCGCACAACGCCCGGAACGTCATCGTGCCCTGGCGGCGCAACCGGTCCACGACCAGGGCCGCCTGCTCCTTCACCGACACCGCGGGCGCGTGCAGGTGCGCCAGCGACACCTCGAGCACCGGCTTGGGTTCCATCGCCTTGGCGGCGAGCGCGGCGAACTCCTTCAGCCCCAACCCGATCAGTACGTCGGGCAGCAGGTTCGCGAAGCGCTCCTCCAGTCCCACCGCGCGCGGGTAGCGCCGCGACTCCACGCCGATGCGCTCCTCCAGCACCGAGGCGACCTGCTTGAAGGCCTTGTACTGCAACAGCCGCGCGAACAGCAGGTCGCGAGCCTCCAGCAGCGCCAGGTCCTCCTCGTCCTCCACCTCGGTGGAGGGAAGCAGCCGGGCGGCTTTGAGGTCCAACAGGGTCGCGGCGACCAGGAGGAACGAGGAGGTCTGCTCGAGGTCCCAGACGTCGCCCGCGGCCTTGATGTGCGCGATGAACTCGTCGGTGACCCGGGAGAGCGCCACCTCGGTGATGTCGAGCTTGTGCTTGGCGATCAGGCTCAACAGCAGGTCGAAGGGACCCTCGAAGTTGTCCAGGCGGAGTTCGAAGGCGGCCGACGGCTCGACCGTCACCGCCGTCATCCCTCGGTCAGCCGCTGCACCAGCGCACTGTCCGCCCCGCGCTCGTCGAGGTCCGCCAGAGCCATCGCCACCGCGGCCCGGACGATGCGTCCGCGGTCGACCGCGAGCCCGTGCGTACGCCGCAACTCCAGCCGGGCGTGCTCGATCTCCAGCAGCTCCGCGGAGGTGACGTAGACCGTCATCTTCTCGTCGTGCTTGACCCGTCCGCTCGCCGCGCGGGGAGCCGGCGGCTCCTCGACACGAGCGCCCTTCTTGGCCTCGGACAGCTCGACCACCTGGGAGGCGGCGGGCTGGTCCGGCACCGCGGTGGGACGGAACAGCTCGTCCGCCGCCGGAACGATCACACGTCGTGGCATCGAGCCAGCACCTCCTTGGCCAGGGTGCGGTAGGCCTCGGCCCCGGCCGAGGTGCCGGCGTACGTCGTGATCGGCTCGCCGGCCACCGTGGAGTCGGAGAACTTGACCGTCCGGCGGATCACGGTGTGGAAGACCTTGTCGCCCCACGCCTGCACCAGTCGGTCCATGACCTCGCGGCTGTGCAGCGTGCGCCCGTCGAACATCGTGCCGAGCACACCGTCGATCTCCAGGCGCGGGTTGAGCCGCTCCTTGACCTTGTCGATCGTGTTCTTGAGCAGGGCGACCCCGCGCAGCGCGAAGTACTCGCACTCCAGCGGCACGATCACGCCGTGCGAGGCGGTCAGCGCGTTGACCGTCAACAGGCCCAGCGAGGGCTGGCAGTCGATCAGGATCACGTCGTACTCGTTGATCGCGTCCTGCAGGACCCGCTGCAGCGTCTGCTCCCGGGCGACCTCGTGGACCAGTTGCACCTCGGCCGCCGACAGGTCGATGTTCGAGGGGAGCAGGTCCATGCCGGGGATGTTCGTCGACACGATGACGTCGTGGATGTCCACATCGCGCTGCATCAGCAGGTTGTAGACCGTCATGTCCATCGTGTGCGGGTTGAGACCCAGACCGACCGACAGCGACCCCTGCGGGTCGAAGTCGACCAGGAGCACCTTGCGGCCCTGCTCGGCGAGCGCCGCCCCGAGGTTGATCGTGGTGGTGGTCTTGCCGACCCCACCCTTCTGGTTGCACATCGAGATCACGCGGGCGTTGCCGTGGATGGAGATCGGCCGCGGCTCGGGCAGGTCCGGGAACGGTCGCCCGGTGGGACCGAGCACCGGCTCGGTCGGGGCCGGGATCAGCGTCTCCGCGGCCGGGGCCTCCGCAACGGGGGCCTCCGCAACGGGGGCCTCCGCAACGGGGGCCTCCGCAACGGGGGCCTCCGCAACGGGGGCCTCCGCGGCCGATGCCTGGGGGGACGCCTGACGCGCGAACGGCAGCGGCGCCGCCGGGGCGTTCGCGGGTTGCGGCACCCGCACCAGCGGGGGCATCTCGGTGGCGCTGGAACCGATGTTTCCTGAGCCGTACTGGTTCACGATCGCTCCTCGGAGGGCCCTCGACGTAGCGGGCCAGAAGGCGGCGGCATGCTGCCCGGACGCCGCGAACGTAGCCCCGTCAGCGAACCCTCTCCTGCACGCCGCGCCGTCGCTTTGTCGACTTTTTCTGGACTCCCGCCACATGCGTCACACCAGTCACACCAGCCCCACAACGACCACCCCCGGTAGTTGAGGAGGGCGACGCAGGAGCCCGTCTCGAAACCACCACACTCGCTGCGCTCGCTCCTCAACCACCAGCGAGGGCACGCGGGTGCGCCGTCGCGTACACCTCGCGCAGGCTGTCGACGGTCACCAGCGTGTAGACCTGCGTGGTCGTCACCGAGGCGTGGCCCAGCAGTTCCTGCACCACCCGCACATCCGCCCCGCCGTCGAGCAGGTGCGTGGCGAACGAGTGCCGCAGCGTGTGCGGGGAGACCTCGGCGGTCACCCCGGCCCGTTCGGCGGCGCGCACCAGCACGGTCCACGCGCTCTGCCGGGACAGCCGTCCACCGCGCGCGTTGAGGAAGACCGCGGCGCGACCGGTGCCGGCCGCGGACAGCGCCGGCCGCCCGCGCACCAGGTACGCCTCCAGCGCCTCCCGCGCCATGGACCCGAAGGGCACGACCCGCTCCTTGCTGCCCTTGCCCCGCAGCAGCACGCTGCACGTCTCCAGGTCGAGGTCGTCCACGTCGAGGCCGACGACCTCGGAGATCCGGGCGCCGGAGGCGTAGAGCAACTCCAGCAACGCCCGATCGCGCAACGCCAACGCCGTCCCCGGCGCGGACGCGGCTTCGAGGATCCGCTCGATGTCGGCGAGAGGCAGCGCCTTGGGCAGGCGCTTCGCCGGCGCCGGCGGACGAACCGCCGCCGACGGGTCCGCGGTCGAGAGCCCGTCACGCACGGCGAACTTGTGGAAGCCGCGCACCGCCACCACCGCCCGCCCCGCGCTGCCCGAGGACAGCGGCGGGTGGTCGGCGTCGCCCTCGCGCAGGTGTGCCAGGAAGGCCGACACGGTGGACTCGTCCACGCTCCCAAGTTCGTCGACCCCCTGGGATGCGAGGAACTGCAGATAGCGACGCAGGTCCCGGCGGTAGGACTTCAATGTGTTGTCCGCCAGGCCGCGCTCCACGGCGAGATGGTCGAGGTAGGTCCGCAGGGCACGCTGCACCGGACTGGGCCCGCGCACGGTCTCCGGTGCCTCGACCACCATCACACGGCCCTCGGTCCCCGGGCGCGCAGCACGACGTACGCCAGCACGGCCGTCACCAGCGGGCCGTCGGTCAGCCGCCGCTCCAGGCACGCGTCGAGCAGGTCGTCCAGGTCGACCCAGTGCCGGGTCATGTCCGCCTCCTCGTGGTGGAGGTGGAAGCCGCCCCGGTCCGGCACGTGCTCGAGGTCGGTGGCCAGATAGATCTCGATCCGCTCGGCGTTGATGCCCGGCGAGGTGTAGATCGAGCTCAGTGGAGACCACGACCGTGCCACCAGCCCGGCCTCCTCGAGCAACTCGCGCTGGGCGGCGACGACGGGGTCCTCCCCCGGCTGGTCGAGCAGCCCGGCCGGAAGCTCGACGAAGCGGCGCTCGGCGGGGTGGCGGTACTGCCGCAGCACCAGCACGCGCTCGCGCGGCCGCCCCTCAGAGTCCGCCACCTCGTCCACGGCGAGGATGACGACCGCACCCGGATGCTCCACGACGAGGCGCCGGAACGGGTCTCCCCCGTCCGGCAACGTGATCTGGTCGCTCCGTACGGCGAACGGCGCTGCTCCACGCCAGACGTCCTCACGCGCCAGCAACGGCCACTGCTCGGGGAGGTCGACCAAGTCGGCCGGACCCAATGTGGTGAGCAGCGACGTGAGGTCGTCGTCCTCGGGGCGCACCGGCCGGTCAGTCCTGGTCGACCCGGCGCAACGCCGCGTCGCCGACCGGGATCTCCAGCTCGCGCTGCCGTGCGACGGCGGCCCCAATCAGTCCGGCGAACAGCGGGTGCGGACGCGTCGGGCGCGACCGGAGCTCGGGGTGTGCCTGGGTGGAGACGTAGTACGGGTGGACGTCGCGCGGAAGCTCGACGAACTCGACCAGCTTGTTCTCCGTGCCGAGGCCGGAGAACACCAGACCCGCTTCCTCCAACTGCGCCTTGTAGGAGTTGTTCACCTCGTAGCGGTGGCGGTGACGCTCCTGCACGGTGCTCGCGCCGTACGTCTCGGCGACCACCGACCCCTGCTCCAGGTCGGCCGGGTAGAGACCCAGCCGCATCGTGCCGCCGAGATCTCCGGCGCCCTCGACGAAGGCCTCCTGCTCGGCCATCGTGGCGATGACCGGTTCGGGACTGTCCGGGTCGAACTCGGTCGATCCGGCCTTGTCCAGGCCGAGCACGTTGCGGGCGTACTCGATCACCATGCACTGCAGCCCCAGGCAGATGCCCAGCGTCGGGATCTGGTGGGTCCGAGCGAACTGGAGCGCGCCGATCTTGCCGTCGATGCCACGGATGCCGAAGCCGCCGGGCACCAGCACCGCGTCGACCGCGCTCAGGTGACGCGCCGCCCCCTCGGGGGTCGCGCACTCGTCCGAGGGCACCCAGGTGATCTTGACCCGCGCCTCGTGCGCGAAGCCTCCGGCGCGCAGCGCCTCGGCGATCGAGAGGTAGGCGTCCGGCAGGTCGACGTACTTGCCGACCAGCGCGACGGTGACCTCCTCGATCGGGTGGTGCACCCGGCGCAGCAGGTCGTCCCACGCGGTCCAGTCGACGTCACGGAACGGCAGGTTCAGCCGGCGCACGACATAGGCGTCGAGCCCCTCGCTGTGCAGCACCTTGGGGATGTCGTAGATCGAAGGGGCGTCGACCGCGGTGACCACCGCCTCCTGGTCGACGTCGCACATGAGCGAGATCTTCTTCTTCACGCCCTCGGGGATCAGCCGGTCGGCGCGACACACGATCGCGTCGGGCTGGATGCCGATCGAGCGCAGTGCCGCGACGGAGTGCTGGGTCGGCTTGGTCTTCAGCTCCTGCGACGGCCCGATCCACGGCACCAGCGAGACGTGCAGGAAGAAGCAGTTCTCCCGGCCGACGTCGTGGCGCACCTGGCGGGCGGCCTCGAGGAACGGCAGCGACTCGATGTCGCCGACGGTGCCGCCGATCTCGGTGATCACCACGTCGACGGGACCCTCGCCGACGTGGGCCATCGCCCTGATGCGGTCCTTGATCTCGTTGGTGATGTGCGGGATGACCTGGACGGTGTCGCCGAGGTAGTCCCCGCGACGCTCCTTGGCGATCACCTGCGAGTAGACCTGCCCGGTCGTCACGTTGGCGATCGCGTTGAGGTTGGTGTCGAGGAACCGCTCGTAGTGTCCGACGTCGAGGTCGGTCTCCGCTCCGTCGTCGGTCACGAAGACCTCGCCGTGCTGGAACGGGTTCATCGTGCCCGGGTCGACGTTGAGATACGGGTCGAGCTTCTGCATCGTGACCCGCAGACCGCGGGCCTTCAGCAGGTTGCCCAGCGAGGAGGCGGTCAGTCCCTTGCCGAGGGACGAGGCGACACCGCCGGTGACGAACACGTGCTTGGTGACCTGCACAGCGGCCAAGGGGGACTCCCGCGGATTCAAGTGCGGCGAGAACACTCGCCCGTCCACGGGTTTCTAGGCTACCCGATCAGGGCGCCGGGGTCCGCACCGCAACGCGCTGGGGGAGCACTCCGTCCGCACCGAACGCCCCGTAGTGCCCGACCCCGCCCCCTTGTTGCTCGGCCAGGGCGAGCGCGGCCAGCACCGCACCACTGGTCCGGTCGATGACGTCCACGGTCGAGACGCGCGCCGCCGCGGTGGGGTCGGCGCGCACCGCGGCCACGACGCCGGTACCACCGTCCGTGCCGGTCTCGACCGCGGAGCTGCGCGGTCCGGCGACGACCGCGCCCCGGGTGCCGAGGTCGAGCGCGTCGGCCAGCGTGGCCACGATGGCGCCCGCGCCCTCCTGGTCGTCGGCGCTGCCGTAGGGCGGCCCCGCGACGAGCACCACGAGGCTGCCCCGCCGGGCGACGGTGCCGCGGGTGGTCACCAGGTCGGCGGTGGAGACCGCGGCGAGGATGCTGTCCCCGTCCGGGGTCACCGCCTGCCCGCCGGGGCGGGTGGTGCCGATCGCGGAGGCCAGGAGCCGGCCGAACCGTTCGTACCCGCTGGCGCCGGCCGGGATCGCGAGTCCCTGCCCGGAGGAGTCCTGGAGCTGGGAGGCGAGCTCGGTGACCAGCTGCCGGTTGGCCGGGTCCAGCAGCGCCTCGGTGATCTCGACCTGGGCGGTGACCGTCCCGCCGGCGGTGTCGACGGCGGCACTGACCTCGCTGACGGAGCGCTCCTCGGCCCCGGGCAGCACCACGAGGGTCACCGCGCGGTTGGGCAGCGCCCGCAGCAGCATCCGCGGCGCGGTCGAGGCGGCGTAGTCGTCGTCGTACGTCGCGGCGTCCTGGAGCGCGCTGACCTGCGCCTCGGCGTCGTCGAGGCGCTGCTGGAGGGCAGAGCCGTCCGGTCCCGTCTCGGTCTCGCGCTGGAGCGGCCCGCTGCCCACCGCGATGCCGGCGGCGAGCGCCAGCAGGACGGCGACCAGGGAAACGACGTGGTAGCGGAAGGAGATCACGGGAGCAGGCCTCGCATTCGGTCGATCAGGTCGCCGGCCCACTCCTCGCCCACCGGCGTGGTCGCGATCGCGGCGGCGACGGCCAGCAGCCCGACGAGCAGGATCAGGATCAGGTGCCAGAGCCGGACCTGGCCGGCGTACAGCGACGGCACGCTGCCCGCGTCCACGATCCGCGGACCCACGCGCAGGCGGGTCAGGAACGTCGAGGCCAGCCCGGTCCGCCGGCTGTCGAGGAACTCGTCGAGGGTCGCGTGGGTGCCGACGGTCACGATCAGCTCCGCGTTCCTGGCATCGGCGAGCAGCAGCGCGACATCCTCGGTGGTGCAGGTGGCCGCCACCCGGTGAGGCCGTACGCCGAGACGGTCGAGCCGCTCGGAGCCGACCAGCCGCCCGGACTCGTCGGTGTGCACCAGCACTTCCTTGCTCCGGCGCAGCGCCTTGTCGGTCACCGGGGTCCCCGTCGCCGCGTCACCGGAGCCCAGACCCGCCGGGCCCAGCACGAGCAGGTCGGGGGTGCGTCCGGCGGCCAGCAGCACGTCGGCGCCGCCGTCGACCGCGATCAGGACGGGGTGCCGCTCACGCAGGAAGCGGCGCAGCCGACGGAGGTCGGCGGCGTAGTCGAAGTCGCGCACGACGACCACGACCGGACGCCCGCTCAACTCGGTCTCCAACTCCGGGAAGCCGCGCCCGTGCAGGAGCAGGTCCTGCTCGCGGCGCAGGAACTCCACGGTGTTGTGGGTGAAGCTCTGGAGCTGGGTGCTCAGCCCTTCCCGGGCATCGTCCATCGCCTGCTGGACATCGGCCAGCGAGAGCGTGCGACCTTCCAGGACGCGGTCACTGCCGACGAACAGCGCCCCGTCCTCCAGGCGGGCGCGCTGACCGTCCTTGAGGCGGGCCACGCCGGCGGCGCCCACGTCGTCGAGCAGGACGACGCCGGCACGGGCGAGGACCTCGGGGCCGAGATTGGGATACCGCCCGGAGATGAACGGCGAGGCGTTGACGACGGCGACCACGCCGTGGTCGACGAGCGCCTCGGCGCTGGAGCGGTCGAGGTCGAGGTGGTCGACGACCGCGATGTCCCCGGGCTTGAGCCGGCGCAGGACGGCGCTGGTGCGTCGGTCGACGCGCACCGTCCCGGAGACCCCGGAACCACCGGGGGTCGGCTCACCGCGGTCGGAGGTGCGCGTTCCGAACTTCATGGTCCGGCCATCGTGACACGCGTCGACGCCCCGCGCGGGGACCTCGCGGATCTGTGTCCCGGTGGTGCGGAGGTCAGGTGTCGCAGGCGCCGGCTCAGCGACCGCGTGCGGTGTCGAGGAGTTCCTGCGCGTGGGCCCGTGCGGTGGCGGAGTCCTCCAGGCCGGCGAGCATCCGGGAGAGCTCGGTCAACCGGGCCTCGTCGTCGAGGACCGTGAGGCCGGAGGTGGTGACGGTCCCGTCGTGAGACTTGGCGACCACCACGTGGTGGTCGGCGAACGCCGCGACCTGCGGCAGGTGGGTGACCACGACGACCTGGGCACTGCGCGCCAGCATCGCCAGCCGCCTCCCGATCTCGACCGCCGCCTTGCCGCCGACCCCGGCGTCGACCTCGTCGAAGACGAACGTGGGGACCGGGTTCGTGCCGGCGAGCACCACCTCGAGGCCCAGCATCACGCGCGAGAGCTCTCCGCCGGAGGCGCCCTTGGCCAGCGGCCGCGGCTCGGCGCCGACATTGGCCGCCAGCCCCATCTCGACCTCGTCGAGACCGCTGCTGGTCATCCGGAGCCGACGCCCGCCGACCTCGAGGGTGTCCGCGTCGTCGGCCGCCTTCGTCGTCGGGCCGACGGCGTGCTGGGTGACGCGGATGGTCAGCCGTGCGTGCGGCATGGCCAGTGCGGTGAGTTCCTCGGTGACCGCGTCGGCCAGCGTCTCCGCGGCCCGGGTGCGCACCTCGGAGAGCTGTCCGCCCAGCTCGGCCAGGTCGGTGCGCAGCTCCCCGATCCGCCGACGCAGGGCCTCCACGTGTCCGTCGGTGTCGTCGAGGGCGAGCAGGCGGGTGGCGGCCTCGGCCGACCAGGCGAGCACCTCGTCGATGGTCTCGCCGTACTTGCGGGTCAGTGCGGTGAGGTCCGCGCGGCGTGCGGAGACCGCGGCCAGCCGCGCCGGGTCGGCCTCCAGGCCCGCGGCGTACGACGCCACGTCCGCAGCGAGGTCGGAGAGCAGGTAGGTGACCTCCCCGAGGCGCCCGGCGAGGTCGGCGACGGCCGGGTCGTGGTCGCGGACCCCGTCCAGCAGGCGCCGGGCCGCGCCGACGATGCTGAGCGCATCGGTCCCGCCGTCGTCGCTGGACAGCGCCGCACGCGCCTGCTCGGCCGCCGAGCGCAGCGTGTCGGCGAACCCGAGCCGGCTCTCCTCCTCTGCGAGCGCGACGTCCTCACCCGGCTGGGGCGCGACCTTCTCGATCTCGTCCAGCCCGTAGCGGAGCAGGTCTGCCTCGCGGGCCCGTTCGCGGACCGTGGCCAGGGTGTCGGCCAGTTCCCTCTCGACCGCGCGCAGCTCGGCGTACGCCGCGGCGAACCGCTCCCGCAGCTGCGCCGCCTCGCTCCCGGCGAACCGGTCGAGCGCCTCGCGCTGGGCCGCGGGACGCAGCAGCCGGTGCTGGTCGCTCTGCCCGTGGACGGCGACCAGGGCCTCGGCGAACCCACCGAGCGCCGCCGCGGGGACTCCGGCCCCTCCGGCGAACGCGCGCGAACGCCCCTCGGCCCAGACCTGGCGGGCCAGCACGACCCGCTCGTCCTCGACCTCTCCCCCGGCGTCCTCGACCCCGCGGACGACCGACGGAGTGCGGTCGGTCCGGACGACGCCCTCGACCCGGGCGTGCTTGGAGCCGGTGCGCACCGCACCGGAGTCGGCACGACCCCCGAGCAACAAC
Organism: Marmoricola sp.; assembly: GCA_044224695.1. Taxonomy (GTDB): domain Bacteria; phylum Actinomycetota; class Actinomycetes; order Propionibacteriales; family Nocardioidaceae; genus Marmoricola_A. The sequence goes on along the minus strand of JBGAJX010000040.1, from coordinate 5,292 downwards.
CCCAGCGCGGTGACCACCATGGTCTTCCCGGCGCCGGTCTCACCGGTGATCGCGGTGAACCCCGGGCCGAGGTCGAGCACCGACTCCTCGATCACCCCGAGGTTCTGGATGCGCAGTTCCTCCAGCATCGGCTCAGTCCTCCGCGTCTCGTCCCTGAGTGACTGTCTGGGCGACTCTGTGGGCGGCGCTGCCCCGCCACCCGGCGACCGGCAGCTCGAACTTGGCGACCAACCGGTCGGTGAACGGCGCCTCGTGCAGCCGCGCGAGGCGGATCGGGGCGTGCCCGCGGCGTACCTCGATGCGAGCCCCCGGGGGAAGCTCGACCGTGCGGCGCCCGTCGCACCACAACAACCCCGCGCTCAGCGTGCCCGAGAGCACCTCGACGGCGATCTCGGAGGTCGGCGCGACCACGAGCGGACGGGCGAAGAGCGCGTGCGCGGAGATCGGGACGACCAGGAGCGCCTGCACCTCGGGCCACACCACGGGCCCACCGGCGGAGAAGTTGTACGCCGTGGACCCGGTCGGGGTCGAGCAGACGACGCCGTCGCACCCCCACCGCGACAGCGGTCGACCGTCGACCTCGACGACGACCTCGAGCATCTTCTCCCGCGACGCCTTCTCGACGCTGGCCTCGTTCAGCGCCCAGGTCTGCGCCACGACCTCCTTGTCGAGGAGGACGGTCACGTCGATGGTGAGCCGCTCCTCGGCGCGGTAGCTGCGGTCGATGATGGCCCGGATCGTGTGCTCGATGTCCTCCGGGTCGGCCTCGGCGAGGAAGCCGACGTGGCCGAAGTTGATGCCGAGCAGCGGGGTCCCGGGCTCGCGGGCCAGTTCGGCGGCGCGCAGCAGCGTGCCGTCCCCGCCCACCACGACGACCAACTCACAGTCCTGGGCGGCCTTCGGGGACTCCTCGACGACCTCCAGACCGACGAGCAGTTCGGCGCCCTCGGCCAGGGCCGGTGTGGCGTCCTCGGCGAGCGCGGCCGCATCGTCGGCCAGGATCCGTACGCCGATCCCGTGCTCCCCCAGCGCCCGGCAGAACTCCAGCGCCACCTCCCGCGCGGAGTCCCGCCGGGTGTTGACCACCAGGAGCACGCACCGCGACCCCGCAACGCGCTCCTCGGCCTGGCTCTCAGTCTGGCTCACGACCCCACCTCCGCCGACTGGTCACGCTTTTCCGCCGACTGGTCACGTCTTTCCGGCGACTGGTCCCGTCTTTCCGGCGACTGGTCACGTCTTTCCGCCCGGGCGCTCCCGGCGAGGACCTCGGCCCGGATCTGGTCTGCGTCCACCGTGGCCGGGCCGCGACGTACCCACAGGAAGAACTCGACGTTGCCCGACGGCCCGGGGAGCGGGCTCGTGGTCACGCCCTGCACGCCCCACCCGCGTCGGGCGGCCGCGGCGGCGATGTCGTTGACCGCCTCGGCGCGCAGTTCGGGGTCGCGGACGACGCCGCCTTTGCCGACCCGCTCCTTGCCCACCTCGAACTGCGGCTTGACCATGAGCACCAGATCCGCCGCCGGGGAGCACACCCCGACCAAGGCGTCGAGCACGAGGTTCAACGAGATGAACGACAGATCCCCGACCACGACGTCCACGGGCTCGCCGACGACGTCCAGGCTCAGGTCACGCACGTTCGTCCGGTCGTGCACCTCGACCCGGTCGTCGCTGCGCAGCGCCCACGCGAGCTGGCCGTATCCGACGTCCACTGCCAGCACCCGAGACGCACCGGAACGCAGCAGGACGTCGGTGAAGCCGCCCGTCGATGCCCCGGCATCAAGACACCGACGACCCCGCACCTCCAGGCCCTGCGGGACGAACGCGGCCAAGGCCCCGGCCAACTTGTGGCCGCCCCGCGAGACGTAGTCCGGCGTGGAGGCATCCTCCTGCACGACGATCGCGACATCGGTGGTCACGCCGGTGGCGGGTTTCGTGGCCACCTGGCCGTTCACCCGGACGCGGCCCGCGTCGATGAGCGAGGCCGCGTGCTCCCGGGAACGCGCCTGACCGCGGCGGACCAGTTCGGCGTCGAGCCTCAGGCGTCGTGGCACAGGAGTGTCGCTCGGTCAGGAACGAGCGGGGTTCGAGGAGGCGGGCTGCGACTGAGGGGTCTGCTGAGTGAGCGCGGCACGCAACTCGGCGTGGGCGGCCTCGTAGACCTCGACGTGCTCCTCCAACGGAAGGTCGTCCAGCCGCTCCAGGGACTCCAGCACCGCTTCGACCCGCTGATGCCCGTGGTGCTCGACGTCCGGCGCGGCGCTCTCCCCCACCGTCGGCGGCAGGTGCTCCTCGCTCATCTCGCGGTTCTCCTCCCTGTCGCTCGTCATCTCCGGCTCAACGTCCGAGGTGTCTGGGTGGGCCTGCGGCGCGTGCACCGGCGGACTCAGGTCGGCGGTGACGGAGGGAATCTCCTCCACGACGCCTTCGGTCACGCTACCTGGGCTGTCCGACGGAATGGTGGAACCACCCCACAACCTCGACGACGGCGCGGGCGCGGGCTCCGGCTCTCGCGTCGGCGTCGGGGCACTCGCGGGCGTCGAAACGGGCGTCGGTTCGGGCGCGACTCGGGAAGTCCGCGTTCGCGACCGCCGTACGCCGAGCAGCGCGAGGAGCAGCAGGGCGAGCCCGCCGTACGCCCATCCGCGCAGCGAGCCCTGGAACCGGAGGATCACCGGGGCGGCACCGTCAGATCGGTGACCGAGACAGGTGTGCCCTGCTCGTCGAACCGGGACCAGGCTGCGACGGCGACCACTCTCCACCAGTCGTCGTGAGCGCCTGACCCCTCGACGCGAAGCCGGTCAGCGGAGAGCCGTGCGGTCCAGCCACCCAGCTCCCAGCCGTCGGCAGTGGCCTTCGGCGCCGGGTGCGGGCCGGCGAGCCCGCTCAGATCGGCGGAGATGTACGTCGGACGCCGATCCGCAGGGGCCTCGACGAGCTCGGCCAACCCGGTGACCCCGGTCAACACGAGGAGGCTGTCGTAGCCGGCGCGCACGGCGCCCTCGATGTCGGTGTCGAGGCGATCCCCCACGACCAGGGGACGCTCGCCCCCCACCCGAGCCTGCGTCTCGCGGAACAGGGGTGGCTCAGGCTTGCCGGCCACCACGGGTTCGACCCCGGAGAACTCGGCGACGACGCGGACCAGGACACCGTTGCCAGGTCCGGGCCCGTCCGGCGTGGGCACGGTCAGGTCGGTGTTCGACGCGACCCACCACAGGCCACGCCTGACCAGCAGCGCTCCTGCGGTGACCCGCCTCCAGGGGAGATCCGGGTGATAACCGGACACGACCGCGTCGGGGGTCGGCTCCAGGTCGGTGACCGGCACGAGGCCGCGCTCGGTCAGCGCCTGCTCGAGTCCCTCCCCACCGATCACGAAGACACGGGCGCCCTCGTCCAGTCGCTCGCGCAACACGCGCGCAGCCGCCTGAGCGGAGGTCACCACGTCAGCGTCCTCCGCCGGAATGCCGAGTCGTCGAAGATGAGCGGCGACTGCGTCAGGGGGGCGCGAGGCGTTGTTGGTGACGTAGGCGAGACCCATCCCGGCCGCTCGGGCAACCCGCAGATGATCCGCTGCTCCGGGGACCGCGTCCGGGCCGATGTAGACGACCCCGTCGAGGTCGAGCATCGCGAGGTCGTAACCCTCGTGGAGCGGGACCGCCGACGTACCGAGCATGCTCAGGCCTCCCCGGACGCCGATCCCGTGGCCTCGAGTTCCTCGAGCCGGTCCGCCGCATCGGTGATGGCGTCACCGTCGATTCCCACGGTGCGGTGGAACCACTCGATCGCCTCGTCGCGGCGCCCCGCCTTGAGCAAGAGGTCCGCGTAGGCGTACCTCAGCCGAACCAGCCAGTCCTCCCGCGTGACCGAACGGATGGGTGCCTGCTCCAGTGTGCGGAGCGCACCGGTCACCTCACCCAGGTCGAACCGCGCACCTGCCGCGACGATGGTCATCTCGATCTGCAGCGGCTGTGGCAGCTTGGCCACCGATGGGCTCTTCGCCAACTCCAGAGCACGCTCAGGGCGCCCCAAGGCCCGCTCACAGTCAGCCATCACGGGGAGATAGTCCGTCGCACCATTCATCCGTTTGGCTGCTCGGAGCTCCGAGAGCGCCTCGGCGAAGTGACCTGCCGCGTAGGCGGCTTCGCCCGTCGCCTCGCGGACGACGGCCACGCGCGCAGCCCGGGCCTTGGCTGCCAGGGTGTGCTGGTAGGCGGTCTCCGGGTCCTCCTCCAGAAGCCGGCCAGCCGCAACGAGGTGCCGCGCGACTCGCGAGGCCAGCTTCTCGGGAAGTCCCTTGAGCTGCGCGAGCACATTGCGGTCGAGTTCACCGCCGGTGATGTCCTCGGGAATCGGAGGGCCGTCATACCGGATCTGCTCCTCGTCCCGCTCCCGACGAGGCGCCGAGCGACGGTCGTCTCGACCCCGGGCGCTCTCCGTACGACGCGAGTCGCCCCCGCGACGGTCCCCGGAGCGCTGGTCCCCGGACCTGCCGTAACCGGACTTACCCTGACCGGATTGACCCTGGGAGGGTCGTCCCTTGCCACCTTGGCCCCCGGTACGGCGATCCCCGCCCGACGCACTGGTGCGCCGTGCGCCGTTGTCACCGCGACCGCGGTCCGGGCTCGAGCCTCGTTCTGCCATGTCCTTGCTCCCTCATCGACGACTGGCCGGGGGCGCTTTCATGGACACCTTCCCGACGCACATGCGTTAGAAATGCGTGAAGGCCACCCCAGTCGGGGTGGCCTTCACGAAAGAATGTCCGGCGACGTCCTACTCTCCCACAACCTCGCGATTGCAGTACCATCGGCGCTGAAAGGCTTAACTTCCGGGTTCGGAATGGAGCCGGGTGTTTCCCTTTCGCTATGGCCGCCGAAACTCTATTGAGTTAGATCTGACCTTCAACAGGTCCCCGACCGTAACTCGGGAACCACACAGTGGACGCGCAACATCTTTGAGAGACAAGCCCTCGGCCTATTAGTACCGGTCGGCTCCGTGTATCACTACCTTCTACCTCCGGCCTATCAACCCAGTCGTCTACTGGGGGCCTTACCCGGTTAACCCGGTGGGAAACCTCATCTTGAAACGTGCTTCCCGCTTAGATGCTTTCAGCGGTTATCACTTCCGAACGTAGCTAACCAGCCGTGCTCTTGGCAGAACAACTGGCACACCAGAGGTTCGTCCATCCCGGTCCTCTCGTACTAGGGACAGCCTTTCTCAAGTTTCCTACGCGCGCGGCGGATAGGGACCGAACTGTCTCACGACGTTCTAAACCCAGCTCGCGTGCCGCTTTAATGG
>JBGAJX010000039.1:0-28965 GCA_044224695.1 Marmoricola sp. | reverse complement strand
AGATCCGACTGATCACCCGGGTCGCATTCGGGTTCCGCTCACCCGAGGCCCTCATCGCCCTCGCGATGCTCAACCTCGGCGGCCACAAGCCCGTCCTCCCCGGCAGGTCATGACCCACGGATCAGTCAGGAGAGCCAGAAATCCTCGGCGGGCGTGGCGCTCACGCGACCACGCCCGTCTCCTGGATTCGTCTCATGCCCTACTACAGACCTGGGCGGCGCCGGGCGTCTACCGCGACACCCCACAGGACGACCACGGATCAGGTCGCGGCCGCGCGGGGCTGACGCCGGCGCAGGGACCGCAGCCGGTCCAGGTGCTCGGTGAGGTTGCGCTGAAGCTTGTCCTGCATCAGGTCGACCGCGGCGAAGTGGTCGTCCGAGGCGGCCGAGGCACGGATCGTGGTGCCGTTGACGTCGAGAGCGGCCTCCGCGGTGGCGGGGTGCACGTGACCGGGGTCGGGGTAGTGGGTGAGGACGACGGATGCCGTGAGGATCGGCTCGCTGGTGTGCTCCATCACGCGGGCCACCTTCTCCCGGGAGTACGCCGCGGCGCTCTGCGGGACGGTTCCCCGCAGCGTGACGCTCACCTGGGTCGGGACGTTGAGCATGCCGTTCGTCATCGCCGTTCACCTCCAACGGTGCCGGGTACCTGTCGGTACCTCTCACCTCCACGCTAGGACGGCGCGGGTGCCGCGGGGAGGGCGCGCGGTGTCTGGTCGATCACGTCCGCGCGCGACGGTAAAGCTTCCGGCGTTCGGTCCCGCCCTGCACGCCGACCCCGCACACTCGAGGGCGAGAGGGATCTCGACTCACTGCACGGGCACGGAAGCTCCGTCGGCTTCCGGAAGGTGTTCCCATGCCCCCCTCACACACGCATCGCATCGCGCTGCAGTGCGCCCAGATCGCCCGCCGCTCGGCCGCCCGCGACCTGGCCCTCCTGCTATCCGCCTCCCCTGGGGGCAGTGCACAGCGGCCCCCGCAGCAGCCCCCGTTCACCCGTCCCTGAGGGGGCAGGGGCACGCGCTCCTCGCCATCTGGTTGGCTGACACCGCTAAAGCCGCGACCCCCTGAGGAGTGTCTGTCATGGACTTCGAGTTGTCTGCGCGTGCGCAGGAGTTGTGTGAGCGGATGTGGGGGTTCATGCGGGGGTCGGTGTTTCCGGCGGAGGTGGTGTGGGCGGAGCAGTTGGGTGAGTTGGGGGTGCATGCGCATCCGCCGGTGATGGAGGAGTTGAAGTCTGAGGCGCGGCGGTTGGGGTTGTGGAATTTGTTTTTGCCGTCGTTGTCGGGGTTGAGCAATGTGGAGTATGCGGCGGTGGCGGAGATTTCGGGCTCTCCTGACTGATCCGTGGGTCATGACCTGGTCCGCCGAGGTTGAGCATTGCTCCGGAGGCGATCAATTGTCAGGATACGCCGTTGGACAGACCGTGCTCGATCGCGGCGAGATCGATATGGAGTCGTTGCAGGTCGATGAAGGGATCCGGCAGCGGCGGGCCCAACCGATCCTTCTCGAGCGCGTCGGCGGCCTCGTCGGCCGGGGCTGGAGACCAGTCGTTTCCTTGAGTTGTTCGCTTGGCACGCCTTGCTGTCGGCTGGTGAGACAAGGTAGCGGTGGTTGCGTGCCCAGCCGGCCCGCGCGACTTGAACCGCACCGCGAGGCCTGGACCTCGTCCAGGGCGTCGATCCAGGCAGCGGACGGCGTTGACGCGATGCTGATCCAGTCCGACATGGGTGATCAGCTGACAGCGTTCGGGCCCCAGTCGAAGAACTCGAGGGTGGATGCGACCACCACGAATATCGAGATCCTCGATCGTGCGTGATGGTGATGAGTATGGATCAACGGCCGTGCTCGTCGAACACGGTGCCGGGCCGACTCCACCGGGGCCTTGCTGATGATCGGCCTCGAGGTGGACCTGGATGGTGCCCAGGTCATCGTGATGGGGAAGACGCGATCCGCACCGGCTTGCGGACCGACGAGGTGGGTCGTACGGCGCACCAGGGCAGTCTTCTCGACCCCCAGCAGGGCGCGCCATCGATGGTGTTGGTGCCGCGGGGGACGATTCAGGCGGCTCAACCACCCACGGGTGGAGCCAGATTTTCGGGGTGGTCGCCGGTGATCTGCGATCGATCTTGGAGACGTTGGAGTTGTTCGCCACGCCTGATGCGGTGGTTGGAGCATGGGCATTTCGCGATGACTGAGCCGGGTGGTTCTCTGAGACCTGATCGCGTGATGGTGATGAGTATGTAGTCCGAAGTGAGCAGTTTGTTGGCCGGTGAGGGGTCGATGGTTCCGCGGGGGACGCCGGGGGTGCGATTGCGCAGGCGCGTTTGGGTCCCGGGGCGGATTCATTGCAGGCGTTTGGGTCCGATTCATCATGCGATGCGGGCGATCGGGATGGCGGAGCGGGCGTTGGCGTTGATGGTGGCGCGGGCGCAGGAGCGGGTGGCGTTCGGGGGTCCGTTGGCTGATCAGGGTGTGGTGCGGGATCTGATTGCGCAGTCGCGGATCGAGATTGATCAGGCGCGGTTGTTGGTGTTCAAGACGGCGTGGTTGATTGATCGGTATGGGGCGAAGGGGGCGCGTACGGAGATCGCGGCGATCAAGGTCGCGGCGCCGGCGATGGCGTGTGCGGTGATCGATCGGGCGATCGAGGTGCATGGGGGTGCCGGGGTCAGTGATGACACGCCGTTGGCGTATTTCTATGCGTGGGCGCGGGTGTTGCGGATCGTGGACGGCCCGGACGCGGTCCACCGCCGTTCGATCGCGCGTGAGGAACTCAAGCGCACCCCGCCCTACGTCGGCTGAGACCCTCCGGAGGCACCGTGAACCACTTCGTCGACCTGGCCGAGGCGACCCTGGACGGGATCACCGTCGTCGACCCGCACCTGCATGTCTGGGACCCCTTCACCACGCCGCGCGTGATCAGCCGCCCGGCGAAGCTCGTGCACCGCTTCCCGTGGCTGCGCCGCCCCCTCCTCGCTGTTTTTCCTCAACGTGACAAGGAATTCATCGGCGACCCGCGGTTCGTGCTGGAGCCCTATCTACCCGCGCACTACGCCCAGGACGCGCTGCCGCTGACGCTCGAGCAGGTCGTCCACATCGAGGCGGGCTGGCAGGACGACCACGGGCTGGGGGAGACCTCCTGGGTGCAGCGCCTGGCCTGGGGCTTCGACGGCGCGCCGCGCCTCGGGGCGATCGTGGTCCATGCGGATCCGCGGGACCCGGACGTGGGTCGCCTGCTCGACGCCCACACCGCGGCCTCCGACCTGGTGCGCGGCGTCCGCTTCGTCGCCACGAACCATCCCGACCCAGGGGTGCGCAGCTGGGTCGACGAGTCCGACGTCCTGGGGTCGCCCGCCTTCCTGCGCGGGTTCGCCGCGCTCGCCGACCGAGGGCTCTCCTTCGAGGTGTGGGTCTATCACCACCAGCTGGCGGGAGCGCGTCGCCTGGCGGCGGAGTACCCGGGGACCACGTTCGTCCTCGATCACCACGCTACTCCCGTCGGGGCGCTCGGCCCGCGGGGCAAGCACACCGGGCGGACGTCGCAGGACCGCGCCGAGATCCTGGCCCGCTGGCGTGAGGAGATCTCGGCCACCGCGGAACTGCCCAACGTCTGGGCCAAGCAGTCCGGCATCGGGATGCCCCTGCTCGGCCTCGCGGTCGAGCCCGGTGAGAGCGACGAGCCCCAGGGCTTCTACGACGAGTACGGCGAGTGGGTGGATGCCTCGCTGTTCGAGGAGCCCGGGCCCACGCGGTCGGGTCCGGCCCTCGGCCACTCCTGGGACCTGGACGACGACGACGAGGTCGCGATGACGCCGGTCGGCGAGCGACCGTCCGCGCGCCGCCTGCGCGACGCGATCGCCCCGCTGATCACCCACACCCAGGCCTGCTTCGGATCCGAGCGCACCCTGTGGGCGTCGAACTACCCCATCGACAAGCCCGGGGTCGGGCTGGTGGAGAGCGCCGGGATCCTCATCGACGTCCTCGGGGACGACCTGGACGTGGAGGCGATGTTCGGCGGCAACGCGCGACGGCTCTACCGGCTGGACCAGTAATACCCCAGGGGGTATGCTTGTGGGCATCTGGAGGGAGCAGCCCATGACCGTCACCCCCACCCGAGCGTCCGCACGGCCCCAGGCACACGAGAGCGCACTGCCGCCGTGGCAGCGGGTGCTCGCCGTCGTCGCGCACCCCGACGACGAGACGTTCGCGCTCGGTGCGCTCCTCGATGCCTTCGCCGTACGTGGTGCAGCGGTCTCGGTCCTGTGTCTCACGCATGGCGAGGCCTCCACCGTGCACGGAGTTGCGGGTGACCTCAGCGTCCTCCGTGCGGCTGAACTCGCGGCCGCAGGAAAGGCCCTCGGGCTGGGTGAGGTCGTGCTCCTGGATCACCGCGACGGGCATCTGAGCGACATCGCTCCACGGGCCCTGGCGGCCGAGGTGCTCGCGTCGCTGGACACCTTCGCGGTCGAGGGGGTCCTCGTGTTCGATCCGTCGGGTGTCACCGCGCATGACGACCACCGGGCTGCCACCGCGGCCGCCATGACTGCGGCGGGAATGCGCGCGCTACCGGTTATCGGGTGGACGATTCCACGCGAGGTGGCCGAGCAGTTGAATGCGGAGTTCGGTGCCGGGTTCGTCGGGCACGACTCCCAGGAGATCGACCTCACCGTGGCGGTCGACCGTGACCGCCAGCGGGTGGCCGCCCTGGCCCACGCGAGCCAGGCCATCCCCAGTTCGCTGCTGTGGCGGCGCCTCGAACTCCTCGGGGATGTCGAGAGCGTGCGCTGGCTACGGAGGCCGGGCGAGCCGGAGAGCTCCGGGGCGGAGGTCGTCCCACGCCCGGTGGCGCGGCCCCACGAGGTTCCGTCCGAGGACGCCACGTGAGTCCGCACGAGATCGACCTGGACGCGTTGGAGCAGGCACTGGCCTCGGGGTCGGCAGGCCGAGGCGTGATGATCGTCGACGTGCGCGAGGCGAGCGAGTTCTCCACAGGCTCCCTCCCGGGCGCGCGATCCATCCCGTCGGGCGAGATCCGCGCGCGGCACTACGAGATGCCCCGCGGATCCACGGTCTACCTGGTGTGCGCCAACGGCGCTCGCAGCCTGGATCTGGTCCCCTTCCTGCGTGCCGTCGGCGTCGACGCGTGGTCGGTCCATGGAGGCCTGTGGGCGTGGTTGCAGCGTGGGCGAACGCTCGACGGAAGCAGTACCCAGCCCTGACGTCGGATCGATCACCGATGAACTTTCCGGGTCAGTGGGCCTGGTCGCCCGTACGTCGCCGCCTCACCACGAAGGCGCCCGCCGCAATGGCACCCAGCAATGCCGTGCCGAGGATCGGGATGAACATCCAGCCGGAGCCGGCGCGCGCCGTGGGCTCGATCGCCATGGGCTCTGTCAGCGCGGTCGCGTCGGCCGTCCCGGGATCGCCGGCGACGGTGAACGAGATCCGATGCGTCAGCAGGTGGCCGTCCCCGGAGACCACCCGGTAGGCCACCAGGTACTCCCCGGGCCCCTGGTCGGTGACCGCGATCCTTGCCGTACGACCCCGCACGGCGACCTGGCCGGTGCTCGCCAGGCCTCCGCCGGGACCGAGGACACGGACCTCGACCGAGGAGCCGAGCCGTTCGGTGAACGTCAAGGACACCTCCGCCGGAACCGTCGCGAGCACCTCGCCCGGGGCAGGGTTCGCCCCGGCCAGGGCGAGATGCGCCGAGGCCGGAGTGCTTCCCACAAGCACGAGCAGGACGCCGGCCAACGCCACGAGCACCGCACGCATGCGGCTCACAGCAGCGTCTCCCCGAGGAAGCCGCCGGGCGCACAGCCCGGCAGCACCGTCCAGATCCCCGACCCGACCGCGGTGACCCACTGGTTGAGCAGGTCCGCCTCGTCGAGCCGGGCCTGGGTCGGTACGAACTGCCGCTGCGCGTCGGCCTGGTAGGCCAGGAACAACAGACCCGCCTCGGGTTCCTCCCCGTCGAGGTCGTCGTAGTTGTACCCGCGTCGCAGCATCCGCTCCGCGGGGTCGAAGGCGTGCGCCCGACGGATGTGGGCCGCCCGGTCGATCACCGGGAACCCGTAGGCGTCGACGGCCGCGAAGTCGGGGGAGTCGCTCTCCGTGGTCCCGGTCAACGGGGCGCCGGTGTCGAGGGTCCGGCCGACGGTGAACTCGCGGGAGTGTCGGTCCACCTTCTCCCAGGTGTCGAGGTCCATCCGGATCCGGCGCAGCACCACCTGGGTGCCACCGGCCAGCGGCCCGTCGCCTCCGATCCACACCTGGGCGTCGAACTCCGCCGAGCCGGGTGCGGGGTTGACCGTGCCGTCGACCTGCCCCATCAGGTTGCGCATGCTCCCGGTGTCGGGCTGGAGGGACGCCTGACTGCCCCGGGCGGGGCGGAACCCGTCCTGGCGCCACCGCACCGCCCCGGAGTCGGCGGTCTCGCAGAACGAACGGGCGGTGCGGAGCAGCACCCGTCGGGCGTGGCTGACCGTGGTGGGGTCGTCCCCGCACAGTTGCAGGAGCAGGTCGCTCTGGCCCCAGCGCTCCTGCAGCCGATCCCGGGAGAACGCCGGCAGCGGCACCGGCGCCCCTTCGAGGTCGGCCCGACCGAGGACGTCGGCGAACACCCGCGGGCCCAGGCCCACGGTGACCGTCAGTCGCGACGGGCCTCGCGCCAGCTCCGGCTCGGTGTCGGTGATCGACGGCTCGCCCCGGGTGAGCCGGGAGGCGTCGTCGGTGAGCAGCCGCAAGAACCGTCCCAGCGCCTCGGCGTCGACGTCGCGGGCGAGGTCGAGACCGAGCAGGCTCACGTGGGCCTGGGCCGGGGTGGCGACCCCGCTCTGGTGCGGCCCATGGAAGGGCTCGACCTCGAGAGAGGGGTCCGGCCCCGCTGCTGAGGGATCTCCGGAGGTGCTCCCGCTCGGGGCGGCCACGGCGTGCGCGCCCCACCCCAGCGCAAGGCCGGTGGCGGCGGCACCCCCGGTCAGGAGGTGCCGCCGACCGATCCCGGTGTCGGGACCGGTCATCCCATGTCCTCGGCGTCGTCCCCGCTCATGTCCCCGCCCATGTCGGTGTCTCCGTCGTGGTACTTCTCGTCCCCGCCGTCGAAGTCGCGCACCACCGCGTCGACCTCGGTGGTGCTGCCGTCGTCGAAGGTGAGCGTCAGCGTGACGGACTCACCGGCCTCCAGCGGGTCGGCGAGGGTGAGGAACATGATGTGGTCAGCCCCCGGCGCGAGCTCGTGGGTGCCGCCGGCCGGGATGATGAAGCCCCCGTCGATCTTCTGCATCATCATCTCGCCGTCCTCGCCCTCGACGGTCTCGTGCAGTTCGACGTCGGCGGAGGCGTCGGTGGTGACGCCGACGAGGGTGAGGTCTTCCTCGCCGGGGTTGGTCAGCGTGCCGAAGGCTGCGCTCATGCCCTCGTCGGCGGACTTGACCCAGCCGTCCTCGAGCGTGACGGCCGGCGCGGGGGTGGTGCTGGAGTCCGTGTCCGCGGCGTCGGTGGCGGTGGTGTCGTCGCCGCAGCCGGTCAGCAGGGCGAGCCCGAGGGCGGCGACGGCGAGCCCGGTGCGCAGACGGCGGGCAGGGGCAGGGGTGATCGTGTTCATGGGTGTTCTCCTCAGGCATGGGTGAGCGCAGACCCCGGACGGGGTCGCGCGAACGCCTGAGCGGGCCGGTCGTCGGCGGGCTCAGGCGGCGAGGGAGAACTCCGGCGGACCTCGCCGGACCTGGGTGTGCCGCAGGACCTCGGTGATCGGCGCAGACACGAGCCGGTACGCCGCCGCGCCGGGGACGCGGACCGGCGCGGGCGGGAGCACCAGGACCAGCAGGAGCGCGCAGGCGAGCCGGGAGCCGGCCCACCAGTGGCCGGCCAGCCGGAGCAGCGTCCACAGCGCCTGCTCCCCGCGGGCGAGCCACCAGGCCGCACCGGCGGCCGCGGCGACATGCGCGAGGGCCATCAGCAGGTTCGGGCCGGTGAGGTCGGCGACGACGTGGCCCAGGAGATGGCCCAGCCAGTCCGGCAGGGTGAGCCCGGCCGTGGACTGGCCCTGCCACAGTCGGTCCTGCGCCGCGGCGTACGCGTCGCTGAGCGAACCGTCGCGCGGCAGGGTGCTCAGGTCGAGGAACCGCTGCCCGGCCGTGTCGATCGGGGCGGAGGCGGTGGCGCGCCCGACGTCGTCGCCCCCGTGCCCACCGACGGCGGTCAGGGCCGTGTGCAGTAGGAACTGTCCGCCGGCGACCAGGGCGATGAGGCGGCCGGTTCCGGCCGGGCGCCCCAGGGTGAGGGCGGTGCCGAGGACCATCACGACATAGAGCCCGGTCAGACCGAGCACCCCCGGCGTGCCGCCGTCGGCGGCGACGTGGGCGCCGAGACCGAGCAGGAACGCGACGCCGGCGACCACGGCGGCACGCGTGAGACGCAGCCCGGGTCCGACGTGTTCCTGCACCCGACCATGATGCCCCAGCGGGTATGTCTTCCGCGGCCCGCCCCGGGAATCGGTGGCGGCCACCGCGTGAGGTGTCGTGCGGGTCACACCCCGCGCCGGAACCGTTGTGGTCCGGACAACAGACAACGATCGTGTTCACGGTCACAATCGGTCGGGACGGTCGCGGGCGCACGGGGCGCCTGCCGCGCGGGTCGACCGGACCACACGGAGGACGAGATGGCGACGCTGGCCGGGCTGGTGCCCACGAAGCTCCCCACGAAGTTGCCCAGCAGGCTCGCGGGCGTCCTGGCCGTGCCCGACGGTGTCGACCTGAGCCAGCGCGACCCGGAGTTCATCAAGCACATGCTGCCGCGTCTGTGGCTGCTCGCGACGCTTTACCACCGGGCCGAGGTCCGCGGGCTGGAGAACGTCCCCAACGAGCCCGTCCTCTTCGTGGGCAACCACAGCGGCGGTGCGAACGTCCCGGACACGTTCATCTTCATGCTGGCCTACAACACGTACTTCACCGTCGAGGGGCGCCCGCTCTACGGTCTCGGGCACGACCTGGTGACCCGGGTCCCCCTGGTCGGGGCCTTCGCGCGCAAGCTCGGAGTGGTCACGGCCGGCACCCGCTCGGCGGAGGCGATCTTCCGTGCCGGCGCCTCCGCGCTGGTGTACCCCGGAGGCGACGTCGAGGCCCTGCGTCCTTGGCGCGACCGGCACCGCATCGTCTTCGACGGGCGCAAGGGGTTCCTCAAGCTCGCCCACGCCAACGGCGTCAAGATCGTCCCGGTCGTGGCCACCGGCGGTCAGGACACCTTCTTCGTGCTCAACGACGGCCGGAGGACCGCGCGGCTGCTCCGGCTGGACAAGATCCTGCGCGTCAAGACGCTGCCGATCAGCATGAGCGTTCCGTGGATCTTCGCGCCGGGCGACCTGCCGCACCTGCCGTTGCCGGCCAAGATCCGCATCCAGGTGATGGAGCCGATCGACCTGCACGAGAAGTTCGGCGACGAGCCCGACTGGGACCAGGCCTACGACTACGTGACCAGCTACATGCAGGCCGGGCTCTCGACCCTGGCCAGCAAGACCGTCCTGCCGTTGCTGGGGTGAGCAGATGAGCCAGCGCGTCGTCCGCTCGATCACCGTCCGCCGACCTCACGAGGAGGTCGCGGCCTTCATCACCGACCCCCATCGCGTGCTCACGGTGATCCCCGGGTTCGCCCGCTTCACCTACTTCGGCGACGTGTCCACCGAGGAGGATCCGACCGCGGAGGAGTGGGACGTGTTCCTCGACGTCGGCACGCTGCACATCGGCGGCCGCGTGATCGTGCGGCACCCCTCGGTGAACCGGCTGGAGTGGCGTTCGGCGCGCGGGACCCGGCACTCGTTCTCGATGACCGTCGAGCCGCTCGGGGAACACAGCAGGCTGACGATGTCGTTGCGCTTCGGCTTCTCCGGGCTGGCGCTCGCGCGACTCACCGAGGTGCTGGGGCGCGGCATCGCCGCGCGCCACCTCGAGGCCGGCCTCGAGGAGGTCCGTCACCACCTCGAGTACGGCGACGTGCTGCGCGTCGACTGATCCGGCCCGTCCGGTGTCGGGTTCGGGCCCGATGCCGCCGGAACGGGTCGTCGTTCCCTGGCCTCCGGGCCCCCGCCGAGCGTGTGCTGGTGGGGAGAGGAGATGGGGTGATCACGATGCGTGAATCCCAGCAGAACAACAGATCGACCGGACGTCCGCGGCACAGCGTCGCCGTCGGCGTCGCCGCAGGTACGGCGGTCGCCGGGCTCGCCCTGGCGGGCAGCGCGCTGGCCGGAGGCACGATCGCCGGCGGGACTGCGGCCGCGGACCGCGACTGGCCGATGATGGCGGGACGTGGTCCGGTCGCCGGGCAGATGATGGGCGCCCCGCGGACAGGTCCGTGCCGCGTGCTCTTCGCGGACTGGTTCAACACCGACCGCGGAGCCTGGCGGTTCAGCAACCGCGAGGGCAGCATCACCGGCGGAGCCTTGAGCATCGACGGCGACTACACGACTCCGGACTACCAGCGGCGCGACGGCTGGGCGATGGCCCGGGTGGACGCGCCGTGGCGCAACTACACCTTCAGCGCGACGTACGACAGCACCAATGCGACCGGCTCACCGGAGGAGGTCCACATGGCGACCTTCTACACCCGTGTCCAGGGTGACGGACCCAGCGACGGTGCGACGTACTACCGCATCGACGTGTGGGACCCGGGGCCCGATCCGCGGACCGGTTCGAGCGAGGTCCCGAACGGTCTGGTCGACGTCGCCCGCTGGCGCGACGGCGAGACGACGACCCTGGTCCAACGGGAGTGGTCCAACACCGTCAACGGCGACAACGCCGTGGCGATCACGATGACCGGCCCGCGCATCACGGTGCGGCTCAACGGCAAGCGGGTCCTCAGCGTCGTCGACCCCGACCCGATCCGCCACGGCGGCGTGGGTGTCGGGCAGATCTGGGAGACCGACGGCACGTTCGACAACGTGCTCGTCACTGCTCCGCGCTGGTGACCTCCGGCGTGCTCAGCGTGAGCGAGTTCGCCGCGACCTGGTTCGCGGCGTGCTGGAAGGACGTCACGATCGCGTCGAGGGTGATCTCGCGCAGGTTGTCCATGGTGCGGGTGAGGCGGTCGGCGTCCTCCATCGACAGGTCGTCGCGGTGGTAGAGCGGGACGACCTGGGACTGGAGGATCTCGGTCAGTTCGTCGGCGAGTTGACGCATGTGGCGGCGTACGGCTGCGTTGGCGTCCACGATCGCCTGGAGCGGCATGCCCAGGTCGTGGAGCTCCAGAGCCGTGTCGAGCATCGGCAGGCCCTCGAAATCGTCGCCGGTGCGTCGCAGGCACAGGGAACGCAGCAGCCAGTCGATGTCGTCCTCGCTGAGTGCGTGGCCTGCCCGCGCCTCGAGTTCGGCGCGGGTCAGCGGCACCCAGTCGCCGGGCTTCCAGGCCGTCAGCAACGCGCGTTGCACCGCGAGCTCCTGGGCCGAGGCGTCCATCGGGACGCCGGCCAGATAGCGCTCGATCGCGGCCAGGGTGAAACCGTGGTCCTGCAGCGCCCGGATCAGCTCGAGCCGGGCCAGGTGCTCGGGACCGTAGTAGGCCATCCGGCCGCGGCGCAGTGGCGCGGGCAGCAGGCCGAGGCTGGCGTAGTAGCGGGTCGTCCGCACGGTCATGCCGGTCGCCAGGGCGAGCTGGTCGATGGTGAGGAGGTCGGCGTCACCGGGGTCGAGTGCGACTGCGGTGTGCGGCGTGGCCACGGCACCTCCCTGGGTCCGGCTCGGGCGAGTCATTGCCTCGAAGCACTGTGACAGACAGACTGTCACATTAGCGATGTCACAGCGAGTGTGGCGAGGACACCCTCGTCAATCCTCGCCCCGTCGGATATCGTGACAGTATCGCTGTCACAGTCCTTATGTCACGGATGAAGGAGCAGGTCCCCGCGTGAAGCTCTCCACGATGCTGATGTACGACGGCAACCCCCGGAAGGCGGCCGACGACGTCGCCGCCCTGGAGAAGGCCGGCCTCGACACCGTCTGGATCGCCGAGGCCTACGGCTTCGACTCCCCGACGCTGATGGGCTACCTGGCCGCCAAGACCGAGACCGTCGAGATCGGCTCGGCCATCCTCAACATCTACTCCCGCACGCCCACGCTGCTCGCGCAGACCGCGGCCGGCCTGGACAACGTCTCCGGCGGCCGCGCGATCCTCGGCCTCGGCGCGTCCGGCCCGCAGGTCATCGAGGGCTGGCACGGCCTGCCCTACGACAAGCCGCTGGGCCGCACCCGGGAGGTCGTCGACATCGTGCGCCGCGCCCTGCGGCGTGAGGTGATCACGAACGACGGCATCATCAAGCTGCCGCTGCCCGAGGGCCAGGGCACCGGGCTGGGCAAGCCGCTCAAGATCCTGACCAAGCCCGAGCGCAGCAGCATCCCGATCTGGATCGCCGCGCTGGGCCAGAAGAACGTCCAGGGCACCGCGGAGTACGCCGACGGCTGGCTGCCCCACCTCTACGCCCCCGAGCTGGCCGGCAAGGTCTGGGGTGACGCGCTCGCCGCGGGCAACGCCAAGCGCCCCGCCGAGCTCGGCACCCTCCAGGTCGCCGCGGGCGGCATGGTCGCGGTCGGTGAGGACGTGAAGGGGATGCTCGACTTCGCGCGTCCCATGTTCGCGCTCTACATCGGCGGCATGGGCGCCAAGGGCAAGAACTTCTACAACGACCTGGCCTGCCAGTACGGCTACGAGCAGGAGGCCGAGGAGATCCAGGACCTCTACCTGGCCGGCAAGAAGGACGAGGCGGCCGCCAAGGTGCCGCTGGACCTGCTCGAGATGTGCAACCTCGTCGGGCCGGAGTCCTACGTCAAGGAGCGCATCGCCGCGTTCGCCGAGTCCGGCGTGACGCACCTCAACATCGTCCCCGTGGCCGACGACCCGGCCGCGCTGGTGTCCCAGCTGAAGGAGTGGGTGTCCTGATGACCGCACGTGACCTGTTCGAGCCCGAGCACGAGTCGTTCCGCCAGACCGCGCGGACCTTCTTCGAGAAGGAGGTCGTCCCGCACCACGACCAGTGGGAGCACGACGGCATCGTCCCGCGCGAGCTCTGGCTCAAGGCCGGAGAGGCTGGCCTGCTCTGCTTCGACGTCCCCGAGGAGTACGGCGGCCCCGGCATCACCGACTTCCGGTTCAACCAGATCCTCTCCGAGGAGCAGGCGCGCTCGGGGGCGAACGGACCGGGCTTCTCGGTCCACACCGACATCATCGTCCCCTACCTGATCGCGCTGGGGACCGAGGAGCAGAAGCAGCGCTGGCTGCCCGGGTGCGTCAGCGGCGAGATCATCACCGCGATCGCGATGACCGAGCCGGGCGCCGGCTCCGACCTGCAGGGCATCCGCACCTCCGCCGTGGACCACGGTGACCACTACGTGCTCAACGGCTCGAAGACCTTCATCAGCAACGGGATCAACTCCGACCTGGTGATCGTCGTCGCGCGGACCGACCCGGAGGCCGGACACAAGGGCATCAGCCTGCTGGTCGTCGAGCGCGGCATGGAGGGCTTCGAGCGTGGCCGCAACCTCGACAAGGTCGGCCTGAAGGCACAGGACACCGCGGAGCTCTTCTTCGACAACGTCCGCGTGCCCAAGGAGAACCTGCTCGGCGAGGAGGGTCAGGGCTTCATCTACCTGATGATGAACCTGCCCCAGGAGCGGCTCGCGATCGCGATGCAGGCCTCGGCCGCGTGCCGCCAGCTCGCTGACCTGTCGCTGGCTTACGCCAAGGAGCGGGAGGCCTTCGGTCGCCCGATCGGCAAGCTCCAGCACAACCGCTTCCTGATCGCGGAGATGGCGACCGAGGCGCACATCGCGCAGGTCTTCGTCGACGACTGCATCAAGAAGCACCTGGAGGGCAAGCTCGACACCTCGCTGGCCTCGATGGCGAAGTGGTGGACCACCGAGTTGCAGAACAAGATGGCCGGTCAGGCGGTCCAGCTCCACGGCGGCTACGGCTACATGATGGAGTACCCGGTCGCCAAGGCCTTCATCGACAGCCGGATCAGCACGATCTACGGAGGCACCACCGAGGTGCAGAAGGAGATCATCGGAAGGTCGCTGGGGCTCTGATGGACTTCGACCTTCCTGAGAGTGCACTCGCCGTCCGTGACGGCGTCCGTGCGGTGGCCGCCAAGTACGACCACGCCTACTGGTCCCGCTGCGAGGAGGAGCACCGCTTCCCGCAGGAGGCCTACGACGACCTGGCCGCCGGAGGCTGGCTGGGGCTGTCCATCCCCGAGGAGTACGGCGGCGGCGGGCAGGGCCTGCTCGAGCTGTGCGTCGCGAACGAGACGCTGTGCGCCTCGGGCGGCACCGCGGGGACGTTCTTCTACGTCCTCAACCCCGGGTTCGGCGCGACCACGATCGTGCGCCACGGCAACGAGGAGCAGAAGCAGCGCCTGCTGCCGGGGCTGGCCACCGGCGAGATCCAGTTCGCGCTGGGCCTGACCGAGCCGGACGCCGGTTCCAACGCGATCGAGATCGCCACCTCGTCCCGCCCCGACGGCGACGACTGGCTGATCAAGGGGCAGAAGGTCTGGATCTCCAATCTGGAGAACGCCGACTGGATGATCGCGGTGACGCGGTCCATCCCGGCCGCCGAGGCCCGGCCGCGCACCTACGGCTACACGCTGTTCCTGGTGGACGTGAAGGAGGCGGTCGCGGCCGGCACCCTCTCCTACACCCCGATCCCGAAGATGGGCACGAACGTGCTCACCTCCAGCCAGGTGTTCTTCGACGACGTCCGGGTGTCCTCGGCCAACGTGCTGGGCACGGTCCACGAGGGCTTCGCGGTGCTGTGGGACGTGCTCAACCCCGAGCGCATCCTGGCCGCCGCCGGCGGCGTCGGGAGTGCGGAGGCCGCGCTCGACGTGGCCGCGAAGTACGCCCGCGAGCGGGTCGTCTTCGGACGCCCGATCGGCGCCAACCAGGGGCTCCAGTTCCCGCTGGCCCAGGTCAAGGCCAAGACCGAGCTCGCCCGGCTGATGACCTACAAGGCCGCCTGGCTCTTCGACCAGGGCAAGCCCTGCGGCAACGAGGCCAACGTGGCCAAGTTGTCGGGATCGCAGGCCGCCTGGGAGGCCGCGGATGCGGCGTTCCAGACCCTCGGCGGGATGGCCTACTCCAAGGAGTACCCGGTGGAGCGGCTGTTCCGTGACGCCCGGATCGGTAAGAACATCCCGGTCGCCGAGCAACTCGTCCTGGCCCACATCGGCACCTCGATGCTGGGGCTGCCGAAGAGCTACTGAGCCGTCGTCGACTCTCACGCCTCCCCCTGCCGTCTGGCAGGGGAGAGGCGTGACGTCGTTCTGGGGGTTTTCAGGACCTTATTCCTGAATACGTGTTCCTAGCCCTAAAGGGACTGGCTTTGCCTCTCGTGGCGAGGCACGCTGGGATGTAGCGCATCGGGGCGAAACAGGTCAAGGATAATCTTCCGTTTTGTCCGATTTGGACTTCTCGTGTGGGGCGGGAAAGGTTCGAGAGGGGTAGAGCCATGGAACTTCTCCACTTCCACAAGCTGCGCACCGGAGTCCAGGTGAACGCCGCCCCCGGGAGCGCCGAGGCGATCGCCCGTGCCGCCGAGGACCTCAAGGAGGGCCTGCTCGCGACCGGGCTCTTCGAGGAGGTCGAGGTCGACCGGACCGACAACCCCGACTCCCTGGTGATCGCGCTGTGCCATTTCAACCCCGGTCTCACCGAGGCCCAGGTCGCCGGACGGCTGGAGCAGCTGTGGGAGGACCGACTGCGCTACCAGTTCTGGGAGGCGCACGCGATGCTCCTCGACGAGGGCCACGTGGAGTTCGAGGCCGCCACCCGTAGCGGCTCGGCCGGGCACTACGTGACCGTCCACATCGTCGCCCAGAAGGCAGCGATCCCCGCCCAGCGCGTGCATCCCTGAGGTTCGCTCTCGAGGTTCGCCCCGAGGTTCGCCCTGAGCGCCCTGAGCGTCAGTCCAGGAACCGCCGCGGGTCCAGGGCGACCACCAGGCGCGATCCCGGGTACTCGCTGAGAGTCCACAACCGGTCCCGCCGCGGCCAGTAGCAGAGGTCCTCCGGGCCGACCGGGAGCACTCGTGCGTGCCGGCGCCAGGCCGCGCCGCGGCGTACCCAGAGGTGGCCGCGTCGCCGCGGCCCGTCGCTGGTCGACACCACCACACGACCTCCGACCGCGACCACGCCCTGCATCCCCGCCACGCCGTCCTCGCCCGCGACCGGGCGGGCGATGCCGTCGGCCTCGCGGTGCAGCAGTCCGTCCTCGACCCGGTACGCCGCCAGTCGGGTGCTCGCGCCCTCGCGCCCGTACTCGCCGACCAGCAACCGGCCGCGTGCACCGTCGGAGTGCCCCACCGCGACGAACGAGTAGCGGAAGGGTTCGGCGCCCTCGGCGGTGACGGCGGCGTCCCGCCACCGCACCGGGGCCAGGTAGTGGTAGCCGAACGTCTGCGCGGGCGTCGGGGTCGCCACGATGTCGCGCAGGTCGACGGTGACCAGGCCCTTGCCGGTGGCGGCGACGCTCACGTGGTCGCCCCACCAGGCCAGCCCACCGGCGTGCACCGGCAGGGGGCGGACCCGGACCTGGCCGTCGTCGTCGAGGTCGACGGACACCAGCAGGACGTGGCGGTAGCGGAGGCGCCGCGGATCGCTCAGGTCCGTGACCGTCAGCCGAGCCCCCGGATGCTCCTCCCGGCTCTCGCCCGGGAGTCGCCGCGCGTACGCCGAGGTGATCAGCACCTCCCGCCCGTACGCCGTGCCGTCGGGCCACGCGTCCCCCGAGGAGGTGATGCCCTGGGGCCACCAGCGCGGGCTGTCCTGGTCCGCGGCGTTCCAGCCCCATGCGGCCACGGCCGCGGTGCCCAGCGCGGCGGTCGGCCGGGCCACCCGGTTCAGGTCGGCGAGGACGCCCTCCAGTCCCACGCGTCCACCGCAGGACTCCGCCAGCGCCGCGATCGCGGGTCCCCGGTCCGCCCCACGGCGCAGGTGCACCTGGTGGGTGAGTGGATGATCGGCCTGCACGGACCCTCCCTGGGCCTTCCTCGAGCGCCCTGGCGGGCCTGCCCTGTCGTCGGGGGTGTCGCACCGCTTCCCCCTGATCTGGGAGTCTGGCAAAGAATCAGTCGACCGTGGGGGAGTGCATGAGCGAGGACGAGGCGCGCGTCGTGGTGGGGGTGGCGGTGATCCGGAACCTGGCGGACGGGCCGCGCGTGCTGGTGGCGCAGCGGTCGGCCCCCGCCCACGTGGCCGGATGGTGGGAGTTGCCGGGCGGGAAGGTCGAGCCCGGTGAGTCGCTCGCCCAGGCCGCCGAGCGTGAGATCGCCGAGGAGCTGGGCTGCCGGATCCGCGTGCGCGACGTCCTGCCGCACCGCGAGCCGGTCCGGCCCGGGCTGGTGCTCCAGGTGGTCCGGGCCGACCTCGTCTCCGGGGACCCGCACCCGCACGAGCACCAGGCCGTGGCCTGGGTCGGCGTCGACGATCTCGAGGCGCTCCGGTGGACGCCGGCCGACATCCCCTTCGTGGCGCTCCTGGCCCGGGAACTGCGCGGGCGAGAGCAGCAGGTCGGTGAGGTGCCGGCATGAGGGCGATCTTCTTCGACGAGGACGACGCCGCCGCCGCGGTGGCCCGGCTGCGCGCCGACGGCTTCGACGCCGACCTGAGCCGGGAGACCCTGGCCGGGGAGGACGACGACCAGGACCACCCCTGGGCGGTGACCTCGGACGCCCCCGAGGTCGTCCTGGAGCTGCTGGTGGAGCACTTCGACGGGTGGCTCGACCACGAGGCCCCCGAGGTCCCCGTGAGACCCGCCACGTCACTGCCCGATCTGCCCGGGATGCCCCGAACGAGGACCGGGCGAGCGACCGAGGAGTGAGGCCGCCGGTCCTACAGTTGCCCCCATGGAGTCTCGCCCCGACCAGCGCCTGCTGCTGGTGCACGCCCACCCCGACGACGAGTCGATCAACAACGGCGCCACCATGGCCCGGTACGTCGCCGAGGGGCGCGGCGTCACGCTGGTGACCTGCACGCTCGGCGAGGAGGGCGAGGTCCTGGTCCCGGACCTGGAGCACCTGGCGTCCGCTCAGGACGACCGGCTCGGCGAACACCGGATCGAGGAGCTCACCGAGGCGATGGCGGCCCTCGGCGTGAGCGACTTCCGCTTCCTCGGGGGGCCGGGCCGTTTCCGGGACTCCGGGATGGAGTGGGACGAGACCGGGCACGCCCGGCCGCTCGCGACCGTCCGCGACGACACGTTCTGGCGGGCCGACCTCACCGAGGCGGCCGACCTCCTCGTCGAGGTCATCCGGGAGGTCCAGCCCCAGGTCCTGGTGACCTACGACCAGTTCGGCAACTACGGCCACCCCGACCACGTCCAGGCCCACCGGGTCGCGACGTACGCCGCCGCGCTCGCGGCCGTGCCGTCGTACCGCAAGGACCTCGGCGAGCCCTGGGACGTGGCCAAGATCTACTGGACCTGCATGTCGGCCACGATGTTCCGCGAGGGCGCGAAACTGCTGGCCGAGGCCGGGCTCGACCACCCGTTCGAGGGGTTCGACCCCGAGAACCTGCCGGCCTTCTTCTTCGAGGACGAGGACATCGCCTGCGCGGTGCACGCCCCGGAGTACAGCGACGCCAAGATGGCCGCGCTGGCCGCGCACCGCACCCAGATCTCCACCGACGGGCCGTTCTTCGCGCTCTCCAACAACGTCGGCTCGCAGGTCTGGGCCACCGAGTACTACCGCCTGGCGAAGGGCACCCGAGGCCCGGTCGACGACCGCGGCTGGGAGTCCGACCTCTTCGCCGGACTCTGACGCAGGGGGACCCACGATGAGCACCTCGACCACCGACGAGACGCAGGACCCGGCCGAGCCCACGGCCCTGGACCCGGCGCGCCGCGACCGGCGCCTGCTGCGCTGGATCCTGGGCGGGGTCGCCGTCGTGCTGCTCGTCCTCTACGGCACCGCGATGGCGCTGGCCAGCGACCGACTGCCCCGCGGTACGACGATCGCCGGTGTCGAGGTGGGCGGCCTGACCCCCGCGGCGGCCGAGTCCGCGCTCGAGGAGGGCCTGGCCGACCGGACCTCCACGACGCTCCCGGTGGTGGTGGGAGACCGACGCTTCGCGCTGAACCCTGCACGCGCCGGACTGGAGATCGACATCGAGGCCTCGGTCGAGCAGGTCCCCGTGGGGCGGACCTGGAACCCTGCCGACGCCTGGGAGGTCCTGGTCGGGGGAGTGGACCGCGACGCCGTGGTCACCACCGACGAGGTCGCGTTGCAGCGGGCCCTGACCCGCATCGCCCGGGTCGTGGACGAACCGGCCGTCGAGGGTGGGGTCCGGTTCACCCGCAGTGGCCCGGAGGCGATCGCGCCTCGCACCGGCCAGGTGCTCTCGCTCGGCGAGGCGGCGGACGCGGTCGTGGCGGGCTTCGGCTCCGACGGCTCCGAGGTGGTGCTGACCCTGGTGGAGGACGCCTCGGAGGTGACGTCGGAGGAGGTAGCGCGTGCGATGCGCGAGTTCGCCGAGCCGGCGATGTCTGCTCCGGTGGTCTACGACGTGGGCGGGGAACGGGTCGTGTTGCGGCCCCGCGCCTTCGCCCCCGCGCTCTCGATGGTGGCCGAGGACGGGCGCCTCGAGCCCGACGTCGACCGGGACCGGCTCGAGGCCGCCCTGAAGCCGGCGCTGGTCACCCTGGGGGAGCAGCCGGTCGACGCCACCGTGGCGATCGTCGGCGGACAGCCGAAGGTGATCCCGGCCAAGAAGGGCGTCTCCCTGGACGTCGACCGCATCGTCGAGACCTTCCCCGACCTCCTCGTCGCCGACGGGCCCGACCGGACCCTGGAGATGCCTGCCGTCCTGGTCGAGCCCGAGTTCACCACCGCCGACGCGCGGGCGCTGGGGATCACCGAGGAGGTCTCGGAGTTCACGACCTACTACCCCCACGCCGACTACCGCAACGTCAACATCGGGCGTGCCGCGGACCTCATCGACGGCTACCTGCTCAAGCCCGGCGAGACCTTCAGCCTCAACGGCACCGTCGGCGAGCGCACGGCGGAGAACGGCTTCACCGAGGGCTTCATCATCAGCAACGGGGTCTTCCGTGAGGAGCTCGGCGGCGGCGTCAGCCAGGTCGCGACGACCACCTTCAACGCCGCCTTCTTCGCCGGCCTCGAGGACGTGGAGCACAAGCCGCACTCGTTCTACATCGACCGCTACCCCGTGGGCCGGGAGGCGACGGTCGCATGGCCGACGGTCGACCTGCGCTTCCGCAACGACACGAAGTACGGCGTCCTGATCCAGACGGTGCACCAGCCGAGCAGCCCCGGTGGGACCGGCGCGCTCACCGTCCGGATGTGGTCGACCAAGGTCTGGGACATCGAGTCGATCACCAGCGAGCGCTACGCCTTCACTTCGCCCGCCACGCGGGTGCTGACCGGCGAGGGCTGCGTCCCCAACACCGGGTACGGCGGCTTCCGGGTCGACGTGACCCGCGTCTTCCGTGAGGCGGGGGAGAGCAAGGTCGTCCGCCGTGAGGTCATGCCCACCACCTACACCCCCTCGGACACCGTGATCTGCCGCTGATCCCGGGTGCGACCGGCTCGATTCGTGGACACCCTTTCACGTTGACAGATTCACTGTTAACGTTCCGCAACCACCCGAGTCGGTCCTTGTCCTTGGAGGCAGTGTGTCCACGTTCCATCCCGGTAGCACCAACACCGAGCGCCGCCGCGCCACCAGCACGTTCGTCGAGCTCCAGGATCTCAACGCCGAGGAGTTCGGCTCCATCGTCGCGCTGCGCGACCCGGAGGCCGGTCCGCTGGCCACGGTGACCTGGAAGCAGCTGAAGGAGCTCAGCGAGGCCCTCGCCCTCGCGCTGCGGGAGCTGGGGGTCTCCGGCGGTGACTCGGTCGGCCTGCACATGGTCAACCGCGTGGAGCACGTGATCGCCGACGCCGCGGCGCTGCGCGCCGGAGCCACCCCGTGTCCTTCTACTACACGCTCACCGAGGAGCAGTTGTCCTACGTCGCCGCCGACTGTCACACCAAGGTGGTGTTCGTCGACGAGGCGCTGCTGCCGCTGTGGAAGGGGCTGCGCGAGAAGCTCGACCTCACCGCGGTGATCGTCGTCGGGTCCGTGGGCGAGATCGACGGGGCGACGACGTTCGAGGCCTTCCTGGCGCGCGGCAAGGAGCTGCTCGCCCAGGGCCGCGGCGACCTCGACGAGGTGGCCGCCCAGATCAAGCCCGAGGACACCGCCACGATCATCTACACCTCCGGCACCACCGGTCCGCCGAAGGGCGCTCCGCTGACCCACGCCGGCCTGCTGTTCAGCTTGCGCGCCGTGCTCGAGGTGATGTCGTCGAAGGGGTCGAACCTGCCCCGCGCCAAGGAGCTCGGTCTGCTCGACGCGAACGGGGAGTACCACTACCCGCCGGGTGCGCGGATGGTCTCCTACCTGCCGCTGGCTCACATCGCCGAGCGGATCTTCTCCTTCTACACCGCCCAGCAGGTCGCGGCGGACGTGCGGTTCGTGCGCGATCTCACCAAGATGGCCGAGATCCTGCCCGACGTACGCCCGCTCGGCTTCCTCGCGGTGCCGCGGGTGTGGGAGAAGTTCCACTCCGCGATCGTGGCCAAGCTCGAGGCCGAGGAGGGCCTCAAGCGCACGCTCGGCCTGCGTGCCGTCGACGTCGCCCGCGAGGTCGGCGTCGCCAAGCTGGAGAAGCGTCAGCCGGCCCTGCTGATCCGCATCCAGCACGCGATCTTCGAGAAGATCATCTACAGCAAGCTGCGCGCCGCCATCGGCCTCGACGAGACGGTCCTCGGCCTGACCGGCGCCGCCCCGATCACCAAGGAGCTGCTGGGCACCTGGATCGGTTTCGGCATCATGATCAGCGAGGCCTTCGGCATGACCGAGTCGCACGCGGTGATGACCTTCGTGCCTCCGGGCGAGCCTCGGGCCTACACGGTCGGGAAGCCTCTTCCCGGGGTGGACATCCGGATCGCGGAGGACGGCGAGATCCTTGCGCGCGGCGGCAACGTCTTCGGCGGGTACCTCAACCGCCCCGAGGCCACGGCCGAGGCACTCCAGGGCGAATGGCTGCACACCGGCGACCTCGGTGCGTTCACCGAGGAGGGCTACCTGAAGATCATCGGCCGCAAGAAGGAGCTGATCATCACCGCGGGCGGCAAGAACCTCTCCCCGAACAACATCGAGGAGGCGATCAAGACCAAGTCGCCGATCATCGGTCAGATCGTGGTGTACGGCGACGACAAGCCCTTCGTCAGCGCCCTGATCGTGCTCGACCCCGAGGCCTTCCCCGCGTGGGCGGCCAACCACGGCGTTACGGCGACCGACCTCGCCACGGCTGCCTCGGACCCGAAGGTGGCCGAGGAGGTCGCCCGGGCGGTCGAGGCCGGCAACGGCGAACTGGCACGCGTCGAGCAGGTCAAGAAGTGGACCATCCTGGGGAGCGAGTGGACCCCGGACTCCGGAGAGCTGACCCCGACGATGAAGCTGAAGCGCAACGTCATCCACGAGCGCTACCGCGACCAGATCGAAGCGATGTACTGACGCTGTCGCCTCCTCAACCACCGGCATGCCCGCTGGTTGAGGAGCCGTGAGCGGAGCGAGCGGCGTCTCGAAACCCCCGGTGGGGCAGGGTGGTTTCGAGACGGGCTCGTTCCTCGCCCTCCTCAACCACCGGTGTGTGTTCGGTGGTTGAGGAGCGAACGAAGTGAGCGTCTCGAAACCACCTGACTTCGGCTCGGCCTATTGGCGTCGGATGAGTCGGTAGCTGCCGGTCTTCTGCTTGGTCAGGTGGTGTTTCCCGGAGTGGGCGAGGGTGTGGTGTCGGGGGCAGAGCAGGACGCCGTCGCGGACGTTGGTGTTTCCGCCTGCTGCCCAGGGGGTGAGGTGGTGGGCGTCGGCCCAGTGGGTGGGCCTGTCGCAGTGGTCGACCCCGCAGGTGCCGCCTTGTTCCACCGCGAGAGCGAGCCGTTGGCTCGGGCTGTGAAGGCGCCGGCGTCGACCGAGGTCGAGGACTTCGCTGTCTCCGCCCAGCACTGCGGGGATGATTCCGGCGGCGCAGGCGAGGCGTCGGGCTTCGCCGGGGGAGAGTTGGTGGGTGGACCCGAGCAGGTCGGCGGGCTCCAGGCCGTCCTGGAGGGCATCCAGGGTCATCGTGACGATGACGGTGGCGTTCACCCCGCCGGTGGTGGGCAGTGTGGCGGGGTCGAGGGTTTCGATGAGGCGTACGAGGGCTTCGCCGAGGAGTTCGGGGTACTCACGGGTCCGCGTCACCGGCTCTGCGACCACTGGCTCTGCGGCCACTGGCTCCTCGGCATCTTCGGCACTGTCGGTGTCGACGGGGACTTCGCGGGCGATCGGGTCCGGCAACGCCGGGTTGAGGAACGCTTGGAGTGCGGTGGTGAGCATGTGGGCCTGCAGGCTCGGCAGGCGTCCGGAGATGCCGTGGGTGCCGGTGCCTTCGTCCCAGATCCTCAGGTGAGTCCGCCTGCGGGCGAGGGTCTCTTCGCGTTCGAGGGCGTGAGCGAGGCGTGCGTCGGCCTGGTCGGGGTCGATGACGTGGTGCAGGTGTTTGCCGAGCACTTTGAGGGCGGCGGCGTCGTGGATCTGCGCCTCGGTGAGCAGGTGCGTCTCCGCGGTGGCGCGGAGTTCGGCTCCGACGGCGGCGGGCAGGGCTGCCACCGAGGTGATGATCGCGTCGGCCTGATCCAACGTGATCTCACCGTCGGCCAACGCGCGATGCGTGTCCGGGTGGTCGATCAGCTTCGATGCCAAGCGTGCGTGACGGGTGGCCTCTCTGGCGGTGAACCCCATGCCGCGGAGGACACCGGCGGTGGAGGTGGCGCCGAGGTGGGTGGGCAGGTCGCGGCGTTCGGCTTCGGCGAGTTCCTCCAACAGCCTCGCGTGGAGGCCGTTGATGCCGCGGATCAGGTCGTCGATGGTCTCGGGTGCGGTCGCGGTTTCGGCGAGGGCTTCGGGTAGGCGTCCGGCGAACGCCCACCGGGGGTGGGTGCGTTGGTGGGTCGGGGTGCCTGGCATGGGTTGACTCAACCAGCGGGCACCGACACTTTCTGGTGGGCTGTGAACAGTCAATCGTCAAGCGGGGTTGAGGATTCGCGCAGTCCAGGTTTCGTCCACAGGGCCGCGCGTGGGGGTGGTTTCGAGACGCCGCTCGCTACGCTCCCGGCTCCTCAACCACCGGCATACACGCTGGTTGAGGAGTGAGCGGAGCGAGCGTCTCGAAACCAGGGCGACGGTGGTTTCGAGACGGGCTCGTTCCTCGCCCTCCTCAACCACCGGGGCCTTAACCACCGGGGTGAAGCGGGGGTCAGGTGCGGAGGACCTTCTCCATCGCCTTGCCCTTGGCGAGCTCGTCGACCAGCTTGTCGAGGTAGCGGATCTGTTGCATCAGGGGATCCTCCACGTTCTCGACGCGGACACCGCAGACGACGCCGGTGATCAGGCTGACGTTCGGGTTCAGATCTGCCTGGGCGAAGAACTCCTCGAAGGTGGTGCCGGAGTCCAGGTGCGCGTGGAGCTGCTGCCCGTCGTACCCGGTGAGCCACTCGATGACCTGGTCGACCTCAGCCTGGGTGCGGCCCTTGCGCTCAGCCTTGGCGACGTAGTGCGGGTAGACCGAGGCGACGCTGGTGGTGAAGATCCGATGCACCGTCCCGAGGGTACTCCGCTCCGACCCTGACCTTGACAGTGTTGCTGTCACGGTCGGATCCTTGCGCGGACGAGGAGGTGGACGTGGACGCCACCGAGACACCGGTCCGGGTGATCTGCCCGCTGTGCGAGGCGACCTGTGGACTGCTGGTGAGCCGGACGGGACCCGAGGCGGGCGAGGTCGGGTGGCGGATCACCGGGAACCCCGACGACGTCTTCAGCGCCGGCTACCTGTGTCCGAAGGGGACGGCGCTCGGAGCGCTGCACGACGATCCCGCCCGGCTCCGCGCCCCTTACGTGCACCGTGACGGGGAGCTGGTGGAGGTGTCCTGGGAGGAGGCGTTCGCCGAGATCGAGCGGCGCCTGCTGCCCCTCATCGACGAGCACGGGCGCGACGCGGTCGCCGTCTACTTCGGCAACCCGACCGCGCACAACCTGGCGTCGTCGCTGTATCTGCGACCCCTGGTGAAGGCCCTCGGCACGCGCAACGTCTACAGCGCCGGGTCGGTGGACCAGCTGCCGCGCGTCTTCGCCGCCGGCTACCTCTACGGGGACCCGGCGACCGTGCCCATCCCCGACCTGGATCGGACCGACTATCTGCTCATCCTGGGCGCCAACCCCCTGGTGTCCAACGGGAGTCTGATGACGGCCCCGGACCTGCGCGGTCGGCTGCGCAGGATCGTTCGACGGGGCCGCGTCGTGGTCGTGGACCCGCGCCGTACCCGGACCGCCGAGATCGCCTCCGAGCACCTGGCCATCCGTCCGGGCGGCGACGCCTATCTCCTGCTCGGGATGGTGCACACGATCCTCGACGAGGGCCTGGAGGATCTCGGCACGGCGGCACCGCACGTGGCCGGCCTCGATGAGCTGCGCGCGCTGGTCGCACCCCATCCGCCGGAGTCGTTGAGCGCCCGGGCGGGCGTGGACGCGGCCGACATCCGACGGCTGGCTCGGGAGTTCGCCGCTGCTGACCACGCCGCGGCGTACGGGCGGATGGGCACGACCACCCAGGCGTTCGGGACGTTGAGCAGTTGGCTCGTCGACGTGCTCAACACGATCACCGGGAACCTCGATGCTCCTGGCGGAGTGATGTTCCCGCGTGCCGCCGCCGGCCAGCCGAACACCCGCCCGGGACCGCGGTCGCCGTTCCGCCACGGACGATGGCACAGCCGGCTCCGCGGCTACCCCGAGGTGATGGGGGAGCTGCCCGCGGTCACCCTGCCCGAGGAGATCCTCACGCCCGGGCCGGGGCAGATCCGCGCATTGCTCACCGTTGCGGGGAACCCGGCGCTGAGCGTGCCCGGCGGCCGGACGTGGGCCGACGCGTTCGAGGCTCTCGATCTGATGATCAGCCTGGACCCGCAGCTCAACGAGACCACCCGGCACGCGGATGTGATCCTGCCCGGCCCGTCGGCGCTGGAACGGGCCCACTACGACCTGCTGCTCAACCAGTACGCCGTACGCAACGTCGCGCGCTGGTCCGAGGCGATGCTGCCGAGCGACCTGCCCGCCGAGTGGGAGACCCTGCTGCGCCTGGCCGGGATCGCCGCGGGGGCAGGGGCGCAGGTGCCGGTCGGCGACCTCGACGACGCGTTCGCCGCCACCCTCGCGCGCCTCAACGGCGTCGAGGACACCGCGGGGTTGACCGGCCCCGAGCGAGCCCTGGACCTGCTGCTGCGGGCGGGGCCCTACGAGCTCACCTTCGCCGACGTCCGCGACGCCTCGGACGGGATCGACCTCGGCCCGCTGGCACCGCGGCTGCCCGACGTGCTCGCCACCGAGGGCGGTCGGGTCGAGCTCGCGCCGAAAGAGATCACCGGTGACCTGCCCCGGCTGCTCGCGCGTCCGGACCCAGCGCCGGACGACCCGCTCCTGCTCGTGGGGCGCCGGCATCTGCGCTCGAACAACTCCTGGATGCACCACGTTCCCGCGCTGCTGGGCGGGACCAACCGCTGCACGCTGCAGATCGGTCCCGACGACGCGGCGCGCCTCGCGGTCATCGACGGGGGACGGGTGCGTGTGACCAGCGCGGCCGGTCAGCTCGAGGTGCAGGTCGAGGTCACGCCGGTGCAGTCGGCGGGGACGGTCAGCCTCCCGCACGGCTGGGAGGCAGACCACGGTGCGGATGGGCGCGGTGTCAACAGCAACGTGCTCAGCGATCCGACGCTGGTCGACGTCCCGACCGGGACGGCCGTGGTCAACGGGATCCCGGTGTCGTTGACCCCGCTGTGAGCCGTGGCGGAGATCAGCGACGGTCCGCGATCCTCACCAGGCCGACGAGCGTGGCGACGTACGCCGTCCGGTCCGGGCCCAGGTAGATCGCGGCGTAGTGGTTGTTCCACGCCGGGCCGGTGCCGGTGAGGCGACGCCAGACCGTTGTCCCGCTGCGGACGTCGATCGCGGTGAAGTACCAGGGGTCCGCCGGGTTGCCCGCGGGCTTGCCGTAGACGTAGAGCAGCCCACTGGTCAGCGACACCTTCGGCACCGACGTCGGCGCGATCTCCGTCGAGGTCCACAGCGTGCGGCACCCGGTCGCGGAGACGTCCACGCGCGTGATCCCCGGCGCGGTGGAGCGCCCCAACGTGGTCGTCGCCGGGCTCTCGTAGCCGTAGTTGTTCTCGACGATCACGCTGCGGCCCACCGCGACCAGGCTGTTCTCGGTGGCGCTGGTGCCCTCGGCGAACACCGGCACCCGGCAGACCTCCCGCGTGGCGGGCGAGCCGCTGCCGCGCCGGTAGGCGACGACGTTCATCCGGGGCTCGGCGTTGTCGGTGATCACCACCAGGTCGCGCCCGATCAACGTCGGCGTCGTCCCTGACCCCTGGGAGAGCTGGCCGGGCTTGAGCCGGGTGCCGCGGTCGTACGGCTGCCGCCACGTGACCCGCGGGGCGCCCGCCGTGGTCGCGTCGAACCGGTAGAGGGCGTGGTCGCTGACGATGAAGACGCCGCCGGTCTCGTCGACGGCGAAGGAGTTCACGATCTCCTCGCCGGCCAGGCGCAGGCTGCGCACCGCGCCGGTGGCGGGGTCGATGGTGCCCACACCACCCAGGCGGGTGACGAACCAGATCCGTCCCGACCAGTCCGGGTTGAGCGCGATCAGGCAGTCGCCCTCGGGCAGCGCGGGCCGGGCGTCGTAGGTGCGGACCCGTTCGAAGCCGTCGGCGGTCAGCCGCGCGATCCAGACCTCGCCGTCAGCGGTCTCGACCACCGCCCGGTCGCGGTGGTCGAGGTAGAAGTAGGCGCCGCCGCAGAGGTCGGTGAGGGGGTTGGCCCCCGAGGTCAGGTCCCGGGTCGAGGTGCGCATCCGGGCGGTCGCGTCGAGGGTGTCGGGGTCGAT
The DNA here is from genome assembly GCA_044224695.1 of Marmoricola sp. Taxonomy (GTDB): domain Bacteria; phylum Actinomycetota; class Actinomycetes; order Propionibacteriales; family Nocardioidaceae; genus Marmoricola_A. The sequence continues at coordinate 944 of JBGAJX010000039.1, read as the reverse complement.
CCGCATCAGCTGGAAGCCGTCGAGCCCGCCACAGAGCCCGACCAGGTCCCCGGCCCGGGTGAAGGTCAGCGTGGCGCACTCCACCACGCCGTACGTCGCGCTGGTGACCTGGAGGTCGCGCCCCAGCGGCCCGCCTTGGGCGTATGCGTCCGTGGCGTAGGCGTCGTTGTGCATCGTGTTGCGTCCCGCTGCGGCCATGAAAGGGTGCTCGGGCAGTGAGAACGACGCGATCGGCCGGTCGGCCACCGCCGCCCCTTCGAACCGTGGCACCGTGAGGTCCAGCGGGCCGGGCGGGATCGGCAGGGCCGCCTCGGCGGTCGGCAGGGCGGGCCCGACGAAGGCCGGTCCGACCAGTGCGGCGGCAACGGTGACGAGCAGGGCGGCCAGGAGAGTGCGCACGCCTCCCCAACGAATCACGCGAGAACGTGTTACAGATTCGTAGGACCTGCGAGAGAAATTCAACAAGTTTCTCAACAGGTAGTTTTACGTGTAGCGATGAGGTTCACTGGTGCGACACCCTGGTTCTCGGGAGGGATATCGACGTGAGCGTGGCCGACGTAGTGAGCGCCGAAGGCGTGAGTGCTGTCCAGGTGCGTGTCATGGGCGTCTGGATCGACGGCCAGTTGCTGGAGACCCGCACCGGCTTCGACGGTGCCGCCCAGATGCTCGTACGGTGGTCGGCGGGCTGGGGCCACGAGCGCCTCGGCTGGTACGACGAGCACCTCACCCGGGTCGCCTGAGGCTCGTCAGGGTTCGCCGAGTCGCTGGTTCACCACCCACGTCGCGAGTTGGGTCCGTGAGCGGAACCCGAGTTTTCGCAGGGACCGCTCGACATGTCCTTGCGCCGTGCGCACCGAGAGGACCAGGCGCGCGGCGATCTCCTTGTCGCTGAGACCTTCGGCGACCAGCAGCGCCACCTCCGCCTCCCGGGGAGTCAGTGGCGC
>JBGAJX010000003.1:0-196790 GCA_044224695.1 Marmoricola sp. | reverse complement strand
AAGATCCGGCTCATCACCAGGGTGGCCTTCGGATTCCGCTCACCCGACGCCCTCATCGGTCTAGCGATGCTCAATCTCGGCGGCAACCGGCCGCTGCTGCCCGGCCGATGACCCACGGATCAGTCAGATGAGCCAAAAATGTCGGTGTCGGTCCGTAGCGTTCCGGTCATGAGAAGTGAGGAACACGACGGAGCCAGGCCGTCACCGGGAGGAGTGCCTCCGGTGCCTGGGGGTGCAGGGTTGCCGCATCCCTGGGCGGGGTTGCTGCGAGGGTTCGAGGCCGAGCTCGACGCGCTCGGTGGGATCGGTCTGACCGGGCTGAGTGATGTCGAGGTGGCGGAGTCGCTCGACGCAGCCGATCGACTCGTGGCGCGGCTGACCGAGCGTCGGTGGGCGCTGCTGGTGGAAGCCGAGCGACGCGATCTCGCCACCGAACTGCCGGGGACGAGCGCGGGGACCTCGACCGCGGCGTGGTGGGCGGCACGGTCCCGGACGCCGGTGACCGTGGCTCGTCGCGAAGTTCGGTGGGCGGAGCTGGTGGAACGTCACCCCGACGTGCTGGCGGCTCTGAGCGCCGGCTCGGTCCATCCGGACCAGGCCGTCGTCATCGCCGAGGCCGTCGCGGGACTGCCTGCACAACTCGGACCGGAGCTGCGCGCTCAGGCCGAGGCGCACCTGCTGTCCGAGGCCCAGCAGTGGGACGCGGCCAGGCTCCGTGTGCTGGCGCGGCATCTGGAGGAGGTCGTCGACCCGGAGGGCGCGGACGAGCGGGTCGGACGCCGTCTGGAGGCCGAGGAGCGGAAGGCAGCCCGCAGCACCGAGCTCCGACTCTGGGATGACGCCGACGGCAGGACGCATGGACGCTTCACCTTGCCCGCGCTGCAGGGCGCCATGTTGCGCGTCGCCTTGGAGTCGCTGCTGAACGCGTCGGTCCCGAGCAGCCGGAACGAGGCCGCGCCGCGGCTCGAGCAGGCGCACGCTGACGATCTCGAGCCCGGTCAGCTGGTCTCCGGCGGACGGCGCTGGCGCAGCGAACTGCTCGGCGAGGCTCTGGGGCAGCTGGTCGAGCGTTTCCCCGTGGACCGGCTCCCGCGGACCGGCGGGGTCGCGGCGCAGGTCGTGGTCACCATCGAGCACGAGGTGCTGTCCGACGCCGTCGGTCCCGGCGTGGGCGGCCGCGTGCTGGGCGCCGATGTCGAGCTCAGCGTCGGCCAGGCACGGCGCCTGGCGTGTGCCGCCGGGGTCCTGCCGGCCGTGCTGGGGACGGGGTCTGCGGTGCTGGACCTTGGCCGCCGGCGCCGGCTGCACTCGCAGGCGCAGCGCCTGGCCAAGGCCATCGAACAGGGCGGGACCTGCGCGATCGGCGCGTGTGACCGGCCGAGCACCTGGGCCGACGCCCACCATCCCCGTGCCTGGTCCGACGGTGGGCTCACCGACGTGGCCAACCTGGTGCTGCTGTGCCCCCGCCACCACACCCTGGCCCACTCCGGGCGCCACGTGCTCGTGAGGGATCCGGACGGGACCCATGATCTGGTGCGTCTGGGGGAGCGGGGCCCGTGAGCGGCGTAGTCTCGCGCTCATGGGGGATCCGGTGAGGTGGCGACCGATGGGGGCCCTCGCCCTCGCGTTCGTCATTCTGGGCCTGCTGGCAGCAGGGCGCATCGTCGTGCGCGGCGAGGCCGAATCGGCGGCACCCTTCGCCTCGGATCAGGCGCGTGTTTTTGGGCTCTCGAACTCCCGGCTGGTCGCTGTCGACGACTCCCGCGACGACGTCGTGGTCCGCTGGCGCGACGCCCGGGGCGACTGGGGTCCTGCGAGGGTGGTCGTCGAGTCGCAGAACCGGGTGGTCACCGAGTCCCGGATCCGTGTCGCGGGCGACACCCTGGCTCTCTTCGCCACGTACTCGCCGCCGGAGACCACCTACAGCGACGACATCAGCACCGCACAGCTCACCGCCGACGACGTCACGATCTTCGCCGTGTGCCGGGACGGTGCCTGCGTCACCAGCCGGGAGTACGCGGGCACCCAAGAGGCCCCGCCTCAGGTCACGCCGGACGGACGGGGAGTCTGGTTCGCCCAGCGCGACAACCGCTACGTGGTGTGGCGATCCGATCAGGGCGACCTGACGAGCACGACTGTCACCGAGGCCCGGATCTCGGGGTTGCCCAGGGCTCTCGAGCAGACAGCACCGCTGTTGGCGCCGGACGGGTCGTTGCGGGTCGTTCAGGGGGAGCCGGGGCGGAACGGCTGTAGCTACACGCTGTTCACCACTGAGGTGGGCGCAGCGACGTATGAATCAGCGATCGCCTACCGCGACCGGAGCGACCGACGACGGACCTGTGCGGTCTCGCTGGAGAGCTTCTCGAGCGACTACGTGGTGGTCCGTCGTGCGCCGTATCGCGAGACCTACCTCGCCCGTCAGGCGGGCGGTGACTGGGCCAGGGTGGCTGAGGATCCCAGCGGCGCGCTGCATTTCCCGAGGGTCCGCAGCCGATCGTTGGCCGTTCGGTTGCCCGGCTCCTACGCGGTCAGCGGCTACTGGCACTGGCGGCGGGTCCGGTTGGTCACTCCTGACGGCCGCACTCTGATCGCCCAGGTGCACCGGCCCGGCGACGAGACCTGGGGTGAACCCCAGGTGGTCGCGCGCGCACCTCGGGGAAGTGAGTGCATCTACATCGACCCGATGCCGACCTACGCCTGGGGCGAGGAGGACCCGTTCTACGCGAATCTGCGCTGTCGCACCCGCTCGGCGCCCGATGAACCGTGGACCTACGTCTATCCCACCGCGGTCACCGACGACGGGACCACCTGGCACTCGTTCCTGTCCACCGAAGGCCCAGTCCGCGTGGGTCGCGACATGTTCTTCGCGGGTGATCCGGCGCACCGATGGACCCCCGACGGAGGGCTCAGCGAGGTTGCTCTACCGGTCCCTCGGGGCGGCGTGACGACACTCCTGCCCGACGGTCGCTACGCACTGAGCGTGCTGGCCCCGGCTCCCGGCGGCTGCCGCCTGGTCGTACGGCTCTCGGACCCCGAGGGCGCGACGTGGACCGATCCGGTGCGCAGTACGGCACGTGATCTTCCTGCGGAGCTCTGTGCGTTCGCCAGCGTCCAGGGCGGCGACGGGCGCAACGTCTACCACTACCTTCGCCGACCTCTGGGCGCCGCAACCGCGTCGTCGCCGATGGTGCGCCTGGTCTGGCGCGACGGAGAACCTGTGGTCGAGGACGGGCCGAACTAGTCCACGAGCAGTAGCTCCCGTGCTGCGCGAAAACGCACCGACAGTGCACCGGATGGTGACCTTTCGGGACGGCCACAGCCCGCGGTCCGCGAGCACACTCGCCGTACTGCACGGATGTGCCCTGCTCCTGCACAGACGTGCCTCGCAGCGCCGTGGACGGTGCCGCGGAACCACAGCGACCCGAGGAGGACCTGTGCCCGACAACCCCACCTTGCGACGCGGTGACTCCGGCGAGTGGGTCACCTACCTGCAACAAGTCCTGGAGTACGCCGGCAACTCACCCGGCGCGGCCGACGGCGACTTCGGGCCGCGCACCGACCAGGCCGTGCGCGCGTTCCAGCAGGCCCACGACCTCACCGTCGACGGAGTGGTCGGCCCGCTGACCTGGGCCGCGCTGGCGACCGCGACCGACGGCGGCGCCCAGCAAGCGGCGCAGCAGAGAGACCAGCAAGCCGGGCAGGAAGCCGGGGGATCGAACGCCGGCAGCGGCGCGGCGGCCACGGAGGGCTCCACCGGCAGCATCGCCGACTGGGGCAACGACATCTCCCAGTGGAGCCAGGCCCAGATCGACCAGTTCTTCACCTACAACGACGTCCGTGACGACGCCGACGACCTTCCCGCCGAGCTGGGCGACGCCCCCGAGATCCAGGAGGCCACGGCATGAGCGCGTCAGAGATCGTGAACACCCTCGAAAAGGCGTGGAAGATCATCGAGGACGGCAAGCCCTCCTCCGAGATCACACGCGCCCACGCCAACGCGGTGCCCCACGTGGACGACTGGACCAACCTGGCCGGCGCCCAGGGGCCGCGGGAGACGCGGTGGTACCGGAAGATGGTGAACATGCTCCCCGCGTCCTGGGGTGACATCGTGGTCGACTTCGAAGTCGTACTCCGTTTCACCTACGGCGCGACGTATCGCGGTGGCGGCTACTACATCCCGAACATCTGGATCGACGTGACCGACTCCTACGTGGCCTGGTTCCACTCGCTGGAGCTCTCGCTCGAGGTCAAGAACCCCGAGAACGCCGGCACCGAGACCGCGCCGCTGGCCCGGATCCCGATCTCACTGCGCGGGGTGATGGAGAGCCCGCGCGCGAACATCACGCTGCAACGCGGCTTCATGCTCTACGGCAACGGACGTCTCGACGTCCTCCCGGAGTGAGGAGAGCACCATGGGCTACATCCTTCTGGGCCACGGCGACCTCGACCTCGACCCGCGGGTCACCCGACCCGACATGGAGTACGTGGCGATCCCGCGCGGCACGACCATCCAGTTCTACACCGACGCCGGCCAGGGTCTGGTCTACGGCGGCCACGATCTCGACGTCTGGTCCCAGCTGCAGGCACCGTGGCCGGCTCTGGACTCCAGCCGGGTGACCTACAACCTCAGCCTCTACAACGCCAAGGAGCTGTGGGACGAGGAGCTGAAGAACAATCCGCAGTTCGGCGGCCACACCCTGATCCGCGCCGGTGTCGGCGGCGTACCGGACCCGCTGCGGATGTGCACCGGCACCCCGACGACCTGCCCGACCGACCCGCGCCAGGTCGCAGCGGGGCGGACGCACACCTGCGACGGGATCCTCGCCCAATACGTGGGCGATCTGTACTGGCTGGCCTGCACCAGCTTCGCAGCCGCTCGCGGCACGGATAGGGGCGTGCTCAACACGGCCATCGGGGGGCGCTCGACCGACGTGGAGCTGGGGGCCGACCCCGAGTGGATTCCCGGTGACGCGGACTTCCAGGCGGTTGCCGAGGTCAACCGCCAGAACGTCAAGGCGACTGATGACGGCGACATGATCGAGTACCTGATCGGCGGGTTCCTGTGCCTGATCGGGGACGGTCACGACCCGGCGTACGCGACGTACGCCGAGTTCCAGGAGGACGCCGCCGCGGGCAAGCTGACCGTGCACAAGGCGGGCCTGACCGGCGCCGGCTCCCTGGACTTCGAGAACGTCCCGCTCACCAAGCAAGGCGTCGTGGAGTCGGCCGTCGGGCTCTTCTCCGACAAGGAGGTCCGTTTCGTGTGACCGGCGTTCTCCCCTTGACGCCTTAGGCGCGTCCGGTTGCCTCATGCCCGCGATCCCGACAGTGTGGGGGCCCTGGAGGGAGCCCAGGATGACGCCACGCGGGTCCACAGTTCGGCACCACCGCGGACCTCTCCCCTCCCACGTGCTGGTGGGGCGAGACCTCGAACTCGAGTTGCTGCTCGAGTTCGTCGGCGCGCGTCGTCCGACGCTGTCCGCGCTGGTCCTGCTCGGTGAAGCCGGGATCGGCAAGAGCACGCTCCTCGCCCAGGCAGTACGCGCGTCCCCCGGCCGCGTCCTCACGGCCACAGCGGATCCCCTCACCGTGCGCCGGCCGTTCGGTCTCATCCTCGACGCGTTGGCACGACCGGCGGGTCTCACCCACCCGGTGACCGTGGCCGAGGGCTCCTTCCCCGACGAGCACGACACCGACCTGGCCCAGCATCTGGTGGAGAGCCTCGTCTCCCTGTGCGAGCAGGCGCCCCTGCTGCTGGCCGTGGACGACGTGCACTGGGCCGACGAGGAGAGCCTGGTGCTGCTGCAGCGGCTCGGTCGCGTGCTGGCGCCCATGCCCTTCCGGATCCTCGCCACGGCCCGACCGCACCGCAACGGTCCGGTGCTCTCCCGGCTGCTCGGGGACCTGGCCCGGCGCGGCGTGCTCACCGAGGTGACGCTCGGGCCGCTGGACGACGAGGCGGTGGGCCGGCTCGCCGCGCCGCTGTTCGGTCCCCATCCCGAAGCCGAGATCCGTCGGCAGTTGGCCACCGCCGGAGGGAATCCCCTCTATCTGCACCGGATCCTGGCCTCCCTCAGCCCGCCGGGAGCGGTCGGGGAGCCGGGGTCCCCGGGTGATCCGGCCGAGGAGAGCGACGGAGCGACGGCGCTGGAGGAGGCGCGGCCCACGCACGCCTCGCTCGGCGAACTGCACGATCTCACCGGCGAGGCCCGCGACGTGCTCACCACCGCGGCTCTTCTCGGACCCCGCTTCACGGTGCGCGACCTGATCGTGGTGACAGGTCGGCCGGTCGCGGACCTGATGGGCGCCGTACGGGAATCCCTCGACGCCGGACTCCTCGGGGAGTACGACGAGGGCGCTCAACTGGGATTTCGGCACGAGATCGTGCGCCAGGACCTCTACCAGGATCTCCCGGCCGGCCTCCGCGAGGAACTGCATCGCCAGGCCGCGCACGACCTCACCGCGGCCGGGGCGCCGGCCGCGGTCGTGGGCACCCAGTTGCTGCGGGCCCGGCTCTCGGCTCACGACGTGACCTGGGCCGGTCAGGCCGCCGCACGCGCCTCGGAGGAGGAGCCGGCCGTCGCCGCGCCGCTGTGGGGCCGGATCCGCGAGATCCTCGACCCCGACGACCCGCGGCGGGACCAGGCCGGCTGTGGACAGGCGGGCGCGTTGCTCGCCGTCGGGCGCCTCGCCGAGGCCGAGGCGGTCGCGCTGGACGTGTTGGCGACAGCAGGAGAGCGACGGGTGCCCGATGCGGTGCGCTGTCGGGTGTCCGCGGTGCTGGCCAGCGGCGACTATTCGCGGGCGCGCACGTTGGCCGAGGAGGCATCCCGATCGCCCGTGCTCCATCGACACGAGCGTGCCGAGCACACCGCCTGGGCGATCCTGGCCCAGGTGCTCGCGGGTGATCGTCGCACCGCGAGCACCCTGCTGGACGACAGTGCCGCGGAGGGCGATCTCTCCGCGGTCGCCGTCGTGACCCGACGCCTGGCCCGCGGTCTGCTCGACGCCGCGGAAGGTCGTTGGGACGCCGCACGGGCTGATCTCGACCCTGCCTCGTTGCCCGCCGGCAGTCCGGGGACACGTGACCCGAGTGTGCTCGCTCTCGCCGCAACCCGGGCGACGGTGCTTGCCGACGCGGACCGGTTGGCGGAGGCCGCGTCGCTGGTCGACCAGGCCCTCGGCGAGGGCGCCCCCTTGTCCGGGCCCGTGCCCGTACGTCGCGCGTTCGTGCGTGCCCAGGTGCGCGTGGCCCTGGACCGGGGCGACCTGCTCACCGCCGCGGAAGCCGTCCCGGAGACCGTGCGCGCCGACGAGGTCAACGAGCCGTTCCGTCGCGTGCAGCTGGCGATGCGGGCGGTGATCGCGCTGCACCTGGAGGGGCCGACGGCTGCCCAGCGCTGGCTGGGGGTGCTCAACGAGGCGAGGCCGGTCGCGCGCGGGCTCACCGGCGCGGCATGGCCGGCTCGTGCCCAGGCCTTGGTGTGCTTCGCCGGCGAGGACGGGGAAGGTGCCCTCGCGGCACTGGCAGCGGGCTGGGACGAGTGCGACGACGGTGGCTGGGCCGCGGATCGGCTCCTGCTCGGCACCGAGCTCGCGGCGGCGGCGTCGGCATTGGGGGACCGTGCGCTCGCGGTTCAAGCCGCGGACGGGCTGGCCGCCCTCGCGAACCAGAACCCGGGCGTGGTGACGGTGAGCGCGGCGAGCCTCACCGCCCGCGGGTTCGCCGACGACGACCCGGAGCTGCTCCTGCGTGGGCTGCGCACCTGGCGTCTCTCGCCGCGCGCGCTGCAGGCAGCCTGGGTCACCGAGCACGCCGCCGTACGGCTCGAGGGCAGGCGTGCAGACGAGGCGGCCGAGCTCGCGCAGTGGGCCGCGGCCACTTACGCACGCATCGGCGCCCGCCACGACGCCCTGCGTCTGCGGGCCGCACTGCGCAAGCAGGGCGTGCGCGTACGTACGGCCCCGCACCCGCGGCCGACACGCGGGTGGGAGTCACTGACGCCCACGGAACAGGTCGTCGCCGAGCAGATGGAGCAGGGTCTGACCAATGCGGAGATCGCCGACCAGATGGTGCTCTCCCGGCGGACCGTGGAGAGCCATGTCTCGCGCATCCTGGCGAAACTGGGGCTCCGGTCGCGGACCGAGCTCGTCATCGCAGCGGCGCAGAGCGGACGTGGTCACACGACCGAGGACGAACCCCGTCCGTGATGACACTCGTGCGGTCCACCCGTGGTCCGATCGGGCCATGTCCGCAGGGGACCGTCGCCGAAGATCGGTGTCAGTACGGACGCGGTGCGGGGGCCACCGGCCCTAGCGTGCAGACGTCAGGGCATCGAACGGAGGGAATCGGGGTTGATCATGTCTGCACGACGCCGCACGCACGCTCACTCGCTGGATCCGGTCACCACGGCCGGACTGGCCGCGCAACTGCGCGGGCACCCCGAGATCGAGGTGATCGAACCGGGCCCTGGCGCGGACCAGGACTCCGTGGCGCTGTGCGCGGTGGAGTCGACGATCACCGATCCGGTCGCCACCATGGTGCGCCAGGCGCGCCGGTACGGCTGTCACCGGGTCGTGCTGGTGAGCACGCAGCCCTCCCAGCTCGACGTCATGTCCGCGATCGACCTCGGGGTCTGCGCGATCGTGCCGCGCCACGAGGCCAGCACGCACCGGCTGGCGCATGCCGTGCTCAGCGTCGCGAACGGGGAGGCGGCGATGCCGGCCGATCTGCTGGCGCGCCTGATTCACCACGTCGCGCACCTGCAGGGCGACCCGACCGTGGCCCGCAGCATGCACGGTGCCCGCATGGGTGACCGGGAGCGGCAGGTGCTGCGGCTGGTGGCCGACGGTAAGGACACCCGTGAGATCGCGCACCAGCTCAACTACTCCGAGCGCACTGTGAAGAACGTGCTGCACGACGTGACCACGCGGTTCCAGCTGAGGAACCGCTCCCAGGCAGTCGCGTACGCCGTGCGCGAAGGGCTGATCTGATCCTCACGCCTCGCTGACGCGCGTCGTGGGGCGGGGAACGCCCGCCGGTGCGTCGGCTTCCGCGGGCTCCCGCGTCGTGCGCGCCGTACCCAGGTCGACGTGTCGAGGGGCAGGGGCCACCTCGGTGAGCTGCTCCACCGGGAGAGCGGCGAGCACGGAGAGCTCCAGCCAGGCGCGAAGGTCCTCCGGGGCCTCCCGCAGCCACGTGCCGGCCAGAAGCGACTGGGCGGGCGCGAACCGCAGGAGGACCGGCTGCCCCGACGCCGTCATCGAGCCGACCAGGTGGGGAACCGGCAGCACCTCGTAGAGGGCCCCCACGACGAGCAGCCTTCCCAGGATCTCGTGCTCGGCCAGGGCATCCGCGGCCACGGCGCTGACCCGGTAGGTGAACCGGTAGGTGCGGGTCGGCGGGGTCCGGCCGATCGCGACGCCTCGGTCGTCACGCACCGTCGACCACCCGCCGGTGCTGGCTTCGTGCTCCAGACGGATGTCGCACAGGTTCAGAGCGAGGATCGCCGACGTCCCCTCCTCGGTGCCGGCCGGGACGGGGTCGAAGGTGATCACGCACTCGGGCAGCGCCTCGCCGAGCCACGCGGCCAGGGAGAGGTCGAGGTCCCGGATCACCGCACCAGTCTCGTGCGGTCTGCGGACGCACGGTGTGCTGGCGGGGCAGGCAGCGGCGTACGGCCTGCGCCCGATCGGGCACCCAGGCCTGCCCTGCAGGCGGCACGTCGGAGGATCCCTCGTGGCCTCCGGCTCTGTGACGTTGGGAGGTGCACGCCGTGCACGCCAACCCGTCTGGAGGTGGAGGCCCGATGCCGACATACCTGTCGCCCGGTATCTACATGGAAGAGGTCTCCTCGGGACCCAAACCCATCGAGGCGGTGGGGACCGCGACGGCTGCGTTCGTGGGCTTCACCGAACGCGGCCCGGTCAACGAACCGATCCTGGTGACCAACTGGCCGCAGTACACGCGGACGTTCGGCGGGCTCGCCCCGGGCGCCTACCTGCCGCTGTCGGTCTTCAGCTACTTCATGAACGGCGGCGGCAACGCCTATGTCGTCAGCATCGGCACCCAGAACGGCAGCGCCAACGGGAGTGCGAACGGGAACGGGGCCGCCCCGGCCGCGATCACGGCGTACCCCGAGGCGTTGCTGACCGCCGGGGAGGGCAAGCCCGCGCTGAGGGTCCGGACCCTGGCCGGGGCCTCCGAGGCGGGCTCGGTCTCGGTGGAGATCGCCGATCCCGGCGAGCCGGGCGAGGACACGTTCAAGCTCCAGGTGCTCAAGGACGGCGCCGTCGTGGAGACGTTCGACAACGTCACCACCAAACGGGGGCCGAACAACGTCGCCACCGCGGTCAAGCAGTCCACCTTCATCGCGATCGAGGAGTTGAAGGGATCCACGTCCCTCACCCTGGCCCGCGGCACCACCGACCTGGTGGCCCCGGAGCCCGAGCCCCCGGCGTTGGAGGAGATCAGCGCCGACTCCTACGTCGGTGACGTCAGCGACCGCACCGGCTTCGGCGGCCTCGAGGCGATCGAGGACATCACCATGCTCGTGGTGCCGGACCTGATGTCGGCCTACCAGCATCAGGCCATCGACGACGAGCAGCTCAAGGCCGTGCAGCTCGCGATGATCGCGCACTGCGAGCTGATGGGCGACCGCGTCGCGATCCTCGACGCCCCGCCGGGACTCAACGCCCAGCAGCTGCGCGACTGGCGGATGGAGACCGCCGGCTACGACTCCAAGTACGCCACGCTCTACTGGCCGTGGATCAAGGTCATGGACCCGGGCACCGGCAAGCCGGTGATGATGCCGCCCTCGGGCGCCGTGGCCGGGGTGTGGGCGCGCAACGACGACACCCGTGGGGTCCACAAAGCACCGGCCAACGAGGTGGTGCGAGGCGCGATCTCGCTCGACCTCAACATCACCAAGGGCGAGCACGACATCCTCAACCCGATCGGGGTCAACTGCATCCGGGCCTTCCCGGGGCAGGGCATCAGGGTCTGGGGCGCCCGCACGCTCTCCAGCGACGCCGAGTGGCGCTACCTCAACGTGCGACGGCTCTTCAACTTCATCGAGAAGTCGATCCTGCTCGGGACCAACTGGGTCGTCTTCGAGCCCAACGACGCGGCGCTGTGGGACCGGGTGCGGCGCACGATCACGATGTTCCTGCGCCGGGTCTGGCAGTCCGGCGCGCTCTTCGGTGCGACACCGGCCGAGGCCTTCTTCGTCAAGGTCGACGCGGAGAACAACCCCCCCGAGAACCGCGACGCCGGAATCCTGACCATCGAGATCGGCATCGCGCCGGTCAAGCCGGCCGAGTTCGTCGTGTTCCGGCTCTCCCAGCTCTCCGACGGCGCGGCGCTGGAGGAGTGATCCGGTGCTGACCTTCACCAACCACCCAGGAGGAACCCATGGCGATTGACCTGAACCCCGGACGACAGAACCCGCTGGGGAACGACGTCCGCGACCAGACGCTGACGTCGGCGGTCTTCAAGATCACCACCGACAAGGGTGACGCGATGTTCTCCGAACTGGCCGGCATCAGCAGCGAGGTCGAGCAGGTGGAGTACATGGAGGCAGGGATCAAGGGCCCGGTCTTCGGGCGCTTCATCGGCCGGGCCAAGCCTCCGACCGTCAGCCTCAAGCGGGCCATGAGCACCAACAAGGACACCACCTGGATCTGGGAGTGGCACGCGATGGCGCGCACCGGCAACAGCGCCGCGTACCGGATGTGCACCCTGGGTCTGTACGCCGCCGGCACGTCCCCCGAGGGCTCGGCCACCAAGGCGTACATGCTCATCAACGCCTTCCCCACCAAGGTGGAGATCGCCGGGATGAAGGCCGGTGGCACCGAGGTCGTGATGCAGACCGTGACCCTGCAGTGCGACGAGATCACCGAGGCACCGTGACGGGCCTGGGCCGATGAGCACGCTGACACCGGGCCGCCAGCTGCCGTTGCCTGCAGAGGCGAGGACGGAGTTCCTGTCCTGCGCGATGTTTCGCATCTGGACCCCGGAGGGCTCGGCCGACTTCGCCGAACTGGCCGGCATCAGCAGCGAGGTCGAGCAGACCGAGTACATGGAGGCTGGACCGGTGGGTGCGCTGTTCTCCCGGCACGCCGGTCGCGCGAAGCCACCGACGGTCACCTTGCGCCGCGCGATGCGCACCGGGATCAGCAGCACCTGGCTGTGGACGTGGCATCAGGCCGCGCGGCAGTCGCTGCCGGCGATGTGGCGTGACTGTTCGTTGACCCTGTTCGGTCCTGGAGACGACCCGTCGGGATCGGGCCGGATGACCTACCTGCTGATGAACGCCATGCCCACCAAGCTCGAGCTCGGCGGGGTGAAGGCCGGTGGGTCCGAGGTCATCGTGCAGACCTTGACCCTGCAGTGCGACGAGTTGATCGACCCCAACGTGGTCTGAGACGGAGGACCGGAGTGAACCTCTCCCTGGCACCGGAACGTGCGGGCCCCGGCACGTCGCTGAGCACGCGGTTCCCGTTCGTGCTTCCACGCGGGTACGTCGACGCGCGCGGTCGCGTCCACCGCGAGGGGGTCATGCGGCTGGCGACGGCGCGCGATGAGATCGCGCCCCAGGCCGACCCCCGCGTCCGCGCCAATCCGGCGTACCTGACGGTGGCGCTGTTGGCGCGGACCGTGGTGTCGCTGGGCAATCTCCCCGAGGTCGGTGAGCCGGTGGTGGAGGACTTGTACGCCGTCGACCTCGCCTTCTTGCAGGACCTCTACCGTCAGGTGAACCAGCGTGGCGACACCCTGGTGGACGCGGCGTGCCCGCACTGCGGTCAAGGATTGACCGTCGATCTCGCGCTCGGAGTGAGGGGCGGCGACGGCGTGGGGGAAGCATGACGCACCCCTCGAACCAGCTTTGGTCCGAGGTGGTGCACATCGCCTCTCGCCTCCACTGGTCTCTCGACAGCATCCTCGACCTCGAGCACGGCCGGCGCCGGTTCGTGCTGGGTCAGCTGTCCGGGCCCGGGGCGTAGGGGGAGTTCGTCATGTGGCCCTTCTCCCGCAAGGAATCCACGACGCGTCGTCCCGGGCCCGCGCCGTGGCGCGGGGTGCCGGCGCTGGAACCGGTCGCGGCTCTGCCGGCCCGTGTCCCGGTGGTCGCCGCGCCCGTCCTGCGGTTCCCTGATGTGGCCGGGGCGCGGGTGATGGTGCCGGTGACCACCGTGGTGGACGGCGACCAGGTGAGCGCTCCGGTGGGCGATCCGCCACGTCGGGAGGTGCCGGCGAAACCGCAGGCGCGCCTACCGCGTCCGGCGCCTGCGAGGGGCCCGCAGCCGATGCCCGGCCAGATCGTGCGCGTTCCCCTCGAGGAGCGCCCCACGGTCGCACCGGCCTACGACGAGGGCACGACACAGCCGTCGGTGTGGGAGGAAGCGCCAGCGGACCCCGCCGCATTGGGCTGGGCCGACGGTCAGGTCGAGGGATCGCTCGAGGCGCCTCCCGAAGCCGCTCCTGCGGTGCCTCCCGTGGCGCCCGGGCAGGACCTATCGGCGCTCATCGCGATGCTGGACGGCGAGGTACGCCGTTCCGCGGTCGAGAACGGGCGCGACCTCCCGGCACAGCCGCAGCCCGAGACGCCGCGCCTGCTCCGCCCCACCCTGGCTGCCAGTCGGCGTCGAGGCCAAGGCGTGGGGCGCAGTGGTTCCGCGAGCAACGACGCGAAGGTCCAGGACACAGCCGGGACAGCCAGTTCGGAGGAGGTCCGCCGAGAACCGGTGGATGACGTCCCGTCGTCGCCCGCGCCGACTCGTGCTGAAGCCGTCCCGACGGACCTGGCCGATTCGCCCGTGGCTGAGCCTGAGCCGGCCGACGAACCTGAAGCCAAGTCGCTGGTGGAACCCGAGCCGGCCGAGCCGCCGCGAACCGATCCCGGGCCGGGCCACCCCGAGACGTCCGAGCGCGTGCACGCACCAACGGGCGACGAGGTCACGGGGATGTCGACGTCGAACGCGACCAGTGCCGACGAGGTCGAGGTTGTCGAGCTGCCGGGCACGGCGCGGGTCCCCGCATCTCCGGCTCCTCCCTCGTCGCCGACGGACGTCGAGCCGATGCGACCGGCACCCCCTGGGGCGGTCGCCGCTGCGCCGCCAGTGCGGGCTGCTGCGGGTCCTCGCGCTGGCGCTCGTGCGCCGTCACCGCGCGAGCTGATCCCTGTTGCGCCCGAGTCGAGTGCTGCTGATTCTCGTCGTTCCAACCAGAACGATGCGGAGGCGCAGTCGGGGAGTGAGCCCGAGATCGGTCGACTCGTTGCGGACGAGGTCTCGGCCTTCGGAAGTGTCGAGCCTGATGTAGCCGAGGCCGAGGCCGAGGTCGTCGCCGCCTCTGCTCGGGAGTGGGCAGGGGAGCCCTTGATGGCGGACGGGCCTGACCATCCGGGGCCGGTGGCACCTGTCACGGACCAGCGCGACCTGGGTCGAGGGAAGGCGCGTTCGCCGGAAAGACGTGACCAGTCGGCGGAAAGACGGGACCAGTCGGCGGAAAGACGGGACCAGTCGCCGGAAAGACGGGACCAGTCGCCGGGAAGACGTGACCAGTCGGCGGGAAGATGGGACCAGTCGGCGGGGGAGGCGCAGCAGGTTCCGCCGGCGACGGTGGCCTCGTTCGGCAGGCTCACGGGCATCGACCTGGGGTTCGTGCCCTTGGTGCGCGGGCCGGAGGTCGCGGCGAACGCCGCGCAGCGCAACGCGGTCGCCTACACCGAGGGCGGTGCGGTCCACCTTCCGGCTGCGGCGGGCCCGGTGGGACCGGCCGGCACGGCTGGACCCTCGGGCTCGGTCGCCAGTGAGCGGGTCCTGGCGCACGAGCTCACCCACGTGATGCAGCAGCGGGCGTTCGGCGACCTGGCCCGGGAGGACGGCCCCTGGGGAGATGCGCTCGAGGCTCAGGCCGTCGCGGTGGAGCGCCACGTCGCCGGCGAGACGGTGCGCGCCGCGGACCTGGAGTTCCCGGCCGGACTGGAGCCGGACCCGGCTGCGCTGGTGACGTGGAGCCCGGAGGCCGGCTTCCGTGGCGGTCCGACGTCCGCCTCTCCCGCATCGGCGCAACACGCTTCACTCGTGCCGTCCGCGTCGCCGGAACCCCTGTCCGCACTCGTCGATCCGGTCGACCCGGGCCCGGCCACCGCCGCACTCGAGGAGGAGTCGCCGTCGCAACCGCTGGTCTACCCCGAGGATCCGCCACCTGCGCCGACCCCGCCGGCAGCGCCTGCGCCCATGGACCACCAGGCCCTGAGCGAGACCGTCGCCGGCCTGGTCGCCGACCGACTGCAGGTCGACCTGCCCGCGGCCCGGATCAATCCCCGTGACCCGGAGCTGCTCGATCAGCTGGCACGCGGCCTCTACGGAAGGCTGCGCACCCAGTTGCGGGCCGAGCTGCTCGCCGACCGGGAGCGCGTCGGGATGCTCACCGAGTTCCACTGAGGCCCCGACCACGACCCCGAACCCGACCCACACCAGACCCCACCGGAAGGAGCCACGATGTTGAACCCGCGCAGCCTGTCCAGCCTGATCGCCGGCGAGTTCAACCTGCGCGGGGACTCCAGCAAGTTCCTCGTGGTCTTCGACGACGGCGAGCACGACCTCGGCGCCTGGTCCAAGGTCAGCGGGCTGAGCGTGCAGTGGGACATGCTGGAGTACCGCCGTGGGGAGAGCACCGGCGTGTGGACGGCACCGGGACTCCCGAAGTACCAGAAGATCAGCCTCTCGCGCGCGACCTGCCCGGACTCCCAGCTCGTGCAGACCTGGCTGGGCGAGACCGCCAAACAACCCAAGGTCTTCAGTGGCAGCATCAAGCTGCTCAGCTGGGCCGGGCTTCCGTTGTGCGAGTGGAACCTCAAGGCGTTCGTGCCGATCGGGTGGAAGATCGCCGACTTCGACACCAAGGCGGCCACCGTCGTCGTGGAGACCTTGGACCTGGCGCACTCGGGCTTCCTCGACGATGACCTCAAGTTCCCCGCCCCGGCCTCCGGCGGTGCCTGGTGACGATCTCAGCCGTGGGCGCGTTCGCCCAGAGCATGGCCGGCGGAGTCGGCGCCGGACCCCGCCCCGTCGACCCGGCGCTGGGAGTGACGTTCCGGTTCAAGGTCACCGTCGGGGACCTCGACCTCGGCGAGTGGACCTCCTGCACCGGCCTCAAGGTCGACTTCAAGCCGGTCGAGCTCAAGTCGGGAGGCAACTACCTCGGGCCGCGCTGGCTGGCCGGCGAGGCGACGTACTCCCGGGTGGTGCTCAAGCGCGCCGCGGTGAAGTCGCTGTCCTCCGAACTGCAGGCCTGGTTGCGGACCTGGGCGATCAACTGGCTCAACGGGGACGAGGACCCCGAGCTCGGTGCGGACTGCGCGGTCACCCTCTTCGACTCCAGCGGGGGAGAGGTGATGACCTGGACCCTGGAACGCGCCCGTCCGGCCGCGTGGAGCGGACCCGACCTTGACGCCACGACCAGCAAGGTCGCCCTGGAGACCCTGGAGCTGGTGCACTCCGGTTTCACCGTCACCGTGCCCGGCGAGGCGGCGGCACCCGGAGCCGGCCAGGGCGCCGCGGGGAACACCCGCTGCACCCTCGCGCAGGCCGGTGGCCCGTCGGTGGAGTTCACCTTCCCGCCGGCTCAGGTGCAGGTGCAGCGCCGCCAGGAGTCGGCCAGCAGCGAGCCCGGCCACACCCGCAACGTTCGTGGTTCGCAACCCGAGCGCAACCAGACGCTGGTGGTCGACGCCGACACCGCCACCCCGAACGTCACCACGTACTCGCTCAACGACCTGGTGCTCTGGGGGCCGCAGACCCGCTCCCACGTCGAGGCACTTCTGGTCTGGGCGACGAAGAACAAGGTGACCGGCACGGACGTGCCTCAGGCCAAGTTGACCTTCACCTGGGGGACGGGGTTCAACGGCATCCCCGTGCTTCTGAAGACGGTGACCGCGACCTACACCCGCTTCGCCGCGGACGGCGTGCCGATCAGGGCGAAGGTCACCCTGCGGCTCGAGCAATGCGGCGAAGCACCGGCGTCGGCAGCCGGACCCGGCCGACCCGCGGTCGCCAAGGGCGCGATGAACCCCACCTCCGGCGGACTGCCGGGGCGCTCCGCGCATCGGCTGCTGGAGACCGAGACGCTGCCGGGACTGGCGCGACGCACGTACGGTGACGCCACCGGCTGGCGGGCCATCGCGGAGGCGAACGGGGTGGACGACCCGCTGCGTCTGCGCCCCGGCACGGTGCTGCTCCTCCCCGCCCCGATCGAGGTGGAGCCCCGCCGTGGGACCGGAGGCCAACGATGACCACCACCGCGTCCGGAGCCCAGGCCGACCTCGCCCTGGTGCTCGGCCACGTCACCATGACCCCGGAGATCACGGTGGGTGCAGCCGCGCAGCCGCTGGCTGTCGCGGCCGCCGACCTGTTGATCAGCGTGGTGGTGGATACCCATGTGGGGCTGCCGGACACCTTCGAGCTGACCTTCCTCGACCTCGGCCTCGACGTACTGACCCAGGCAGGGCTGGCCTTGGGAACCCCGGTCCAGGTCCTCGGTCGCGTCTCCGGGCAGACCGGCACCCACCCGCTGGTGGAGGGTGAGGTCACCGGCCTCGGCGGCGTGTACGGGGAGTCCGGCCCACGCACGATCGTGCGGGGAGCCACCGTGGACCATCGGCTGCAGCGGGTGCGGCGCACCCGCACCTTCGTCAACGGCAAGGACTCCGACGTCGCCCGCCGGCTGGCCGGGGACGCCGGCGTCGCGATCGGCGGCATCGACGCCACCACCCAGACGCATCCTCAGCTGGCCCAGGACAACCAGACCGACTGGGAGTTCCTGCGTGAGCGGGCCGAGGAGATCGGCTACGAGCTCGGCGTCGACCGAGGCAGGCTGTACTTCCGCAAGGCCGCGGGCTCGCCCGCCCAGCCGGTCACCACGCTGACCGCCGGGGAGAACCTGCTCGCGTTCCTCCCCCGGGTCTCCACCGCCGGGCTGGTCCCCGAGGTCGAGGTCCGCGCCTGGGATCCGGTGGAGGCCAAGGCCGTGGCGGTGCGCAAGCCGGTGGACTCCTCGGGGGTCTCGCTCGGGGTGGGTGACGCGGCGGCCGCCGCGCGGACGTTCGTCCGCGCCGGGGTCCCCGCCGCAGCGGGCACGGCCGACCTCGGTCCGGCGCCGAGCAGCCAGGCGCTGGTGGTCCACGACCGGGCACTGACCGTCGACTCCGGAAGCACGCAGGCGCTCACCGACACCGCCACCGCGTTGGCGAGTCAGATCGCCAGCGGGTTCGCCGAGGCCGAGGGCGACCTGATCGGGGATGCGCGGGTGGTCGCGGGGACGAAGGTGACCGTGGCCGGGGTGCCCGAGGCGTTCGCCGGCACCTGGACGGTGACCCGCGCACGGCACGTCTTCGACCAGGCCGGCGACCCGGCGTACCGGACGCAGGTCACCGTCAGCGGACGCCAGGACCGCTCGCTGCTGGCGCTCACCAGCGGCGGGGGTGCGGCCGGCAACCACCGCGGCCCGACCCGAGTCGCCGGGGTGGCGGCCGGGGTGGTCACCTCGCTGGACGACCCGCTCGGCCTGGCCCGAGTCAAGGTGGCCCTGCCGTGGCTCTCACCGGACTACGAGACCGGCTGGGCTCCGGTCACCCAGCTCACCGCGGGGAAGGACACCGGGGCGATGTTCCTGCCGTGTCCGGGCGACGAGGTGCTGGTGGCCTTCGAGTTCGGGGATCTGCGGCGGCCGTACGTGGTGGGCTCCGTGGTCAACAAGCGCACCGGTGCGGGCGGTCTGATCGAGCCGGGCGGCAACCAACCCGGCAAGAGCGCGATCAAGGGCGGTCAACCCGCGGGCGTGATCCGGCGCGGCTTCGTCACGCCCGGTGGCAACCGGCTGATGTTCCACGACGACGGACCGCCCGGAGGCGGCCGACCGACGGCCTCGCGGGTCGTGCTCGGCACCGCCGGAGACAAGCTCGGGCTGGAACTCGACGCGGTCGCGGGCGCGCTCAAGCTCACCTGCAAGCCGGGCAGCCCCCCGGGGACGCTGACGATCGAGTGCGACGGCAACGTCGAGATCAAGGCCGGGCCCTCCGGCACGCTCACCGTCGACGGCGGCAGCGCCCTGACCCTCAAGGGCAAGACCGTCTCGATCGAGGGCACCGGCCCCGTGGCGGTCAAGGGCAAGCCGATCCAGCTCAACTGACCACCCCTGACCACCCGACAGCACGCGCAGCGAAGGAGGACCCGTGACGACACAACCGACGACGCAACCGGCGACGCCACCGATGGCGCAGCCGGGGAGCCGACCGGTGACGCGTCCGGTGGTCCTGCCCACCGACGGCACCGCGGCGGACTTCATCGGTCGCGGCTGGGCCTTCCCGGTGCACGCCGACACCCTGGGCCGGATCGCGATCGTCGGGGGCGTGGCGAACCTCGAGCGCAGCATGCGGATCATCCTCGGGACCTACCTGGGGGAGCGCCCGATGCGGCCGGACTTCGGCTCGCTGCTCAAGGACTTCCTCTTCGAGGGAGTCACCGACGACAACGCCGCGGCGATCGCCACCGAGGTACGCCGCGCGATCGGGAGCTGCGAGCCGCGGGTGCTGGTCGACCGGGTGGAGGTCACCCCGGCCGACGGACCGACCGGACGCTTCGACATCGAGATCTTCTACCGCGTGCGGGAGACCAACGACGAGCACAACCTCGTCGTGCCGTTCTACGCCATCCCCGGAGAGGGGGACTGATGCTGCCTGCACCGAACCTCGACGACCGACGCTTCCAGGACCTCGTCGACGACGCCAAACGCCGGGTCATGCGGCGCTGCCCGGAGTGGACCGACCACAACGTCTCCGATCCCGGGGTGACGTTGATCGAGACCGTCGCCTACCTCACCGAGACGCTGCTCTACCGGCTGAACCGGGTGCCGGACCGGCTGTACGTGAAGTTCCTCGACATCATCGGCCTGCGCATGCTGCCGGCGACCGCCGCGCGCGCGCCGATCACCTTCTGGCTGGCCGAGCCCCCACTGTCGACCTTCGTCGTGCCCGCTGCGACCGCGGTGGCCACCGTGCCGACCGACCAGAGCGAGCCGGTGGTCTTCAGCACGCAGCGGGACCTGGCGATCGTCCCGTGCGAGGTCGTCGCCGTGGTCCGCGACCCGGCCGACCGGGGCACCGCCGACCTCACCCGGGAGGTCGAGGTGGGCAGCCCGGTCTCCGCCTTCACTTCCGTCCCGGTCGTGGGCGACGTCCTGCGCGTCGGTCTCGACGCGGCAGTGCCCTCCTGCGCGGTCCGCATCGACGTGGTCGCCCAGGCCGACGGCGTCGGGGTGAACCCGAAGCGGCCTCCGTGGATCTGGGAGGCGCTCTGCGGGGCGGAATGGGTGGAGTGCGAGGTGACCCAGGACAGCACCGGGGGGTTCAACCGCTCCGGGAGTCTCGTGGTCCACGTGCCCGAGCGCCACGACATCCAGGTCCTCGACGGAGCCGCGGCGGGCTGGCTGCGGGTCCGGGTCACCGACCCCGACGAGGGTCAGCCGCCGTACGCGGCGTCGCCGGTCCTGCGGGGCCTGGTCGCGTGCAGCATCGGCGGCACCGCGTCGGCCGTGCATGCCGAGATCGTCGGCGAGGAGGTGCTCGGAGAGTCCGAGGGCGTTCCCGGGCAACGCTTCCGGTTGCGTCGCGAGCCGGTCGTGGCCGGGGTCGGCGATCCCGTCGTCGAGGTCTCCTCCGACGACGGCTGGCAGCCCTGGACGCGCGTGGAGCACTTCGCCGAGAGTGCCGGCGAGGACCGGCACTACGTGCTCGACGAGGTCGCCGGCGAGGTGGTGCTCGGGCCGCTGGTGCGGCAGGAGGACGGGCGGATCAGCCAGTACGGCTCGGTCCCGCCGCCACGCGCCACGATCAGGATTCGCGGCTACGCGGTGGGCGGCGGCCCGGTGGGCAATGTCGCCGCGCGCACCGTGGTCTCGCTGCGCTCCTCGCTGCCGTTCGTGACGTCGGTGGAGAACCGGGAGGCGGCCACCGGCGGCACCCCGGGGGAGTCCCTGGAGGAGGCGGTGCAGCGCGGTCCCCTGCTGATGCGCACCCGCGACCGCGCCGTGACGGTGGAGGACTACGAGTTGCTGGCACGCAGCGCCGCGCCGGAGGTGGCCCGGATCCACTGCGTCGCCGCCGACGGTGACCAGGTCCCCGCCGGCACCGTCAAGGTCCTCGTCGTACCGGCCGCACCGGCCGAGGCGGGGCGGGTCGCACTGGCGGACCTGGTGCCCGCCGAGGAGTCGCTGGCCCGGATCGCCGCGCGCCTGGAGCAGACCCGGGTCGCGGGGGTGAGGGTGCTGCTCGAACCACCCCGCTACCGCGGAGTCACGGTGGTGGCGCGGCTGGTGGCCCGGCCGCGGGTCGATGCGGCGAAGGTCACCGAGGAGGCCGTGGAGGCGCTCTACCGCTTCCTGAGTCCGCTGCCCGGGGGCGGCGTGGACGGGGGCGGGTGGCCGTTCGGGCGGCCCGTGCAGGCCGGGGAGATCTTCGGGGTGCTGCGCGACGTGTCCGGGGTGGAGCTGGTCGAGGACCTGCGGCTCTTCGGTGCGGATCCCGTGACCGGGCAGCGCGGCGCCGAGACGCCGCGCCTCAACCTCGACGCCCACAGCCTGGTCTTCTCCTTCGAGCACCAGGTGCGGGTGGAGGAGCGATGAGCGACTTCCCGACCCCACGCAGAGACCCCGAGGAGTCGAGGCCCGGGCGCCGCGGCATCGAGGGACTCGGTACGCCGTACCCACTGGCGACGCTGCTGCCGGGGGTGCTGCAGGAGGACGATTTCCTGGTGCGCCTCGCGACGGGACTGGACGACGTGCTGGCGCCGGCGGTCTCGGTCGTCGACTGCCTCGAGGCCTACCTCGACCCGCGCACCGCTCCCGACGACTTCCTGGCGTGGTTGGCCGACTGGGTGGGTGCTCCGCTGGATGCGCACTGGACGCAGGAGCAGCGGCGCTCTCTGGTGCTCGGCGCGGCGGCACTGCACCGGCTTCGGGGGACGACCGATGGCGTGCGCGCCATGGTCGCGCTCGCCACGCACGGGGAGGTCGAGGTCGTGGAGTACGCCGGCGTGACCTGGTCGACCTCGCCCACCGAGGACCCGCACCTGGACCAGCCCGGCGAGCTGGTCATCCGCATCGCCGTGGACCACCCGGAGTCCCTGCGACCGGCCGCCCTGGAGGAACTCGTGCTGGCGGTGAAGCCGGCTCATCTTCCTCATCGGATCGAGGTGAAACAACGATGATCGTCTGCCGTACCTGTCGTGGCTCCAACGGCGACACCGACACCTTCTGCGGAAGCTGCGGCGCGTTCCTGGAGTGGTCCGGGGAGAAGGTCGCCGCGCCGCCGGCGCCCGAGCCGGACGTCGAGCCCGCGCCGGCACCGGCAGGCCCCAAGCTCGGGTTGGTCGGGCGGATGACGCGGGCCGTCGAACTCGCAGTCGCCCCCGGTGCCGCCCGCTCCGAGAACGAGGGCGAGTGGAAGGGGTTCGGCAAGGAGCCGATCGGGGGCTCGGCGGCCCCCGCACGTCCCGCACCCGGCGGTCCCCCGGGAGGACCGGGCGGACCAGGAGGCGGACCACCCGGGCCCCCTCCCCAGGGCAGGGCCTCCGGTCCGCCTCCTCCGGGACGGATGCCGCCGCCCCCGCCGGGCCCCCCGCCCCAGGGCCGCCACCCCCGCCGCCGGGGACGCCACCGCCTCCCCCACCACCGGGAGGCAGCGCCGGGCCACCTCCCCCACCACCGGGAGGCAGCGCCGGGCCACCTCCGCCACCACCCCCGCCACCCCCGCGGCCTCCCGCGCCACCGGACCTTGCGGGGGAGGAGGTGCTGCCCACCCGGGAGCCGGCTACCCGTGAACTGGCCACCGGCGGGGCCGCGCTGATCGCCCCGGTCGAGGAACAACCCGCATCGGCGCCGGCAGCGGAGGAGGTCTTGCCACAGCGGGTGAAGCCGCGGGTCGCGCCGGTGAGCAAGACGAAGCCGACCCGGCGCCTTCAACCCGGCGATCTGGTCTGCGGGCAGTGCGGTGAGGGCAACCCGCCGGTGCGCAAGTTCTGCAGCCGCTGTGGGGAGTCCCTGGTCGCGGCCGAGGTCGTGCGCACTCCGTGGTACCGCCGGCTGATGTTCTGGCGTCGCGGTCCGCGCACCCTCGAGGCCGGGTCGCGACCGGGCCGCGAGGGCGTCAAGGGACCCAAGGGCGCGGCGCTCGGCAAGCAGTATCGCCGACTCCGTGCCGCACTGGCGGCGCTCCTGCTGTTTCTCAGCCTGCTCTACCTGGCCGCGCCTCCCGTGAAGGACCTGGTCGACCGGACCATCGGCAGGCCGATCATCGCGCTCAAGGACACGGTGGTCGGCTGGTTCAACGGGTTGAGCGACCCCTTCATCGACGTCGCCCCCGTCGCCGCGGTCAGCGAGCCCAACGCCCTGGAGGTGAAGGACCACCCGGCGTCGAACGTCATCGACTCCACCGACTCCTTCTGGGCGGGCCGGTTCGAGCCCGGCGAGGATCGTCCCGGTGTCCGGCTCACCTTCAGCGCTGCGGACGCCTCGAACACCTACGAGACCGTCTTCATCACCGGTGGCGGCACGGGCGAGGACCAGGACGCGTTCCTGCACCCCAAGAAGATCCGGTTCACCTACGGCTCCTCCAACAGCGAGACCTGCACCCTCCCCGAGGCCTCCGGAGAGCCTCAGCGCTGCGATCTCACCGAGGCCGTGACGTTCACCAAGGTCACCATCACCGTCCTCAGCGTCTTCAAGAAGCAGGGCCTGGACCAGGTGGCGATCTCCGATATCCAGTTCAAGATGCAGGAGTAAGGAGCAGTCCCATGTCGGATCCCTTCAGCGAACACCCGGCCATCGACGCCGAGGGCCGGATCCTCGTCGCCGAGAACGGCGACCCCGAACCCTCCGGGAGGTGGGTGGACCGTGACGGTCAGATCCATCTACCCCCACTGGGGTCCGGGGACCGGGACGGCGACCTGTTCGTGGGACCCACGGGAGTCCTGCACAACGAAGGGTGGGCCACCGACACCGCGTTCACCCTGCCGAGCGACTGGTGGGTCCAGGAGGCGCCGGTCGCACCGGTGGTGCCTGCCCAGGCGCACGCCATCACCGATCCGCAGGCCTGGGCGGGGGATACGAC
This sequence comes from Marmoricola sp., assembly GCA_044224695.1. Lineage (GTDB taxonomy): Bacteria > Actinomycetota > Actinomycetes > Propionibacteriales > Nocardioidaceae > Marmoricola_A. The sequence continues at coordinate 172,620 of JBGAJX010000003.1, read as the reverse complement.
CATCGCCGCCGCCTCCGACCTGCACGGCAAGGCACTCCTTCCCGACTACGTGGGCGAGGACACCCGTGCCGAGGCGTTCCGGGACGGCACCCTGCGCAAGCAGTACCAGGGGGACTCGTTCACCACCGCGTACGACGCCGCCGACACCGACACCGTGCGCCGCGCGACCATCGCCGCCGGCCTGCTGTGCGACCAGCAGGGGGCCCCGGTCACCGGCACCTTCGGCTACGTGGTCGACCCCCGCGACGGCTCGCTCTTCCTCTTCGACCAGTCCGAGGCCTGGGTCACCAAGAGCGGGGACTGGGTGCGCCTGACCGGAGTGGACGCGAGCCCCGCCATGATCAAGCAGGCGCTGGCGCGCGGCGAGCAGCTCTCCTTCGTGCACCACAGCACCGCGCTGGCCGGACAACCCGTCGCCGGAGCCGGGAAGCTCACGGTGGACCAGGGCACGATCACGCGGATCGATGACGAGAGCGGCCACTACAAGCCCGAAGCGGAGTACCTCTGGCAGACCGTCGAATGGCTGCAGGCCCAGGGCATGCAGGTCGCCGACATCGACGTGAGGATGGTCGCCACGACACGGGATCCGGAGCTGGTGCTCAAGGGCTGGAAAATGCAGCACACCCGTGGCAACCAGCATGCGGCCCAGGCCAAGGAGGCGGTCCTCAGCGAACTCGAGCGGACGTCCGCGGAGAAGCGGATCCGGGCGCTTCCGGCCAACGACCCCGTACGGCTGCACTTCGAGGCGACGAAGTGCGTGCGTTACAACCCCGACGACGACGCCATCTACTGCATGAGCTGCGACAAGGACCTGTGACTCTCGCCGGCGGGGCTCAGTTGCGGGTCACGAAGTCGGGTGGTTGAGCCGAACCTGGGACGACCAGGACCTCGGTCTCGACCACCACCGGCTCCGGTAGCTCCGGTTCGACCTGTTCGCCGTCGGGGAGGTTCGGGTCGGGGGCGGGCGCGAGCAGCTCGGTCAGGAGCGCCAGCAGTCCTGCGGGGAACGGGGCGGTCACCGTCAGGGGCCGCGGCCCGGTGCCGCCCCCGGCGAGGACCAGGACCGGTGCGTCGAAGGTGCCGTCGTCGGCCGGGACCACTACCGGGCCTGCCGAGGAGCCGTCGGCCCAGGTCAGGAACACCGGTCGACCCGGCGCGAACCCCGCCCCCTGGACGAACGTGACCCGGCCTTCATGCGCGACGGTGGGGGAGAAGGCGACATCGGGCTCGGCGGCCGTGCCGGAGACCGGGACCTCCTGGGGATAGGCGACCTCCGCAACGGTGGGCACCAGCAGCAGTAGCCCGGCACGCTCCCCAGGGGTGATCGGCGTGAACGTCACGCTCACAGTGCACGAGGCCCCCGGCTTCAGCGCCGCGCAGCGCTCCGGCGTCGTCACCGCGAAGTCCAACCCGCCGGTGCTCAACGACGCGTCCAGGCTCAGGGTCAGGTCCAGGACGTTGGTGACGCGCAGGCTCAGCGGCTCGCTCGTGATGCCCAGATCGGTCTCCGGGAAGGTCAGCTCCGCCGGAGCCAGCCGGAGTAGTTGCGGCACCCCGGTCCCGCTGACCGGCAGGCTCACCGCCCACGCCAGGTCGCTGAACGCCGCCGCGCTCGGGGTGGCCGTCACGGTCACCTCGCTCTCGACGGTGCCCCGCACCTCGGGGACGAACGCGACCTGCAGCGTGCAGGACTCGCCGCGGTGCAACAGCCGTCCGACGCACGAGGACTCCGTGCCCGCGGCGTCCGAGTCGGGCAGGATCGTGAACGGGGCCGGCGCCTCGGCCGACACCGTGCCGGGGCCCGGACCGTTATTGGTCACGAAGACAGGATTGCCGATCGGCTCGGCTTCCAGTTCGACCACGCCGACGTCGAGTGCGGTCGGGTCGAGGACGAGCTCGGGGGCTCGGGCCCGCAGATACACCGAGTCGTACGGGTAGTCCGCCCCGATCAGCGTGTCCGTGGTGAGGAAGGCGATGGCACCACCGTCGCGGTTGATCGCGGGGAGTCCGGCAGGCTCGTCGAGCCACGGTTCGTACACACGCAACGAGACCAGCTCCGGTCCGAGGTCGGCGGCGGGTCCCTCCCCCAGGGTGGCGCCCAGATCCCGCACGTACGTCGCCGCGCAGTAGTCGCACACCCGGACCTTGTCCGGGACCAGGCCTGCGGAGTCGGAGGTGAACGCCACGGTGCTGCCGTCCAGCGACAGCGCCGGAGCCCAGCCGTCGTCCCGAGAGGGAGCGGGCGCGCCGACGGGTGCCGAGGCCACGAGTCGCAGACCGGAGTCCAGGTCCTGTACGCGGACACGGACCGCGTAGTCCTCGAGGTTGGGGATGTAGTCCCGGGTGACGTAGGCGATCCGGGACGCGTCCCCGGAGAGCGAGGGCTGCACGGCGTCGTCGGGCAGGCCTGCTGCGCCGGGCCCCTGGCGGGACACGGTCATGGTGCTGCCCGGCCGCCCCGTGCGGCTGGTGTCGTGCAGCAGCACCTGGCTCATCGGGCCGTCGTACGGCGTGATCCGGTCTGCGCTGGCGAACGCGACGTAGCGCCCGTCGGCCGACAGCGACGGGGTGCGGCCCGGAAGCCGCCGCCCCTGGGAGTCGACCGAGACCACCGACGGAACGCCGTCATCGGTGAAGTCGCCGTCGCCGTCTCGGTCGCGGCGCAACGCCACGACGTCCTCGACGCCGGCACCGACGAATCGCACGTGCTGGGCGGCCGAACTCACCCCGCTGTCCAACGAGAGCGTGGCGACGCTGGGCAGGAGGTTCTCGGGCTGGAACGCCACGTAGGCGATGCAACCGTCACCCGAGGGCACCACCAGTCCAGGGGTGCACGCCGGTGTGGTGATGCCGATGTCGCCGGGCGTCACCAGTTGCAGCGCGCAGTCCTCGGTCACGAACCGGACCGTGCGATCGGGGCCCTGGGTGTTGCGGATCTCGACGAACGTGAAGCCCGTCATCCCGACCGGCGTCTCCGGGGCGACCTCGGTGCGGTAGGAGTCCTGCGTCGGCGGGGACCAGCCCAGGAAGGGGATACGCCGCGGCGGAGTACAGCCCTCGGCTCGCGCGGCGGATCCCCGCAGCGGGATCGGCTCCGGGTCGACGGCCGGCTCGCGGCCGGCGCCGAAGCAGGTCGGCGGCTCGTCGTCGCCCACCAACGCCACGGCGGTGCGGCCACGCTGGGTGGTGGCTTCCAGTTGGAGCAGCCCGGTCACGCCGGCGCAGCGACCGGTCCGGGAGAAGGTGACGGTGACTACGCAGGTGTCGGGCTGGTCGCCGCCTCCTGCCCTGATCGTCGTCCCCGCGCAGTCGGGGTAGTCGGAGTCGCTCGGCACGACGGCGAAGTCGTCGGCCCCCCTCCGGACGACGGCTTCGGTGAACGTGACCGGCCGGTTGGTCCGGGCCGTGATCGCCCATTGCACCTGGGTCTCGAACCTGCCGAAGTCCAAGGTGGCCACCGTGCTCCGGCCTGGGTCCAGGTAGGTCACGTTCTCCTCGCCGAAAACGCTCTGTTCCATCGCGGGGGCGATCACGCTCTGGGTCGCTGTCCAGGCGACCGTCCGACCGTCGGCGGAGAGCTGCGGGCCGCATCGCTCGGCGACCGAGGCCTCGAACTCGCTGCCGATCTCCGGTTCGCACCACCGGGTCCGCTGGTAGGGGAGGTCGTCATCGCCCCCGGTGAGCACCTCGGCGCTGGACTCGGTGGTGAGGTCGCGCACGAGCACGTCGACCTCGCTGATCCGGCCCGAGATCGGCGAGCCTCCGGTGCGATCGCTCAGGAACGCCATGCGCGACCCGGTGCGGTCCAGGCTCGGGGCGGCGCTGAGGTCGTCGGGGTTGCCGATCGTGAAGCGAGTCCCCGTCGCCAGGTCCTTGATCTCGATCCCGTTCTCGCCGCCCCCGTCGAACGGGTAGGTCGCGTACGCCGCCGTCGTCCCGTCGGCGGAGAGGGCCGGAGCCCCGACGCGCGGGTCGTACGGCGTCGGCTCCTCCCCGCCCGAGACCAGGACGGTCTCGCCGCGCCCGAGCGGATCGGGGCCCGGCTCGGGGTCCGGGGTCGGGTTCGCCGCGGCCGGCAGCAGCGGGAGCAGGAGCAGCAGAGCGCCGCCGAGCGAGCGACTCAGCGCGTTACTCATCGCGACGCTCGCCCGATCGGGAAGCCTTCGGGGCACGGCGACGGGGCCGACCGGGCATCGAGAGGTGCGACCCCGCCGCCGTGGGCTTGCCGGGGCTCGGCGTTCCCGTCGTACGGTGCGGACATGCCGGCCCCGCTGGTCGCCTCGACCGCTACCCTCACCTGCTCCTTCGGTGTTGCTCCCGCCACGCTGTCGGTGCTGCCCGCCGCCCAGGTGCTCGTGGAGGGCAAGCCGCTGGCGCGGATCAGCGACTCCGCGGGCATGCTCAACGTGCCGCCCTTCGGGATGTGCTCCTCATTGGCGAACCCGGCGGTCGCAACGGCGACGGCCGCGGCCCAGGGAGTGCTCACCCCGCAGCCGTGCACGCCCCAGCCCACGCCGTTCACTCCGGGGGTTCCCTTGGTGCAGGCCGGCGGGACACCGGTCGTCAACGCGACCTGTACGACGACGTGCGCCTTCGGCGGGGCCATCACGATCACGGTGCCGGGGACGACCCAGACCCTGGGGTGACGATCTGCCCGCTGAGATAGACCGACGGCGTGCAGTCGCCGGTCTCGTTGGTGCAGGAGACCTCGACGACCATCGGGTTGTCGCTGGTGAACTGGGCTGGCTGGATGAAGTGGTAGTCCAGGTCGCGGAAGTTCTGCAGACCGAAGGCGAGCAGGACCTCGTCGCCGCGGCGGATCCGCAGGGTGCCCGTGTCGCCGGAGGGGTTCTGGAGGAGCAGGTCCGCGACCCACAGGACGTCGCGCGCGTTCGGGGGACCGAACTGCTCGCGCTGGGTGGTGCCGGGAGCGGCGTTCACGGCGATACGCCGATCGACCGCCTTGCTGGCGTCGAGCGTGGACGTCACGTCCCCGTCCGCGTTGGGGTCGAGCGGACCTCCCGGCTCGGAGGCCTTGTCCACGGTCTTCTTCGTGTCCGAGGCGTCCTTGGCGGCCGACTCGGACTGCTCCTGGGCGGCGGCGGCGTCCTCCTGGGCCTGGGCTGCGGCCTCCTCCGCGGCGGCGGCCTGGGCGCTGATCTCCGCGGTCTCCTCCTGGGCGGCGTCCCGCGCGGTCGCCTGGACCGTCGGTCGAAGCACGGCGAACCAGAGCACCGCAAGGGCGATCAGGGCGGCGATCGCCAGGGCCAGCGCCTTGAAGAACCAGGACGGCAGCAGCGAGCGCTGCAGGATCGTGCCGGTCAGCACGATCGCCTCCCCCTCGCTCGGGGCGGCCGAGATCTGGAAGGGGATCGTCTTGCTCGTGCCCCGCAGGAACGTCCGCTTCGGCTTGACCTTCACCTTCACGAAGGTGGCGGTGCCGGGCTCCATGGTCACGTTCGCCGGGTCGACGACGAAGTCGAGCAGCAGGTCGTCGTCCGTCGCCCGCACCGTCATCAGCTCGGGGCGGTTGCCGAGGTTGTCCAGCACCAGCTGGTGGGTCGCCGAGCGACGTCCGGTGGAGGTGCGGGGGAGCAGTTCACCGGAGAACTGGGAGAACGGGGCGACCGAGACCACACCCTCGGAGATCGCGGAGCCCTCGAGGTCCTCGTGCGACATCACCCGCACGGCGAAGGGGACGTCGCCCTCGGCGATCTTCGAGGAGCGCGGCGGCGCGAACACCAGGTGGGCGGTGATCTCCTCACCGGGCATGAGGTTCGCCGTGCGGGGCTCGACCTCGGTCCAGGCGGCGGCGTCGCCGAGCACGTCGAGCTCGAACTCGTCCACCACCGCACCGGTGTTGCGGATCGTCACGTCACTGCTGGTGCGCTGGCCCGGGACCACCCGGGTCTCGAGGCGCTCCATCACCACGGCTACACCCATGAGCGTCAGTGTGGGGAGGGGCGAAACCCCGGTGGTGCGCTCAAGGGTCAGTGCGGGGGAACCGTGCGATGCCCGTCGGGGCACCATCCCCCGAGTAGGTGGTTCAGCGGATTCTCAGGGCACGATGGGACGGTGCGTGCACGAGCGACCTCCCTCAACGTCACGGTCACGGCGCTGCTCGTCGTGACCGGATGCTCCTCGGCCTCGCAGGGTACCGACGCCGCTGCCCCGCAGGTGCGGCTCTCGTTCAGCCAGCACCGCGTCGACGAGGGCAGCGACGTGGCGAACCTGAGGGTGATCAACCAGGAGGACCGCACGGTCGAGGTGAGTGCGATCGGCCTGGATTCCCCGGCCTACGCCCCGGTGCTGGTGCCGCACGACAGCCCGGTCTATCCGCTCGGCACCGTGGACATGCGACTCACCCTGCCGGCGCCCGACTGTGCTCGGGACCCGCGGCCGGCGTACGGCGTGGTGGAGGTCGACGGCCTCACCGTGCGCCGCGAACTGGAGCCCGCCGGCCAGGACTTCCTGGAGAGCCTGTGGCGGCGGCGCTGCAACGACCTGGCGGTCGCGGCCGCAGCCGACGTCGGTTTCTCCTGGGGGTCCGTGCGTGGGGACCGCCTGCCAGGTGCCGTGGTCGTGACCCGGACGCCGGGCTCGACCGCGCAGGTGCGGGTCGCCGGGATCCAGGGGTCGGTGCTCTTCGAGCTCGTCGACCTCCGGCCCCGTGACCTCGAGCCCGGAGGTACGACCACGCGGAGTCCGGTCACGCTCCGCCCGGCTCGCTGCGACGAGCACGCGCTGGGGGAGACCCAGCAGGCGTTCCTCTTCAAGGTCGACGTCAGCCTCGACGGCGCCGCGCCGGTCCGCGTGACCCGCGAGGTGGCGCCGGAGGACCGGGGTCGGCTGCTGAGGTTCCTGCGCGACGTCTGCTGACGGCCCGTGAGCTTCAGAGCACCCCAGGGATCGTGCTCCGCCCAGCAAGCCGTCCCGGAACGTGCTGAAGCGCCGGTGTCGGGCGTGAGCCGTCGGCGAAGACGACTTCCACCCAGGCGCCGTCCATGGTCTCGTCAGGATCGACGCGCAGGAAGAGCTGGGCCACCCCGCCCCCGCCGAGGGGGAAGGGGAACGGGCGGGCCTGGGTGAGCTGACCGTCGATGACCCAACTGAGACCCAGGTGGTAGGTCGACCCGTCCGCGCGCCGACGGAGGATTCCGATGTTCTCCACGGTGCCGCTCCCCGCGGCGGTGTTGACGACGCGGACCAGGATCTGCCCCGCGGAGTCCCAGTAGGCGTAACAGTGAGGATCGAAGCGGCCGTGCCGGTACTGCATCCACGCGATCGCCGCGGCGATCACCCCGAGCACCACGGTGGCGCCGACGCCGGTCCACGCCGCGATGTCGCCGTTGCTCATCAGTGCAGTTGGCACACGAACACCCAGGACGACGGATGGGTGGGCCGCCGACGCAGTGCCTCGCGGAGCCGGTCGTCGAGCGGGGGGTGCTCGACCAGACGACACTTGCAGCCGGGGCCGCAGGTGGCGTCCTGCGAGCTCAGACAGTCCTGGCGGCCGCAGGGCCCGGTGGTGGGCATCGGGCTGATGGCGAAACCGTCGCCGCCGTCGGGCACCACCTCGACGACCTCGAGCCTGCCGTACGGGTCCGCGAACAGCAGCACGCCGTCGCCGTCGAGACGCTCCGGCAGGTACCACGCGTTGTCCGTCCCCAGGTCGAGGCCGAGGGTGAACGCACTGCCGGCGTCGTCGCCGCGTTCGACCGCCTCGCGCCGCGCCCGGGCCGTGTCGAGATCCTCGACCAGGAGGAAGGTCCCGGCCGCCGCGCCGTCGAACGGCACCGGCAGCCCGAGCGTCTCGGCGAGGACCGGGTAACGAACCTGACGCAGCGTCGGGGACAGGCGGCTGTCCGCTTGATCCTCCAGCGCGCGCAGGGCGTCGATGTCGAGCCCTGCCAGGAGGGCTCCCACCTCGTTCACGCTTCGAGGCTACTCACGCGCCTGCCGTCCTGATACCCGTCACGTCCGGCCTGACCAGACCGCTGCTCCCCATCGGTTACCGCTCGGTATCAGTCGTGGCAGCCGCCCCTCATTGCTCCTGAGTCCATCACCCACCACCCCACTCAGGAGCACTCACCCATGAGCGCATTCACCACCAAGGAGCAGGCCGTCTCGGTCTTCACCCGGCTCTTCGAGATCATGCTCGAGGACGAGACCTTCACCCACACGGTGCGCAGCCAGAACCTGTCGGTGCTGTTCCTCCACGACGACCTCGGGTTCACGCTCTTCGTGGACGGCAGCGGCGTGTACGTCGACCATGCACCGCACGCGCCCGCCATCACGATCAAGATGACCACCGACGTCGCCGACGCCCTGTGGGCCGGACGCCTGCTCATGCCGATGGCGCTGGCCACCCGCAAGATCCGGGTCAAGGGCAAGGTCTCCAAGGTCATCGAGTTCGTGCCGCTGCTTCAGCCCGCCTTCGACCAGTACCCGTCGATCGCCGCAGCCGCCGGCGTCGGCGCGACCCGCTGAGGAGCCCTGCGATGACCGAGATGCTCGACCAGACCCTGGACATCCCGACCCTGACCACCTTGCCGCCCGACATCGTCGCCCTGCGCGACCAGGTCCGCGAGTGGGCCCAGACCCGGCTCGCCCCCGAGGTGCGCCGCATCGACGAGGCCGCCGCGGAGCACTTCGACTGGGACCTCGTACGTGAGGGGCACGACCTCGGCCTGACCCGGCTCGTGGTGCCCGCCCAGTTCGGCGGCCTCGGCTACGGCGAGCTCGGTGTCGCCGTCGCGCTGGAGGAGATCGCCGCCGTCGACGCCGGCTTCGCGCTGATCTTCGGTGCGACCATGCTCGGCCAGGCGCCGGTGCTCCTCTCCGGCGACCCGCGCCTGCAGGCCCGCTTCCTCCCGCTGTTCTCCGGGGACGAGCCGGTGCTGGCCTGCAACGCGATCACCGAGGACCTCGCCGGCTGCGACCTGCTCATCCCGGAGAACGCGGCGCACGCCGTCGGGGTGATGCAGGCCCGCCGCGACGGCGACCACTACATCCTCAACGGTGACAAGAAGTTCATCACCAACGGCAAGGTCGCCCACTACGGCACCGTCTTCGCCGCCGTCGAGGGCACCGAAGGAGCGGTCGGGCTGACCTGCTTCGTGGTCCCGCTCGACACCGAGGGCATCACCCTCGGAGCGATCGCCGACAAGATGGGCTACCGCACCTGCCTGGGCACCGAGATGCACTTCGAGAACGTCCGGGTCCCGGCCGAGAACATGGTCGGCGCCGAAGGCGAAGGCGTCTTCGTCAACATCCAGCAGATGAACATGGCCCGGGCCGCGGTCGCCGCGATCTCCACCGGTGTCGCCCGCGGAGCCCTCGACCAGGCGGTCGCCTGGGCCGGGGAGCGGGTCCAGGGCGGCAAGCTGCTGCACGAGCACCAGTTCAGCGCCCGCAAGCTCGCCGAGATGGCCGCCAAGGTCGAGGCCTCGCGGATGCTCTACCTCAAGGCCGCCTACCTGGCCGACAACGAGATCCCGGCGCCGGCGTACCTGCCCGCCGTGGCCAAGCTCTTCGCCGACCGGATCGCGATCGAGGTCGCCACCGAGGCCATGGGCCTCATGGGCGCCCGCGGCTACATCCGCGATCACGGCATGGAGAAGCGCCTGCGTGACGCCCTCGGCGCCCGCATCTACGAAGGCACTCCCGAGGTGCTGGCCCTGGCCATCACCGAGGAGCTCTACGCCGAGGACGACGACTTCTGAGGTCCGCCCCAGATCTTGTCCAAGCAACCAGAAATCCTGTCGCACCCACCTTCTCTCCCGCTGCTCGATCCCGAAGGGGGCCACCATGTGCCACCAGTCCACCGGCGAGGCCGCAGTCCGCTACACGGCGGACGTGGTCTCCCTCCACCGCCGTCTCAGCTTCCGCGGCCTCTCGGCCCAGCTCGGCCCCGACCAGGTGCTCCACCGTGAGCATCGCGGGGACGGCCTGGTCACGCTCGCGGTGCCGACCCGCCACCTGCCGCACCGCTACCTGCTCGGCCTCCAGGGGTTCCGGCTCTCGCAGTACCTCCAGCTGGGCTGGATCTGCGAGGAGACCGTCTACTCCGGGGCGCTGTTCAGCGAGCCCGCCCACGGCGCCTCACCCGACGACGTCCACGTGATCTGCCTGTCCGGCGACGGCGCCATCCAGGGCTACCTCTGCCTGACCGCCTGCGGCGACGGCGGCGGCTCCTGGGACCTGCACGACCCGGACCGCCCGGCCTTCCCGGTCGAGGAGGCCCACGACATCAACCTCTTCGACCACGTCGAGGCCCTCCCCGGCGTCCGCACCGACGGCGTTCGCGAGCTCAAGCGCTTCGTCCACGCCCGCACGCTGACCGACAAGCAGCAGCGGCTGCGGGTCACCCTCGAGCTGCTCTACGGCATGGGCCGGGTGCTCCAGGGTGTGACGCCCTCGGTGCGCACCCTCGTCGGCGATCTGGAGGAGCACGTCGCCCTGCGGCACCTGCTCCTGGCAGGTCTCGACGTCCAGTTGGTCGAGGGCACCTCGCCCGGGCTCGCCGAGCGCGACCTGCTGCACCACATGTATCTGGCCCGTGCCTCGGTCAAGCCGTTCGTCGCCCACCTGCCGGCCGAGGAGGTCGTCGAGGAACGGATCGCCCTGCTGGAGCAGGCATTGGCCTCCGAGGACCTGTTCGCCGGCACCTCGGTGATGTCGCGCAGCCGCGGCACCCTGCACCGTGTGGCGGGGTGAGCCGGGCGATGAGCTCACCTCAGTCTCCCCAGGGGCGTCACCGCTCGCCCCGGCGCCGGTTGGTCCCGGTCGTCGCGCTCGCCACCGCGGCGGTCGTCGCCGGCGGTGCGGTCGCCGTGGCCGCGACCACCGGGGCGCTGGGGGGCGCGTCGACGTCCGACTGCCCCGCGGAACCGCTGCGGGTGGTCGCCACCGCCGAGATCGCCCCCGTGGTCCGGCAGGTGGCCGCGGCCGACGCGGGGGAGTGCGAACCCGTCGAGGTCGAGACGCTCGCCTCACGCGATGTCGTCGCGGGCCTGACCGACGGATCGCTCGCCCCGCCCGACGTCTGGATCCCCGACTCCTCCTTGTGGCTGACCCGGGTCGGCGACGACGCTCTCACCGGCTTGCGCAGCGCCGGCCCGGTGGCCACCAGCCCGCTGGTGCTCGCCGTACGCCGAGGCGCGGCCGCGGACGCCCCGGGCCTGGTGCGCGCAGCCCTGGTCGGTGACGCGGGCACGTTGGTGACCTCGCCCGATCGGCTCTCTCCCGAGCGCGTGGGCGCGGTGCTCGCCCTGGCAGACCTGGCCGGTGACAGCGCCGCGGCCCGTGGAGCCCTCGCCGGACTCCTGCGCGGGGCACGGCCCAGCACGCACCCCGTCGGTGACCTGCTCGACCGGGTGGCCGCCGGTGCGGATCTGGTGGTGCCCACCAGCGAGCAGCGGCTCTGGGCGCACCCGGGGCTCGACGCCGTCCAGGTGGTCTACCCGGGCGCGGTGACCTACGACTTCCCGTTCGCGGTGCGCACCGATCTCGACGGCGACCCCGCCGACCCGACCACACCGGCCGGGCAGGCGGCCTCGCTGAGCGCCGCACTGAGCGCCGCGCCGGGGCAGCAGGCCCTGCAGGACAACGGTCTACGCCCCGTCGACGGCTCCGCCAACCCGGTGCTGACCGAGGTCCTGGGCTCGGCCCGGTCCGCGGCCGAGGCGGTCGCCCCGCAGCCGCTGTCGCGTGCCTCCCTGGATCTGGCCGAGACCACCCTGGAGGCCGTGAACCGGCGCGCCCGGGTGCTCGCGGTCGTCGACGTCTCCGGGTCGATGGCCTGGGGGCTGGCGGGCGGCAACGCGCCGGGTCCCTCGCGGCTGCGGATCGCGCTCGACGCCGCGGGTGGTGGGCTGCGGCTCTACCCCGACGGCACCGAGGCGGGGTTGTGGCTCTTCCCGTCCGGTGCGGCCGGCTCCCCGCAGGCCACCGCCGTCCGCGAGGTCGCTCCGGTGCGTCCGCTCGACGCCACCGCCCGCGCGGGACTGGGGCGTCTGCTGGGCTCGGTGCGGCCCGTCGTCGGCGGCGCGACCCCGCTGTACGACGCCACCCTGGCCGCGGTCCGCGCTCATCAGCGCGGCTGGGAGCGGGACGCCGTGAACGCGGTGATCGTGCTCTCCGACGGCACCGACACCGCCTCCCGGACCCCGCTGCCCCGGCTCCTGACCGCCTTGCGTGCGGCCACCGCCTCACCCCGACCGGTCCCGGTGGTCACCGTCGCCTTCGGGCCCGACAGCGACCGCACCGCGCTGGCCGCGATCGCCAAGGCCTCCGGCGGCGCCTCCTACACCGCCGACAGCGGGGACGACGTACGCCGCATCTTCCTCGACGCCCTCGGGCAGCGGGCCTGCCGTCCCGACTGCTCCTGACTCCCTCGAACCCTCCACCCCGATCCCTGAAAGGTCCGTCATGACCCTCTCCGCGCACGACACCCTGACCCCTGCCGAGTTCTACGCCGAGCTCACCACCCGCAACCGGGGCTTCGTCTCGCCTCAGACCCAGGCCGCGCTGGCCCGGGCCACGATCCTGGTCGCCGGCTGCGGGTCGACCGGGGGTGCGGCGGTCGAACCCCTGGTGCGGCTGGGGGCGCAGCACTTCCTGCTGGCCGAGCCCGGCACCTATGAGCTCAACAACCTCAACCGGCAGCACGCGAGCGTCTCCGAGATCGGCCGCAACAAGGCCGACGTCTGTGCCGAACGGGTCCACGCCGTGAACCCGTGGGCCACCACGGAGGTGTTCGACCGGGGGATTACCGAAGACAACGCCGACGACCTGGTCCGCCGGTGCACCGTGGTCATCGACGGCGTCGACGTCACCGAGCGTTCCGGGTGGCTGGCGAAGCTGCGCCTGCACGAGGCCGCCGCCGCGATCGGACGCCCGGTGCTCACCGGCTACGACATGGCCGGCACGCAGTATGTCCGCTTCTACGACTACGCGCCCGGCAGCCGGCCCTTCGACGGGGCGCTGACCCGCGCCCAGGTCGAGAGCGCCACCACGTGGGAGCTGCTGCGCCGTGCGGTGCCGTTGCGGTTCGTGCCGGTGGCGATGCTCGAGCAGGCCCGGCGCCAGGTCGCGGCCACGAGCACGGGTGCGAAGCACAGCGACGAGGGCCTGCCGCAACTGGTGCACGCCTCGTGGCTCTTCGGGTCGATGTCGGCGCGGATGACCCTCAACGTGCTGGAGGGCACCGGGGTCCGCAAGCACAGCGTCGTGGACGCCGACGCGGTCGTCTCCCGTGGCACCACCCGGCTGCGCCGCTCGGCGCGCAAGCCGGTGGTGCTCGCGCTGTCGCTGCGTGACCTGGCGCGGCTCAAGCGACAGGCGGCGTGATGGCCGAGCGACTCGCGTCCTTCCTGAGCCGGCGTCGCTGGTTCGTGACCGCCGCCTGGGTGCTGCTGCTCGCCGTGTCGGCGGTGGTCAGCGCGCCGCTGGCCGACAAGCTCAGCGGCGGCGGCTGGACCGTGGCCGGCTCCGACAGCGCCGCGGTGGCCGCGGCGCTCGAGGACGGCTTCGTCGGTCGCGGACCCAGCAGCGTCACCGTGGTCGTCCACGACACCTGGTACGACGCCGGGCAGCCCGGCTTCGACGCCCGGGTCACCGCGGCGCTCGACGAGATCGCGGCGCGCCCCGACCTGGAGGTGGAGAGCCGCGTCGGCTACGCGAGCACCACCGGCCAACTGCAGCAGGGGTTCCTCGGCTCCGACACCTCCACGGCCGTGGAGACGCTCGGTCTGCGGCTTCCCGACGGCACCGCCCGCCAGGTGCTCCCCGACGTCCAGGCCGAGCTGGAGGAGATCTACGCAGCGCAGGGGCTGGACGTCTCCCTGGTCGGCACCGCCTCCTTCTGGGGCGAGGTCAACAAGCTGAGCGAGGAGGGGCTGGCCCACGCCGAGCTCCTCACCCTCCCGCTGATCCTGCTCGTGCTGGTGATGATCTTCCGCGGCGTCGTGGCCGCGCTGGTCGCGCTCTCGGTCGGCATCACCGCCATCCTGGCGACCTTCGCCGTGCTGACCGTCATCGCCGGTCACTACGAGCTGTCGCTGTTCGTGCAGAACACCGCCACGATGCTGGGGCTCGGTGTCGGCATCGACTACTCCCTCTTCGTGATCTCCCGCTTCAAGGAGGAGCTCGGCCGCGGACGCAGTGTCGACGAGGCCTTGGCCGAGACGCTGCGACACGCGGGCGAGACGGTCTTCTTCTCCGGGCTCACCATCGTGGCCGCGATGAGCACGCTCTTCCTGGTCCCCCTCGGCGTGATCGCGTCGATCTCGCTCGGCGCGATCCTGGTGGTGGCCTTCTCCGTGCTGGCCGCGCTGCTGGTGCTGCCGGTCCTCCTGCGCCTGCTCGGACATCGCATCGGTCGTCTCCCCGGCGACGCCGCGGCCGCGAATGGGCGGCATGCGCGGCGGCGTACGGCTCAGGCGGCGAGCGCCGGCCGCTGGGAGCGGGCCACCGCACGCGTGATGCGCCGTCCGGTCGCCTTCCTCGGGGTCGCGCTGGCCGGGCTGCTGCTGCTGGCGGCTCCCGCGGTGGGCCTGGAGACCTTCACCCCGGACGCGCAGATCGTCCCGGCGTCCTCGCCGGTGCGCCAGGGGTTCGAGCGCATGCAGGACGAGTTCGGCGCCGGGTCGACCTCACCGATCCGGGTGCTGGTCGAGGGCGAGGAACTGGCCGGCGCGTCGACGTCCGACGCCGTCACCGACCTGGCGCAGCGTCTCGAGGCCCTGCCCGGTGTGGACCGCGTCGAGTCCGCGCTGCCGCTCTTGACCGCGGTCTCGCCGGACCGACCGCTCGCGGCCCTGGCCCCCTCGGTCCGCGACGCGCTGCCGGTCGACACGGCCGCAGTCATCGGGCACTACGTCTCCGACGACGCCACCCGTCTTGTGCTCGAGGTCGTCCCCTCGGGTCACGCCTCCGACCCGGCCACCCGGGATCTGCTCGAGGAGGTGCGCGACGTCGCGGCCGACACGGTGACTGACGCCGGCGCCGGACTGGGCGTGATCGTCGGCGGCGAGACCGCCGAGGGCGTGGAGAGCAATGCGGTGATCGCGGATTCGATGCCCCAGGTGGTCGGCGCGATGCTGCTGGTCATCTACGTCCTGCTGCTGATCACGTTCCGCTCGGTGCTGCTGCCGCTCAAGGCGATCGCGATGAACCTGGTGTCGGTCGGGGCCACCTTCGGGGTGCTCACCCTGGTGTTCCAGCACGGCTTCGGGGTCTCGCTCCTCGGCGTCGACGGGACCTCGGCGATCCAGAACTTCGTGCCGGTGCTGCTGCTGACCCTGCTGTTCAGCCTCTCCACCGACTACGAGGTGTTCCTGCTGAACCGCGTCCGCGAGGAGTACCGCGCCAGCGGGGACAACACCGCCAGCGTGGCCTCCGGAATGGCCAGCACCGCCCCGCTGATCTCGGGCGCGGCGCTGCTGATGGTCGTCGTCTTCGGTGCTTTCGCCCTGGTCGGCCTGCTGCCGATCAAACAGCTCGGCTTCGGCATGGCCGTGGCCATCGCCCTGGACGCCACCCTCGTCCGACTCGTCGTCGTGCCGGCCTCGATGCGGCTGCTCGGCGACCTCAACTGGTGGGCCCCGCGACTGCGCGGCCGCCACCCCTCGCTGCCCGCACCGGTGCGGCAGCCCGTCACCCTCGGAGAACCGTCATGACCCTCACCGCCACCGAACGGCAGGTCACCAAGGCCCGCCAGCTGCTCGCCTCGTCGGCGCGCGCGTCCTACGACCCCGACGTCGACATCGACTGGTCCGCGCCACTGGAACCCGGGAAGTGGTTCCTGCCCGAGCACCGCTGCTCGCTCTACGGCACGCCGTTGTGGGAAGGCCTGAGCATCGAGCAGAAGCTGGTGCTCAGTCGCGAGGAGCTCGCCTCCTCGATCGCTCTGGGCGTGTGGACCGAGCACGTCCTGCTGCAGCTGGTCGCCCGCTACGTCTACGACCGCGACGTCGCCGACCCGGCCGTCCAGTTCGCCCTCACCGAGGTCGCCGACGAGGTCCGCCACATGATCATGTTCGCCCACGTGGTCGAGTCGATCGGCTCCTCGACGTACAAGGCTCCCTGGCGGATCCAGGAGAGCGGCCGGCTGATGAAGTCGACCTTCCCCGTGCAGGCGCTGTGGGCGCTGGTGCTGCTGACCGAGGAGATCTTCGACCGGGTGCAGCGCGAGATGGCCGCCGACGAGACCGTGCAGCCCGTGGTCCGGGCGATGTGCCGCATCCACGTGGTCGAGGAGGCCCGGCACATCAGCTTCGCCCGCGCCGAGCTGGAGACCTTCGTCCACGATCTCGGCCCCGCCCGTCGCGGCGCGCTGCGCACCATGCTGGCGCTCTCGGCGCAGACCTTCGCCCACGAGCTGTTCAACCCCGAGATGTATCGCCGGGCCGGGCTCGACCCGCGGGTCGCGGTGCGCACCGCCCGGTCGAACCCACGCAACCGCGAGACGTTCTCCTGGGCCGCGGGTCGCATCCTGGAGCACTACCGCGGCATCGGTCTCATCGGCGGCGCGAGCGAGCGGATCTGGCGTTCGGCGGGGTTCCTGTGAACACGCACGAGCAGGCTCACGAGCACGAGGACGGCTTCACCGGCCCGGCGCTGCTGGTCACCGAGGACCAGGCGCTGGAGGTCGACGTCGTGCTGCGCGGCTACTTCCAGCCGATCCAAGGCCGCTACCGCTGGCACGGCCGCGTCAGCGGTGAGCCGGGCACGCTCGACGTCCTGCGGGGGACGCGCAGCCGGTGTGTCGTGGTCACCGGGTCCGGACAGGCGGTCGGTGAGGTCACCGAGAGCGACCTGTGGGGCCGGCTGGCCGTCGCCGGGTGGGGGACGCCCCCGTTCCGGCTCGACCTGGAGCTGCCGACCTGACCCCGCCCGCCTGAGCCGGCCACGACCTGACCCGTACGGTGGGGACATGAAGATCTCCGGCACCGTCTGGGTCGTCACCGGCGCGGGCAACGGCATGGGCCGTGAGCTGGTCCTGGAACTGCTGCGCCGAGGCGCCTCGGTCGCGGCGGTCGACGTGAGCGCCGCCGCTCTGCGCGAGACCGCGGCCCGGGCCGCGGCCGGCTCACGCGTGTCGGTCCACGCCCTGGACATCACCGACCGCGCGGCGGTCGCGGCGCTGCCCGACGAGGTGCTGGCTCACCACGGCCGGGTCGACGGGCTGCTCAACAACGCCGGGATCATCCAGCCCTTCGTGCCTGTCGCCGACCTCGACGAGGCCGCGATGGAGCGGGTGCTGGAGGTCAACCTCTGGGGAACCGTGCGGCTGACCCGGGCCTTCCTGCCGTACATGCTGGACCGGCCCGCGGCGCACATCGCGAACGTCTCCAGCATGGGCGGCTTCTTCCCCTTCCCCGGGCAGACGATGTACGGCGCCAGCAAGGCCGCGGTCAAGCTCTTCACCGAGGGCCTGTACGCCGAACTGCTCGACACCCCGGTCCGGGTCACCGTGATCATGCCGGGCGCGGTGGACACCGCGATCACCGAGCACTCCGGGGTGGAGAGCCCGGCGGTCGAGTCCGGCGGTGTGCCGATGACCGCCGCCGACGCCGCGGCGCGGATCATGCTCGACGGGATCGAGCGCGACCGCCTGCACGTCTACGTCGGCAAGGACGCCCGCATCATGGGGCTCGCGATCAAGGTCGCGCCCCGCTCCGCCATCCGCTTCGTGCAGCGTCAGATGGCCAAGCGGATGCAGACCCCGGCACCGGTGTGACGGACGCGACCCGTCGCGGCGCGTGACGCTGCTCTCCTCGCCGGTTCTCGGGCCGATCCGGCCCGCTGACACGTCCTACCATCTTCGTCAACGGTGACGAGAGCGGGGATGGGCTCATGGCAGGAACGGACCGGCTGACCGCCGGGGTCGGGTCGTTGGTGGCGTACGTCGAGAACGCGCTGGAGGTGCTCCGCTTCGGCGGGCTCCAGACCGACGAGCAGCCCTCGCCGTACGACGTGGTCGCGCACCGCTCGATGTTCCGGCTGCGGCGCTACTTCCCGCCGGCCGAGGGCGTCGACGCAGGCCCGCCGATCGTGCTGGTGCCGCCGATGATGCTCTCCGCGGAGGTCTGGGACGTCTCGCCCACCACCAGCGCGGTGGCCTGCCTCCGCGCCGCCGGGATGGACCCCTGGGTGGTCGACTTCGGCTCCCCGGACCAGGAGGACGGCGGCCTCGAACGCACCCTCACCGACCACGTGGTGGCGCTGTCCGACATCGTCGAACTCGTCCACGAGCGCACCGGGCGCGACGTCCACCTCGGCGGCTACTCCCAGGGCGGGATGTTCTGCTACCAGGCCGCGGCCTACCGGCGCTCGCGCCACCTGGCCAGTGTGATCACCTTCGGCAGCCCCGTGGACATCACCAGCAACGCCCCGCTCGGCCTTCCCGAGGACGTCGCCATCCGGGCCGCGGAGTTCCTTGCCGACCACGTCTTCGCGCGTCGCCCGTTGCCGGGCTGGATGGCCTCGGCCGGCTTCCGGATGCTCGACCCGGTGAAGACCGCCCAGGCGCGGATCGACTTCCTGCGCCAGCTGCACGACCGGGAGGCGTTGATCGGCCGTGAGCGCCAGCGGCGCTTCCTGGCCGGCGAGGGCTTCGTGGCCTGGTCGGGCCCGGCGATCGTGGAGCTGCTGCGCCAGTTCGTGGTGCACAACCGGATGATGGTCGGCGGCTTCCTAATCGGGGAGCAGGCGGTCTCGCTGGCCGACATCACCTGTCCCGTGCTCGCCTTCGTCGGCGACATCGACGACATCGGGCAGCCGGCCGCGGTGCGCGGGATCGAGCGCGCGGCGGTCAACGCCGACGTCTACGAGTGCACCTTGCACGCCGGCCACTTCGGCCTGGTCGTCGGCTCGAACGCCACCAACACCACCTGGCCGGTCGTCGCCCGCTGGGTGGGCTGGTGCGAGGGCGAGGAGTCCCGCCCCGACGGGGTGACGCTGATGCGCGACGTGGACACCTCCGACACCCGCACCGCCTTCGCCACGGTGGGTCTCGCGGCCCAGGGGGTCAGCCAGGTCGCGGGCCTCGGCGTCGGTCTGGTGCGTGGGGCCGCCCGTCGGGCGAGCGCCACCGCGGTCACCACCCGCGAGATGAGCGGCGAGGCGCTGCGCTCGTTGCCCCGGCTGGTCCGCCTCGGCCAGATCCAGGCCCACACCCGGGTCTCGTTCGGTCAGGTGCTCAGCGAGCAGGCGGTGAGCAACCCCGACGGCGCCTGCTTCCTCTTCGAGGACCGGGTGCACACCTACGCCGCCGTGAACCGCCGGATCGACAACGTCGTGCGTGGCCTGATCCACGTCGGCGTCCGCCAGGGCGACCACGTCGGCGTCCTCATGGAGACCCGGCCCAGCGCCCTGGTGACCATCGCCGCGTTGTCCCGGCTCGGGGCCGTGGCGGTGCTGCTGCCGCCGACCGGCGACCTGCGCACGGCGCTCGGCCTCACCGAGGTCCGCGAAGTCGTGGTGGACCCCGACCACGCCGCCCGGGTGGCGTCCGCCGGAGCGCGCGCACTCGTGCTCGGCGGTGGTGGTGAGGACCGCGACCTGTCCGCCGACCTCGGCGTCGACGTCGTCGACCTCGAGCGGATCGACCCTGATGAGGTGACCCTGCCGTCCTGGTACCGCCCCGACCCGGGCGTGGCGCGCGACCTGGCCTTCGTGCTGTTCGCGAACTCCGGCGGACGCCTCACCACCAAGCTGATCACCAACCACCGCTGGGCGTTGTCGGCGTTCGGTGCGGCGTCGGCGGCGAAGCTCTCGCCGGCCTCGACGGTCTACTGCATCACCCCGCTGCACCACCCCTCCGGCCTGCTCACCGGCGTCGGCGGAGCAGTCGCCGGCGGAGCCCGGATCGCGCTGTCGCGCGGCTTCGACCCCGAGCGGTTCGACGAGGAGGCCCGACGCTACGGCGTGACCGTCGTCTCCTACACCTGGACGATGATGCGCGACCTGGTGAACCGCCCCGCCACCGCCGAGCCGCCCCGCTCGATCGAGCTGTTCATCGGTTCCGGCATGCCGCGCGGCCTCTGGCGTCGGGTCACCGAACGCTACGCTCCGGCGCGCGTCGTGGAGTTCTACGCCTCCACCGAGCACGACGTCATCCTGGCCAACCTGTCCGGCGCCAAGCGCGGCGCCAAGGGACGACCCCTGCCCGGCACCGCGAAGGTGCGGCTGGCCTCGCTCGACGCCGGTGACGGCGGGCTGCTCACCACCCCCGAGGGGTTCGCGATCCCGAGCCCGCCGGGCACCCCGGGGCTGTTGCTCGCGCGACCCCGGCTGGACATCGACGCCTCGATCCGCAAGCGGCGCGGAGTGTTCAAGCCCGGGGACACCTGGGTGGCCACGCGCGACCTGTTCACCGTCGACGAGGGGGGCGACTACTGGCTTCTCGGCGAGGAGTCGGCCGTGGTGCACACCGACCACGGGCCGGTCTACCCGGTGCCGGTGTGCGAGGCGCTGGGTGACCTTCCGGCCGTCGACCTGGCGGTGATGTACCGCGTCGAGGTCGGCACCAGCCGGCGCGCGGTCGCGGCGATCACCCGCTGGGACGGCGCGGAGATCTCCGCGGCCGACGTGAGCGGCGTCCTGGCCGATCTGCCGCTGTCGCAGCGCCCCGACGTGGTCCACGTCGTCGACCGGATCGCGCTGACCACCTGGTACCGCCCGACAGCGGCCGGTCTTGCGACCGATGCGCTGCCCGAGCCGGGGGACCAGGTCTGGTGGCTCGACGGCGACACCGGCGAGTACGTGCCGCTCACCGAGGAGGCTCGCGCCCTGCTGGGTGCCTGAGCTCGCCGTCCTCGCCGTCCTCGCCGCCGGTCACGCCAGGTGGCTCCGCGGGGGTTCCCGGAAGCTCGCGAACACGCGGAACGCACCGGGGCGTCCGTCGGTGCGGATGAAGGCGACCAGGAACGCGAGGTAGGCGAGACCGGCCAGGACGAGGGAGAGGATGAGGAGTGTCATGGCAGTAATTCTTCGGCCCATGACTTCCTGCCACCAGTGGCAGGAATGACACTCTTGAACAAATTCCTGCCAACCGGCACCCTGGGGGGATGCTGACCAACGTCGCCGTCCTGGTGTTCGACGGGGTGACCCCCTTCGAGTTGGGCGTGCTCTGCGAGTCCTTCGGCGTCGACCGCAGCGACCACGACATCCCGGTGCTGGACTTCGCCGTCTGCGGTCCGCCGCAGGTGCGCAGCAGCATGGGGTTCGGGCTCACCCTCGAGCACGGGTACGACCGCGCCGCCGAGGCCGACCTGGTCGCCGTACCGGCCTGGAACCGGACGACCCCGGTGCCTCCCGGACTGCTCGACGCCCTGCGCGCCGCCGTGGACCGGGGTGCGCGCGTGCTGTCGGTCTGCTCCGGTGCGTTCGTCCTCGGCGAGGCCGGGCTCCTGGACGGGCGGTCGTGCACCACCCACTGGATGTACACCGATGACCTCGCCGCCCGGCACCCGCTGGCTCGCGTCGTACCCGAGGTGCTCTACGTCGAGGACGGGCCGGTCGTGACCGCAGCCGGTTCGGCCGCCGGGCTGGACGCCTGCCTGCATCTGTGGCGTCAGGAGTACGGCGCGACGACCGCCTCCGCGGTCGCCCGCCGGATGGTCGTGCCGCCCCAGCGTTCCGGTGGCCAGGCCCAGTTCATCAAGTCCGCGGTGCCGTGCTGCGACGGCGAGACCCTCGGGGGGCTGCTCACCTGGATGGTGGAGCACCTGGCCGAGCAGCACGCGGTGGAGGACCTCGCCCGACGCGCCAACCTCAGCCCTCGCACGTTCGCCCGGCGGTTCCGCGAGGAGACCGGAACCACCCCGCACGCCTGGCTCAGCAGCCAGCGCGTGCTGCGCGCCGAGGAGCTCCTCGAACGCACCACGCTGCCCGTCGAGCGGGTCGCCCACGAGGTGGGGTACAGCAGCGCCGCAGCCTTGCGGCACCACTTCGTCCAGGCCCGCGGCGTCACACCGCAGCAGTACCGCGAGCTCTACTGCTGCCTGGATTCCGGCTCAGCGGTGTCGGCCGGCTGAGCCGGAACGGCGACCCCGCCAGCGCGCCATGAAGCCGGCGAAGCCCCGAGGCTCGGGCTGGGCGGGGGCGGCCTCGACGACCGGCTCGACCGGCCCCTTCGCGGGCACCTCGGGCACTGTCTCGGGGACCGCCGCGGGCACTGTCTCAAGCGCCGGCGCGGGCACCGGATCCGGGGTCGGATCCGGAGCGACGGCCACGGGCTCGGGGATCTCCGGAGGCGCGGCGGCGGCGGCGTCCACAGCCTCCCCACGCAGGTCGAGCGGGCCGCCGCGAAGCGCCGGGTAGCCCTCGACCCACCACGCCGTGACGGCGAGCGCGGCCACCGGGATCACGTCGTACCGGGTGAGGTCGTCCAGCTCGCGGCGCAGGTCGGCGAGGAACCGGGCGTGCTCGCTCGCCTTCGTCCGGGCCAGCTCGCCGACCCAGCCGCCGTCGGGGACGACCCCCTCACGTTCGGCCGCGGTCAGGATCAGGTCGAGCTCGGCGAACGCCGGGTCGGTCTCGTCGACCTCGCTGCCGGCCCCCGCCAGGTCTCCCAGGTCTGCCGCGGCCGACCCCGCAGCCTCCGCGTCGACTCGCTCCAGGTGCGCGAGCAGCCGGACCGCGCGCACCAGCGTGGTCACGCGGTTGGTCCCCGACGACTCGGCCAGGCGGTCCACCAGGCGTGCGTCTGCGGCGGGCAGGTCGGCCAGCAGCCGGACCAGCTCCGGCGCGCGCTCGGGGGACTTCTCGGGGGACATGACGACATTGTGTCGTGGCGAGCCACCGGCGTCGTGCCAGGGTGAGGCCATGCCGCCGCGTTGCATCCCGGAGAAGCCCGCGTTCACCACCGGCTCGGAGGAACAGGTCTGGAGACGCCTGGTCGAGGTGCTGCCCGACGACGCCGTGGTGCTGGCCAACCTCCGGCTCACCGACGAGGTCAAGGACCACGAGGCCGATCTCGTGGTGCTGCTCCCCGGCGCCGGCCTGCTGGTGCTCGAGGTCAAGGGCGGCAGTGTCTGGTTCGAGGACGGCGAGTGGCGCATCGAACGCCGCGGGCGCCCGGCCCGGATCGACCCGGTCGCGCAGGTGCGCACCACGAAGTACTCGCTGCGCTACTACGTCGAGCGCGACCCCCGATGGGGGAGCCGAGGTCGGGTCGCGTGGGCCCACGGGGTCCTCACCCCGCACGCGGAGTTCGCGCCCGAGTTCTCCGTGCCCGAACTACCCCGCTGGGCCCTGCACGACAAGCACGACCTCGGCCCGCTCGCGGCGCGGTTGCTGGACAACGCCGCCGGCCTCGCGCACGGCCAGCGCCCACCCACCGAGGACGATGTGGACGCGGTGGTGGAGATCCTCACCGGCCGGCTGCCCGGCGTGCCCGGCACGGCGTACGACGTGAACGCCGACTCCGAGGAACGCGCCGTGAACGCCGACCGCCTCACCCAGGAGCAGGCCGGCATCCTGCAGGTGACCCGCCTGCTCCACCGGGTCGAGGTGCGTGGTGGGGCCGGAAGCGGCAAGACCGTGCTGGCGCTGCAGCAGGCGCGTCAGCTCACCCGGGGTCGTTCCGACGTACCACCGCAGCGAGTGGCGCTGCTGTGCTACTCGCTCGGCCTGGCGGCCTACCTGCAGCACGAGGTGGCGTCGTGGCCGCGCCGGGACCGGCCCGCGTTCGTCGGCACTTTCCACGACTTCGGCGTGCAGTGGGGTGCACCCGAGGAGGCGAGCCGCGACGACAGCGACTTCTGGGAGCAGGACCTGCCGACGCTGATGGACTCGCTCGCCGCGGAGCTGCCCTGGCAGCAGAAGTACGACGCCGTGGTGGTGGACGAGGCCCAGGACTTCGCGGACCTGTGGTGGCGCCCGGTGCTGCGCTCGCTGCGCGACGAGGAGGAGAGCGGGCTCTACCTCTACTCCGACGAGAACCAGCGGATCTTCGCGCGGTTCGGACGCCCGCCGGTCCACCTGATCCCGCTCGTCCTCGACCACAACCTGCGCAACACCAAACAGATCCATGCCTCGTTCGGCCCGCTCGCGCCGAGCCGGATGTATCCGCTCGGTGGTGAGGGCCCCGACCCGCACTTCGTGGCCTGCGCCGCCGACGCGGCGCTGAGCACCGCCGACGACGAGGTGGACCGGTTGCTCGACGAGGGCTGGCGTCCGGAGCACGTCTGCCTGCTCACGACCGGCAACCGGCACCCGGTGCAGCTCGAACGCACCGACTTCCACGGCCAGAACGGCTACTGGCGCAGCTTCTGGGACCGCGAGGAGGTGTTCTACGGGCACGTGCTCGGCTTCAAGGGACTGGAGCGGCGGGCGGTGGTGCTGTGCGTCAACGAGGCCGGCGAACGGGACCGTGCCCGCGAGCGCCTGTACGTCGGGATGTCGCGTGCGACCGACCGTCTCGTCGTGGTCGGGGACCCGGACGTGGTGCGCGCCATCGGAGGGCCGACGGTGGCGCGTCGGCTGGGTCTGTAGCAGGGTGGGGTGATGAGCACACCGTCGCAAGCAACCGGCGAGCCTGCCTCCGCCCGTGGGGGATTCACCTCGCGCAAGGTGTTCATCCTCGCGGCCATCGGGTCGGCCGTGGGGCTGGGCAACATCTGGCGCTTCCCCTACGTGGCCTACGAGAACGGGGGAGGGGCGTTCCTGATCCCCTACCTCGTCGCGCTCCTCACCGCGGGTATCCCGTTCCTGCTGATGGACTACGCCATCGGTCACCGGTATCGCGGCGCGGCGCCACTGTCGTTCGCCCGGATGAGCCGCGGGGCCGAGGCATTGGGGTGGTGGCAGGTCGGCATCTGCGCGGTCATCGCGGTCTACTACGCGGTGATCATCGCGTGGGCGGTGCGCTACACGTTCTTCTCGCTCGACGAGTCCTGGGGCTCGGATCCGGCCGGCTTCCTCTTCGGTGACTTCCTCCAGGTGGCCGACCCCGGCGTCGGGCTCGACTTCGTCCCCGGTGTCCTCGTGCCGCTCCTGCTGGTGTGGCTCGTGGTCATCGCCGTCATGGTCGCGGGCGTGCAGAAGGGCATCGGCGCGACCTCGGTGATCTTCATCCCCGTGCTGGTGGGCGCCTTCCTGATCCTGGTGGTCCGCTCGCTGTTCCTCCCGGGCGCCGGCGCCGGACTGGACGCGCTCTTCTCGCCGCACTGGTCGGCCCTGGCGGACGCGAGCGTGTGGGCCGCGGCCTTCGGGCAGATCTTCTTCTCGCTCTCCATCGGTTTCGGCATCATGATCACCTACGCCTCCTACGTCGGCCGGGACACCGACATGACCGGCTCGGGCCTGGTCGTCGGCTTCGCCAACTCCAGCTTCGAACTGCTCGCCGGCATCGGCGTCTTCGCCGCGCTCGGATTCATGGCGCAGGCGCAGGGAGTCGAGGTCGAGGGCGTGGTCACCGAGGGGCTGGGACTCGCGTTCGTCGCCTTCCCGACGATCATCAGCGAAGCGCCCGGTGGGGCCCTGCTGGGGGTGCTGTTCTTCGCCTCCCTGGTCCTGGCGGGCCTGACCTCGCTGGTCAGCGTCATCGAGGTGGTCATCTCCGCCGTCCGGGACAAGTTGGATCTGAGCCGGACCGGCGCGAGCCTCGCGGTCGGCATCCCGGCCACCATCGCCAGCACGCTGCTGTTCGCCACCACGACCGGAGTGCCGATCCTCGACACGGCCGACTACTTCATCAACCGGTTCGGCATCCTGCTCGTCGCAGTAATCAGCATGGTGTTGGTCGCCCACTACTACCGAGACCTCGGCCATCTGCGCGACCACCTCAACGCCACCACCTCGTTCCCGCTCGGCCGGCTCTGGATCACGCTGGTGGGCGTCGTGGCACCGCTCGCCCTGACACTCGTGCTGGTGCTGGAGGTCAAGGACGTGCTGGCGGAGCCGTACGGCGGCTACCCGGCCTGGCTGCTCGGCTGGTTCGGGTGGGGGTTGGCCATCGCCGTCGTCGTGATCGCGGTGATCCTGGCGCGACTTCCCTGGAACTCCCGGGTCGATCTCTCGCCGCCGGACAGCAGGATCGAGCGATGACGGATCGAGCAGTGACGGATCGAGCAGTGACGGGAGAGACGCGATGAGCCTGGGTGCAGTGATCATGATGATCGTGGCGATGGCGGTGCTCTGGGGCGGTCTGACCCTGGCGGTGCTGAGCCTGATCCGCTATCAAGGTGCGGAACCGACCGAGATGCACCGCGACCTGTAACGGCCGGGTCGACTCAGGCCGCCCACACGAGGTCGACCCGGCCGCGACGTTGCCGCAGGATCTCCGGCTCCTGTCGCCCGAGCGCACGGGTGCCGGTGTGGTCGACCTGGAACCAGCGGCCGCTGGGGATGCGCCACAGATACATCCCCGGGAGTGGTTGGTGCAGGGTGAAGCCACCGAAGGTCTTGGCCCGATGGTGATGGCGGCTCAACGGCCCGAGATGGTCGGGCGTGGTCGGGCCGCTGTCGCGATAGGGCTCGGTGTGGTCGAGGTCGCAGCCCCGTGCCGGTGTCACGCCATACGGGAACACCTCGACCGGTTGCCGGTGCAGCATCGCCTCGCGATGTCGGTGCGGGATCTCGTAGGAGTCGACGGGCACCTGGTCCCACGGGTCCACAACCGGTCGCACGGTGAGCCGGTCCGTGCCCAGCCAGCTCAGCAGTTCGGCCAGGCCGACCGGTCCGTGGCCCTCCACGCGGGCGATCTCGGGGGCGGTGGTGCCTCCGGCGACCGAGCCGAGCGCCTCGACGCTGAGATGGACGTACACCGTCGACCGCGGACGGAGCCGGTCGATCGCGCCAGGACCGAGCTCGAGCAGAGTCCGCCCCAGCTCGGCTGCGAGTTGGGCCGTGGAGGCGGGAGTCGGCTCGAATTCCACGTCTGGGGCGTCGGGTTGTGGAGCATTCGGAACGACGTGTGCCTTCGCGAGCAACACGCACGCCAGCGCGGGGTTCGCCAGGATGCCGAGGGCTTTGGCCCGCCGGACGTCCACGAGGTCGTTGTCGCCGCCACGCTCCAGCAGGTCGGCGAGGTGGTGGACCATCGCGAGAAGCCGGGCCACGTCTCCGGCGCCGGTCTGGGCGATGAGGGTCCGGACGCCGGCGGGGTTGGTCCGGGTCGCGCTGACATAGCGCCGCTCGAGCGCCGCCTGGCGGCGCGCCTCGTGGGCCTCGGGGTCCGCGGCGATGATCTTGGCCTCGACGCGGGCCATCGCCCTGGAGAAGGGGAGGGTGGCCAGCCCCTCGGCGGTCTCGGAGTCCACCCACTGCGCCTGCTGGAGGGTGAGCTCGGCTCGGGCGGTGGCGTGAGCCAGCTTGCGGGCCCGCCAGTCCTCGATGTCGCCGGCCAGGAGCAGCGCCCAGGTCCGCGGGTGCCGGTGGCGCAGGTCGAGCGCATCACGGAGGAGGGGGGCGGCGCTGATGCTCGTCATCCCCAGCAGGCACCCCAGTTCGTCCGCGCAGAACTGGCTGACCCGAGGCGTGCCGTCGGACCCGCCCGGCCGTCCCTGGCTTCGCCGGTCGGTGTCGGGGGCGTGCAGATCGGCCCAGTGCGCGGCCAGCAGCAGCCGCCGCGCCCCGATCTGGCGCGCCTCCACCGCCACGGCGGCCAGGGCGTCCGCGCACGCCTCCACAGCTCAGGGCACCAGGAGCAGCGCTGCCCCGAGCCCTGACAGGGCCAGGGCCGCCCGCTCGAACTGCCGCTGATCGATCCGACGGATGACCGCCAGTCCGACCAGACCGCCGGCGATCATCGCCGGGATCAGCAAGGCGTCCATGGCCAGGCTCTGCCACGAGATCAGACCGAGCCCGACGCTGAACGGCACCTTCGCGACGTTGACGACGAAGAAGAACCAGGCAGCGGTGCCGAGCATCCGCAACATCGGCAGTCCGGACATCACCAGGTAGAGCGTCATCACCGGTCCGCCGGTGTTCGCGGTCATCGTGGTGAAGCCGGCCGCGAGCCCGGCACCGGCGGCCGCGCCCCGGCGGCGAGCGGTCGACGCTGCGGTGTCCGGTTCCTCCGGCGCGGCGGACTCCTCAGACGGCTCGGCCTTCCCTCGGCGCGACCACAACTGGAGGCCGGTCATGACCAGCAGGATGACCCCGATGGAGACCCGCATCAGGCGATCGTCGGCGTACGCGACGAAGACGGCACCCAGGGCCAGGCCGGGCAGGACCGCGGGCAGCAGCCGGATCAGCGCGGGCCAGTCCGCATGCCGGTGGTAGTGGCGCAACGCCATGAGGTCGCCGCACAGCAGCAGGGCCAGCAGGGCGCCGGTCGACTCGCGCGCAGGCAGCACGGCGGCGAAGATCACCACCGAGATCGCCGCCACGCCACTGATCGCGGTCTTGGCGAAGCCGACGCAGGCAGCCGCGACGAGCAGCAGACCCCAGTCCACGGCGGACAGGTCGGCCAGCGTCATGGGGTCTCCTCCTGCGCGATGACCGACGGTGCCGCCACGCTATCGCGCGGCTCCCGGACGGGCGTCCCGTGCGGCTCAGTCGACGGTGACGGTGACCGTCGCCGAGCCGGGGGAGAAGCGGAGCACCTGCCGGGTCACCGATCGCGGCGTCGCCGGGCTGAGGGCGACGGTGACGGTCACCGGGGAGCCCGCTTCCAGCGAGCCGGACGCCGGTGAGACCACGAGGTACGGCGGCACGTCGGCCCTCCAGTTGACCGCGCCGCCGACGGCGACCAGCGTGACGGTGCCCGTCCCGCCGCGGGGCAGGGTGAGCACCGGCGGGGTGACCGCCACCGTGCCGGAGGCGGGCGGAGGGGGACTGGTCGTGGGTGCTGGTGGGCGGCGCGTGGGAGTGCGGCTCGGAGCGCCGGTCGGCGTGGTGGCGGAGCCGCTCGGCAGCGGTGCGGTGCCGGCGTCGGCGGTCGGCGTGGCTGTCGGTTCGCCTGCCGCAGATGGCTCGGTGGGGCGCCGGCGCAGGGTCTCTCTCGGCGCGACGGGCTGTCCGAAGGTGACCGTGGGTTCGCTGCTGGGTGCCGCGTTCGCGCTGCGAGCAGCCGGCTCCTCGGTCGGGGGCGGGGCAGTCGTCAGCGGGTCATCCCGCAGGAGCGCGAGGCCGACGCCCACCATGACGAGCAGGGCGAGCACCGTCGAAGCGGTGGCCGGCACCGCGCTGGGTCGCGCGGCAGGCCGAGGCTGCGTCGGGAATCCTTCGTCGTCGAACGCACCGGCCCGCGCTGCCACCGTCCGGGCCCGCGCCAGCAGGTCCACGGGGAGCGCCGGATCCGAGGCGTCGGCGCTCACGAGCCGCAGCCCGGGCGCGTGGCCCAGGAGCTGCTCGCGGAGTGCCGGCGACGCGGCTGCCAGCGGCAGGACTCCGAGCAAGGCCGCAGGACGCAGTTCGTGCGTCCGGGTCGACGTACAGGTGGCACAGGTGTCGACGTGCCGTGCGATCCGCTTGCGCCACAAGGCGTCGTACGAGCCGTCCCACCCGCTCAGCACCTGCTGGAGGGAGGCGCACTCGACGGCGCCGCGGCGTGCAACGAGCAATGCGCCCAGCGACCGCTCGAGCTGGGCACGCACCCGCGAGAGCTGAGCATGCGCGACGTTCTCGCTCACCCCGAGGGCGGCGGCGATCTCACGCGCGTGAAGATCGTGGCGCAGTCCGAGGTCGAAGACCTCACGGTCCTTCGGGCTGAGCCCCTCGGCGGCCTCGCGCACCAGGTCGGCGACCTCGCGCCGGTCCAGCGCTGTGGTCATGTCGGCATCTCCTTCGGCGGGGATCGACGCCTCGTCGAGGGACCACGGGGCCGAACGCTGTGACTGGCGCAGGACCCGCAGGCACTCGTTGCGGGCGATGGCGTAGAGCCAGGCGCGGAAACGCTCGGGGTCGCGCAGGTCGCCCGCCTTGGCCAGGGCGATCAGGAAGGTGTCCTGCGTGACGTCGTCGGCCGACGCGGGGGCAGTACGTCGCAGCAGGCTCGCGGCGTAGTCGTGCACGCGATCGGCGTAGGTGTCGTACGCCGCCGCCAGACCTCGTGCGTCGCCCTGGCGCAGCAGCGCGACGATCTCGGCGTCCCGCACACTCTCGACGCTAGCAGCGCCGAGGGGCGCCCCGGCGAGTCCGGGGCGCCCTCCGTGGTATCGGCGTGCGTGCATCAGTCGAGGCTGTCGCGGACCAGCGCACCGATCGCCTGACCCAGACCCGTCGCTGACTGGTCGCCCGAGCGGTCGTTCATCATCACCGCGATCGAGATGCCGAGTTCGGGGTAGAGCCGAAGGTAGGCCAGGTTGCCCGTCCACGACCCGCCCTTGGCGACCACGTCGTAGCCGTTCTCGGTGTCGGTGTTCCAGCCGTGGGCGTAGTTGTGCACGCCGTTGGGCGGAGTGACCATCTCGGTGAACGAGTCGTCGCCGATGATCTGTCCGTCGATCAGCTTGGCGCCGAAGGAGGCCAGGTCGGCCGCCGAGGAGTCCAGGCCGCCGCCGAGCACCTTCCAGTCGTTGTTCGGAGTGTCGACCTCGTCGTCTCCGGAGGTGTAGATCGCCATGCGGTGCACCGCGGCCGAGAAGTCCTGCGGGCCGAGGGTGCCCAAGGCGAACGGGCCCTGGAGTCGCGTGCGGATCAGGTCCTTGACGTCGTCACCACCGGCAGCCTCCAGGGCGGCGCCCAGCAGGCTGTAGCCGTGGGTGCTGTAGTAGTAGGCGCCCGGGGTGCACATCAGGTCGTCGTCCCAGAACTCCTGCGACGCCGCGAGGGCGGTGCCGAACGACTGGTTCGCGAAGCCGGTGGAA
Source organism: Marmoricola sp. (assembly GCA_044224695.1). Taxonomy (GTDB): domain Bacteria; phylum Actinomycetota; class Actinomycetes; order Propionibacteriales; family Nocardioidaceae; genus Marmoricola_A. Next base: position 141,853 of record JBGAJX010000003.1, on the reverse strand, counting down.
GGCCCGTCGCCGTAGTGCCGCACGCAGCCCCGGTTGGCGACCAGGTCGCTGAACGTGTGCGTGTGGTGGGCGGGCATCGTGGGCACGTGGTCGCGGGTGTCGTCGGACAGGTCGAGATCGCCCTGCTCCTGCATCCGCATGGTCAGGACGCCCGCGACGGCCTTGCTGACCGAGGCGATCGAGCCGACGTGGGAGGAGTCCATCCACTCCCCGGCGTCCAGATCGGCGTGGCCGAACCCGCGCAGGTAGCGCGCCTGTCCGCCGACGTAGACGGCCACGGAGATGCCGGGCACACCGGTGTCGTCCAGCTCGTCCTGGACCAGGGTGTCGACCTGTTCCTTCAGCGACCAGGCCGGGCGCTCGGTGTTCTGGCGCCAGATCGCGGCGTACCGGGTGCCCTTGGCGGTCTCGTAGCGGTCGAACGACACCACCCGGTAGCCGAGGTCGCGGTAGCGGTACCAGTAGTTCTTGTACGCCGCGACGCCCATGTCGCGGCGCGCCAACCAGCCCCTGCCGTTGTCGTTCGAGACCCACAGGCCGGCGTACCGCTGCTTCGCGCCGTGGCGCAGCGAGTCGAAGCCGATCATCCGGTGGTCGCCCTTGTTCTGAGCGAACTTCTGGCTGAAGCCGACCGAGGTGAGGCCCCGCTGGAGCTTCCACCCCGACCGACCGCGCTCGACCCAGACCGAGTTGAACCGCAGGCCGTTCGCGGTGGCGTACTCGTCGTAGTCGACCGGCATCAACCCGGCCGCCTTGTGCGCGGCGAAGGAGGCCTTGAACTGGGCGTTGGTCTGCCCGCGGTGCGAGGCCCAGGCGTAACCCTCGGAGTTCTCGACCCAGATGCCGGCGTAGCGGCGCTGGCCGTCGATCAGGTAGGTCTCCTGCTCGACCAGGCGAAGTCCGTCCTCCTTGGCCTGGTTCCAGGCATCGCTGAATCCTGCCGAGGTCAGGTCACGCAGCTCCCGCCAGGCCCGGCCGTCGCTGTTGGTCTGCCAGACCGAGCCGACGCGGTAGCCCCCGCCGGCGGTCTCGATGTCGAGGTCGACCGGCAGGTAGCGGCGCTTGGAGAGGTCCTTGAAGGTCGCCGCGAAGCCGGCGGAGTTCTGGTCGCGGTACGAGTACCACCCGGTGCTGTTCGGGTCGAAGGCCGCGGCGGACACGGCCGGTACGGCGGCGGCCGGTGCGCTGGTCGGACTCAGCGGGGTCGCGGTCGCGACGGCGGCTGCGGCAAGGGCGTAGGCGGCCAGGCGGGGTGAGCGGGACATGACGTGCTCCTCGGTTCCTGCAGGGCCCGGGCGGCCCTGTCAGGAGGAGGAGTGTCGGGACCCGCAGATCCCAACACCTTTTCGGAGAGATTATTTCAGGCGTTGCTCTTGAGCGCCGCGAGCACCTTCGCCTGGATCTGGTCGGTGAGGGCGAGCAGCTCGTTGGCGGTCGCGGTGACCTGGTCGCGCGCCCCTTCGACGCCTTCGACCCCACGGGCGACTCCCTTGGCCACGAAGTCCTGGCCCTTGGTCGCCAGGTCCTGTCCCTTGGTCGCGAGCTCGCGGCCGAACTCGGAGCCCTTGGCGGCCAGATCGGAGACGTTCGGCACGTTCGGCAGGTTGGGAACGTTCGGCATGGTGGTCTCCTCGGCGGCGTTGTCGAAGGGTGGGGAGTGACCGTTCCAGGGCACCATGCGGGTGCGGGGTCACTCAAGGCCAGAGGCCCGTGCCGTCGCTCACAACGGGTGTGATGCTCCTCCAGGACCTCCCGGCCGGGCGTCGGTCCTACCGCGCGACCGCGCTGACCGAGGTGCTCGCCGGACCCCAGTTGTTCGACGCGTCGAGGGCGTAGACCTTGTAGGTGTACCGCGTGCCGGCGGTGAGACCGGTGTCGGTGAACGTCAGCGTCGTGCCGCTGAGCTGGCGGTACTTCGCGTTGCCTCGGTAGAGCCAGTAGCTGCCGACCCGGTGGTTGTCGGTCGCGGCGGACCACGAGACCGTGATCGTGCGCGTCCCGGTCGCGCCCGCCACCGCGGTCAGGCCGTCGGTGCGGCTCGGCGCGGTGGTGTCGCGTGGCACCGCGACCGAGGCCGGCCCGGACGCCGGGCCCACGTTGCCGGCGGCGTCGACGGCACGGACGGTGTAGGTCACGGTCGCGTTCGCGGGAGCGGTCGTGTCGGCGAAAGCGGTGCCGGCGGTGGTCCCGACCAGCGTCGCCCCGCGGAAGACGTCGTACGCCGCGACGCCGCTCGCGTCCGTCGCGGCGGCCCAACTCACCTGGGGGACCAGACCCGACAGCGTCACGGTCGGCGTACCCGGGGCGGTCGGTGGCGTGGTGTCCACCGTCGGCGCGGGGACCGACGCCGAGGCCGGGTCGCTGGGATCGCTTGAGTTGCCCGCTCCGTCGTGGGCGAGGACCACGTAGGAGTAGGTGGTGTCGTGCTCCACGGTGCTGTCGGTCCACCCCGTGGCGGTGCCCGGGACGGTGTCGAGCAGCACCCCGTCGCGGACGATGCTGTAGGAACCGACGGCGCGGTCGTCCTCGGACGCGGTCCAGGTCAGCGTGACCGCCGGGTCGTCGCCGTCCAGGACGGTCGCGGTCAGGTCGGTCGGGGTGCTCGGCGCACTTCGGTCGGGGACCGGGGCGGTCACCACCACGCCGTCGCTCGCCGGGCCGGGGTTGCCACTGGTGTCCGTGGCGAACACGGCGTAGGTGTAGCTCTGACCTTCGGTGACTCCGCTGTCGAGGAACATCCGGGAGTTGGCATCCAGGGTCGCGACCGGCTCGCCGTCCCTCGTCACCGTGTAGGCGCCGATCCCACGGTCGTCGGTGGCGGCCCCCCACCCGACGGCCACGACCGAGGTCGGACCGTCGAGGCCGCTGGCAGTGACGTCGAGCGGCACGCCGGGAGCGGTGACGTCGGGAAGCGGCTCGGGCACCGTCACCTCGACGGCCTCGGAGAGCGCGCTCTCATTGCCGGCCGCGTCCAGGGCGCTCACGGCGTACGAGTGCGTGCTCCCGGGGACGACCCCGGTGTCGGCGAACGAGGTGTCCGCGGTCAGCCCCAGCAGGGTCGCGTCACGGTAGATCCGGTAGCCGGTGACCGCGGAGTCGTCGGTGGCGGCCTCCCAGGTCAGGGCGACCCGTGCCGGCTCGGCCGTGGCGGCCAGCGCTGCGGGGATCTGCGGGGGCGTCACGTCCGGCGGGGTCAGCGGCATCGTGAAGAGCGGGTCGTTGACCAGTGCGGTGTAGGCGTCCTGCTCCTGTTGGTCCAGGACCCCGGAGGCGGTGTAGAGCACCCGCTGGTCGACCCCGGTCTGGGCGTTCCGGGCGTCCCAGGACACGTAGGCCTTGAGCCGGGAGAACCGGTCCACGTTCGCCCGGATGTCGCGGTACATCTGGTAGGCGGCCGTCTGGCTGGTGCCCTTGTAGCCGTACTCGGCGATACCCCACGGCTTGGACGTGAACGCGTGCTCCGCGTCGGTGTTCTGCTCCAGGTAGGAGTAGAAGCTGCCGACGAAGTTCCGCCAGGTGGTGTTGTTCGGATACGGGTCCCACATCACCCAGTCGACGTACTCGTTGCCGGGCCACAGGTCGCGGGTCATGCAGTACCAGTTCGTCCAGCCCATGTAGTTGAGCACCCAGACGACGTTGTCGACTCCCTTCGCGTCGAAGCGGGCACGTACGTTGTGCCACATCGCGCGGTAGTCGGCGGCGCTCCCGGCACGGCCGCGCAGCGCCTTCGTGCCGCACCCTGGTGCGCCTCCGGCCGAGACGTTGTCCTCGGGCTCGTGCCAGGGGTTGAGCATGATCCGGGTGTCGCCCAGGGCGTTGACCGCGTCGGCCATCCGGTCGATGTAGGCGTTGACGGTCGCGTCACCGCCCGCAGCGGTGGCCCAGGTGTTGACCAGCTTCCAGTTCAGCAGCAGCGTCGTGTCCTGCCGGTTCGCGAAATACCGGTGCGTGGAGTCGAGGACCTCGCCGGGCTGGAGGTAGTCGTGCACGATCTCCATCGGACGCCCGGCCCGTGCCTCGTGGTGCTCGATGTGGGCCCGGAACGAGGTCTGCCCGTAGGCGTGCGAGGTAGCGCCGACCCAAGGCCGACACGAGTTCACCAGGAGCCGGTCCACGACGCACGGTGGCTCGGCGGCAGGCGCCGGTGCGGCCACGAGCACCAGTCCGGAGAGCGACGCCGCGACAGCGGAGACAGCAACAAGCACACGCCGATGAAGAGAAAGCATGGGACCCCCGTCGATCTTTCCCGCCCGATCCCGACTGTGGCAGGCCGTGCGCTGCTCCGGCAAGGGGGGATCCCCGCCTACCCCATGGAACCGTCCGATGCGTCCTACGCTGTGCCGCTATGAGGGGACCTTCGTCCCGCAGTGGTCGCGTTCCCGCGTTCCCATCCGAGGTGACCCCTAGCGTGGCCCCATGCACGCCCTCGCCCTGACGCGCACGCAGACACTGCGTCTGCCCGTGGCGCCAGCCGCGTACGTCGTGCGTGTGGTCGGGTTGGGGCTGGTCTACTGGGCGCTGGGGGCCGGGTCGCTCGCGATCGCCTCGCTCCCGGGCAACGTCTCCCCGGTGTGGGCTCCCACGGGTCTGGCGCTGGCCGTGCTCATCCGCGGTGGGGTCGTCTACTGGCCCGGTGCGACGCTGGGGGCACTGCTGGTCAACGGAGCGGACCTGCCGGCGGTGACCACCCTGCTGATGGCTGCGGGAAACACCGCCGAGGCGGTCGTCGGCGCGCTGCTCTTCCTGCGGCTCAGCGCGGGACAGGCGCGGTTGGACCGCGTGCACCGGGTGCTCGCACTCGCCCTCGCGGCGGCCGTCGCGACCCTGATCAGCGCCACCGTCGGCGTGGCCGCACTCTGGCTGGGCGGGGTGCTGGAGGCCGAGCAGCTGCTGGCGAGCTGGCGGGTCTGGTGGGCCGGTGACGCACTGGGCGCGCTGGTACTGACGCCGGTGCTGCTGAGCATCGACCAGGGCGAGATCCTCCACGTGAGTCGCGCGGTCTGGGTCGAGCGGGCCGTCCTGCTGACGCTGCTGCTGGCCACCAACGTCATCGCGTTCACCCGAGACTTCGGCGAGCCGTACCTGCTCTTTCCCCTCGTCGTGTGGGCGGCGCTGAGGTTCCACACCCGGGGGGCGGCCTTCCTGACCTTGGTGATCTCGATCTTCGCGGTGGTCGGCACCCGCGCCGGGCTCGGCGCCTTCGCGATCGACGCCCCCACCGAGCGGATGTGGCTGCTCGACCTCTACCTCGCCGCGATCTCGCTCACGGGCCTGGTGCTGGCCGCGGTGGTCAGCGAACGCGACCAGGTCAGCCGGGAGAACGCCGAACTCACCCGGAGCCTCACCCACTCGGTGAGCGACCTGCGTGCGGCCAACAAGGAGCTCGAGGCGTTCACCTACAGCGCCTCGCACGACCTGCGCGCCCCGCTGCGCAACATCGACGGCTTCTCCCGGATGCTCGAGCGCAAGCAGGCCGACGTCCTCGACGAGCGCGGCCTGCACTACCTCGACCGGATCCGGTTCAACGCCCGCGCGATGGGACAGTTGATCGACGAGTTGCTGGTCCTGTCCCGGCTGCAGCGGCAGCCGCTGAACACCCGCCCGACGGATCTGCGTGCGGCGCTCGACGACGCTCTGGCGCAGCTCGAGTCCTCCTTGGCGGAGCGCTCGGTCCATCTCGAGATCGGCCGGCTGCCCACCCTCGACGTCGACCGCGCGCTGGTCACTCAGGTCTTCGCCAACCTGCTCGGCAACGCCTTGAAGTTCACCCGGGAGCGGACCGTGGCCCGCATCGACGTGGGCTCGGAGGTCGACGAACGGGGCAACGTCGTGATCCACGTCCGCGACAACGGGGTCGGGTTCGACATGGAGTACTCCGGTCGCATGTTCGCCGCCTTCCAGCGGATGCACCGCGCCGAGGAGTACGAGGGCTCCGGGGTGGGTCTGGCGATCGTCGCCTCGATCGTCGAGCGACACGGCGGCCGGGTCTGGGCCGAGGGAAGGCCCGGCGTGGGAGCGTGTATCTACTTCACGCTGGAGAGGGGGCACGATGACGCAGCCGGCTGAGATCCTGCTCGTCGAGGACAACCCCGACGAGCTCGAGCTCGCGTTGATGGCCCTGCAGGAGAGCGGGCTGGCCAATCCGCTGGCGGTCGCGCGCGACGGCGCCGAGGCGCTGGAGTTCCTCTTCGCGACCGGCCGCTACGAGCACCGGAAGGGCCAGCGGCCCCCGAAGCTCGTCCTGCTCGACCTCAAGCTGCCCCTGGTCGACGGCATCGAGGTCCTCCGGCGGATCAAGGCAGACCCTGCCACCCGGCACATCCCCGTGGTGATCCTGACCTCCTCCCGCGTGGAGTCGGACCTCAACGAGACCTACGACCTGGGGGCCAACTCCTACATCGTCAAGCCCGTGGACATCGACCAGTTCGTCTCCGCGATCGCCGAGGTCGGGATGTACTGGATGGTGCTCAACGAGAGGCCGCCCACATGACCCCCGCCCCGGGAACGGCCCTTCGGGTCCTGGTCCTGGAGGACCGCCGCGACGACGCCGAGCTGATGCTGCTGGCGCTGGAGGAGTGCGGCTACGAGGTCTTCGGCACCCGCGTCGACGACAGAGCCGCTTTCGAAGCGACGTTGACCGCCGATCTGGACGTGATCCTGGCGGACTGGTCGCTCCCCGGGTTCGACGCGATGGCGGCGCTTCGTCTGGTGCAGGAGCGCGGCCTGAGCGTGCCGGTGGTGATCGTGTCCGGCACGATCAGTGAGGACACCGCCGTGGAGTGCCTGCACGCGGGCGCGGCGGACTACCTGGTGAAGGACCGGATGGCCCGGCTGCCCAAGGCGGTGCAGTCGGCGATCGAGCGCCGGCGACTGCGCGACGACCGGGCGGCCACGGTGCAGCGCCTGCAGGAGACGGCTGACGAGCTGGCCCGGGTCAACGCCGCCCTCATCGAGGCGGACCGGGCGAAGGACCGCCTTCTCACGATGACCGCGCACGAGCTGCGGACCCCGTTGACCTCGATGCTCGGGTTCTCCAGCCTGCTGATCGAGACGTGGGAGCAGGCCCCCGACGAGCAGGGGCTGCGCTGGTGCGAGATCATCCACCGCCAGACCCGGCGGATCATCGACCGGATGGACGACCTCCTCACGATGGCGAACCTGGAGTCCGGCGAGTTCGCCGGGGCCCCGGCTCGCCACGTCGTGCGCGACCTCATCGATCAGGTGCTCCGCGATCTCGCGGTCGAGGAGTTCGTGCAGGTCGACTGCCCGGTCGACCTGACCGTGCGGGTCGACCGCGCCAGCCTCGAGCGGATCCTGGCCACCTTCGTCTCGAACGCCTTCAAGTACGGCTTCGAACCGGTCGTGGTGGAAGCAGCGCTGGTCGGGGACGAGGTCGTCATCCGGGTGGTCGACCACGGCCCCGGGATCGAGGAGTCGTTCGTGCCGCGCATGTTCGACAAGTACGCCAAGCCGATCGAGCACGACCCCGCCGGAGGGCTCGGGCTGGGACTTGCCCTCGCCCGGCGGCTCGCCGAGGCGGCGGGCGGCCGGGTCTGGTTCGAGCCGAACCGGCCCCAGGGGGCACAACTCGCGGTCGCGGTGCGCAGGACGGACTGAGCCTCTCGGGATCAGAGCCAGCCGAGTCGCTTGAAGATCAGGAAGAGCACGACGCTCGCACCCACCATCAGCAGCAGCGCGAAGGGGTAGCCCCAGGTCCAGCCCAGCTCGGGCATGCTCTCGAAGTTCATCCCGTAGATGCTGCTCACCGCGGTGGGTGCGAAGAGGATGGCGGCCCAGGCGGAGATCCGCTTGACCTCCTCGTTCTGCGCGTTGCTGGCCTGGGAGAGCCGGCGCATCTCCTCGTTCTGTTCCTGGGCGACCAGGGTCGCGTTCACGGTGAGCATGTCGCGCAGCAGCTGCCGGAACCCGTCGAGCGTCTCCACCACGCCGATGGCGTGGTCCTCGACGTCGCGCAGGTAGCGCTGGAGTTCCTCATCGGTGCCGTACTTCTCGAAGCCCTCCTGGAGCGCGGTGAACATGCCGGGCAACGGCGCGGCGGCCCGTTGGAACTCGATCACCTCGCGGGTGAGCTGGTAGATGCGCCGGGACACCGCGGGATCACCGCTGAAGATCTCGGTCTCGATCTCGTCGATGTCGTTGGCCAGGCCCTCGACGACCGGCGCGTAGCCGTCGACGACGCGGTCCATCACGGCGTACAGCACCGCTTCCGGGCCGAGCCCGAGGATCGCCGGGGTGCTCTCCAGGCGGCGACGGACCGAGCTCAGGTCGGGCTCCTCGCTGTGCCGGACGGTGACCACGAAGTCGGCGCCGACGAACAGGTGGACCTCGCCGAACTCGACCTCCTCGAGCCGGTCCAGGTAGCGCGCGGCGCGCAGCACCACGAACAGGGTGTCGTCGTACCGCTCGATCTTCGGGCGTTGGTGCGCCTTGATGGCGTCCTCGACCGCGAGGGGGTGCAGGTCGAACTCGGTGGCCAGGGAGGCGATCTCGGCCCGGTCCGGGCGATAGAGCCCGATCCACGCCATCGACCCCTCCACGCGCCGCAACTCGACGTAGGTCTGGAGCAGGCCCTCGGGGGAGGCGATCCGGTCGCCGTCGAGGTAGACCGCGGAGTCGACCAGGCTGGGTCGCAGGTGCGTCGGGCGTCCCGGCAACGCGCCGTCGGGCAGGACCGTCGGGGCGACGGAGGTGCGTCGGCGTCGGCTGAGCCGGCTCAGCGGCCGGTGCGGCAGTTCTCGCACCCGGGTCAGGCTACGCGGGTGGCCCGGGCGCGAGGCGGGATTCACTGACTCATATACCTAGGGGGGTATAATAGGTGGGTGAGTCGACTCCTCGTCCCCGCGCCCGTCCATGCCCTGCGTGCCACCTGGACCGGTCGCCGGCTCGCCGTGGCGGTGGCCCTCACCCCGGTGCTGCTGGCCTGGTTCCATTCGTTGGCCACCCGCGACGTCGCGGTGTCCCCGCCCGCAAGCTGGTACGTCGGCGCGACGGCAGCGTCCGTCCTCTCGGCCCTGGTGCTGGCCAGCTACGTGCCGCACACCGGGCGCCGGATCGACACCGGGTGCACTCCGTGTGCGGTGATGGCGTTCGTGAGCGTTGTGTGCGCGAGCATCACCACCGCCAACTACGGGATCGACCCGGCCGGACCCGTCCTCGCGGTGGCCTTCACCCTGCTGGGGCTCACGCAGCGGGTCAAGCAGCCGGCCACCTGCGCTTCTCGATGACCCTCGCGTCCCGATGACCGGACGGTAACCAACTCGGGTTGGTCCGGAGCCGCTCCGGTGAGTCATCATCGTCATGTGAACGATCCAATCGAGCGTGCTCCCGAGGGTCCGTTGCGGCGCGACATCCGCTTGGTGACCTCCATCCTCGGCCAGACCCTGGTCCGCACGGAGGGCCAGGACCTCCTCGACCTCGTCGAGCGTGTGCGTGCGCACGCGAAGGCGGACCGGCTCGAGGAGCTCCCCGCGCTGGACCTCGAGACCACCACCAAGCTCGCCCGCGCCTTCACCGCCTACTTCCACCTCGCCAACGTCACCGAGCAGGTGCACCGCGGCCGCGCTCTCCTGGCGCTCCGGCAGGAGACCGGGGGCTGGCTGGAGCAGGCGCTGGGGCGCATCGAGGCCGCCGGGGTGAAGCCCGAGGAGCTCAGCGCCGAGCTGGAGAGCGTCGCCGTACGCCCGGTGTTCACCGCGCACCCCACCGAGGTGGCTCGCCGGTCCACGATCGACAAGCTCCGTGCGGTCGCCGCGTTGCTGGAACTCCCGGACTCCCCGCGCCGCACCCGGCGCCTGGAGGAGGCCATCGAGCTGTTGTGGCAGACCGACGAGATCCGGGTCGAGGCGCCGGAGCCGCTCGACGAGGCCCGCAACGGCGTCTACTACCTCGAGGGTCTCTCGTCCGCGGCCGTACCCGACGTGCTGGAGGAACTGCGCGACCAGCTCGCCGACCGTGGCGTCGAGCTCCCGGTGACGCTGCGGCCGCTGCGCTTCGGCACCTGGATGGGCGGTGACCGCGACGGCAACCCGTTCGTGACGCCCGGGATCACTCGGGAGGTCCTGCGGCTTCAGGCCGTCCACGGCGTCCGGCTGGTGCGTGACAAGGTCAACCGGCTACGCCGCGAGCTGTCCGTCTCCGAACGGCTCTCGTCGGTCTCCGACGAGCTCCGCGCGCGGCTGGCCACGATGCTCGCCGACCTCCCCGAGGTCGAGCCCCGCTATCGCCGGCTCAACGCCGAGGAGCCGTACCGGCTCTTCCTCACCTGCGTCCACGTCCGCCTCGGCCTGACCGAGCAGCGGATCGCCCGAGGCACCGCGCACGTGCCGGGCCGCGACTACCGCGACGACACCGAGCTGCTGGACGACCTGCTCCTGCTGCACGCCTCCGTGCTGGCCCACCAGGGCCCGCTCGTGGCCGGCGGCGAGCTCGAGCGGCTGGTGCGTACCGTCGCGGCAACCGGTCTCACGCTGGCCACCCTCGACGTCCGCGAGCACGCCGCCAAGCACCACCAGGCGTTGGGCCAGCTGTTCGACCGGCTCGGCGAATCCGAGGTCCCCTACGCGGAGCTCACCGCCGCGCAACGCTGGGACCTGCTGCGCGCGGAGCTGGCGGGCCGCCGTCCGCTGGCCACCCACCCGCTGCCGCTCGACGACGGCGCCCGGGTCACCGCCGAGGCCTTCGCGGTGGTCGCGTGGGCCCTGGACGAGCTCGGCCCGCGCACCATCGAGTCCTACATCATCTCGATGACCCAGGGCCCCGACGACGTCCTCGCCGCGGTCCTCCTGGCCCGCGAGGCCGGTCTCGTCGACCTCGTCGACGGGGTGGCGCGCGTCGGGTTCGTGCCGCTGCTGGAGACCATCGACGAGTTGGAGAAGGCCGAGGAGATCCTCGGAGCCCTCTTCGAGGACCCCTCCTACCGCCGCCTGGTCGCGCTGCGCGGCGACGTCCAGGAGGTCATGCTCGGCTACTCCGACTCCAACAAGGCCGGGGGCATCGCCACCTCGCAGTGGCAGATCCAGCGCGCCCAGCGCAGGGCCCGCGACGTGGCCCGGCGCCACGGCATCAGGCTGGTGTTCTTCCACGGTCGCGGAGGCTCGGTCGGTCGCGGTGGCGGCCCGACGTACGACGCGATCATGTCGCTGCCGTGGGGGACCGTCGACGGCGAGGTCAAGATCACCGAGCAGGGCGAGGTGATCAGCGACAAGTACGCGCTGCCCGTGCTGGCCCGCCAGAACCTCGAGCTCACCCTCGCCGCGACCCTCGAGGCGAGCGTGCTGCACAAGTCCGACCGTCGTACCCCCGAGGAGGCGCAGCGCTGGGACGCCCTGATGGACACCGTGGCCGGGGCCGCGCACACGCGCTACCGGTCACTGGTGGACCGTCCCGAGCTGGCGCGCTACTTCCTGGCCTCGTCCCCGGTCGACCTGCTCGGCGCGCTGCACATCGGCTCCCGGCCGGCGCGGCGCCCCGACGCCGGGGGCGGGATCGACACCCTGCGGGCGATCCCGTGGGTCTTCGGGTGGACCCAATCCCGGCAGATCGTCCCCGGGTGGTACGGCGTGGGCACCGGCCTGGGCGCAGCCATCGAGGGAGGCGGGCTGGCCGAGCTGCAGGAGATGTACCGCCGCTGGCCGTTCTTCCGCAGCTTCCTGGGCAACGTCTCGATGACGCTGGTCAAGACCGACCTCGACATCGCCACCGCGTACGTCGAGGCGCTGGTGCCTGCGGACCTGCGCGGGTTTCTCGACGACCTGCGCCGCGAGCACGAGGCCACCCTCTCCTCGATCCTTGAGGTCACCGGCGAGGCCCGGCTGCTGGAGCGGGAGCAGACGCTGCGTACGACGCTGGAGATCCGGGAGAACTACCTCGAGCCGCTCCACCACCTCCAGATCGAGCTCCTGGCCCGGCACCGTCGCGGCGAGCAGGACCCGTTGCTCGAGCGTGCGCTGCTGATCACCGTCAACGGCATCGCCGCGGGGATGAAGAACACCGGCTGAGCGGTCCGTTCTGACGCCGTACTGAGGGGTCTGCCCGACGGTGGTGCCCGGTCCAACCCGGGGCCACCGAACCGAGGAGACACCTCATGTCCAGCACGATCAGCACCACTCGTCGTACCCGCACCGCCGCTGTTGCCGCACTGCTCGCCGCCGGCGCCGCGGGGATGGCGTCCGGACCCGCCGAGGCCGTGGTCCTCGACACCGACCACCCGCGCGTGACCGCGACCCACCACGACTTCGGCACCAACTGGGTGCTGGGGGCGCCGGTCAACGGGGGCGATCTCGAGTGGGACCTCGTCAACGGGGTGACCACGCCACGGATCAGCGGCTACCACTACCTCACCGACCAGGCCTGCGGTCGCGTGCGGGTCGAGTACTACGACGCCGGGCACTCCCTGCTCGGCTCGCGCAACTCGGCGGTGCGTTGCGCCCCGGGCAACGGGAAGACCCAGTGGTGGACGAGCTTCACCTCGTTCTCGCACACCAAAGTCACGCACGTGCACGTGATGGTGCAGCGGCGGAACGCCAGTGGCAGCTTCACCACGATGGGGACCGATCTCGAGGACTTCAACTGACGCGTCCAGCACAGCACCGGCCCGGCGGTAGTGCCGGGCCGGTGCCGTGTGCTCAGTAGCGACCGCGTTCGACCGACGCCCATTCGTCGGACTCGTGGTACCAGCCTTCGTCGGAGCCTGCGCCGCCGTCCACCCCGTCATCGCCGGCTCCCGGCTGGGCGGAGTCGTCGTCACCGGCGAGGTAGTCCTGTCCCTTGCCGCCGCGGAGCTGGTCGTCGCCCCGGCCGCCGATGAGGACGTCGGCGCCGGGACCACCGATGAGGACGTCGTCTCCGCCACGGCCGAGGATCACGTCGTGACCGCCTCGCCCGCGGATCACGTCCCGGCCGGGAGTGCCGACCAGGACGTCGTCTCCCGGGGTGCCGACGATCACCGTCGGCGGATCGGCGGCGACGGCACCCGCGGTGCCGGCGAGCAGGGCCAGGGCGGACACGCCGCTCCCGGCGGCGGCCAGGGCAACCGCGAGGACGGGTGCCGAGACGGGTCGGGTCAGGTGTTCCATGGTGTTCTCCTCGGGTCAGGCCGCCACCGGAGGCGGCTCGGGGGATCCAGCCTGGGGATGTCGATCAGGACGGCGTCAGCACCAGCACCCTGGCGTCGGGGATCGCGACGTCGATCTCGCGCATGGCGGCCTGCCAACGCGCCAGAGCACGTCGGGCCTCGCCGTGCCGGCCCGACTGACCCAGCGTCCGGACCAGGCATCGGTGAGCCGTCTCGTCATAGGGGTCCTCGCCGAGCAGCCGGACGAGCAGCGGCACGGCCTCCGCGTACGCCCCGTGGCGGCGCATCAGCTCCGCCAGGTTGAACAGGGCCCGCAGCCAGGCGGCGCGCACCTCCTCACGCAACCCGACGGCCCAGAGGGCCTCGGGTTCGTCGGGCAGAGGTTCGCCCTGGTAGCAGGTCACGATACGGCGCATCAGGTCCTCCGCGCGCACCAGGTCCCCGGTGCGCAAGAGGTCGGCGGCATGCGCGCTCTCGCGCAGGAGTTCGTCGGCGTCGACCCGCACGTGGGCCAGGTCGAGCCACAGGCCGTGTGCGTCGGCGGCGACGACATGGTCGACCGGCCGGCTGCGCTGCGGATCGAGAACACCGCGCACGGAGGAGAGCAGCACCGACAGCCGGTGTCCGGTCCGGGCCGGATCGTCGTCGGGCCACATCAGCTCGCAGATCTCGGCGCGGCTGACGATGCGCCCACGCCGTGCGGCCAGGACCTTCACCAGACTGCGGGCCTGCTTCGACCGCCAGGCGCCGGCAGGCACGGGCTCCCCGCCGACCCGGACGGCGAACCCTCCGAGGATGTCGACCTCGACGCCGCGGGTCGAGGGGTCCACGCGCAGCCGGTTCTCGGCGCGACGCGCCTCCCAGTGCAGGACGGGATCGCGCGGTTCGAGGTCGGCCAGGCGCAGCCGGACACGGTCCGCGCACGGCTCCGCGCCTCCGGCGCTCCAGATCGCGAGCGCCTCCCGGCACGCGGCCACGGCCTCCGCGCGTCGCGTGGACGCGGCGGCGTACAGCTCCCAGGCCGACGCCGCCTGATCCACTTCGCCGAGTGCACGCGCACCGGCCAGCGCCTGCTCCGCGTCAGCCAGTGCCGCGTCGCGATCGTCGGCGTGCCCGAGGACGGTGGTCGACGCCGCTGGCTCGTGGGGCAGCCGGGTCCAGCCCCGGGCGACCAGGGCGGTGGGCAGGAACTCCTCGGTGCTGGTCGCCACGGCCTCCTCCGCGGCCTGCCGTGCCTCGGTCCACCGCCCCAGGTCCCGCAGCAGCATCGCTCTGCCGGCGAGGGCCGGCACGAGCACCTGGAGTTCCCCCGTGGTCCGCGCCGCCTCGACCGCCTCGGCGAACACGGTGAGGGCCAGGTCGTGGCGACCGCACGCGCGGTGCACCTCCGCCAGGCCCCACAGGCCGAAGGAGACCCGGCGCAGCCCGTGCCGACGGCAGAGCGCCAGCGCTTGCTGCAGGTGGACCGTCGCCGCGTCGTGCTCGCCGAGACGGCGCTCGGCCTCGCCCAGGTTGTGCAGGGCCATCACGTGCAGGCCGGGCGGTGCGCCGATCCTCGCGGCCTTGACCGCGCGGAGCGACACCGTCCGCGCGGCGCGGTAGTCCGCGCGGGCCAGCAGCCCGAAACCTTGGTTGACCAGCGTGCGGGTCAGACCGGTCGGGTCCCCGCACCCCCGAGCGGCGTTCTCCGCGGCCGCGAGGTGTTCGTCACGGGCGACTCCGGTGTGGGCGTTGGCCGCGGCCAGATGTGCGGTCAGCAGAGCCTGGTCGCAGTCGGCCTCCTCGGCGAGGGCCAGGGCCCGCTGCGCATGCGTGCGGGCCAGGTCGTCGTGGCCCTGCATGGTGGCGACCTGGCTGCGACCTGCCTCCACCTCGACGTCGTCGCGGGTGGCCCTCGATCCCGCGGGTGCGGCCCGTGCGAGCAGCCTGTACGCCTCGTCGTACGCCGCACGCTGGTAGGGGACCATCGCCGCTCGCCACGCCACGGCGGCGGGGAGGACATCGTCTGCGAGCAACGGACGCCAGGCCCGTTCCGCCGCTCGCACGTCGCCGACGCGGCGCCGCGCGTCGGCCTCCGTGATCCGCAGCCGGAAAGGAAGCGCCGAGCCCTCGACGCACGAGGCGGCCCGGTCGAGCACCTCGAGCACGATCGCGCCACGGCCCTGGTCGAGCAGCCGTAGGCCGTGCTCCTCCAGGACCGCACAGGCTCGTGCGTGCTCGCCGCAACTGCTGAGGACCGCAGCGGCCTCCGCAGGCAGATCGTGCGCGGAATACCACTGCGCGGCCCGGCGGAGGAGCCCCTGCTCGGGAGTAGGACCCAGCTGCCGCACCAGGACTGCGAGCAGCGGCACCACCCGGTCTCCGCCCTCCACCGGCGTCGCGAGGCCCGGTTGCGTGATCCGGGCCCACTCCGCGGCGACGTCCTGCGGAGGGACGACGCCGAGATCGACCAGGAGATCGGGGGTGACGAGGGGGAGGTGCGCCGCCCAGGACAGGACGTGGCGGCTTCGATCGGTCAGCGGGCCGAGCACGTGGGAGACGAGCCAGGGCGTCAGTCCGTTCGCCGGGTCTAGGGCGACCGGGATGATCCGATCGAGCGGCGTGCGGCCGATCAGGTCGCCCACGGCGTCGACCAGCGCCGGCCAACCGGCCGTGAGCTCCCACACCGTGAGAGCGTGCTCGGCGAGGTCTCCGAGTCGTGTCGCCACCTGGTCCAGATCGAGGGAGAGGCTGCGCGCCGGCCACACCTGCACCGGACCGGGGAGGGAACCGAGTCTTGCCTCGCTCAGCGGGGATCCGCTGAGCAGGGCGCCGCGCGGTGGTTGCCCCTGCCGGGGAGCCTCGCTCAGGCGCCGCACCGTCCGGGCCCACGCGGCGTCGTCCAGACGGTCGGCCGCCGGCACGATCGCCACCTCGGTCCCGGCCAGCAACCGCTCGGGCTCGTAGCCGGGCGCGGCCACGACCACCAGCGTGCGGGGAGTCGGTGCGGTCACCTCGATGAAGGGATGGCAATCGTCGCGGTGATACCCCGGACCAGTCCGCTACAGCGGACGGAGCCACGTGGCCCGCCTCACGGACCGAGGTCCCTGCCTGCTCTTCCCGGGAGCGAGCAGCGTAAGGAGTGGGGGAGATGCGGAGGCAGGATCATGCGCGTACTGGTTCTCTACGAGTCCCTGTGGGGCAACACCGCGGCTGTGGCAGGGGCCATCGCCGCCGGACTGGCCGCACCCCCGGGGGCGGCGCAGGTGGTGCTCGTCGACGTGGCCGACGACCCGCCCCGCGACGCCGCGGGCTTCGACCTGGTGGTCGTCGGGGGCCCGACGCACGCGTTCTCGATGACGCGGCAGAGCACCCGCGACGACGCCGTCGCCAAGGGCGCTCCGGACGGCCCGCACGGGCGGGGCATCCGGGAGTGGCTTGCGGGGCTCGACGAGCGCGACGTGAACCGGGCCGTTGCCACCTTCGACACTCGGGTGCTCAGTGTCCGGCGGATCCCCGGCTCCGCCGCCCGCGCGGCGGCGAGGGCCGTGCGGCGCGCAGGCGTCGGCACGGTCGTGGACACGGTGAGCTTCTACGTCACCGACCTGGACGGGCCCCTGGTCCACGGGGAACTCGACCGCGCCCGCGAGTGGGGCCGCTCCCTGAGTGATCGGATGGCGTTGGCCCGTTGAGGCCACACTCAGCTGCCTCAGCCGACCTTGACCAGGATATTGTCAAGGCGACCATTGAACTGGTCGGACGACGCGGGAATCGTGCCCTGGCCGTTCAACTTCGCGCCCACCGCCAGCGGGACACCTGAGGCGAACGACATCGTTCCGATCGCCCGGGTGGCGCTGCGGGTCCAGACCTTCCCCGACCCGAGCGCCACCAGACGCAGGGTCATCTCCTTGCCCGAGCGCGCACACCGCACCCGATACCAGGTGCGGGCGGAAACCTTGACCGGGCTGGTGACCAGCACCGATCCGGCGCTGCCCTTGAAGCGGCAGGCGGGGGTACGCCCGTCCACCTGGATCTTGAACTGCGCGGGATCGCCGAAGAGGCCACGCTGGAGGATGTTGTTCCCGTCGTCGTACGCCGAACCCTGGGTGACCTTGTCCAGGCGGAAGTCGGCGCGCACCACCAGATCCGCCCGGCCCGGGTTCAGCCGCCCTTGGGTCGCGCTCACCGCGAGGGCTGCGCGGTGACTGTCGGACTCGACGTACGCCGGGAAGCGTGCCGCGGTGCCCGACGGCCCGGTCGTGTCGGTGATCGTGCCCCGGTCCCGGGTCACCTCGCGCACGGTGACGCCGGTGCCGGCCTTGAGGGTCTCCTGGAAGGTCAGGTGGACCGTGGTCGCGGCGGATGCGGGCGCCGTGGCGCCGCCGGAGAGGGCGAGGCCGATCGCGGCTGCCGTCATCACCCTGATCGTGCTGTGCACGCGCACTGTGGAACCCCCGTGTCGATCGACCCGGGCGAACCCGGGAAACGTCCAGACTCGCACAGCGGACGGCCGAGGGACGAATCGTCCCTGGTCAGGGTCACCCGCCGATCACGATCTCCACGTTGTCCATCGCCCCGTTGAACTGGTCGGAACTGGCCGGCACCACACCTGCCGCGTCCGTCTTCGCCCCGAGCGTGAGCGGCGTGGCGGCGTCGAACAGCACCGCACCCGTCGGTCCCTCGACCACGGTCTCGACGGCGTTCTCGTCGCCTTCCAGGGCCGTGAGCAGCAGCCGGACCTGCTCCCCGGTGCGGGAGCACTCCACGCGGTACCACTGCTCGGGGCGCAACGGTTCCGACGCGGTGACCACCACCTCACCGGCCTCCCCGGCGACGCGGCAGCTGGCGGTGCCGCGGTCGACCTGGAGCTTGAACTGCGCTCCGTCGGAGAAGAGCCCGCGCTGGAGCACGTTGTTGCCGTTGTCGAACTCCGTGCCCTCCGACACGGCGTCGAGCCACAGGTCGGCTCCGAACGTGAAGTCCGCCGTGCCGGGCTCGAGCTGCTCCGCGTCGTCCGCGCGCACGGTCAGCGCAGCGCGGCGCGCGTCCGTCCCCTCGTACGTCGGGAAGCGCAGTGCGCGACCGTCGGGTCCGGACTCCAACGTCAGGACGCCGCCGTCGCGCGTCACCGCGGCCACGTCGAGACCGTCGCTGCCCAGCGCGCCGACGTCATCGGCCTCGAAGTCGAAGGAGAGCGCAGCCTCCGCCGGCTCCGTGTCGTCGCGTGCGAGCAGGGCGATGACCGCCACCGCGACCGCGGCGACCGCGGCGCCGCCGATCACCAGCCCTCGCCGCGCACCCGAGGTCCGCGTCCTCATGCCTGTGTCGGGTCGAGCGTGACGAGGTCGCCACGTCGAACCGTTCCCCCCTGAACCACGCGGAACACGGTACCGGCACGTCGGCGCAGTGCCCGCTGCGCACCCGGGCCGAGGGTGTCCTCGAGGAGTTTGCAGGGCGCCGCCACCCGCACCACCTCCAACACCAGGTCGCCGACCACGATCCGCGTCCCCGGAGCGGTCGGCACCTCGCCGTGGGAGAGCGTCACGTTGCGGCGGGTGGCCGCGGCAGGAACGGGACGCCCGAGCTCGGCCTCCGCCTCGGCCAGCGCGCTCGCGGACTGCACCGTCACGTGGCGGTGCCGGGCCTTCTCGTAGCGGTCCCCGGTGAGGCCCTGGCCGGTGAGTGCGACCACCTCCTGGACCTCGCGCATCGGCAGGCGCGTGGCCGGGGCGAGGTGCAGGGCGAGGACCGTGACCGGGTCGCTCACCCCGGCTCCAGGACGTCCGCGATCTGTTCCAGCCCCCAGCGCAGGTCGTCCTCCTCGATGATCAGCGGTGGGGAGAGGCGCACGGTCGCGCCGTGGGTGTCCTTGGTCAGGACGCCACGTTCGAGCAGTCGCTCGCAGACCTGGCGGCCGGTGAGCCCCACGACGTCCACCCCTGCCCACAGGCCACGCACCCGCACCGACGACAGGCCCGCGCCGAGCAAGGGTTCGAGCCCTTCGCGCAGGACCGGCTCGAGCGCGGCCGCCCGCTCCTGGAGTTCTCCGGTGGCGAGCACCCGCACGACCTCCAGGCCGATCGCGCACGCGAGCGGGTTGCCGCCGAAGGTGCTGCCGTGGGTCCCGGGCGTGAAGACGCCGAGCAGGTCGGCGTCCGCGACGACCGCGGACAGTGGCAGCAGCCCGCCCCCGAGCGCCTTGCCGAGGATGTAGGCGTCCGGCACGACCCCGTCGAGATCACAGGCGAACGTGCGCCCCACGCGGCCGAGCCCGGACTGGATCTCGTCGGCCAGCAGGAGGATCCCGTGCGCGGTGCAGATGCGGCGTACCTCGCGCAGCCACCCCGCCGGGGGGATCACCACGCCGGCCTCGCCCTGCACCGGCTCGAGCAGCACCGCCACCACCCGCTCGTCGATCGCGGCCTCCAGCGCTGCGGCGTCGCCGTACGCCACCGCCCGGAAGCCGGGGGTCAGTGGCCCGTAACCCGCACGCGCGTCAGGATCGTCGGAGAAGCTCACGATCGTCGTGGTGCGCCCGTGGAAGTTGCCGTGCATCACCAGGATCACGGCCTCCCCGTCGGGGATGCCCTTGGCCTGATGGCCCCACTTGCGCGCCATCTTCAGCGCCGTCTCCACCGCCTCCGCGCCGGTGTTCATCGGCAGGACGAGGTCCTTGCCGCACAACGTCGCCAGTGCCTCGCAGAACGGCTCGAGGCGGTCGTTGCCGAACGCGCGACTCGTCAGCGTCAACCGGTCCAGTTGCGCCGTCGCGGCCGCGACGAGGTCGGGATGGCGGTGACCGAGGTTGAGCGCTCCGTAGCCGGCGAGCAGATCCAGGAAGCGGCGTCCCAGGTCGTCCTCCACCCAGGCGCCGCTGCCGCGGGTCAGAGTGACCGGCAGCGGGTGGTAGTTGTGCGCCAGCGAGGTGCTCATACGGGCAGTCAAGCACGATGCGGACACCCCCGCGGGTGCGACATGATCGGGGCCATGGACGTCATCGAGGGCTCGAAGGTCGCGATCGTCGGAGCGGGCAGCGTCGGGGCGAGCATGGCGTACGCCTGCCTGATCCGGCGCTCGGCGCGCACGGTCGCGCTGTACGACGTGAACGCGGCCAAGGTCGAGGCCGAGGTGCTCGATCTGGGCCACGGGTCGCAGTTCTGCGGGCCGAGCGAGGTGATCGGTGGCCACGACCCCGCCGTGCTCGAGGGAGCCCACGTCGTGGTGGTGACCGCGGGGGCGAAGCAGGAGCCCGGGCAGACGCGCCTGGACCTGGCCGCCACGAACGTGGCGCTCCTGGAGAACCTGATGCCGGTGCTGATCGAACGTGCTCCGCACGCGGTCTTCGTGCTCGTCACCAACCCCTGCGACGTCCTCACCGTCGCCGCTCAACGGATTTCGGGCCTGCCGCGCGAGCGGGTGCTCTCCTCGGGGACCGTGCTGGACTCCTCGCGGCTGCGCGGGCTGCTCGCCAAGCGGGCCAAGGTGGTGCCCGGGAGCATCCACGCCACCATCGTCGGTGAGCACGGCGACACCGAGTTCGCGTTGTGGTCCCAGGCAAGGATCGGTCCGGTGCCGATCCTGGACTGGCGTCGCGACGGTCTGGAGCCCTTCACCACCGCCGAGCTCGAGGCGATCACCGATCAGGTCCGCAACGCGGCCTACCAGGTGATCGCCGGCAAGGGGGCGACCAACTACGCCATCGGGCTCGCGGGCGCCCGGATCGTCGAGGCCGTGCTGCGCAACGAGAACGCGATCCTGCCGGTGTCCACGGTGCACGAGGGCTACCGCCGCTTCCACGGGGTGGCCTTCTCCATGCCGAGCCTGGTCAACGCCTCGGGCGTCGAGGACGTGCTCGACGTGGCGCTCTCGCCCCAGGAGGAGCGGCTGCTGGAGCGGTCGGCGGAGACCCTGCTGGCTACCCAGGCCCGGCTGGGTCTGTAGCCGGGCCCGTCGTCGGGCCGCCGACCCGTTCCACGATCGCCGCAGCCAGGGCGTCGGGGGCCTCCTCGGGCACCCAGTGCGAGACACCGGGGAGCACCACCAGGCGGTAGGGCGCCGCGACGTACCGGCCGGTGTGTTCCGCACCCCACCGTCCCAGCGCCACGTCGCCCTCGCTCCACACGTGCGTGGTCGGCACCCGGGCCGGGAGCCGTACGCCGCGGGGTGCGGTGAGGGGCAGCGCGCGGTACCAGTTCAGCGCGAACGGCAGCGCCCCGCTGTCGACCACGTCGGCCCGCACCCGGGCGATCTGGGCCGCGCTCATCCCGGACGCCTCCAGCGACCGCGCCAGGACCGCAGGGTTGCTCAGCCGTGCCTCCGGGAGGCGCGGCAGCTGGAAGAGTACGAAGTACCAGGACCGCCGCAGCTGGTCGCTGCGGACCATCGACGCCGCGAAGGCCGCCGGGTGCGGCACCGACACCGTCGTCAGCGATCGCAGCAGGTCGGGGTGCTGCTGGGCGAGGCTCCACGCGACCGCGGCGCCCCAGTCGTGGCCGACCACGTGCACCGGGCGCCCCAGGGTGCGGACCAGGGCGAGGACGTCGCCGACCAGCAACGGCAGCCGGTACGCCGCCCGGCCCGCGGGGCGCGCCAGCGGTGAGTAGCCGCGCTGGTCGGGGGCCAGGGTCCGCAGCCCGGCCGCGTGCAGCCGCTCGGCGGTGGCCGTCCACGACGCCGCGGTCTGGGGGAAGCCGTGGAGCAGCACCACCGGCTCGCCGCCCAGGGGACCGCCGTCGGTGACCTGGAACCGGAGCCCGTCGTGGTCGACGTGAGTCACGCGCACCGGCCCACGCTAGCGCCGGTGAACGTAACCCGCTCCTGCCGTACTCGTTCTTCAGCCAGGAGGGAAAGACAGATGACGACCACGCAGCACCCCCGGTCGTCGTCACCGGGCTGGCGCCGCCCCGCTGTCGCCGCGCTCGCGGTGACGGCGCTCGCGCTCTCGATCCACGGCCTGCTCACCGGTGGCCTGGGGCTCCCCGGCCTTCTGATCAGCGGGCGGCCCGACCCTGCCCGCGAGGCGACCCTGGTCGCCCGGCCGGTGGCGGCTCCGTCGCCGGTCACGACCGCCACCGCGGTGCCCGTCGCGTCGGTGGCGCCCACGCCAACCCTGATCCCCGAGGACCGCGGTCCCACGCCGGGCAACGGCGGCTCGACCCCGACCCCGACCCCGACGCCCACACCCACCCCGACCCCGACCCCGGCCGGGCCGCTCTCGCGGACGCTGGACCCTGCGGTCCGCGGGCTCACCGACACCGTGGACGGGCTGGCCGGCGGCGCGACCGCTCCGCTCACGGGGACGGCGAACGGTCTGGTCGACCAGGTCACCGACCTGCTCGACGGAGTCGTGGCACCCCTGCTCGGCGGGATCGACGTGGGGGCGAGCCGATGACCGACGAGACCCCGGAGCGCGACGGCTCCCAGGGCGACGACCTCCGCGCGGAGATCGAGCGCCTCCAGCACCTGCTCGACGACGAGACCGAGGCCGAGCGCGACCTCGCCCGGCTGGAGTTGGAGTACACCAGCGTCCATCAGGCCCTGGCCGACGCACGGACCCGGCTGAGCGAAGCCAAGGCCGACCTGGCCCGCATCGTGGCCGAGGCGGCCGACGTGGCTGCCGAGCAGGTCAGCCTGACCGCTCGTGTCGAGGACGCCCAGAGCGAGGACACCGCCCGGCTCGACGCCGCCCTGGCCGAACTCATGCGCCTCTCCCAGGGCCGCTACCTGGCGGAGGCGGAGGTGGCCGCCGCGCGCTCGGAGGTGGAGGCCCTGCGCGAGGAGCACGCCGGTCAGGAGGCCCTGGTCGCCGAACTTGCCACCGAGGTCGCCCGCGCCCGTGCCCGCCGCCTGACGCTGGAGCGCGAGCGCCGTCAGGTCGAGGCGAGCCTCGCCGAGGAGACCGCCCGTCTGGGCGACGCGCTCAACCGGCTCGGCGCCCTGGAGGAGCGTCGCGATGCGCAGCGCGCCACCCTCGCCGAAGCGGCGGCCGTGATCGACGGGGTCGACCTGGCCGAGGTCGATCTGGACGGGGTCGACCTGGACGGGGTCGACCTGGACGGGGTCGACCGGGACGGGGTCGAGCCAGGACCCGGGGCGCGGACTCCGGTACTCGTCGGAGCGAGCGAACCGTGGTGGAACCGCTCCACGGCCACCTGGAACGCTGCCTTCGCCCTGTTCGCCGTCCTCGTGGTGCTCCTGGGGGCCAAGACCCTGGTCGACGACGCGTCGGCCACCGAGGCCTTCTGCGCCGAGGCCCCGGTGCTCGACGTCGTCACCGCCCGCTCGGCGCTGGACGCACTGGCCGGCGGGGCCCGTCCGGGTGACGCCTTCGCCACCTTCGAGCAGGGCCGGTACGCGTACCCGACCTCCTCCCAGGTCTCGGCTCCGGTGCGTGAGGCAGCGGCCGCGCTGGAGGCGGCCCACGCCGCCGTCGCGGAGCGCAAGGGGGTGCCGACCGGCGCCGCGCAGTATCGCGAACTCGGCCAGGCGGTCCTCGACGCCGACGCCCGACTGCGGTCCGCCTGCCGGCCCGAGTAGCGGTTCCCGGGCCCCTCTGGGCGCCGGTGGAAACGGCGGCTAGCGGTCTAGACATGACGTGTGACAGGGGTCGCAGCAGGCCGCTCGATCCCGCGGGGAGCTGATTTCCGAGCGTGGCGTGCGCCACTCGCCGCGCGTTCTCGTTTTGCCTCCTCGGAGCGGGGCCGGTTCACTCGACTCTTGTTGCTTGCAAATGCAAGCGACCCGGATCACGGGGCGACTGCCTCGGGGCGAGGGAAGAAGTGGAGCCTGTCATGAACCGAGCCGATCGCCCCCGACATACCGTGCGTACCGCTGTCGCCGCGCCCGCCTTCGCGGTCGCCCTGGTGGCGTCCCTGGCCGCCGGCGCCCCCGCCGCCGCCGGGGCCACCCACGCCTCCGGTGGCCTCAGCACCACCGGTCTGACGACCAGCGACCTCACCTTCGTGCCCGTGCCCGCAGCGGACGCCACCGCGCTCACCGGCCGGACCGCCTCGGTCTCCCGCTCGTTCTCCCGGCTGGGCCCCGTCGCCCCCATGAAGGTGGAGAAGTCGGTGGTGATCAAGGAGGAGATCTCCTGGATGCTGCCGATCGCGGGCTACCGGCTCACCGGCCGGTTCGGCAGTTACGGCGGTCTGTGGTCCTCCAGCCACACCGGACTGGACTTCGCGGCCGCGCTGGGCACCCCGGTGGCCTCGGTCGCGGCCGGTGTGGTCTCCTCCGCCTCCTACGACGGCTCCTACGGCAACAAGGTCGTGGTCACCCTCGACGAGGGCGGCGAGGCCTGGTTCTGTCACCTCGGAGACTTCGCCGTCTCTGTCGGGCAACGCGTCTCTGCCGGAGCCCTCCTGGGTCACGTGGGCATGACCGGCAACACCACCGGCCCGCACCTGCACCTGGAACTGCGCGACGCCGCGGGCAACCCGCAGGACCCCGAGGCAGTCCTGGCCGCCCACGGCCTGCGCCCCTGAGCCGCGCCCGACCCCGGTGGACAGGCCGGCGCATCAGCCGCCCTGAGTGAGGCTGGGGGCACTCCTTCTCTGGCAGGGTGTGCTCCATGGAGCCTCTGACCGCCTGGTCCGCCGACGGGCGCACATGTCACCTCTCCGGCCCGCTCGACACCCTGCTCGCCGGGGACCTGCTCTCCCTGGGCGAGGGCCTGCCCCTGGTCCAGGTGACCGGTGGTGGCGAGGCCGTCGTCGTCCCGGAGGGGCGGCGCGCACCGGAGCCCTTCGGCCCCCGGGGCGCGCGCCCTGCCTCGCCCGAGGAGCTGCTCGCCCTCCAGGAGCGCGCCGGGGCCACCCTGGAGGTCGGCTCGTGGGCGGCGGCGAGCGGGGAACACGTGCCCGCACGGCTGCGCTCCCAGGGCTTCAACCGGCACACGTTCCTGTGCGGACAGAGCGGTTCGGGCAAGACGTATGCCCTGGGCGTCCTGCTGGAGCAGATCCTGCTCGGTACGGCGTTGCGGATGGTCGTGCTCGACCCGAACGCCGACTTCGTCCGTCTCGGCGAGCCCCGCGACGACGCGCCCGACGAGGCCGCGGAGCGGTTGCGTGCGCTGGACGTACGGATCCTCGGCGACGGCCCCACCGCGCACGGCCCCCTGCGCGTGCGTTTCACGACCTTGCCCCGCGCCGCTCAGGGTGCCGTGCTCCGCCTGGACCCGCTCGCCGACCGCGAGGAGTACAACGTCTTCCTGCACAGCACCGAGGAGGGGGCGACGGCTCCGACGCTCGGGGAGTTGCTCAACCGGCTCCGGGCGGGGTCGCCCCCCGAGGTCGCGCTGGCTCAGCGGGTCGAGAACCTCGGGTTCGACGTGTGGACCGCCTGGGCGTTCGGGGAGCCGTCGCTCTCCGAAGTGGTCGCGGAGGGGCATCGTGCCGTCGTGGCCGACCTCAGCGGCTTCGACGACCCCGCGGAGCCCGTCGCGGTCGGCCTGGACCTGGTCGAGGACCTGTGGCGCCGGAGAACCGAGCGCACGCCGACCCTGCTGGTCATCGACGAGGCGCACAACCTGTGTCCCGCCGATCCTGTTACGCCCGCGCAACGGGCCCTGGTGGACCGGCTGGTGCAGATCGCGGCCGAGGGCCGCAAGTACGGCCTGTGGCTGCTGCTCTCCACGCAGCGTCCCAGCAAGATCCACCCGCAGGTGCTCTCCCAGTGCGACAACCTGCTGATGATGCGGATGAACTCCCCGGCCGACGTCGCCCAGCTCGCCGAGGTCTTCGGGTTCGTCCCCCCGGCCATGCTGCAGCGCGCGCCGTCCTTCCTCCAGGGCGAAGCGATCGCTGCCGGACCGCTCGTGCCCCGCCCACTCGCCCTGCGGATGGGGGACCGGCTCACGGTCGAGGGCGGCAGTGACGTGTCGGTGCCGCAGCTGCCCTCGACCTCGTGACCGCACCCGCGGACGGCGTCGACCCGGTCACCGGCGCCCTGGCGGAGATCCGCACGCGCACCCTCTCGAACGACGACGGTGCCGTCGCGGACTACATCCCTGAGCTCGCGCACGCCGACCCCGAGCACTGCGGCCTGGCCCTGGCCAGCATCCGCGGGCAGGTGTATGCCGTCGGCGACGCCGAGCAGCCCTTCACGATCCAGTCGGTGGCCAAGCCGTTCGTCTACGCGCTCGCGGTGGCCGACCGGGGGCTGGAGCAGGTGCTGGAGCACGTCGGGTGCGAGCCGTCGGGGGAGCCCTTCAACGCGATCTCCCTCGACGATGCCGGGAGGCCCGCGAACCCGATGATCAACGCCGGCGCGATCGTGGCGACCGACCTGGTGCGCGGCGCGGACCCCCACGAGCGGTTCGGCCGGATCCTCCAGGTGCTGAGCGGGTTCGCCGGGCGCGACCTCGACGTGGACGAAGCCGTCTTCGCCTCCGAGTCCGCCACCGGTGACCGCAACCGGGCCCTGGGCTACCTGGCGCGGGCAGCCGGGGTGCTCCCGCACCCGGTGAGTGAGGCGACCGAGGTCTACTTCCGCGCCTGCGCGGTGCGGGTGACCGCGGTGGATCTGGCGTTGATGGGGGCGACGCTGGCCAACGCCGGCGTGCATCCGCGCACCGGTGACCGGGTGGTCGACGCGCGCACCGCGCGGCACACGCTCGCGGTGATGGCTTCGTGCGGCATGTACGACCGCTCAGGGGAGTGGGGTCTGCGCGTCGGACTGCCGGCGAAGTCCGGGGTCGGCGGGGGGATCGTGGCGGTCATGCCGGGCCAGGTGGGGATCGGCACCTACGCCCCCCGCCTGGACGACGCCGGCAACAGCGCCCGCGGCGTCGCCGCCCTCACGATGCTGTCCCAGCAGGCAGGGCTCCACCTGCTCGAGCACGCCGAGGTGCCGGTGACCCCCGTCGTGGGCTGGGAGCGGTCGGAGGACCAATGGCGCCTGACGCTGCGCGGTGAGCTCGGTTTCATCGACGCCGAGCACGTGGCTGCCCTGGTCGAGGCGGCGGCCAGCGAGCAGAACCCCGCGCGTGCTCTGGTGATCGACAGCCGGGCGGTGACCGCGGTGGCGCCGGTCGCCGTACGGCTGTTGAAGGCGGTCCGGGAGCGGGTGCAGGCTGCGGGCTGGGAGGTCCTCGACGCGTGACCTTAGCCCCGGGTCACCGACCCCGGCCTGCGAGAGCCTGGCGGGGGAGGAGGACCGAACTCGGGAAGCAGGGTCATGGCCGACTGGCAGCCGCCGACGTCCGGCGCCCGCCGCAGCACGCGGCGCGTGCTCGACCTGGTGCGCGCCGCGATGCTTCCGTGGGTCGACCTCGACGACGCGGCCCGCCGCCTGCGCGCTCTGGCCTCCGACGACGACGTTCTGCTCAAACTCGCGCTGGGGCGGGTCTCCCGGGCGCTGCTGCGCGTCCCGTCACCGGCCGGCATGCGGGCCGCGGAGGTGCTGCGGCGGGCGCTCCGGCTGGGTGTCGGCCCGGAGAAGTGACCGGACGAGTAACCGGGGAAGGAGGGGTGGCGCACCCCACGCCCGCGCGGGCGCCGGGAGGCGTCGCTCGGGCGTAGCGTGGAGACGGGAGGAAGACGCGATGAGCAACGACACCACGGCCCCGCAGTTCCTGCGGCAGAGCGACGCATTCACCTGGGAGATGGAGCACGACCCGACGCTGCGGTCGACCGTGGTGACGGTCTTCCTCCTCGACGAGGTGCCGGACGCGGACGTGGTCCGCGATCGCTTCGAGCGGATCGGGAGGACCCTGCCGATGTTCCGGCAGCGGATCGTGCCGAGCCCGGCCGGGGCGCCGCCGCGCTGGGAGATCGCGCCCGACCTCGACCTGGACTTCCACCTGCGCCGGGTGACGGCGTCCGAGCCGGGTGACCTCGCGGCTGTCCTGGAGTTCGCCCGTCGCGCCGCGATGGACGACTTCGACCGGGCCCGCCCGCTGTGGGAGGTCACCCTGGTCGAGGGTGTCGACGACCCCGACAGCGGCGCGAAGGCCGCGTTGGTGGTGAAACTGCACCACTCGCTCACCGACGGGGTCGGCGGTGTCGAGATCGCCCTGGCCCTCTTCGACTTCGAGCGTGAGCCCGACGACCGCGGGCCGATGCCGGAGGCTCCCGCTCCGGTGCACCAGCCCTCCGACGCGATGCGCATCGCCCATGCCTGGAGCGAGGCCACGGCGTACGACAGCGGGGTGCTGCTCACCGGTCTGCGCGGCAGCCTCCGCGCCGCGCCGCGCCTGACCCGGGATCTGCTGCTGCGCCCGGTGCCGACCGCCCGTTCGGGAGTGGAACTGGCCGCGTCGGTCTACCGGACCGTCCGGCCCATCCGGGAGCCGGGCTCTCCGCTGATGCGCGACCGTGGGCTCGTGCGGCAGTTGCGGGTGCACCAGGTCTCGTTGCAGGCGCTGAAGGACGCCGCCCACGCCGGCGGCGGCAGCCTGAACGACGCGTTCCTGGCCGCGGTGGCCGGCGGGCTGCGGCGCTACCACGAGGAGCACGGCATCGCGGTCGAGGACCTGCACGTCACCATGCCGGTGAGCCTGCGCGAGGACGGCGACCCGATGGGCGGCAACCGGATCACGCTGATGCGCTTCGACGTCCCGGTCGGGGTCGCGGACCCCGCCGAGCGGATCGCCCGGACCCACGCCCGCGCCGGACGGGTGCGGCACGAGCGCTCGCTGCCGTGGACCCAGCTGATCGCCGGGGCGCTCAACCGGGTCCCGCGGAGCTACATCGCCTCGATCCTGCGTCACGTGGACTTCCTGGCCAGTGACGTCCCCGGGATCCCGGTCCCGGTGTACGTCGGCGGAGCACGGGTGATCATCCAGTACGCCTTCGGCCCCACGATCGGCGCGGCGGTCAACGTCACCCTGATGACCTA
Source organism: Marmoricola sp. (assembly GCA_044224695.1). Taxonomy (GTDB): domain Bacteria; phylum Actinomycetota; class Actinomycetes; order Propionibacteriales; family Nocardioidaceae; genus Marmoricola_A. Next base: position 112,941 of record JBGAJX010000003.1, on the reverse strand, counting down.
CGTCGACACGTGCGCGCTCGGGGTCAACGTCGACACCGCGGCGATCCCCGACGTCGAGCTCTTCGACCGCTGCCTGGCCGAAGGGTTCGCCGAGGTGGTGGCGCTGGGGGCCGGGGCCTGAGCGGCCCCCTCTAGCCTTCGGGACATGACCTCGGCTTCCGCGCCCGCTCCCGACCCCGCGACCGACCCCGCGACCGACCCGGCGACCGGCCCGGCACCGCGGGTCGCCCTGGCCCTGGGCAGTGGCGGGGCCCGCGGCTACGCGCACATCGGGGTGATCGAGGTGCTCGCCGAGCGCGGCTACGAGATCGTCGACGTCGCCGGGACGTCGATGGGAGCCCTCGTCGGCGGGCTGCACGCGGCGGGTTCGTTGCCGGCCTTCACCGAGTGGGCCCGCAGTCTCACCTCCCGGGAGTTGCTGCGGCTGCTGGACCCCAGCCTCCGGGCTCCGGGTGCGATCCGCGCGGAGAAGGTCCTCGGCGCCGTCTCCGAACTCCTCGACGGTGCCCTCATCGAGGACCTGCCGATTCGCTTCACCGCCGTGGCCACCGACTTGCTCGCCCGCAAGGAGGTCTGGTTCCAGGAGGGACCCGTGGCCGCGGCCATCCGCGCCTCCATCGCCCTGCCCAGCTTCATCACCCCGGTGGTCATCAACGGACGGCTGCTCGCCGACGGCGGGCTGATGAACCCGCTGCCGATCGCCGCGACCCTGGCGACCCACGCCGACCTGACCCTCGCGGTCACCCTCTCCGGCGACGACGACGGGGAGAGCGTCGGGCGGGCACCCGTCAGCGCCTCGTCCGCGCCCCAGCCCCGCGAGGTGTGGGGGGAGAGGTTCCGGCGCTCCCTCGCGGCGCGGACGGCCGACTGGCTCGAGCGCGACACGGTGAAGGAGCGCCTGCCCTGGCTGGTCGAACGCGGCGGGTCCTGGCAGTGGCTCCAGGACGGGAACGGAACGGCGGACGGCGACCCGACCGACCCGGCGAACGCCGGGGACACCCAGGTGTCTGCGCTCCCGGCGTACGACAGCCTGCCGCGAGGCATCGGGACGCTGGAGGTCATGGAGCTCTCCCTGGACGCCCTGCAGAGCGTCCTGGCGCGCTACCGGTTGGCCAGCTATCCGCCCGACCTGCTCGTCACGGTGCCCAAGTCCGCGGCCAAGGTGCTGGAGTTCCACCGGGCCGAGGAACTGATCGAGGTCGGCCGCGCGCGGGCCGTCGAGGTCCTCGACGACTACGAGACGTCCCAGATGCGCGCGAAGGGGCGCGCGTCCTCCAGCTCGTAGGCCAGGTGCAGCAAGGTCCGCTCGGCGCCGAGGTCGGCGGCGAGCTGGACGCCGATCGGCAGCCCCGGTGAGGGATGCGCCGCCGACGTGCTTCCCAGCGGCAGCGAGACCGCCGGTCCGCCGGTGACGTTCTGCACCGGGGTGAAGCCGACGTAGCTGGTGAGCTTCTCGATCAGCTCCTCGTAGGGCTGGCCCGGGTGCAGATGGCCCAGCAGCGGGGTGGTGTGCCCCAGGACGGGGGTGAGCACGACGTCGTGGCGGGTGAACGCCTCCCGGTAGGCCGCGGTGCTGCGGCGCAGCCGGCGCAGCACCGCTGGGGTCCGGGACAGGTGCGACCGCGTGTGTGCGGCCAGCCCACGGGTCAGGTTGTCGGTCTGGGCGGCGTCGAAGTCGCGGTGGAAGATCCGGTTGCCGGTGGCCTGCACGAGGAGGCCGAGCATCCCCCAGTAGTGCACGAAGTCGTCGGCGAACTGGCGGTCCACGGGGGCTTCGGTGTCCTCCACGTGGTGGCCGAGCTCGTCCAGCAGGTCGGCGGTCGCCCGGACCGCGGCGCGGGTCTCCTCGTCGGTCGGCACGCCCATCACCGAGTCCATCACCACGCCGACGCGCAGCCGCACGCGCGCCGGCCCGGCGACGCGGCCCACCGGCGGCAGGGACCGGTTGCGCCAGTGGTCCTCCGCGGCGCTGAAGAAGGCCGCGGTGTCGCGAACCGAGCGGGTCACCACGCCCTGGGAGACGATCCGCACCGGGAGCAGGTTGTCGGCCGCCTCGTTCACCAGCCGACCGCGGGTCGGCTTGAGACCCACCAGCCCGCAGGCGGCGGCCGGGATCCGGATCGATCCGCCACCGTCGTTGGCGTGCGCCATCGGGACCACGCCCGCGGCGACCAGTGCGGCCGCGCCTCCGGACGAGGCGCCGGAGGAGTACGCCGGGTCCCAGGGGTTGTGGACCGGCTCGGCGGGGGACTCGCCCGCGGCGTACTCGGTGGAGGCGTTGAAGCCGAACTCGGGCAGCTTGGACTTGCCCAGCACCACGAGCCCGGTGGCGCGCAGTTGTCGGGTGACCGGCCCGTCCTTGCCGGCCGGGTGGGCGGTGAAGGCGGCCGAGCCGTGGTTCGTGGGCATCCCGGCGACGTCGATGTTGTCCTTGATGTACGTCGGGACGCCGGCCAGCGGGCCACCTCCGGCCGGAGCCGGTTCGCCCTGCGCCGCGTAGGCGACGGCGTGCAGGGCCGGTTCGACCGCGGCGGACCGGGCGCGCGCGGCGGCGACGACCTCGGCCGCGTCCACCTCGCCCGAGGCGATGCGGGCGGCCAGCGCGCTGGCGTCGTCGGTGCCGAGGGCGTCGTCGGTGAAAGCGTGGGCGCGCGTCATGGCGCCGATTGTGCCGCCTCCAGGGCCGCGTGGATCGCGGAGGTCACGAAGTCGCGGAAATAGCGCAGGACCTGGTCGTGGCTGAGGTCGGGCTGGAAGCTCCACCACCGTCCGAAGGCCTCGCTGATGCCGGAGACCGCGACGGCGAAGGCCTGCAGGGCTTGGGCGTCCACCCCGGGGGCGTACGGCGCCGCCAGCGCGGCGAGCCGGTCGATCGTGCCGAACCGCAGCGCGGTGAGCTCCTGGGCCAGCTGACCGGACTCACCGACCGAGCTGGAGAAGATCAGGGCCCACCGTGAGGGGCGGTCGCGCAGCATGGCGAACAACAGCTCCCCGCCGGCCTCGACGAAGGTCCCGAGGTCTCCGCCGGAGCGTGTCTCGGCCTCGGCCAGGTCGGCCTCGAAGTCGGTGCGGGCCCGGCGTACGCACTCCAGGAAGAGCCCCTCCTTGGAGCCGTGGTGCTGGTAGATCACCGGACGGCTGACACCCGCGGCCCGGGCGATGTCCTCCACCGAGACCCCTTCGTAGCCGTGGGCGCAGAAAAGCTCCTCGGCGAGGTCGAGGAGCTGGGTGTGCCGCTCGGTGTGGGTCATCCGGTGCGGACGCATCTGGGGCCTGGTCTTCCGTGAGGGGGCGTGGGTCAAGCGTAGAAAGCCCGAGACGGGCCGGTCCTGCCGGGGGATTCGTTGGCAGGACCGACCCGTCGTGGGGGGAGTGGGCGATCAGCCCAAGCGACGTCGCAGGGCGACGACCGCTCCGGCGGCCACGAGAAGCAGCACGCCACCCAGGGTGCGAGCGAGGTTGCGCGCGTCCTCGCCGTCCTCGCCCTGGAGTTCGACGGTGTACGCCGCCAGGCCGATGGCGCCCTCGGGGGCCCCGACGACCATGCTCTCGGCGTCGGCGCGCTCGGCGCCGGCGGTGATGGTGGCGAACATCCGGCCGTAGTTCTGCGCGGTGTCCTCACCGGCGGCGATCAGCTGGCTCATGCCCTCCTCGGAGAGACGGCGGGCGCCGTCCTCCAGGGCGGGCGCCGAGCCCGCGGCGGTGCTCAGGCCCTCGGCCAGCAGGCCGGAGCCGTCGGCGGCGTCGCCGAGACCGGCAGCGAGCTCGCCCGCGCCGTCGGCCAGGAGGCCGGAGCCGTCGGCGGCGTCGCCGAGACCGGCAGCGAGTTCGCCCGCGCCGTCGGCCAGGAGGCCGGAGCCGTCGGCGGCGTCGCCGAGACCGGCAGCGAGGTCGCCCGCGCCGGCAGCGACCTGCCCGGTGCCGTCGGCCAGCGACCCGGCGCCGCCGGCCACCTGGCCCGCACCCGCGGCGAGCTCACCGAGCTTGCCGGAGAGCAGCGTCGCACCGTCGCTGGCGCCGTTGGCGCCGGTGGAGAGCTGGAGCACCCCGGCGACCGCACCGGTCAGACCGGCGCTGAGCTGGCCGAGACCGGCGTCGACCTGGTCGAGACCGCCCTTGAGCTGGCGGGCACCGCCGGTGAGCTGGGTCGAGCCCTGGGCCGCCTCGGCGAGGCCTGCCTGGAGCTGCTGCGCGCCGGGGAGGATCTGACCGGTCAGACCGGCCACCGCGTTCCCCAGACCACCCGAGACCTGGGCCAGACCCTGGCTGGCGGCGTTGAGGTCCTGGCGGGACTTCTGTGCACCGTTCAGCAGGTTGTCGACCAGACCGGTGTACTGCGGGTCGGTGTTGTACAGCGGGAAGGACTTCAGCGAGTTCAGTCCGCCGGCGAGCTGGTCGAGGCTGCCGCCCTGCGCCAGGGCCGCGTCCAGACCGGACTTGACCTGGTCCACGCCGCCCTTGGCCTGGGGCAGGCCGGAGCCGAGCTCCTGGAGCCCGCCGACGAGTTGGCCCGACCCGGTGGAGAGTGCGGACAGGCCCGACTCGAGGCCGACCAGGCCGCCGAGCAGGGTCTTCGGGTCGTCGGCGGTGCCGAGGCCCGCCTGGAGTGCGTCGACACCGGCCTGGAGCTGGAGGGCGCCCTGTGCCGCGCCGGGGAGACCCTGCGCGGAAGCCAGGGTGCCGAGACCGGCGCTGATCTGCTTCAGGCCCGCGGCGAGACCGGCGCTGCCGGCGGCCGCCTGCCCGGCGCCGTCGGCGACGAGCGCCGAGCCGGCCTTCAGCTGCTGAGCGCCGGCGTCGACCTGGCGAGCGCCGTCGGCGAGCTTCGCCGCACCCGGAGCCGCGGTGCCGGCGAGGGCCTCGGCGAGCGCCGAGTTGCCCGCGGCCAGCTTCTGGGCGCCGGGGTAGGCGCTGCCGCGCAGGCCCTCGGCCAGCTCGGCCGCACCGTCGGCGAGCTTGCGCGAACCCGGAGCTGCCGAACCCTGGAGGCCGTCGGAGAGCTCGACCGCGCCGTCGCGCAGCTTGATGAGACCGGCCAGGAGCCGGCCGGCGCCGTCACGCAGCTTGAGCAGGTTGGCGTCGATCTCCTCGGCCCCCGCGGTGAGCTTGGTGCCGGTCTCGGCGCCGCCCTCGTAGGAGCTGGCAGCGGTGGACAGCGACGGGTTCTTCAGCGGGTTGACCGGGAGAGCGGTGATCGAGGCCCGCGGGACGACCGCGTTGTCGATGTCGGCGGTGTAGCCGAAGGTCGCGGTCTCCGAGCCGACCGGGGGGACCAGCGTCATGGTGAAGCTGAGCTTGGTGCCGCCGCGGCCGTCGCCGGCCATGTTGGCCTGACCCGAGGCGATGTTGCGGAACGAGCCGGGCAGGGTGGTGGTCAGGCTGCCGACCATCGGCACGGCGACCGTGACCTCGTCGGTGGCGGTGCCGCCGTGGCCGTCGTCGAAGGTGACGGTCTGGGTGCGGCCGGTGACGTTCTTGACGGTGTAGCGGACCTCGAGCGACCCGCTCGCGCCGACCAGGTCGGCGGGCTCGACGGCCTTGCCGTCCAGCAGGTACTCCACGGAGACGTCGAGCGGCAGGTCACCGTCGAAGGAGGAGACCGTGCGCACGTTGGCGGTGCCGTCGACGTCGACCTTGACGACCTGCTCGCCGTCGACGACGTCGAAGCCGCCGAAGCCGAGGAGGTTGCGCAGACCGTCGGTCTGGGCCGGGTTGCTGACGGTGGTGGTGCCCTCACCGGTCAGGGCGAGCTGCTCGTAGAGCCGGGTGCTGGTCACGTGGCCGGTCGCGTCGGCGTACGCCTGGACGGTCTCGGTGTTGACCACCGAGACGGCCGGGTTGGCGGTGCCCTGCGGAGCCGCGGTGGCCGCGAAGGCCGCGGTCGAGGCGATGATGGCGCCCACGGCGGCCACGGCGGCGGCCTTGGTGGCGCGGTGGCGGAAGATCAGGGTGTTCATCGGATGACCTCCGGGGTCGCGTCGGTGATGACGTCGGCCCGCTGGACGGGAACGTCGGGGGTGGTCGGGGCGGCCGGGACGGCAGCGGGAGCGGACGTCGCGGTGGCCGGCTCCTGGACGGTGCGCAGCGGTGCGACGAGGGCCACGGCCAGGAAGCCGAGGGCGACGTTGAGCAGCAGGGTGGTGGCGGTGCTCAGCGAGGTGTCGAGCAGCTCCGGCGGTGCGGCGGCGTAGGTGAACTCGTAGGCACCGGCGAACGCGCCGGCGCCGATCAGCGTCGACCACAGGGCGATCCGCTCACGGGAGGCCAGCACGGCGGCGGTCGCCAGGAGGACCACCAGAGCGACGGCCACGGCGCGGCCGCCGGCGGAGTCCGGCAGCAGGGCGCCGCGGGCGACGTACCCGATCCAGGCGGCGACGAACCCGACGCCGAAGCCGGCCAGCCGGCTCAGCGGGGTCTTGTCGGGGACCAGCGCGACCGCTGCCCCGGTGGCGGCGCCCAACAGCGCCACGGACTCGAGCTCGAGGTCGAAGACGCTGCTGACCAGGACGGCCACGACGGCTGCCCCGGCCAGGCCGAGGCCGACCAGACTTGTTCTGCGCATGCTCGCGCACTCCCTCCAGATGGTGTGATCCGGACACCTCCCTCTGGCGCCGGCAAGCAGGAGGACCAGGTTCCCCACCCACGTCTCTGCTGCTGTTACAGAGCGTAAGTTACGGCCTGTAAGTAGTCCAAATCGCGGGAGTGTGCGCCTCGCCACATCGGGGCGTCAGACGTTCGGTTCGTCGTCTTTCGGGGTAACGCGAACGGGGCGGACCGCTCCGATGAGGGAGTGGTCCGCCCCGTCGAGGGCGATGCCGGTGCGTAGGTCAGGCGAGCGCCTTGGCCTTGATCGCGTCGAACTCGGCCTGCGAGATCGTGCCGGCGTCGAGCAGCTGCTTGGCCGTCGCGATCTGGTCCGCCGCGCTGGGGGAGCCGTTGCTCGCCACGCTGCGGATGTAGGCCTCCTGGGCGGCCGCCATCTGCTGCACCTGCGCGGCCTGGCGCTCGGCCATGCCCTTGCCGCGGGCGATCAGGTAGATCAGGGCCGTGAGCAGGGGGAAGAAGATGAGGGCGATGATCCAGACGGCCTTCATGCCGCCACTGACCTCGCGGTCACGGAAGAGGTCGCCGATGATCGAGAACATGACCATCAGGTAGGCCACGAACGCGAACGTGATGAAGATGAACCAGACGATGTCCCAGAACGACATGGTGCCGTCCTCTCTGTTGCGGTGAGGGATTCCGCGGTTCATCCTTCCCTACGGCCGCTCCCGAGTCGGTCCGCGTCGGGGCCTGCCCGAGTCGGGCCGAGGGGCCCGAAGCGGGGCAATCTGCCCGAGTTTGCGCCCTGCGTCTTCCGCTAGGAGTGGAACGCGTTCTACTTTAGGGCGCATGCGCCACGGCATCGTCCTCTTCACCAGTGACCGGGGCATCACGCCCGCCCGTGCGGCCCGGGCCGCGGAGGAGAACGGGTTCGACACGTTCTACGTCCCCGAGCACACCCACATCCCGGTCAAGCGCGAGGCCGCGCACCCCGGGACCGGCGATGCGAGCCTGCCCGACGACCGCTACCTGCGCACCCTCGACCCGTGGGTCAGCCTGGCCACCGCGGCCGCGGTCACCGAACGGATCCGGCTCTCCACCGCCGTCTGTCTGCCGGTGGAGTCGGACCCGATCACGCTGGCCAAGTCGATCGCGACCCTCGACCATCTCTCCTCGGGCCGGGTCACGGTCGGGGCCGGCTTCGGCTGGAACGTCGACGAGCTCGCCGACCATCACGTCCCGGCCGGACGGCGCCGGACCGTGTTGCGCGAGTACCTGGAGGCGATGCGCGCGCTGTGGACCCAGGACGAGGCGTCGTACGCCGGCGAGTTCGTCAGCTTCGGGGCGTCCTGGGCCTACCCCAAGCCGGTCCAGGCCCACGTCCCCGTGCTCATCGGTGCCGGCGGCGGCCCGAAGACGTTCGCCTGGATCGCCGCGCACGCCGACGGGTGGATGACCACGCCGATCGAGCAGGACGTCCCGGCGAAGATCGCGGCGCTGCGGGAGGCCTGGGCCGCGGCGGGCCGGGCCGGGGAGCCGGAGGTGCACGTGCTCGCGGTGCAGCAGCCGACGCCCGAGTTGCTCGCAGGCTGGGAGGAGGCCGGGGTCACCGAGGCGATCTGGGGTCTTCCTGACAAGAACGCGGACGAGGTCGAGGCCTACCTGGGGCGGCACGCCGGCCGCCTCGGCCTGGCCTGATCCGGCCTGGCCCAGGCCGCGCTCAGTCCTCGCCCCGCTGCTCCCAGTCCTCGCACAGTTCGACGAAGCGGCGTACGAGCGCCGGCGGGTGGCTCACCCCTGACGCGGCGGCTCGGGTCTTGAGGTCCTCGGCATCCTCGGCGGGGAAGTAGCCGGCGTGCTTGTAGACCTCGATGCGGGTCTGGATGCCCGGGACGTCGAGCTCGGGGTGGAACTGTGTGGCCCACGCCCGCCGCCCGACCCGGAACGCCTGGACCGGGCACGCCGCGGACCCGGCCAGCACGGTCATCTCCGGGGTCGGCGCGGTGATCGCCTCCTTGTGCCCGACGAACGCCTCGAAGCGGTCGGGCACCGCCGAGAGCAGTGGATCCGCGCGCCCCGCCGCGGTCAGCACGACCTCGGTGGCGCCGACCGGTTCGCCGTACGTCGAGTCCACGACCGCCCCCAGCGCGCGACCCAGGATCCCGATCCCGTAGCAGGCCCCGAGGAACGGCACCTCGCGCTCCAGGACCCGGGGGAGGAAGCCGGCCAGGTCGTCCTCGACCCGCACCTGCACGGGACTCTTCTGCTCAGGCGGATCGGAGACGGTGAAGGGGCTGCCTCCCAGGATGATGCCCGCGTACGCCGCGGGGTCCACGTCACCGAGCGGTCGCTGCTCCAACCGGTGCCGATACAGACGGCCCTCCGGTAGCCCTGCGAAGCGCGCGAACGCGGCGTGCTCCTCCTGGGCCGCACGGTCGTCGGCCCGGGTGGCCAGCAGGAGGAACGGTTTCACGAACGACGAGCGTAGGTGACCGGCTCCTCGCGCGCGGACTGGGCCGGGATCTGGGCCTGGGGCACCGGCTCGTAGTGGAAGCGGGCCGCAGCATCGGCCTCGGTCCGGTTGACCACGACCCTCCCGCCGCCGGCCCGGTGGCCGCTGACGTAGGTCAGGTCGCAGGACCGCAGTGCGACGGCCTCGTCGGGGTAGCGGATCTCCTCGAAGACCTCGCGGGGTCCGAGGTGCTCCGCGGTCATCAGCGCGAAATTGGAGCCGCGATCGGGCTGGCAGGACAGGTAGAGCCCGCCGAGGGTCCTCAGGGCGACACGGCCGTGCGGAAGGAGGATCCGCTGGAAGATCGACTGCGGGCCCAGAGCCGTCGCCGTCGCGCAGACGCGGATCTCGGCGCCGTGCTCGCTGCGGTGGTCGGCGAGTTCGAGGAACCGGTCACCGAGGCGGAGTCCTACGAAGTCCACGGCGCACCTGCTTCCCCTGCTCGAGACGGCTGTCCCTTCCATGGTGGGGGTCGGTGCGTCGCTTGCCGACCATTCCGTGCGTAGTCAGGACCAACGGCACGCAGGACGCGGGACCATCGATGTTCCGCGACGGGAGGCAGGTCCGGGCCTAGGATCTTTGTCACTGGCCCGCCGTCGCGCTCCCTGCGCCCGGCCCGGAGACAGGGGGACCCGATGCCGCGACGCGCGGAGCGCACGACGTCGGACTCCGCTGCCCGGATCCTGGACGCCGCTCTGGAGATCGCCGCCCGCCGCGGGTATGACGGCACCTCGATCTCCCAGATCAGCGCCGCGGTGGACCTGCCTGCGAGCTCGCTCTACTGGCACTTCGGCAACAAGGACGAGTTGCTGGGGGCGGCCCTGGTCCGGGGCTGGGAGCAGTTGCAGCCCGCGCTGGTCGGGACGCCCTTGGACCCCAGCGGAGTCGCGGTCGATCCGGACCGGCGCACGTGGGCGGACTTCGACATCGCCGTCCGGGTGTTGTTCCGGCAGGTTGCGGGGATCGCCGCGCTTCAGCCGCAGTTCTGGCTCTTCGGCTTGATGCTGTCGCTGGAGGACCGGGTCGAGGAGCTCGAGCCGCTTGCCGCGTTCCGCTCCGTCCACGCCGAAGCGCGGCGGCGCATCGAGGACTGGTTCGTCGCCGTGCTGCCTGAGCACAGCGCCGAGCGGGCGCGGGCGGCGATGCTCGCCGAACTCTGCGTGATGCTGGTCGAGGGGGCCATGGGGGAGCGGCTCGCTCGACCCACGGTCGACGCCGAGCGCGTGCTCCGCTCAGCGGTCCCGGGGTTCCTCTCCGTCGCCCGCGACTGGACGGCCGCCTGATGCCTCGTTCCGAGGCGTCCCGCCAGAAGATCCTCGCCGCCGCGATCGCCGTCGCCGCCGAACGCGGCTACGAGGGCACGACGATCTCGAGGGTGACGCAGCGCTCGGGGTTGCCGGCCAGTTCGGTCTACTGGCACTTCGGTGACAAGGACGGCTTGCTCGCCGCCGTGGTCGACGAGTCCTTCCGGACCTGGCGTGAGCGTCACCAGGCGTGGGTGGACGACGACACCACCGGCGATCTCGGCGCAGCCCTGCACCGGATGCTCCTGCAGCGTCTGCAGGGCATGGCCGGGGGCAACGCCTTCTACTGCATCGGCATGATGCTGACCCTGGAGGCCCGCGACTCGCCGTCCAGCGCACGCGCGCGCTTCCTGGAGATCCGCTCGGCGATCGTCGCCGGGATGCAGGAGTGGTTCGAGGGGCGCGTCGAAGCGTCCCTGCAGCAGCGGCATCCGGAACTGGTCGCCGAGCTCGTCGATCTCACCCTCTCGTTCGTGCAGGGGGTGTTCCTGGCTCAGCGTCGAGGGTCGGGTCCGAGTGCGACGCACTACCTCGAGCCGATGGTGCAGATCATCCTGGCGCGCCTCGAGGCCGCCCGGGCTCAGGCGAGTTGAAGCGAACGCTTGGAGAGGCCCATCCAGTAGCCGTCGATGCGCTCCTCCCCGGGCACCGAGGCGTCCGAGGCCGCGCCGAGGGTGACGAAGAGCGGCGTGTAGTGCTCGACGGTGGGGTGCGCGTAGGGCATCCCCGGCGCGAGGTCGCGGTAGGAGGCCAGCGTGTCGATGTCGCCGCGCGCGAGCGCGTCGGCGGCCCACAGGTCGAAGTCGACCGACCAGCCGGGTGCCTCGGCCTCGATCCGGAACTCCTTCAGGAAGGGGAGTCCGTGGGTGAGGAAGCCCGATCCGATGATCAGCACGCCCTCGTCGCGCAGCGGACGCAGCCGTCGTCCGAGGTCCATCAGCCGTCCGGGGTCGTGCGTGGGCAGCGACATCTGGAGCACGGGAATGTCCGCCTCGGGGAACATGATCTTCAGCGGCACCCAGGCCCCGTGGTCCAGTCCGCGCGAGGCGTGCTGGTGCACCGGCTCGTGGTCGGGCATCATCGCTGCGACCCGGGCCGCGAGCGCGGACGCGTCCGGGGTCACGTAGGTCTCCTGGTAGTACTTCGGGGCGAACCCGCCGAAGTCGTAGACCAAGGGAGTGCCGGACGCGGTGGCCGACAGGCTCACCGGAGCCGACTCCCAGTGGGCCGAGACGATGAGGATCGCGGTCGGGCGGGGCAGATCACCGGCCCAGGCGCGGAGCTCGCCGCTCCAGACGGGGTCGTCGAGCAGGGGTGGTGCGCCGTGGCCGATGTACAGGGCCGGCAGGCGGTTGATCGTGGTCATGGGGTCCTCCTCGGACCCCACTGTAAGGGAAAATAGTTGAAACATCAAGTGTTGAGGTAGGATGGGTCCCATGACGACGACCGACACGCCGACCCGCTGGCTCACGCCCGAGGAGTTGGCGTCCTTCCTGCCGCTGGCCGGCGTCATGTTGCGCCTCGGCCCGACCCTGGACTCCCAGCTTCAGCGCGACTCCGAGCTGACCCACTTCGACTACCTGTGCCTCGCGATGCTTTCGGAGCAGGAGGACTGGACGCTGACCATGTCGGCGCTGGCGGCGAAGACCAACTCTTCCCTCTCGCGGCTGTCCCACGTCATCACCAAGCTCGAGAAGCGTGGCTGGGTGTCGCGGGCGCGCTCGGAGGAGAGCCGCCGGGTGACGCTGGTGACGATGACCGAGCCCGGCTATGCCGTCCTCGTGGACGCGGCCCCCAAGCACGTCGGCTTCGTCTACTCCCTGATCTACGACGGCCTGAGCGCCGAGGACATCGAGTCGCTGCGCCGCATCATGACGCATGTGCTGGAGCGCATCGAGGGCTCCGGGCTGAAGTCGACCGTCTGCTGACCCCCGGCAGGGTCAGGGCAGCCGCCAGTCCACCGGCTCGCCGCCCTGGGCGACCAGCAGGTCGTTGACCTTGCTGAACGGGCGGGAGCCGAAGAAGCCGCGGTGCGCCGACAGCGGCGAGGGGTGCACCGACTGCACCCAGGGGATCGGGCCGAGCGCCGGCGCCAGGGACTGGGCGTCACGGCCCCAGAGCACGGCCGCCAGTGGTCCGCCGCGGGAGGCCAACACCTCGATCGCCCGGTCGGTCACCGCCTCCCACCCGCGTCCGCGGTGCGAGCCGGCCGAGCCGGGGCGGACCGTGAGCACCCGGTTGAGCAGCAGCACGCCCTGGTCGGCCCACGGCGACAGGTCGCCGGTGCTAGGCGCAGGCACGCCCAGGTCGGCCACCAGCTCGGTGATGATGTTGCGCAGACTGCCCGGCAGCGGGCGCACGTCCGGAGCGACCGAGAAGCTCAGGCCCACCGGATGGCCCGGGGTGGGGTAGGGATCCTGGCCGACCACCAGCACCCGCACCTCGGCGAGCGGCCGCGCGAAGGCCCGCAGCACGTGCTCCCCGGCAGGGAGGTAGCCGCGGCCGGCGGCGACCTCCTCGCGGAGGAAAGCGCCGAGCTGGACCACCGTCGGCTCCACCGGCGCCAGCGCCTCGGCCCAGTCCGCAGCCATCAGCCGCCGCTCCACGAGCCGGTCGAAGGTGTCGCTCATCGGCTGGCCAGGGCGAGCACCTGGGCGGCGACCGCCTCCTGCTCCACCGCGAAGGGGTGGAACGCGAGTGCCCGCTCCTGGTCCGTGGTGGCGCCGTTGACCCAGGGGTCGTCCGAACAGATCTCGTGACCCTCCGACAGCGGGTGCAGGTCGACGTACGCCGCGCCGCGAGCACGCGCCGCACGAGCCAGGGCGTCGTTCAACTGCGACTCCAGTCCGGCGACCACCCGCCGCTCACGAGCGTCGAGCGGAAGGTCCGCGCAGGACCGCCGCGGGTCCACCAGGCGGGGGTAGCCCACCACCACGACGGTCGCCTCCGGGGCCTTCGCCTGCACCGCGCGGACGACGGCGCCCACGCGGCGTCCGGTGGCGCGCACGACGGCGGCGGGATCGGCCGGAAGCGAGGCGGCGCAGTCCTCCGCGGGAGCGCCGACCGCACCGCCGGGGCCGAGCCCCGCACAGGACCGGACCAGCAGCGCGAAGAGGTTCTCGTCGTTCCCGCCGAGGCCGATGGTGACCAGGTCGGTGTCGGCGGCGACCGCGCGCAACTGCGGGGGCACCGTGCCGCGCCCGCCGGCCACCTGCTGGCGCCCGGTGACCGAGGCGGTGTCCGCACCGCTGCAACTCACGTCGGTGACCTCGGTGATGTCCAGGCCCTCGGCGACCAGCGCCGGGTAGTTGCCCGAGGAGCGGAAGCACCCGTCGGCCAGGTCGGTGATCGGGACGAACGGAGCCGCGGTGAAGGAGTCCCCCAGGGCGACGTACCGAGCGATCTCCGCCCCGGAGTCCGTCCCCGCCGGCGGTCGGGCCAGGGCACCGGGCGCTGAGCTGGACGCACCCGCCTCGGGCTCGGTGTCGGCAGGGGTCTCACCGGTCGCCTGGCTGCAACCGGCGACGAGCGCCAGAGCCGCGACCAGGGCTCCGAGACGACGGCGCGGGGAGCGGGTCACCCCGCGTCCTGGGCTTTCGGGGCCTGCGCCTTCGAGGTCTGCGCTTTGGGGGACGGGGCCAGTCCGCGGGAGGAGGCCGAGGAGTAGCGGCGGTTCGGGTTCGCCCCGATCGCGTCCGCCGACGGCGCCTGGGCGCGCGTCCTCGTCGTCCGCGGCTGCTTGTCCGGCTGCTTGTCCGGCTGGGGCTCCGGCTGCTGGGGCACCGAGGCCGTGGCCGCGGTCTCCGCGGACGCCGCAGGTGCGGAGTGCGCGTCGATGAACTCCTGCAGGATCCGCCACGTCGTCCGGCGCGCGGACCGCCCGGTCAGCATGCCCAGGTGGCCGCCGGGGACGATCTCGAAGCGGACCTCCGGAGCACCCGTCACCAGGTCGACGACGGGCCGCACGCAGGAGACCGGGGCGATCGAGTCGCCCGCGCCACCGAACGCGAGCACCGGAACGTCGATATCGGCCAGACGTACGTCGGTGCCCTCGAAGTGCACGACCCCGCTCGCCAGCTCGTTGCCCCGCACCATCCGGTGGTAGAGCTGGCCGAAGGTCCGACCGGGGTAGGCGATCATGTTCTCGGTGAACCGGTCCACGGCCTCGGTCTGGGCCAGGAAGTCGGTGTCGTCCAACTTCGCCAACTGGACGAACGGCTTGGTGACCAACTTGTCGATCGCCGAGAACTGGAAGGCTCGCCGCACCAGCGGCTTCGGCATGCCGCCCATCAGCCGGTAGGCCAGGGTGATCAGCGAGGCCCGGTCCCCGGCGACACCGAGCAGCGGGCGGATCGGTGCGATCAACGGCACCTGGGTGACGTCGATCGGGGAGCCCACCACGGTCACGGTCGCGATCGGCAGGCTGCTGTGCGCGGCCGCGGTGAGCAGGGCGAAGATGCCGCCGAGGCTCCACCCGACCACGTGCACCGGCCGGCCGCCGGCATGGTGCGAGACCTGCCGGATGGCTTCGGGGACGACGTCGGCGACCCAGTGCTCCATACCGAGGCTGCGGTCCTTGAAGGACACCTCGCCGTACTCCACGACGTAGGTGGGGCGGCCCTGCTCCACGAGGTGTTCGACCAGCGAACAGCCGCGCCGCAGGTCGAAGCACATCGAGGGCGCGGCCAGCGGGGTCACCAGCAGGACCGGGTCCCCGGTCTCGCGGACCGTGCCGTACGGGCGGTAGTGGTAGACCTCGCGCAGCACCCCCTCGTCGATCAGGGTGCGGGGCATCGGACGCAGGTCGGCCAGCCCTCCGTAGAGCAGCTTGTGGGCCACGTTGGCGGAGGCGGCGACGATCTGGTCCGGCTTCGGCAGCAGGTCCATGAGGGTGGATCCTATCGGGGCGTTCCGGCCCCGCCCCCGGCCCCGTTCGTGGTGGCCGGCGCTCCGTGCCGCCCGGCGCCGCCGACGAAGCGGCTCGCTCCGCGGACCGCCTCCTCCAGGACCCCGAGGCCGTGCGACCACTCGCGCCTCAGCGCTTCCTCCAGTCCCAGTCCGGCCTGCTCGTACGCCGAGAGCCGGTCGCTGCGCAGGCACGCCTGGGGGAGCGCCGCGAGCCGGTGCGCCAGCGCGACGGCCTCGGTCAGCGCCTGGCCGGGGGCCGCGACCCGGGTGGCCAGACCGATCTGCAGCGCCTCGTGCGCGTCCACCTCGCGGCCGGTCAGGATCAGGTCGAGCGCGCGACCCAGGCCGATCAGTCGCGGCAGCCGGACGGTCCCGCCGTCGATGAGCGGCACCCCCCACCGCCGGCAGAAGACACCCAGGACCGCGTCGGGGTCGAGCACGCGCAGGTCGCACCACAGGGCCAGTTCCAGCCCACCGGCCACGGCGTACCCGTCCACTGCGGCGATCACCGGCTTGCTGAGCAGCAACCGCGTCGGGCCCATCGGCCCCGGAGTCCGCCCACCGTCGGGATCCGGAGGCACCACGGCCATGGTGCCCGCACTCACCGCGGCCAGGTCCGCGCCGGAACAGAAGGTGCCGCCGGCTCCGTGCAGCACCGCCACCGCCGCGTCCGGGTCCGCCTCGAAGGCCAGGAACGCCTCGTGGAGCGCCGTCGCGGTGGGGGTGTCCACCGCGTTGCGGACCTCCGGGCGGTCCAGCGTCACCACCGTGACCGCGCCGTCACGGGTGACCCGCACCGTCTCGCCCCCGGACTCGTCCACTGCTCAGCCCTCGAGCCGCGTGGTCGCCGCCCGCTCCAGGATCGGCTCCAGGTCCAGCCCCTGCGGCAGCGTCCCGAACGCACCGCCCCAGTCCCGCGCGAGCCGGGTGGCGCAGAAGGCGTCGGCGACCGGGGCGGGCGCGTGCCGCACCAGCAACGAGCCCTGCAGCACCAACGCGAGCTGCTCGACCAGGCGTCGGGCGCGGTACTCGATGTCGTCGAGGTCGGAGAGCTCCTTCTTGAGCACCGCGACCGCGTCGTCGAGGCGATGGTCGGCGCCGGCCGCGAGCTCGACGTCGGTGAAGAACGCCTCCAGGCTCTCCGGCTCGCGCCCCATCGCCCGCAGCGCGTCCAGCGCCGCGACGTTGCCCGATCCCTCCCAGATCGACAGCAGCGGCAGCTCCCGGTAGATCCGGGCGAGGCCGCCGTCCTCGACGTACCCGTTGCCGCCGAGGCACTCCATCGCCTCGCCGGCCTGGGCCGGACCGCGCTTGCACACCCAGTACTTGCTGACCGCCAGCCCCAGCCGCCGGAAGGCCGCCTCCGCGGCGTCTCCGGCCGCGGCGCGGTCGGTCGCTCCTGCGAGCCGCAGCGCGACGGTGGTCGCCGCCTCGGACTCCACCACCAGATCGGCCAGCACGTTGCGCATCAACGGCTGGTCGAGCAGGCGCCGGCCGAACGCGCGTCGGTGGGTGGCGTGGTGCACCGCCTGCACCACCGCGCTGCGCATCCCGGCGCTGCTGCCGAGGATGCAGTCCAGCCGGGTCATGTTGACCATCTCCACGATGGTCCGCACCCCGCGGCCCTCCTCGCCGACCAGCCAGCCGGTCGCCCCGTCGTACTCGATCTCGCTGGAGGCGTTGGACCGGTTGCCCAGCTTGTTCTTGAGGCGCATCACCAGCATCGGGTTGCGGCTGCCGTCGGGCAGGACCCGCGGCACCAGGAAGCACGACAGGCCCCCGGGGGCCTGGGCCAGTGCCAGGAACACGTCCGACATCGGGGCGGAGGTGAACCACTTGTGCCCGGTGATCCGGTAGGTGCCGTCGCCCGCCGGCTCGGCGGTGGTGCTGTTGGCGCGCACGTCCGAGCCGCCCTGCTTCTCGGTCATCGACATCCCGGCGATCAGGCCGCGCTTGCCGAGCGGTACCTGCAGTCCGGGGTCGTAGGCGCGCGCGGTCAGCAACGGTTCGTACTGCGCGGCCAGATCCGGGGCGGCGCGCAGTGCCGGCACCACGGCGTACGTCATCGAGATCGGGCAGCCGTGACCGGCATCCACGTTCCACACCAGGAACTTCGCCGCGCGCGCGGTGTGGGCGCCGGCCCGGTCGTCGGCCCACGGGGCGCCGTGCAGGCCGTGGCCGACCGCGGTCTCCATGAGCCGGTGGTACGCCGGGTCGTACTCGATCTCGTCGACGCGGTGCCCGTAGCGGTCATGGGTGTGCAGCACCGGCGGGTTCTTCTCCGCCAGCCGGCCCCATTCCTGCGCCTCGTACGACCCGGCGAGGCGGCCCAGCGCGTGGACCTCCTCGAGCGCCCAGCCGGCGCCTTCCCGGGCCAGTCCTTCGAGCAGGGCCGGGTCCTCGGCGGTGTCGTAGCCGACGCCGGGAGCGGCCAGCGGCGGGACCTGGTTGTGCACCTCATGGGTGGCGGGCATCGGTGACCTCCGGGTCGGTGGTGGGGATGAGGGAATCGGCGCCCAGGGCGCGCAGCGTGAAGGCGAGCAGGTCGGGCAGGGTGCGGCGCGAGGCGTCCCCCTCGGCCAGCGGCAGGACCAGCGCCTCGCCCAGGGCGCCTACCGCGGCCGCCGCGCTGACCTGGGGGTCCTGCGGCGGGAGCTCCCCCGAGGCGACCCCCTCGGCGATCAGGTCGGCGAAGATCTCGCGGTACGCGCGGCGGAACAGCAGCCGCTCGGCCTCGACCGCGGGGTCGACCGGTTCGGCCAGCAGCGCGAACGCGAGCCGGGGTGCGGCCAGGGCTCGCTTGGCGAATGCGGTGAGCGCCGCCTCGGCTCGTGCCGCGACCGGCCCCGGCCCCGTGGCCGCGTCGTGCACCGCGGCGACCTCGCGCTGCGTGGCGGTGCGGAACACCTCGGCGAACAGCGCGCCCTTGTTGGGGAAGTGCCGGTAGACGGTCCCGGTGGCGACCCCGGCCTCGGTGGCGACCGCAGCCATCGAGCACCCGGCGTAGCCCGCGTCCGCGACCAGGCGCGTCGCGGCCTCCACGATGCCGGCCCGAGTGGCGTCGAGGCGCTCCTGGGTCGCCGGAGTTCTGCGGTAGGCCATCTCAGCCCTTCCAGGTGGAGCGGCCGGCATCGCCGTACGGCGCTGCGTCGCGTTCGGCGACGGCCTGGCGGAAGCCGACCTCGGCGGCGCGCTGCTGGAAGGAGTACCCCTCGCGGGTGTGCCGCGAGATCCCGTCGAAGACCGTGGAGACCATGCGGCTGGTGGCCACCCCCTGGGCGAGGAGGGCGGAGTTCAGGGCGAGTTTGACCATCATCAGCTGGTTGAGCGGCATCGCGGCGATGCGCTCCAGCAAGACCTCGGTGCGAGCGTCCAGTTCGTCGGCCGGGGGCGCTTCGATCGCCAGACCCCACGCCTCGGCCTCGGCCCCGCTGAGGCAGTCGCCGGTCAGCAGCAGCCGCTTCGCCCGTTGGTCGCCCAGGCGGTGCGCCCACAGCCCGGCCGAGGGGACGCCCCACACCCGGGTCGGCGGGTAGCCGATCTTCGCGTCGGCGGCGATCACGATCTGGTCGCAGTGCAGCGCGATGTCGGTGCCGCCGGCCACGCAGAACCCGTGGATCTTGGCCACGGTCGGCTTGTCGGCGTGGAGCAGCGAGGCGAACCCGCGCGTGAAGCGGCTCATCATGGCGTAGTCGACCATCGGGTCCCAGGTGTGCCGCGGGTCGTGGTTGGCCGCCATCACCGCCGGGTCGAGGGCGGTGCCGTCGGTCCTGCGGTCGCCGCCCCAGGCGTCGGGGTCGGTGTCGTCGTGCAGCCGTTCGGCGCTCAGCGAGAGGTCGTAGCCGCCGCAGAACCCGGGCCCCCGCCCGGACACCACGATCACGCGCACGCGCGGGTCGAGGTCGGCCCGCTCCACCGCGTCGGCCAGATCCCGCGGCGTGTCCGCGGTGATCGCGTTGCCCGCGTCCGGGCGGTTGAACTCGATCCGCGCGATCCGCCCGTCGACGTCGTACGTCAGCGTCGGGTAGTCCACGTGGTCCACCCCGGCCGTCCCCGCTGCGCCGTACGTCCCCGCCTCGGGCCGATCCCCCCGCCACGGCGCCGACTGGTCCCATCTTTCCGCCGACTGGTCACGTCTTTCGCGCGACTGGTCCCGTCTTTCGCGCGACTGGTCGCGTCTTTCCGTCGGCCGGTCCGGGCTCTGACTCACCCAAGAAGTGAATCCTCATTCATTTCTTCCGTCAACCCCTGCCGACTGGTCGCTTCTTCCCGCCCACTGGTCGCGTCTTACCGTGCCGGAGGCGAAAGACCTGACCAGTCGCGGGGAAAACGCGACCAGTCGCGGGAAAGACGGGACCAGTCAGCGGGGGTGGGGTTGGGGGCGGACGGCCGAGAGGCGGGCCATGTACTGCGCGGCCCAGTCCGCGACGTCGTGCTCGGCGACCGTACGGCGCATCGCCCGCATCCGGCGTTGGAGGCTGCGCGGCGAGGTGTGCATGGCGCCGAGCAGGGAGGCTTTCATGCCGTTGATGTCGTGCGGGTTGATCAGGAACGCCTGCTTCAACTCGTCGGCCGCGCCGGCGAACTCCGACAGCACCAGGGCACCGTCCTCGTCGGGGCGACAGGCGACGTACTCCTTGGCGACCAGGTTCATGCCGTCGCGCAGCGGGGTGACCACCATGACGTCCGCGGCGCGATAGAGCGCGGCCATCTCCTCGCGGTCCATGGAGGCGTGCAGATAGGAGATCGCCGGGCGGCCGAGCCGGCCGTAGTCGCCGTTGAGCCGCCCCACGAGCAGTTCGATCTCGTCGCGAAGCCGGCGGTACTCCTCGACCCGTTCGCGCGACGGGGTGGCGACCTGGACGAAGACGGCGTCGTCGACGGTGAGCACGCCGTCGGCGAGCAACTCGCCGAAGGCACGCAGGCGGTTGTAGATGCCCTTGGTGTAGTCGAGCCGGTCGACCCCGAGGAGGACCTGGCGCGGGCTGCCCAGCTGTTCGCGGATCTCCTTGGCGCGGGCCTCCACGGTCTCGCTGCGGGCGAGCTGGTCGAAGCCGTCGAAGTCGATCGAGATCGGGAACGCCGCCGACTCCACCACCCGACCGTCCGGCAGGTAGACGGTGCCCTTGTGGGTCTTGTGGCCCACCCGCTGCCGCACGAGGCGCACGAAGTTCGCCGCGCCGCCGGGCCGCTGGAACCCGACCAGGTCGGCGCCGAGCAAGCCTTCGAGCAGGTCGCGGCGCCAGGGGAGCTGCCCGAAGAGCTCCAGCGGAGGGAAGGGGATGTGCAGGAAGAACCCGATCCGTACGTCGGGCCGCAGCTCGCGCAGCATGGCGGGCACCAGCTGGAGCTGGTAGTCGTGCACCCAGACCAGGCCGCCCGGCGCGGCCAGCTCGGCGGCCCGGGAAGCGAACCGTTCGTTGACCCGGACGTAGGCGTCCCACCAGATGCGGTGGAACTCGGGCTTGGCCACGACGTCGTGGTAGAGCGGCCAGAGGGTGCCGTTGGAGAAGCCCTCATAGAACTCCTCGATCTCCCGGGCGCTCAGCGGCACCGGGACCAGTTCCATGCCGTCGATCCGGAAGGGGTCCGCCGGACCGTCGGGGCCGCCGTCCCAGCCGACCCAGGCGCCGTCGTACTGCTGCATCACCGGCTCGACCGCGGTCACCAGCCCGCCGGGGGAGCGGCGCCAGGAGTGGGTGCCGTCCGGAGCCACGACGCGGTCGACGGGCAGCCGGTTCGCCACCACGACCAGGTCGAACTGGTCGCGGGCCGTCCCGCCGTGCTGGTCCACTCCCCGTGTGCCCATGTCCTCACACTAGCCCCGCCCTCGCGGGTGGCAGCGTGACGCAGGGGGCGACTGGGACGCCTGGGGCCTCGCGGTGGCCGGGTTCGCCACGTGCCTCTCGGACACGGCGCGACGACGAATGACATCGGTGTGGTTTGCACCTAGTCTGAGCGAGTCAGCACCCCCCCGTCGCACAGGAGCCGCTCCCATGGATGCCGCTGGAGTCGCCGCAGGCAAGAACGACGTCGCCGTCGGAGGTCTCAGTGAGCGGGACCGCGAGGTCCTCGATTTCGAGCGTCAGTGGTGGAAGTTCGCCGGGGCCAAGGAGAACGCGGTCCGCGAGAAGTTCAACATGTCCTCGACCCGCTACTACCAGGTGCTCAATGCGTTGATCGACCGCCCGGAGGCGCTGGCGCACGACCCGCTGCTGGTCCGCCGTCTGCGTCGCCTGCGTGCCACCCGTCAGCGGCAGCGCTCGGCGCGCCGCCTCGGTTTCGAGGTCTGAGGTGCGGCGTACCAGACCGTTGCGTGGTTCGAGGGTCGCATCGAGGCGACGCCTGCGTGACCGCGACCGCCGCGACGAGGGCTTCGCGATGTCCTCGCCGCTGGCGGCCATGAGCGTCGCCGCGATCGCGCTGGCCGGAGTCGCGTTCTTCCTCACCGAGGACACCGCCCGCGAGGCCGAGCAGGCCGCGCTCGCCGCCGCCCCGGACCAGGTCGCGCCCCAGGTCACCTTCGAGGCGCGTGCGGTGAAGCCGACGGTGCGCCGCAACACCATCTACGTCTCGGTGTTCAACAACTCCAACGTCACCGGGCTGGCCGGCGAGACCGCGAGCCGGATCAGCACCGCGGGCTGGCAGGTCGTGGGCACCGACAACTGGTACGGCACCATCCCGGCCACCACCATCTACTACCCGCCGCGCCTGCGGGGGGCCGCCGAGGTCCTCTCCAAGGACATCGGCATCACTCGGGTCGAACCGGCCGTCGACCCGATGAGCATGGACCGGCTCACGGTCATCCTCACCTCCGACTTCGGCTGAGCGGGCGTCTCGAGCACCTCGCCGGGGGCTTTGGTTGACTGGCCCCATGCAGTTCCGCAGCGCCTACGCCCGACAGCGGTACGACGCGTTCGTCGCCGACGCCGCCGACGCCGTGGTGTGCCTGGACTTCGACGGAGTCCTCGCTCCGATCGTGGAGGACCCCGACCGGGCCCACATCCATCCCGAGGCCGGCGAGGTCCTCCTCGAGCTCGCCGGGCTGGTCAAGGCGATCGCCGTGGTCACCGGACGACCTGCCCGGCAGGCGGTCAGCCTGGGCGACCTCGATGCCCTCGGCGCCCGGATCGCCGAGACCGGTCGCGACTTCCTGGTGCTCGGGCAGTACGGCAACGAGCGCTGGAGCGCCCACAGTCGCCGCGTGTTGTCGCCGCGACCCCCGCGCGGTCTGGCCAGCCTGGTCGCCGAGCTCCCGGACCTGCTGCGCAGCGAAGGGCTCTCCGAGGCCTACCTGGAGCAGAAGAGCCTGGCAGTCGCGGTGCACACCCGTCGGATGGACGACCCGGACGCGGCCCTGGAGCGGCTGACCCCCGTGCTGCAGCGCGCCGCGCGTGAGCGCGGACTCGTGCTCGAGCCGGGCCGGATGGTCGTCGAGGTGCGGGCGCCCGGCATGGACAAGGGCAACGCAGTGCGCACCCTGCGGCGCGAGTTGCACGCCGACGCGATGGCGTTCGTCGGTGACGACCTGGGCGACGTCGAGGCCTTCGACGCGATCGCCGACCTGCGCCGCCGGGGGATGGTCGGGCTGCTGGTCGCCTCCGGTTCCGACGAACAGCAGGTGCTGCTCGACCGGGCCGACATCGTCGTCGACGGCCCCGACGGGGTGATGGAACTGCTCAGGAGCTTGGTGCGCGACGTCGCTGCCGAGCGCTGACCAGGGCGTACCCGCCGTCGGTCAACCCGGCCCTGGTCTCGAAGAGGTTGTGCGTGGCGTGGTCGCCGCCACGCAGGTAGGACCACCCCGCCGCGACCAGGTACGCCGGCACGAACGGCAGCCCGAGCAGCGCGGCGTACTGTCGGGTGTGGCGTTCCTCGTGGGCGAGCAGCCGTGGCCGCTGCTCGAGCCAGCCCTGCGGGTGCCGGGTCAGGACGACGTTGCCGACGGTGAAGGCGGCGGCGCGCGGCACCGCGTACCGGTAACCGGACGCGATCAGCAGACCGCGGTCGGCGCGGCGTACGGAGGCGCGGCCGACCAGGGCCATGGCCAGCCCCAGCGGGGTGGTCAGATTGACCGTGTTCGCCACCTGAACCACCCGCCACGCCTGCATGTCCCCATGCTGCCGGACGGGCCCCGGAGGCCGTCTCGTATCCCGGGATCGATGTGCACATTCTGAGACGAGTGCCTAACCTTGGATGAGCTCATCGAGAGGGGCAGAGGGACACGGCCCGCTGAAGCCCCGGCAACCCGCCGCAGCAGAACCTCCGAACAGGGACCACCGCTGCGGTCACGGTGCTAAGTCCGTCCTCGGCGACAGTCGCCGCAGGGAAGATGAGAAGGAGGTCTCCTTGAGCGCACCGGTGATCGAGTCCGTCCGGACCGGAGCTTTCGGCAACGCCACCGGCCTGGTGTGTCGCGAGTGCGGCCACGCCCAGCCGCTCGGCCCCTTCTACGCCTGCAGCGAGTGCTTCGGCCCGCTGGAGATCGGCTACGACTTCCCGCGGGTCACCCGTGAGCAGATCGAGGCCGGCCCGCGCAACATCTGGCGCTACCAGCCGCTGCTGCCGGTGCCCGCCGACATCGCGCTGAGCCCCAACATGGAGCCCGGTTTCACCCGGCTGCTGCGTGCCCGCAACCTCGGCGCCGAGCTCGGCGTGAAGAACCTGTGGGTCAAGGACGACTCCGGCAACCCGACGCACTCCTTCAAGGACCGCGTCGTCGCGATCGCGCTCTCCGCGGCCCGCGAGCTCGGCGCGAAGGTCTTCGCGTGCCCCTCCACGGGCAACCTGGCCAACGCCGTCGCCGCAGCGGGTGCCCGCGCCGGCATCCGCACCGTGGTCTTCATCCCGCACGACCTCGAGCCGGCCAAGGTCCAGATGACCGCGGTGTACGGCGGCACGGTGGTCGCGGTCCGCGGCTCGTACGACGACGTGAACCGGCTGGCCTCGGAGATCGCCGGCGAGGAGGAGGGCTGGGCCTTCGTCAACGTGAACGTGCGGCCCTACTACGCCGAGGGCTCCAAGACCCTGGCCTACGAGATGGCCGAGCAGCTCGGCTGGCGCCTCCCCGAGCAGGTCGTGGTCCCGGTCGCCAGCGGGTCGCAGCTGACCAAGATCGACAAGGGCTTCCAGGAGCTGATCAAGCTGGGGCTGGTCGAGGACACGCCGTACGCGATCTTCGGCGCGCAGGCGACCGGATGCTCGCCGGTCAGCGCGGCCTTCAAGTCCGGGCACGACGTGGTTCGCCCGGTGAAGCCGGACACGATCGCCAAGTCGCTGGCCATCGGCAACCCCGCCGACGGCCCCTACGTGCTCGACGTGACCCGCCGGACCGGCGGCACCGTGGAGGACGTGTCCGACGAGGAGGTCCGCGCCGGCATCCTCCAGCTCGCGCGGACCGAGGGTGTCTTCGCCGAGACGGCCGGCGGCGTCACCGTCGGCTGCCTGAAGAAGCTCGTCGAGACCGGTCAGCTCGACCCCGAGAAGGAGACCGTGGTCCTCAACACCGGCGACGGGCTCAAGACGCTCGACGCGGTGTCGGGCCACGTGCAGGTCAGCGCGACCATCGACCCGAGCTACCCCGCCTTCACCGCGACCGGGCTCCTCTGAGCCGGCGCTGCCCGAGAGGAAGAGATGAGCGTCCACGTCCGCGTCCCCACGATCCTGCGCACCTACACCGACGGTGAGTCCGAGGTGAGCGCCACCGGCGCCACCCTCGGCGAGGTGCTGGACGACCTCGACGCCAAGTACGCCGGCATCAAGGCGCGGATCCTCGACGAGAGCGGGGCGCTGCGCCGCTTCGTCAACGTGTACGTCGGCAACGACGACGTCCGTTTCCTCGACGGTCTCGCCACCCCGACGCCGGACGGCACCTCGATCTCGGTGATTCCGGCGGTGGCCGGCGGCTGCTGAGGCCCGTCCCTCCGGCGGCCGGTAGCCTCCTGCGGTGCCGCACGTCCATCTGGTCACCTCTGCCGACCTCCCCGGCGGGGAGCCCGGCGGCGACCTGCTGACCGCCGAGCTCGCGCGGCGCGGGTTCAGCAGTGCCTGGGTGGTCTGGGACGACCCGACCGTCGACTGGTCGGCCGCGCCGTTGACGGCGGTCCGCAGCACCTGGGACTACCACGCCCGGCTGGGCGACTTCTTGGCCTGGGCCGAGCACGTCGAGCGCTGGAGCCACCTGGCCAACGGGGCGGACGCCTTCCGGTGGAACACCGACAAGGCCTACCTTCTCGACCTCGCCGCCACCGGGGTCGAGGTCGTGCCCACCGTGCTCGTCGACGACCTGAGCGCGCTCTCCGACGCCGCGGCCTCGTTCGCCGGCAGTCGGGTCCTGCTCAAGCCGCGCGTGGGAGCGGGGGGTCGGGGCGTCCTCGTGGTCGAGCCCGACCCGCAGCCGGCCGACGTGCTCGGCCTCGGCGTCGAACTCACCTCGCCGATCCCGGTCCCGGGGGAGGGGCCCTGGGTGCTGCAACCGGTGGTGGAGTCGATCCGTACCGAGGGCGAGACGTCGGTCTTCGTGCTCGACGGGCTGCCGGTGGCGGCGGTGGTCAAGCACCCGGCGCAGGGAAGCGCGGAGCTGCGGGTGCACGAGCAGTACGGCGGTACGACCAGCCCGACCGGTCTGACCGCGGAGCTCGCGACGCTGGCCGTCGATGTGGTCGCGGCGGCCGAGGACGTCCTGCGCCTCGAGCGACCGGGTGCCGAGCTCGCGTACGCGCGGGTGGACCTGTTGCGGCTCGACGGAACCTGGGTGGTCAGCGAGGTCGAGGTCACCGAGCCCGGGCTCTATCTGGACGTCCTGCCGCGCAACGCGCGTGCCTTCGCCGGGATGGTCGAGGAGCTGCTGTCCCGGCTGCCTGCCCCCGACGACGAGGCGTCTGCCCCCTGAAATGACAGGGGCCGGAGAGACGCATGCGTCTCTCCGGCCGAAACCCCGTCGCACCCACGAGGTGTCGTCAGGCTATTCCGGCGGTTCGCGAGGGGTCAATGGTCTCCGGCCCCGGAACCAGGGGGTCTAGACCTGGGGGCACCCCCGGGCTCGCTTGCACTCGCCTAGGGCGAGTGCTAAACATGGAGTTAGCACTCTCATACCGAGAGTGCTTAATCCATGGGTCGGGAGTCGAGGTCCCCAGCGCCGGCGGGAAGGGTCTGCCGGGTCAGCAGGATCGTCCGTCGCGGGCGTCCCCCGAGCCAGTCGACTCTACGCGTGAGGAACCGCAGGAGTTATGCCGAAGCTCATTGCTTTCAACGAGGAGGCCCGGCGCGGTCTGGAGCGTGGCATGAACACGCTCGCCGACGCCGTCAAGGTCACCCTGGGCCCCAAGGGCCGCAACGTCGTCCTGGAGAAGAAGTGGGGCGCTCCCACGATCACCAACGACGGCGTCTCGATCGCCAAGGAGATCGAGCTGGAGGACCCCTACGAGAAGATCGGCGCCGAGCTGGTCAAGGAGGTCGCCAAGAAGACCGACGACGTCGCGGGTGACGGCACCACCACCGCCACCGTGCTGGCCCAGGCGATGGTGCGCGAGGGTCTGCGCAACGTCGCCGCCGGCGCGAACCCGATGGCGCTCAAGCGCGGCATCGAGCAGGCCGTCGAGGCCGTCTCGAGCCAGTTGCTGGCGATGGCCAAGGACGTCGAGACCAAGGAGCAGATCGCCTCCACCGCCTCGATCTCCGCTGCGGACACCCAGGTCGGCGAGATCATCGCCGAGGCCATGGACAAGGTCGGCAAGGAAGGCGTCATCACCGTCGAGGAGTCGAACACGTTCGGCCTCGACCTGGAGCTGACCGAGGGTATGCGCTTCGACAAGGGCTACATCTCGCAGTACTTCATGACTGACCCCGAGCGCATGGAGACCGTCCTCGAGGACGCCTACATCCTCATCGCCAACCAGAAGATCTCCAACGTCAAGGACATGCTCCCGGTCCTGGAGAAGGTCATGCAGTCGGGCAAGCCGCTGCTGATCATCGCCGAGGACGTCGAGGGCGAGGCGCTGGCGACCCTGGTCGTCAACAAGATCCGCGGCACCTTCAAGTCGGCCGCGGTCAAGGCGCCCGGCTTCGGTGACCGCCGCAAGGCCATGCTGCAGGACATCGCCATCCTCACCGGTGGCCAGGTCATCAGCGAGGACGTCGGCCTCAAGCTCGAGAACACCGGGCTGGAGCTCCTCGGCCAGGCGCGCAAGGTCGTGCTCACCAAGGACGAGACCACCATCGTCGAGGGCGCCGGCGACGGCGAGCAGATCCAGGGTCGGGTCAACCAGATCCGCGCCGAGATCGAGAAGAGCGACTCCGACTACGACCGCGAGAAGCTGCAGGAGCGGCTGGCCAAGCTCGCCGGCGGCGTCGCGGTGATCAAGGTCGGCGCGGCCACCGAGGTCGAGCTCAAGGAGCGCAAGCACCGCATCGAGGACGCGGTCCGCAACGCCAAGGCCGCGGTCGAGGAGGGCATCCTCGCCGGCGGTGGCGTCGCGCTCCTCCAGGCGGCCACCGCTGCGTTCGAGAAGCTCGAGCTCGAGGGTGACGAGGCCACCGGTGCGCAGATCGTGCGTCACGCCACCGAGGCCCCGCTGAAGCAGATCGCGGTCAACGCCGGCCTCGAGGGCGGCGTCGTGGTCGAGAAGGTGCGCAGCCTCCCGGCCGGCACCGGTCTCAACGCCGCGAACGGCGAGTACGTCGACATGGTCGCCGAGGGCATCCTCGACCCGGCCAAGGTCACGCGCTCCGCGCTGCAGAACGCCGCCTCCATCGCGGCGCTGTTCCTCACCACCGAAGCTGTGGTGGCGGACAAGCCCGAGAAGGCTGCCCCGATGCCGGGCGGCGACGGCGGCATGGGCGGCATGGACTTCTGATCCACCGCTCCACGCGACACACGCAGGGCTCAGCCGATCCGGCTGGGCCCTGCGGCGTTTGTCAGGGGTGGTGACTACAGCACTCCGCGGGGCCGGAACTGCACGCTGACCCGCGGCCCGGTGGCCCGGGTCGACTTGGGGACCGCGTGGTCCCAGGTGCGCTGACACGAGCCGCCCATGACCACCAGATCGCCGTGTCCGAGGCTGAACCCGTGCGTGGCGGGGCCGCCTCCGGCCGGACGCAGCAGCAGGCGTCGAGGTGCGCCCAGCGAGAGGATCGCGACCAGGGTGTCGCCGGACCGGCCGCGTCCGATCCGGTCGCCGTGCCAGGCGACGCTGTCGGAGCCGTCGCGGTAGAGGCAGAGACCTGCGGTCGCGAACCCCTCGGGGAGCACCCCGGCGTAATGCTCGCCGAGCAGTGACCGGGCCTCGGTGAGGAGGGGGTCGGGGAGCCGCTCGCGCTCGCCGTAGAAGGCGAGCAGTCGTGGCACGTCGACCTCGCGGTCGTACATCCGGCGGCGCTCCTCGCGCCAGCGCACCTCCCGGAGTAGGCGCTCGAAGAGGCGGTCCGAGCCGACCAGCCACCCCGGCGCGTGATCCACCCAGGCGCCGTACTCCAGGGTCGTACGCCGGGTCAGGCGCGCCAGGCTGCCGTACGCCGGGGAGTCCGCAGCGCTGTCGAAGAGCGAGGGCTGCACGGTCGGCGACACGACGCGCAGACTACCAGCATTCGAACACATGTTCTAGTGCTCGGTCGCGAGTGTCGTCGCGAACCAGCGTCCGGGGGCCGTCAGGGACGTCTCGGGGGAGTCCCCTGGGGAATCCGGGTTGGGTGGTGTCGGGGGCGTTGGCTACGTTCTCTGCACGGGGATTCCGACCGGCCCCGGCCGGCGCGACGACGAGGGGACGGGCTGTGACCAGCCACACCGGACATGACGAGGGCCAGCACGGAGCAGTCGGGCGGCCGCACGGCGTCGCGGCCAGCGTCCGCGGCCTGACCAAGATCTACGGCTCCGGCCAGGCCGAGGTGCGCGCTCTCGACGGCGTCAGCCTCGACCTGTACGACGGCGAGTTCACCGCGGTCATGGGCCCCTCGGGCTCCGGCAAGTCGACCCTCATGCACTGCTGCGCGGCCCTGGACGACGCGACCTCCGGCACCGTGCAGATCGGCGACACCGACCTGTCGCGGCTCAGCGACAACGACCTGACCCGGCTGCGGCGCGACCGCATCGGCTTCGTCTTCCAGTCGTTCAACCTGGTACCGACCCTGACCGCGGAGGAGAACATTCTGCTCCCGCTCTCGATCGCCGGCCGCAAGGCCGACGATGCGTGGTATCAGCAGGTCATCGCGACGGTGGGCCTGGCCGACCGTCTCGACCACCGTCCCAACGAACTCTCCGGCGGACAGCAGCAGCGCGTGGCGGTGGCCCGGGCCCTGGCCAGCCGACCCAGCATCGTGTTCGCCGACGAGCCCACCGGCAACCTGGACTCCCGCTCCGGCGCCGAGGTGCTCCATCTCCTCCGTCGCTCGGTGGACGAGTTCGGTCAGACGATCGTCATGGTGACCCACGACCCGGTCGCCGCCGCCTACACCGACCGGGTGGTCTTCCTCGCCGACGGTCGTGTCGTGGAGGAGATGCGTGAGCCCACCGCCGAGCGCGTCCTGGAGCAGATGGGCCGACTGGCCGCCGCCCCGGCGAACCAGGGCTGAGGCCGCACGTGCTCACCGTCACCTGGCGCAACCTCGTGGCCCGCAAGGTGCGCCTGCTCCTGAGCGGGTTCGCCATCGTCCTCGGCGTCGCCTTCGTCGCCGGTTCCCTGATCTTCACCGGCGCCATCGGCGGCGCCTTCGACGACATCATCGAGGGCTCGACTGCGGACGTCGAGGTCGCCTTCGAAGGGGCCGGTGACTTCGACTCCGCCTCGGACTCGCGCACCATCCCGGCCTCGGTGCTCGCTGACCTCGAGGGGCTGCCGGAGGCCGACGGCGTCTACGGCACGGTCGGCCTGCAGACCGTCTTCGTGATCGGCACGGACGGCAAGGTGGTCGGCGGCAACGGTCCGCCCGGTCTCGCCTTCAACCCGACCGAGACCCGCTCGATCACCGGCAAGCCGATCATCCAGCTGGTCGAGGGTCGTCTCCCCGACGCCGCCGGCGAGGTGGCGCTCGACAGCGACACCGCGGAGAAGGGTGGCTACTCGATCGGCGACACCGTCACCCTGGTCACGCCCGGCGACCCCCCGACGATCGAGGCCGAGATGGTCGGGCGCATCGAGTTCGGCGCCGGCGGGCTCAACGGGGCGACGCTGTCGATGTTCGACCTCGGCTTCCTCCAGGAGCAGTTCCTCGGCGGGCAGGACGCCTACACCGCCATCTCGCTCAACGTCGCCGAGGGGGTCACCCAGCAGGAGCTCGCCGACGCCGCCAATGCCGTGCTCCCCGACGGGATCGAAGCACGCACCGGTGACGACGTCGTGGAGCAGAACCAGGCCGGCATCGACCGGATCCTCGGGTTCATCAACACCTTCCTGCTGGTCTTCGCCGGGATCTCGCTGGTCGTCGGCACCTTCATCATCATCAACACCTTCTCGATCCTGGTCGCCCAGCGCAGCCGCGAGCTGGCCCTGCTGCGGGCGCTGGGCGCGTCACGCCGTCAGGTCACCGGGTCGGTGCTGCTGGAGGCGCTCGGCGTCGGCCTGGTGGGGTCGACGCTCGGTCTCGCCGTCGGCTACCTCCTGGCGATCGGCCTGAAGTACCTCTTCGCCCTCTTTGGCCTGGACCTGGGCGACGCGGACTTCCCCGTGGCGCCGACCACCGTCGCCGCGTCGTACGTGGTGGGCATCGTGGTCACGGTGGTGGCGGCCTACCTACCGGCACGCCGTGCGTCGCGGATCGCGCCCATCCAGGCGCTGCGCGACGACGTGGCCATGCCGGAGTCGTCGTTGCGGACGAGGCTCATCCTCGGCGTCGGGCTGGTCGTCCTGGGCGCTGTCGCGATGGCTGTCGGGCTGCTCGACCTCGTGGGCAACAACCTGATCCTGATCGGCGGCGGGATGCTGGCGGTGCTGATCGGGGTCTCCCAGCTCGCCCCCTTCGTCGGGCGCCCGGTGATCCAGCTGTTCGGGCTCGCCTACCGGGGCTTCGGCACGGTCGGGCGCCTGGCCACCGAGAACTCCTTGCGCAACCCGCGCCGCACCGCCGCGACCGCCAGCGCACTGATGGTCGGACTCGCCTTGATGTCGACCATGGCGATCCTGGGCAGCTCCGCCTCGGCGAGCACCGACGCGGCCGTGGAGGAGAGCCTCACCAGCGAGTTCATCGTCTCGAACGTGATCGGACAGCCGTTCTCCCCGGCGCTGGCCGACCAGATCCGCGACGTCGACGGGGTCGCTGCCGTGGCGTCGTTGCGCCAGGCCTTCCCCGAGATCGAGGGTGGGGGGCGCGCGTTCCTCGCGGCGGTCAACCCGACGGACCTGGCCGAGGTGCTGCGGATCCCGATGGCCGCGGGGTCGTTGTCCGACCTGACCCGTGACACCGTGGCGGTGGCCTCGAACGTCGCCGAGAGCCGCGGGCTCTCGGTGGGCGACACGGTCACCCTGGAGTTCCAGGCCGGTGACCGCGAGCTGAGGGTCGCCTCGATCTTCACCTCCTCGGCCGCGCTTCCTGCGGAATGGCTGGTGACGCAGCAGACCCTGATCGAGGCCGGGCTGGCGCCGCTGGACTCGCTGCTCTTCATCTCCAAGACACCCGACGCCGACGTGGACGCGCTGCGGGCCGACATCGAGGAGATCACCGAGCCCCTGCCCACCGTCACGCTGAAGGACCCGGCCGGCTTCGCCGAGGAGCAGAAGGAGCAGATCGACACCCTGCTCAACCTGATCAACGCCCTGCTCGGCCTGTCCGTCCTCATCGCCGTCCTCGGCGTGGTCAACACGTTGGCGCTCTCGGTCATCGAGCGCACCCGCGAGGTGGGCCTGCTGCGGGCGATCGGGGTCAGCCGGCGCCAGCTGCGCACGATGATCAGGCTGGAGTCGATCGTGATCGCCGTGTTGGGCACGGTTCTCGGCGTGGCGATGGGCACCGTCTTCGGCATCACGTTGATCCGGGCGCTGGCCGACGAGGGGCTGGAGGTGCTCTCGATCCCCTGGGTGACCCTGGGGGCGTTCGTGCTGGCCGCGGCCAGCCTCGGCGTGCTGGCGGCCGTCTTCCCGGCGCGCCGGGCGGCCCGCCTCGACGTCCTGCGCGCGATCACCCAGGAGTGAAACCGCCCTGGACGGGACGCGGCCCCCGACGTCAGGTCCCGCGAACGCGTCCGCATTCGGCGTGAACTGGGGGCCCTCAGGCCATGTCCCCACGGCGAAGTCGTGGTTAAGGTAGCCGAAGGGAGCCACCGAAGGGGGATGGCGCATGGGTGAAGCGGCGTTGTCCGCGCGACCACGCTCGGTCGTGCACAAGCACGTGCAGGTGCGGGAGTACGTCCGAGCGCTCGTCGAGGGCGCTGAGCCCGGCACGCCTGCCCCGTCCGAGCGGGAGCTGGTGCAGTACTTCGGCGTGGCCCGGATGACGGTTCGCCAGGCGCTCGACGCGCTGGTCTCCGAGGGCCTGCTGGAGCGGATCCCGGGGCGCGGCACCTTCGTCGCGCAGCGCCGCTTCGACCAGGTCCCCCGCCTGACCGGCTTCGCCGAGGAGATGCAGCGCCGGGGGATGAAGCCCGAGTCGCGCACCCTGCTCGCGCGGGTCGAGTCCGCCGGTCCCGGCGTGGCGCGCGCCCTGGAGATCGAGGTCGGCGACCGGGTCGCCCACTGGCAGCGGCTGAGGATCGCCGACGCCCAGCCGATGTGCCTCGAGGACGCCTACCTCCCGCTGGCGCTGGTCCCGGACCTGCTCGAGCACCTGCCCGCCTCGCTCTACGCCGAGCTCGACCGCCGCAACCTCTCCCCGACGTGGGGGGAGGACTCGATCGAGGCGGGGGTGCCCACACCGCCGGAGACCGAGTTGCTGAACCTGGAGCCGGGCCAGCCGGTGCTGCGCGTCGCGCGTCGCGCCTTCCACGACACGGTCCCGGTCGAGGTGTCGCGCTCGGTCTACCGGGCGGACCGCTTCAAGCTGTGGGTCCCGCTCTCGCGCAACGGTGGCGGACGCCCCTGAGGCGCCGGTCGGACTCCTGCTCGCCGCAGGGGCCGGTCGGCGCATGGGCATGCCCAAGGCACTGCTCTCCGACGAGCGGGGCATCCCGCTCACCTGGCTGACCGCCGAGCGCCTCCTGCACGCGGGCTGCGCCGAGGTCGTGGTCGTCCTCGGCGCCGAGAGCGACCAGGCCCAGCACCTCTATGACGCCGTCGAGCCCCGGTTGGACGGCGTCACCCTGCTGCGCGCGCCCGACTGGGCGGAGGGGATGGGCGCCTCCCTGCGGGCCGGGCTGCGTCACCTGGTCGACCACGCGGCGGCGCCCGCCACCCTGGTCACCCTGGTCGACCTGCCCGACGTCGGGGTGGAGGTCCTGCGCCGGGTCATCGGGGCCTGGGCCGGCGCCGGTGCGGGTCCGGACGCGCTGGTGCGGGCGACGTACGGCGACACGCCGGGCCACCCGGTGCTGCTCGGCCGGGACCACTGGGTTGCCCTGTGCGGCACGCTGAGGGGAGACACCGGGGCCCAGCCCTACCTCTCGACCCACAAGGTGGTGCACGTGGCGTGTGAAGACCTCGCGACCGGACGGGACCTCGACGAGCCCGCCGACCTCGACCGGGGCCTCCCCGGCGTCAGGGCGCCGCGCCATGACTGAGCCCGCCCTGCCGGACTCCCCGGAGGCGCTGGCCACGCTGCTGGGGACCACCGGCTACCTCTGCGACGACGCGCTGGCCACCGTCGGCTACCTGGCCTTGGCCCTGCAGCGCCCGCTGCTCCTCGAAGGCGAGCCGGGCACGGGGAAGACGGCCCTGGCCGAGGCGCTGGCCGCGACGCTGGACGTCCCGTTGATCCGGCTGCAGTGCTACGAAGGCATCGACGCCTCCCAGGCCCTCTACGACTGGGACTTCCCGCGGCAGATCCTGCACCTGCGCGCGGTGGAGTCGGTGGCGGGCGAGACCGACCTCGCCGAGGTCGAGCAGGGCCTGTTCTCCGAGCGGTTCCTGCTGGCCCGCCCGGTGCTCCAGGCCCTGCGGCAGAGCCCCGCGGTGCTGCTGGTCGACGAGGTGGACCGGGCCGACGACGAGTTCGAGGCGTTCCTGTTGGAGGTGCTGTCGACGTACGCGGTCTCCATCCCGGAGCTGGGCACCGTCGCCGCCGAGGTTCCGCCGATCGTGGTGCTCACCTCCAACCGGACCCGGGAACTGCACGATGCCCTGAAACGACGCTGCCTCTACCACTGGATCGACCACCCCGGGCTCGAGCGGGAGATCGCGATCGTGCGCTCGCGTGCGCCGGAGGTCTCCGAGCGGCTCGCGGAGCAGGTCGTCACCCTGGTCCAGCAGTTGCGGACCGCCGACCTGGTGAAGGCACCCGGCGTGGCCGAGACCCTGGACTGGGCGCGGGCGCTGGAACGCATCGGGGCCGAGACCCTCGACGTGGAGTCGGCGGCGCGCACGCTGGGGGCGGCGATCAAGTACCGCGAGGACGCCGATCGGGTGAAGGCGGCCCTGGACCGGATGCTCACCGCCTGATGGCAGCGCCCTCCACGCCGACCGTGCACGGGGCCGACGAGCTGCTCCTGGGCTTCACCCGGGCGCTGCGCGCGGCCGGGGTCCGGGTGACGCCCGACCGGTCACGGGCGTTCCTGGACGCCGCCGCCGTGCTCGGCGCCGGCAGCGAGGTGGCCGTCCACCGTGCGGGCAGGGCCACCCTGTGCGCCGGACCGGAGGACTTCGGCCCCTACGACCGGGTGTTCGAGGCGTGGTTCCACGGCCCGCCGGTGCGATCGGGGAAGCAGAGCGCACCGCCCCCGCCGGTGCGCCAGGTCGCGCCCACGTTGCAGGACGCCGAGAGCGGTGAGAGCGACGAGGACGCCGACATCGTGCGTGCCGCGGCCAGCGATGCCGAGGTGTTGCGGCACCGCGACATCGGGGGACTGGACCCCGCCGAACGGGCGCTGCTGGTGCGGCTCTTCGGGGCGCTGCGCCCCGAGGCCCCGCTCCGGCCGTCCTATCGGCGCACGCCGCATCGCCGCGGCGAGGTCGACGCCGCGGCCACGCTGCGACGGACGCTGCGCCAACTCGGGGAGCCGGTCGACCTGGCCTGGCGGGACCGGTCGGTGCGCCCCCGTCGGGTGGTCCTCGTCGTGGACGTCTCCGGGTCGATGTCGACGTACGCCGATGCCCTGCTGCGGCTCGCCCACCGGTACGCCACCGGCACCCGGTCGGGACGGCGGGCGCGCGCCGAGGTGTTCTCGGTGGGGACACGCGTCACCCGGCTCACCCGGGCGATGGGGCGCCGCGACGCCGAGCAGGCTCTGGTCGCCGCCGGTCAGACCATGCCGGACTGGTCCGGCGGCACTCGCCTCGGCGAGGGCCTCAAGGTGCTGCTGGACCGGTGGGGCCAGCGGGGCCTGGTCCGCGGTGCGGTGGTGGTGCTGTTCAGCGACGGCTGGGAGCGCGGCGACGTCACGCTGCTCACCGAGCAGATGGCGCGCCTGCACCGCCTCGCCCATCGCGTCGTCTGGGTCAACCCGCACAAGGGCATCTCCGGCTACGAGCCGGTGCAGCAGGGGATGGCCGCGGCCCTGCCGTACGTTGATGACTTCGTGGCCGGACACTCGATGGCCGCGTTCGCGGAGGTCCTGGAGGTGATCGCACGTGCGTGAGGTGGTCGAACAGCTCTCGGCCTGGTGGGAGGCCGGGGAACCGGTCGGGATGGGCACGGTGATCGCCACGTTCCGGTCCGCGCCCCGCCCGCCGGGCGCCTCGATGCTCGTCGGCCCCGACGGCTCGGCCGTCGGGTCGGTCTCGGGCGGCTGCGTCGAGGGCGCTGTCTACGAGCTCGCCCAGTCCGTGGTGGCCTCGGGCGAGCCGGTGCTGCGCCGCTACGGCGTCAGCGACGACGACGCCTTCGAGGTCGGCCTGACCTGCGGCGGGATCCTCGACGTCTACGTCGAGCGCGTCGACCGCGAGACCTTCCCCGAGTTCGGCTCCATCGCCGACGACCTCGCCCATGACAGGCCGGTCGCGGTTGCCACGGTCGTGGACCACCCCGATCGCACGCGCCTGGGGCACCGGATGATCATCCGCCCCGGTGACGGTGCACCCGACCTCACCGGCACGCTCGGGGCCGACCGGGTGGACGCCGCGGTCGCCGACGACGCGCTCGGCCTGCTCGCTTCCGGACACAGCGGCGTACTCACCTACGGGCCCGACGGGGAACGGCGCGGTGAGGGCCAGCGGGTGTTCGTCTGGGCCTTCGCCCCGGCCCCGCGGATGATCGTCTTCGGTGCGATCGACTTCGCCGCCGCGGTCGCCCGCATCGGGGGCTTCCTGGGCTACCACGTCACGGTCTGCGACGCGCGGCCCGTGTTCGCCACCGCCACCCGGTTCCCCTCGGCCGACGAGGTGGTCGTCGACTGGCCGCACCGCTACCTGGCCGCCGAGGCCGAGGCCGGGCGGATCGACCGGCGCACCGTGCTCTGCGTGCTGACGCACGACCCCAAGTTCGACGTACCGCTCCTGGAGGTGGCCACCCGGCTGCCCGAGGTCGGGTTCATCGGCGCGATGGGCTCGCGCCGCACCCACGAGGACCGGCAGGAGCGCCTGCGTGAGGCCGGGCTGACCGAGGAGGAGATCGGCCGGATCTCCTCGCCGGTCGGGCTCGACCTGGGGGCGCGGACCCCGGAGGAGACCGCCGTGAGCATCGCCGCCGAGATCATCGCGCGGCAGTGGGGTGGCCGCGGTCAGCCGCTGACCCAGACCGAAGGCCGGATCCACCACGACCGCACATCCGTGCAGACCCTGGCAAATGCGACGGGGGCCCCCTCGCAATAGTCGGTGCGGGTCTTGCGGGCGCCCGCGCACACCCGGAAGAGTCTGGCCCGATGTGCGGGGCACGGGGCCCCGGGCGTCGTCCCGTAGGCGTGGGGGAGGGGACCTCCGCAACGGCCGGTCAGTGGATCGCGCCTCGTTCTCATCAACGAGGAGCGTGTCATGGCAGCAAGACGGGTCTGGTTGACCCTGCTCACGGTTCTGTGTCTGGCGACGGTCGGTGCGCCCGGCCTACTCACGCCCGCCCAGGCGACCGGAACCATCACGACCACCACCGACAAGAAGATCGACGGCAAGGACTCCTTCACCGGCGCGCTCGGCGCGACCGTGACCGTGTCGATCAAGGTGACCGCGAAGTCGTACGACTACATCAAGCAGGACCTCACCGTCACCGACGCCCTGCCGGACTGCATGCAGTACGTGCCCGGCACGGCGAGCCCGGCACCGGTCTCGGCGCCGGCGTCGGGACCTGGCGGCTCGGTCTCCTGGACCTTCCCCCAGGTGACCTCGGGCGGCGTACGCACGGTGGCGTTCAAGGCCACCCTGGTGAAGTCCGGGACGTGCACCAACAAGGCGACGACGATCTCCGACAAGGCCAAGCCCAGCACGGACACCGTGACGGTGACGGTCCCCGGCAAGCCCGACCTCGCGCTGGACAAGGACTGCACGCCTGACGCGGTGGCTCCGGGAGCGGCCGTGAGCTGTGCCCTCTCCTACGTCAACCGGGGGACGAGCAGCGCCTCCAGCGTCAAGATCACCGACGTCATGGACGCCGGCCTGACCTACGTCGCCGGCTCGACCACGGGAGCGGCCGAACCGACCGTCCAGGCGAACACGCCGACGACCGGCAAGACCACCCTCACCTGGTCCGTCGGGTCGGTGGCTGCCGGCAAGGGCGGCACCATCCTGTTCCAGCAGCGGGTGCCCGCCACCGGGCCCGCGGGCCAGACGGTGCAGTACGCCGACACCGCGAAGGTCGTGGTGACCGGCGACCCGAACCCGGACAACAACACCGACACCGAGATCACCACGGTGACCTACCCGCAGGTGACCAAGACCGTCGACGTGTACGTCGTGAAGACTGCCCCGGCGACCGCCCTCCCGGGTCAGACCGTCACCCACAGCCTGGCGTTCGGCAACGCCGGCACCGACACCGCGCAGGGCGTCTCGATCAAGGACACCCTGACCGGCAACCAGTCCTTCGTGCCCGGTTCGGTGGTGGCCGAGCTCGGCGGCAGCCCGATCACCGTCTCGACCACGTTCAACGCGACGCAGCCGATCCAGCAGGTCACCTTCGGGTTGCCCGCCCTGGCCAAGGGTGCAGCCGGGACGATCACCTACAAGGTCAAGATCGACCCGACCGCGTCGACCTCGGGGCTCAAGACCCTGACCGACACCGGCCTGATCACCACGACGAGCACCAACACCACCAACCCGGACAACGACTCCAGCACGGCCACGACCAAGGTCGACTACCAGCCGAAGCTGACGCTCACCAAGAGCGGCTGCCGGGCCACGGTCGTCTCGGGTGGGCTGCAGACCTACACGCTGGGCTACAAGAACTCCGGCACCGCTCCGGCGACGAGCGCGGTGCTCACCGACACGCCGCCGGCGAACCAGCCGATCGCGGCAGCTCCGCAGGCACAGGTGGAGGGCAACACCGCCACCTGGACGCTGGGGAACCTCGCCGTGGGGGCGAGCGGAACGCGCCAGCTCACCGTGGTCGTCAACGCGGCCAACAACACCTCGGTGACCAACGTCGCCTCGATCACGGCGACGAACCACCCGAAGGTCGAGGCGATGTTCTCCACGCCGGTCACCAATGCGGGCGCGGCGACGTCGGGGTCGGCGTACGAACTGAAGGCGTCGGTCAACCTGCTCGGTTCCGACATCGTGGTGGTAACGCCGCAGGTGACCTCCGCGTCGAGTGCGCCGACCCGGACTGCGGACGACGCCGAAGGCCCGGTGATCAACCTGGCCCTGCCCGGCGTGCTGACCGGGGGACTGCTGTCCTCCTCGTCGCGTTCGGCGGTGGATCCCGGGCAGGCGAGCACCACCTCGACCTCTCGGATCAGTGGGCTCAGCCTCTTCGGTGGAGCGTTGACCGCGACCACGGTGCAGGGCGTCACCCAGTCGACGGCCGACCCCTTCTCGGCCTCGTCCAGCTTCGCCGGGACGACCTTCCAGGACCTGGTGATCAACGGGACCAAGGTCGCCGACGTCGCCCCCAACACGCCGGTGACCATCACCAACGCGCTGGGTGTGGTGCTGGCCAAGGGCCTGCTGAACGAGCAGACGCGGAGCGCGTCGCTGCTGCCTGACGGTCGCTACACCACGTCCGCCTCGCTCAACCTGGTCCGGCTCACCCTGACCGCGGCGGTCGGTGGCGGGGTCGTGGCCGGCACCGAGGTGATCATCGGCCACAGCGAGTCCACCGCGACCTACCCCTCGGGGCGGGCCTGCGGGGCGGCGCCGAGCACGGTCGAGGCGAGGGCGTTCACCGCCTTCACCTCGAGCCTGACCCTGCTCGGGCTCGACAGCCTGTACGTCAGCAAGGCCGAGATCACGCCGCTCGGCGGCAGCGAGTCGGCCAACGTTGCGGCGAACGTGCCGGGGCTGGCCGTCTCCGACACCGCGAACAACACCGCCGAGGGCGCGATCGGCTCCCCGGCGACCAGCAAGGCGCGGAGCCAGACCGAAGGGCTGAACCTCCTCGGTGGGCTGGTCACCGCCGACGTGGTGGACGTGACGTCGGCCAGCACGGCGAACGGGACGAACGCGTCGAGCACGCTCGGTGCGACGTTCCTCGACCTGCGGGTCGGTGGACAGGGCTTCGACCTGCCGGTGCCGCCGAACACCACGCTGGCGATCCCGCAGCCCGGGGGCGACCTGGCCCTGGTGATCCTCAATGAGCAGATCACCAACTCCGACGGCACGAAGAACACCGAGGGCACCGTCAACGCGGTGCGGATTCGGCTGCTCTCCTCCACCGGGGTGCTCACGACCGAGGTCATCGCGGTGTCCGCGCACAGCGCGGCCCACGTGGGCTGAGGCCGCCGGTTCATCGACCGGCTCCACCTCGAGGCGGCCTCCCGGGACTCCGCGTCCCGGGAGGCCGCTGCCGTGCGTCTAGAGTCCTCGCTCATGCAGGTGGGAATGACGCTGCCGGTGATGGAACCGGACCTGGACCGGAGCACGCTCGAGGCCTGGGTCCGGGCCGTGGACGAGGGGCCCTACTCCTCGCTCTGCTTCGGCGAGCGCGTCGCCTTCGACAACCCCGAGACCCTGACCCTGCTGGGCGCGTGCGCCGCCTGGACCAGGCGCGTGCGTCTGACGGTGACGGTCGTGGTCCCGCAGTTGCACGACCCGGTCGCTCTGGCCAAGGCGCTGGCGACGGCCGACGTGCTCTGCGAGGGGCGGCTGAGCGTCGGCTTCGGGGTCGGTGGTCGCGACGAGGACTACCGGGCCGTCCAGGCGCCGCTGAAGTCCCGCACGATGGCCGAGATGGCCGAGCGGGTGGACCTGCTACGTCGCATCTGGGTGGGCGAGCGGGTGCGCGACCTGCCCCGACGGGTCGGACCCCCGCCGGTGCGGCCAGGAGGCCCGGAGCTCCTCGTCGGCACGCTGGGTCCGCGGACCGTCCGCAGTGCGGCGGCCTGGGCGGACGGACTGGCCGGGATCAGCCTGGACGCCGACCCCGACGGCGTACGGCCGCTCTTCGAGCAGGTCCGCGCTGCGTGGGCCGAGCGGGGGCGTCCCGCGCCGCGGCTGACCACGTCGTTCTGGTACGCCGTGCACGACGACGTCGCGCAGGCGCGAGCCCAGGTGGACGCCCACCTGCGGCACTACTTCACCTGGCTGCCGGCCGACCTGGTGGAGGCGATGCTGCCCGGCACCGGGTTCGCCGGCACCGACGTCCAGCTCCGTGCGCTGCTGGACCGGTTCGCCGCGACCGGAGCCGACGAGGTGCACCTGATCCCGACGTCGGCGGACCCCGCCCAGGTGGCTCGCGTCGCCGCGCTGCTCTGATCCCTCGCAACGTCGTTGCAACGTTGCTGCAACGTGAACCTTGTCACAGTCGCTGTGCCGCGCAAGGATCGATCGCGTGCCCCGCGGGCACGGCGCCGCCCCGGCGCCCCCGGCGGGAGTGGAGTTCAACGACGAGCCCGGAGGATTGATGACCCGCATCAGCGTGAAGGTCGACGGATCCAGCTACACCGACGACGTGGAGCCCCGGATGCTCCTCGTGCAGTACCTCAGAGAGAAGCTCGGCAAGGTCGGCACCGTAATCGGGTGCGACACCAGCAACTGCGGAGCGTGCACGGTGCACCTCGACGGCCGCAGCGTGAAGTCGTGCAACGTGCTCGCGGTCCAGGCCGACGGGCACGAGGTGACCACCATCGAGGGCCTGGCCCAGGACGGCGAACTGCACCCGGTACAGGCCGCCTTCAAGGAGTGTCACGGGCTGCAGTGCGGTTTCTGCACGCCCGGCATGATCATGCAGTCGATCGACCTGCTCAACGAGAACCCCAACCCGTCGGAGGAGGCCATCCGCCACGGGCTGGAGGGCAACCTCTGCCGCTGCACCGGCTACCACAACATCGTCCGCTCCGTGCAGCAGGCGGCAGGCATCGCCGTCACCGACGTCCCGGCCTTCGAGGGGAGCGCGCAGTGACCGTCACCGAGCCCAGCACCGGCCAGGCCGAGATCGGCGCCGCCCGCCGGCGCAAGGAGGACCAGCGCCTGATCACCGGGCGGACCCGTTGGACCGACAACATCCAGTTGCCCGGCATGCTCCACCTGGCGATGGTGCGCAGCCCCTTCGCCCACGCCAAGATCCTGAGCGTCGACACCTCGGCGGCCAAGGAGGCCACCAACGTCGTCGCCGTCTACACCGGTGCCGAGGTGGCCGAGGAGCAGGGCGTGATCGCCAACGCCTGGCCGATCACCCCCGACCAGGTCACCCCCGCACACCCGCCGATCGCGGTGGACCGGGTCGCCTTCGCCGGCGAGATCGTGGCCGTGGTCGTGGCGCGCAGCGCCGCGGAGGCCCGCGACGCCGCCGAGCTCGTCGAGGTGGACTACGAGGAGCTCCCGGCCGCGATCGACCTCAAGGAGGCCGCCGCCGACACGGTGCTGGCCCACCCCGAGCTCGGCACGAACAAGTCCGCCTTCTGGCAACTCGACTCCGCGACCGCGGGGACCGGCGGCAACGTCGACGACGCCATCGCGGAGGCGCGGGCCAACGGCATCGTGATCGAGCGGGAGTACCGCCAGCAGCGGCTCATCCCGGCCTTCATGGAGCCGCGCTCCACGGTCGTGGACCCCACCGGCGAGCAGATCACGATGTGGTCGGCCACCCAGATCCCGCACATCCTGCGGTTCCTGCTGGCCGCCACCACCGGGGTCCCGGAGTCGAAGATCCGGGTGATCGCGCCGGACGTGGGCGGTGGCTTCGGCGGCAAGCTGCAGTCGACGCCGGAGGAGTGGGCGACGTTCCTGGCCGCCCGCAAGCTCGGCAAGCCCTGCAAGTACACCGAGACCCGCTCGGAGTCGCTGGTCTCCGCGCACCACGGACGCGACCAGTGGCAGAAGCTGACCCTGGCGGCGACCAAGGACGGCAAGGTCACCGGCCTCAAGGTCGACCTGCTCGCCGACCTCGGCGCCTACGTCGCGATCGTCGGTGGCGGCGTACCGGTGCTGGGCGCCTGGATGTTCAACTCGATCTACAAGTTCGAGTCCTACCAGTTCAACTGCACCACGGTGCTGACCAACAAGACCTGGGTGGACGCCTATCGCGGCGCCGGCCGACCGGAGGCGACGTACGCCATCGAACGGCTCATGGACGAACTCGCCGCCGAGCTGGGCAAGGACCCTCTCGAGGTCCGCGAGATGAACTGGATCAAGCACGAGGAGTTCCCGTTCACCACGGTGGCCGGGATGACCTACGACTCGGGCAACTACGAGGCCGCGACCGAGAAGGCACGCGACCTCTTCGGGTACGACGCGCTGCGCGCCGAGCAGGCCGCTCGCCGTGAGCGCAACGACCCGATCCAGCTCGGCATCGGCGTCTCGACCTTCACCGAGATGTGCGGTCTGGCCCCGTCGCGGGTGCTGGGCCAGCTCAACTACGGCGCGGGCGGTTGGGAGCAGGCCGAGGTGCGGATGCTGCCCACCGGCAAGGTCGAAGTCATCACCGGCGCCTCCGCGCACGGTCAGGGCCACGAGACCGCGTGGTCGCAGATCGTCGCCGACCGGCTCGGGGTGCCCTTCGAGGACATCGAGGTCCTGCACGGCGACACCCAGGTCTCTCCGCGTGGGCTCGATACCTACGGCTCCCGGTCCCTGGTGGTCGGTGGTGAGGCGCTCGTGCTGGCCGCCGACAAGGTGGTCGCCAAGGCGAAGAAGCTCGCGGCGCACCTGCTCGAGGCCTCCGAGGACGACCTCGAGTTCGCCGGCGGCACCTTCAGCGTGCGCGGCACCGACAAGGGCGTCGCGATCCAGGAGCTCGCCACGGCCGCCTTCGCGGGTCACAACTACCCCGAGGACATGGAGCTGCGGTTGGACTCCGCGGCGACCTACGACCCGGTGAACTTCTCCTTCCCGCACGGCACCCACCTGTGCGCGATGGAGGTCGACACCGAGACCGGCGCGACCACGATGCGCAACTACGTGTGTGTGGACGACATCGGCACGATCATCAACCCGCTCATCGTCTCCGGTCAGGTGCACGGCGGGTTGGTGCAGGGGATCGCGCAGGCGCTGTGGGAGGAGGCGGTCTACGACGAGCAGGGCACCCTGGTGTCCGGGTCGTTCGTGGACTACACGCTGCCGACGGCGGCGGACACGATCTCCTTCGGCATCGACCACACGGTCTCGCCGTCGACGACGAACACGCTGGGCACCAAGGGCGTGGGCGAGGCGGGCACGATCGCCTCGACCCCGGCGGTGGTCAACGCCATCGTCGACGCGCTCCGCCCGATGGGCGTCCACGACGTCCAGATGCCGTGCACCCCGCAGCGCGTGTGGCGCGCCATCCAGGGTGCGTCCGGTCCGGCGCAGACCGAACCTGCCGAGTCTCAACCCCACTTCGACGCCGAGGGAGGCGACCTGTGATCCCCGCTCAGTTCGACTACGTCGCGCCGGCCACCGTCGAGGAGGCGCTGGCCGCGCTGGGACAGTCCGAGGACGCCAAGATCATCGCCGGCGGGCAGTCGCTGCTGCCCGTCCTGCGGATGCGTCTGAACGCCCCGGAGCTGGTGATCGACCTCGGTCGCATCCCCGAGTTGACCGGGGTCTGCGAGGACGGCGACGACCTCGTCATCGGCGCGATGACCACGCACCACGACGTGGTGACCAACGCGCTGGTGCGCGAGCACGCGCTGCTGCTGGCCAAGGCCGTCGAGACCGTGGCCGACCCGCAGATCCGCCACCGCGGCACCATCGGCGGTGCCTTGGCCCACGCCGATCCGGCCGGTGACGTCGGCGCCCCGGCGCTGGCGCTGGACGCGTCGTTCGTGATCGCCGGGGCGAACGGTCGCCGGACGGTCTCCGCGAGCGACTTCTTCCAGGGCATCTTCACCACCGCCGTCGGTGAGGACGAGCTGTTGGTCGCGATCCGGGTGC
The DNA here is from genome assembly GCA_044224695.1 of Marmoricola sp. Classification (GTDB taxonomy): domain Bacteria; phylum Actinomycetota; class Actinomycetes; order Propionibacteriales; family Nocardioidaceae; genus Marmoricola_A. Next base: position 68,230 of record JBGAJX010000003.1, on the reverse strand, counting down.
CCAAGCACACCGGGTGGGGCGCGCACTACGAGAAGTTCGTTCGCGTCTCGCACCAGTGGTCCATCGTCGCGGTCGCAGCGACCGTGCAGGCCGAGGGCGGCACGATCAGCAAGGCGAAGGTGGCGCTGACCAACATGGGCGACCGGCCGTTGCGCGCGGCGTCCGTGGAGTCGGCGCTGGTGGGTCAGTCCGCGACGGAGGAGGCGGTGCGTGCCGCCTCGGCCACGGCCGCCGAGGGCACCGACCCGCCGACCGACCTCAACGGCGACTCCGACTACCGGCGCAGCCTCGCCCCGGTGCTGACCCGGCGCGCGGTCCTCGCCGCTGCGGGGGCGTGAGCAGGTGGAGCTGACCCACTCCTTCACCGTCCCCGTCGGGGTGCCCGAGACCTGGGCCGCCTTCGAGGACATCGCCTCGGTCGCCGAGTGCTTCCCGGGTGCGGCGGTGACCTCGGTCGAGGGTGACACCTTCGAGGGCACCTGCAAGGTCAAGCTGGGTCCGATTGCGTTGCAGTACGGCGGGGCCGGCTCGTTCCTCGAACGGGACGAGTCGGCCCGCCGGCTGGTCTTCCAGGCCCAGGGCAAGGACAAGCGCGGCAACGGCACGGCCGGTGCGACGGTGACCGCCACGTTCGCCGAGGACGGCGAGGGCACCCGCGTCAACGTCGTCACCGACCTGGCCATCACCGGCAAGGCCGCCCAGTTCGGCCGCGGCAACGTGCTCCAGGACGTCTCCGACAAGTTGCTCGCGCAGTTCGTGGCGTGCCTGAAGTCCAAGGTGACCGCTCCGGCGGCCGAGGTTGCGGCCGAGGAAGCCGCCGCGGCCGAGACGAGCGCTGCTGCCGCCGAGCAGCCGGCAGCAGCGCCCGGTTCGGGCGAAGCCGCAGCGGGAGACGCCGGCGCAAGGGAGACGTCGGCGGCTCCTGCGGCGGCGGCCTCCCCGTCATCAGCCGGATCGTCGGCGCCGTCAGCCGCTCCGCGACCGACGGCGACCGTCACCCGACCCGAACCCACCGAGGACGCCCTCGACCTGGGCTCGACCGTGCTGCCGATCCTGCTGCGGACCTACGGCCCCAAGCTCGCCGTCGGCGTCGTGGTCCTCGTGCTGCTGCGATGGCTCTGGGGCCGCCGCGGCTGACCGCGACTGGTCACGTCTTTCCGCCGACTGGTCGGGTCTTTCCGGCCGGTCGGCGGTCAGCTGCCGGCCGGGAGGATTCGCAGCGCCACGGTGACGGGTTCGCCCACCTCGACGTCCTCGGCCGTGCGTACGGATCTTTTGAGGGGCAGGACGTAGGTGCCGTTCGCCGCGCTCGGGAACAGGCTGGTCCGCCACGTGGTCGCCCCGAGTGTGACCTCGACCCGCACCGAGCCGAACCCTCCCGGTGGCCCGGTCAGCAGGTCCCGGACATCCTCGGAGACCTCCGGTGGCAGGTTCACGAACACCCAGGATTCCGGACGCGCTTCCCAGAAGTAGGGCACCGCGGTGAAGGTGAGGTCACTCACGCGCGGCTCTCGAGTCTCGGCGCACGGCGCCGGCGCCACGCGGCTCGCAGCGTGTGGAAGACCAACCCGACCACCAGCAGCCCGACCACGAGCAGGGTGAGCGTGACCGCCAGTGCGAGCCAGGGGTAAGCGAGCGCCAGGACGACGACCCCGAACACGGTGAGGTCCTCCAGCGTGCTCAGCCCGATGTTGGTGAAGGGCTCGGGAGAGGTGTTCACCCCCAGGCGGACTCCGGCCTTCACGGTGTGGCTGGCCAGGGCGGTTCCCCCTCCGACCACGCCGTAGAACGCCTGCTCCAGCGTGGTCGCGTCGCCCGCGATGAGGACGCCGAGTACGGCTCCGGCCGTGGGGCGGACGACGGTCGAGATCGAGTCCCACGCCGAGTCGACGTAGGGGATCTTGTCGGCGAAGAACTCCACCACGAACATGGCCAAGGCTGCGATGAGCACCGGAGTCGAGCCCAGCACGTCGGGAATCTCTCCGAGGTCGTGCAGGCGGTCGGCGATCCCGAGGACCACCACCACGAGATAGGCGTTCACGCCGCTGGCCCATCCTTGCGAGAACACGAGCGGCATCAGGTCCACCGTCGGAGTCTAGGACGGCAGGGCGCTTGGGTGCGGTGGGACGATGGCGGGATGACCAGATCCGATCCGCTTCTGGACGCCCGAGCGCTCGTGCTGCACGACCTCCAGGTGACCGGAGCGGCCAACGCCGCCGCGGTGTCGGCGCTGGAAGCGGCGGTCACGACCCGCCGCTGGTGGACCTCTCAGTGGGCGGAGGGGAAGTGGTACGTCGCGGGGCTCGTCGCCCAGGACGTCCAGGACGCGCTGCTCGATTCGGTCGGGAGATGGCCGCTGTGCCGCGCGTGCGAGGACGACGACGTTCACTCCTTGTACATCCACCCCGAACTCGGCGGCCCCGACCCGGTCTGGGTCTGCGAACACTCGGGCCACGCCGTGGCCGCGCTGGGGTACCTGCCCGGCTGATCGCCCCGAAAGACGCGACCAGTCGGCGGGAAGACGTGACCAGTCGGCGGGAAGACGTGACCAGTCAGAGGGTCGGGTCGTCGCCGGGCCGGCCGGCAGCCCGCAGCGTCGCACCCTCGGAGAGGTCGGCCCAACGGCGGGGCAGGTCGAGCACGGCCAGCGCCGACGTCGGCAGGCGGACGTACTCCCCGGTCAGTTCGGCCACCAGATCTTCCAGGTCGGGGTTGTGGCCGACCAGCAGGGCCGTGCCGACCTTCTCGTCGAGACCGGCGATGAGCTCCATCAGGCCCTCGAGGGTGGCTCCGTACAGGTGCGGCTCGATCTTGACCGGCGGCACCGGGTCGAGTTCGGCGGCGACGAGGTCCCAGGTGAGCCGGGCCCTGCGCGCGGAGGAGACCAGCGCGAGGTCGGGGACGGCATGTGTGGCGAGCCACTGGCCGGTCACCGGTGCTTGGCGTCGGCCTCGCTTGGCCAACCCCCGTTCGTGGTCCGGCTCGGGGCCGGTCCAGTCGGACTTGGCGTGTCGGAGCAGGACCAGGGTGTGCGGCGTGCTCATGGGGACAGTGTGCCCGGTGGGTCGCACAGCCAAACGCGCGACCGGGCAGTCCGGGCCCGTCTACGATCGGCGGCATGTCGACGCGCCGCGCCCTTCTCGTCCTGCCCCTGCTGATGATTCCGCTGGCCTCGTGCGGGGACGACGAGGGCGGGACGGCGTCGGAGGCGCCCGCCGGGGAGGGGACGACCGAGCTCTCCGGCGAGCGCGTCGAGGTGCCGGCCGGGACCACCTGTTCCTGGAGCGAGGACGGCAACGCTGCCAAGGCGGTGGAACTGCCTCCCGCGACGCCGGAGCCGGTCGGCTCGCTGACGCTCGTGACGGGTGCCGGCGATCTTCCTCTCACGCTGGACGTGGAGAACGCACCCTGCACGACAGGCTCGTTCACGTCGCTCGCCGAGCAGGGCTACTTCGACGGGACCGAATGCCACCGTCTGACCACCGAGGGCATCTTCGTGCTGCAGTGCGGCGACCCGACCGGCACCGGGACCGGCGGCCCCGGGTACTCGTTCGCCGACGAGTTGAGCGGAGCGGAGACCTATCCCGCCGGCACGCTGGCCATGGCCAACGCCGGTCCCAACACGAACGGGTCGCAGTTCTTCATCGTGTACGACGACACGATGCTGCCCCCGTCGTACACGGTCTTCGGCACCATCGACGAGACCGGTCTGGAGGTGGTCCGGACCGTGGCCGCTGACGGGAGCGACTCGTCGAACGGACCCGGAGACGGTGCCCCCAACACTGCGGTCACCATCGAGCGGGCCGAGTAGTCCCGGGCACCGTCACCGCCCCAGCTCGTCGGGAAGCTCCCGTGTGTGGAGCACCTGCAGGCTCGTCACGGCCCGCGTGAGGCACACGTAGAGCCGGCGCAGTCCGAGCATCCGGTCGGGCTCTCCGGCGACGATGTCTTCGGGCTCGAGGAGGACCACGTGGTCGAACTCCAGACCCTTGGCAAGACTGGCCGGCACGAGGTCCAGCGGAGCCTCGGGCCATACCGGGTCCGGGTCACTCTCCGGTGAGAGGCCATCGGTTTCGTCGGCGGTGACCGTCGGGGGCGAACCCACCACGGCGAACCCGAGGCCGGCCGCGGCGAAAGCAGTCACGACGCCGGCGAGGAGTCGATCGGGGACGATCACGCCGGTCGACCCGACTCCGGGTCGATCCCGCACGATCGCCGCAGCCTCGGACGCCGGATCGGGGACTCGGTCGACGCGGAGCTCGCCGCGGGTACGCCGGACCGAACGCGGCGGAGCGAGGGCGGGGGCGATGACCGGAAGCAGCCGCGCGGCGTACTCCAGCACCTCGCCGGGCACACGGAAACCCTTGGTCAGTTCCTCCACGTGCGCCTCGGGCTTGCCGAGGTGCGCGAGCGCGTCCGCCCAGGTCGTGGTCGCCCAGGCCGTCGTCGCCTGCGCGACGTCCCCGAGCACCGTCACCGACCCGGTCGTCGCACGACGCCCGACCAGGCGCAGCATCATCGCCGACAGATCCTGCGCCTCGTCGAGGACGACGTGCCCCCAGGAGGCGGTCCGCTCGACCAGATCCGCCGCCTCGTCGACCAGGACGGCGTCGGCGACGCTCCACGGGGCGCTCGCGGGTGTGCGTGCCGGACGGCTCCACTGCAGGGCCCTGGCCTCGTCCTCGGTGATGAGGCCGGCCCCGGCAGAGGCCAACGCCTCGGCGTCGGAGAGCAGCCGATGCACCAGGCGCACGGGATCGACCGCGGGCCAGATCGCGTCCACATACCGCCGGACCTCGCGACTGCGCGCCACCCTGTCCTGAACCCGGTCGTCCGGTGAGTCCCCGGCCTCCTCCATCCGCACCAGCACCTCGTGGGCGAGACGCTGGGCCAGCATGGCCCGGGCGGCTCCGTAGCGCACGCCTCGGCTGCGGAGCCCTTCGACGATCTCCTCGACCTGCCAGGGGTGAACCCGATGGCGCCGCGATCCCCAAGGGACCTCCAGCGGCTCGGAGGGGAGCGACAGCCCCGACCAGACAGCGCGGTGGAGGACCTCCGCCAGGCGTGCGTCCCCCTTGAGCCGGGCCACGTCCGGGGAGTCCGTGCCGCGGAGGGCGGCCTTCGGATGGCGCCCCTTCAGGGACTCCTCGGCCAGCCGCTCGACGGTCGTCTGCGTGGCGTCGATCTCGCCCAGCGCCGGGAGCACATCGCCGATGTAGGAGAGGAAGCTTTCGTTCGGGCCGACGACGAGCACCCGCTGGCGTGCGAGCTGGTCCCGGTGGGCGTAGAGCAGGTAGGCCGCTCGGTGGAGCCCGACCACGGTCTTGCCGGTGCCCGGGGCGCCCTGGATGCAGATCGACGTGGCGAGATCGGCCCGCACGATGACGTCCTGTTCGGGTTGGATCGTCGCGACGATGTCGCGCATCGGGCCCACCCGGGGGCGCTCGATCTCGTCGGCCAAGATCTGCGAGTACTGCCTGCTCTCACTGCGGCCGGGCCCATAGAGGACCTCGTCCTCGTACGCCGTGAGGCGGCCCTGCTGGAAGCCGAACCTTCGGCGCAGCTCCACGCCCAGAGGCTCGGTGGTGCCGGCCCGGTAGAACGGCAGACTGATCGGCGCCCGCCAGTCGACGACCATCGGGTCGCCGTGGTCGTCGGCCACGTGCCGCCTGCCCACGTAGAACGTCGTCCCGGCCTCGGGGTGCCCTGCCGCGTAGTCCAGCCGACCGAAGAAGAGCGGGACGGTCGGATCGTCCTCGAGCGCCTTCCGGCGCCGAGCCATGGCCGACTCGAGCAGGATCTGGCTGACCCAGTCACCGGCCGCCGAGGAGTCCAGGCTCCTGGTACGGCGCCGCATCCGCCCGAGCGCTTCGCGAGCCTCCGCCAGGTGACGCTGTTCGGTGAGCAGTTCGACGTCGGGCATCCGTCCAGTCTCCGTCGGTGGGCAACCGGTTTTTCGGTGGTGTCGAGACGGGCTCGTTCCTCGCCCTCCTCAACCACCGGGGGGGCGCCCTCCTCAACCACCGGGGAGCACCGGTGGTTGAGGAGCGAACGAAGTGAGCGTCTCGAAACCCCGGGGGAGACGGATATCAGGCGAGGTCGACGGCGTCGGTGATGGAGTAGGCGTAGCCCTGCTCGGCGAGGAAGCGCTGGCGGTGCTGGGCGAAGTCGGCGTCGACGGTGTCGCGGGTGACGATGGTGTAGAAGCGGGCCGCCTTGCCCTCGGACTTGGGGCGCAGCAGACGGCCCAGCCGCTGGGCCTCCTCCTGACGGGAGCCGAACGACCCCGACACCTGGATGGCCAGCGTCGCGCTGGGAAGATCGACGGAGAAGTTGGCGACCTTGGACACCACCAGCAGCCGCTCCTCACCGTCGCGGAACGCCTGGAAGAGCCGCTCCCGTTCCTTGACGCTGGTCTCGCCCTTGATGACCGGGGCACCGAGCGCCTCGCCGATCTCGTCGAGCTGGTCGAGGTACTGCCCGATGACCAGGGTCGGTTCGTCGGGATGCAGCCCCACGATGCGTTGCACCAGACGGGTCTTCTCACGCGTGCACGCCGCGAGCCGGTAACGCTCGTCGGGCTCGGCGGTGGCGTAGGCGAGCCGCTCGCCCTCGGGGAGCGACACGCGGACCTCGATGCACTCCGCGGGGGCGATCCAGCCCTGGGACTCGATGTCCTTCCAGGGCGCGTCGTACCGCTTGGGGCCGATCAGGGAGAACACGTCGCCCTCGCGGCCGTCCTCGCGCACCAGGGTGGCGGTCAGGCCGAGCCGGCGCCGGGCCTGCAGGTCGGCGGTCATCCGGAAGATCGGCGCGGGCAGCAGGTGCACCTCGTCGTAGACGATCAGGCCCCAGTCGCGAGCGTCGAGCAGTTCCAGGTGCGGGTAGGCGCCCTTGCGACGCATCGTGAGCACCTGGTAGGTCGCGATGGTGACGGGCCGGATCTCCTTGCGTGCGCCCGAGTACTCGCCGATCTCCTCCGGGGTGAGGCTGGTGCGCTTGACGAGTTCGTCGCGCCATTGGCGAGCCGACACCGTGTTGGTGACAAGAATCAGGGTGGTCGCCTGGGCCTGCGCCATGGCGCCGGCCCCCACGATGGTCTTGCCGGCGCCACAGGGGAGTACGACGACGCCGGAGCCACCGTGCCAGAACGACTCCACCGCCTCGCGCTGGTAGGGGCGCAGGTGCCAGCCGTCCTCGGCCAGGTCGATCGCGTGGGCCTCGCCGTCGACGTACCCGGCGTAGTCCTCGGCCGGCCAGCCCAACTTGAGCAGGGCCTGCTTGAGGTTGCCGCGCTCGGAGGGGTGCACCACGACCGAGCCGGCGTCGATCCGGGCGCCCAGCATGCCCTGCACCTTCTTGGCGCGCAGCACCTCCTCGAAGACCGCCCGGTCGTTGCTGACCATCACCAGGCCGTGGGTCGGGTGCTTCTCCAGCCGGAGCCGCCCGTAGCGGTCCATGGTCTCGGCGACGTCGACCAGCAGTGCGTGCGGCACCGGGTAGCGGGAGTAGGTGAGCAGAGTGTCGATCACCTGCTCGGCGTCGTGGCCGGCGGCGCGGGCGTTCCAGAGGCCCAGCGGGGTGAGCCGGTAGGTGTGCACGTGCTCCGGGGAGCGCTCGAGCTCGGCGAAGGGCGCGATCGCCTTGCGGCACTCGCCCGACTGCTCGTGGTCGACCTCGAGCAGCAGGGTCTTGTCGGACTGGACGATCAGCGGGCCGTTCACCGAGCCATGGTAGGTCGCCGCACCTAGGCGGTACGTCGCCGCGGGCGCCGACCGCGGGCTTTCACGACCACCCCGAACACTCCCTCGAGGTAGGCGCGGAGCTGCTCCTTGCCCAGGGTGGGGTGCCCGGTGCGGATCAGCACCAGCGAGATCGCGAGCCGGGCCACGAAGTCCAGGGTGAGCTCGGCCTCCTCCTCGGTCAGCTCGCCTCGCGCGACGATCGCGTCGAAGTGCGGCTGCCCGACCAGGCGTACCTGGTCCATGACCACGTCGGCGTGGAGGGTCAGCAGGGACAGCACCTGGTCGGGGATGTCACGCAGCGCCGCTTCCAGGAGCGGCATGTGCTGGGCGTAGTCGACCAGCGTGGCGAGAAGCTCGATCAGGTAGTCGGCGTCGAAGCGGGTCGGGGTGAGTGCCTCGGCGACCCCTTCGAGCAACCCGGCGAGCTCGCGCGCGATCACCGCCGCCCGGATCTCCTCGAGCGTGCCGCCGTACTTGTAGACCGTCGGGCGGGAGAGCCCGGCCTCGCGGGCGATCGCCGAGTGCAGCCGGTCGGAGCCGAAACCGCCGTCGAGCAGCACGCGCACCGCACCGTCGAGAACGCGGGTGCGGAAGTCCTCCGGCTGCTCGGTCATGCTCAGGAGGATAAGACGCGGGGCGTGGCACGGAACCCGCGGGCGCGCACAGCGTCGAGTCGCTTGGGAATCACCGCGTTCACCAGCATCGACACGGTGCCCAACGGGTGCGTGACGCGCGTGGGACGGCGGCGGATCGCGTCGAGCACCATGTCCGCGCCCTTCTCGACCGACAGGGCGGGGGCCTGCGCGTAGATCCGCGTCGGGGCGATCATGTCGGTGCGCACCAGCGGCAGGTTGACCAGCGACCAGGTCACCTGGTCGGGCAGGGTCTCCGGGGCCACCGCGCGGGTGAACCCGTCCATCGCGCACTTGGAGGCGATGTACGCCGAGTACCGCGGCTGGGCCTGGACCTGGGTCCCCAGCGTCGACACGTTGACCACGTGGCACCCGCCGCGACGGCGCATGTGGTCGACGAGCGGAAGGGTCAGCCAGACCATGCCGAAGTAGTTGAGCCGCATGACCCGGTCGAAGTCGTGCAGGCGGTCGGCGCTGTTGCGCAGCGAGCGCCTGATGGACCGGCCGGCGTTGTTGACCAGGACGTCGACGCCCCCGTGGCGTTCGATGATCGTCTGGGCGAGCAGGGTGGTCGCTGCTTCGTCGGAGAGATCGCAGGGGTAGGCGTAGGCCTCGCCGCAGGCAGAGGCGATCTCGGCGACGAGCTCGTCGAGCAGGTCCGCGCGTCGGGCCACGACGAGGACGACGGCACCGGCGCGCGCGCACTCCAGGGCGACGGCCTGGCCGATCCCGCTGGAGGCGCCGGTGACCAGGACGCGCCGACCGGCCACCGCGGCCCGGAGCTCCTGGAAGGCGCTGGTGCCGGTGAGCACTCGCCTGAGCCTGCGAGCCTGCAGACCCGGATCGAACTGCTCGGCGACCGTCCACACGAGGTCGACGGCCCGGGCTTCGGACGCGGGAGCGGGGCGCGGCGTCGCGTGCGCCCGATCATTGCGGGGCAGCTGCGGAGGGGCACTGTGCACCTTCCCAGTGTTTACAGTCAATGAGATGTATGTCAACGGCATGTCGCCATTGACGGCGCCCTGTCGCATTTACATACTCATCGGCAACTGTAAGTGAGTCTGTGGGAAGCGGAGGCGCGATGAGCGGCAAGGTCTACGTCGTCGGCGTAGGAATGACGAAGTTCGAGAAGCCGGGGTCCCGTGACTGGGACTACCCCGACATGGCGCGCGAGTCGGGCACGAACGCGCTTGCCGACGCCGGGATCGCCTACGACCAGATCCAAGAGGCCTACGTCGGCTACGTCTACGGCGAGTCCACCTCCGGGCAGCGGGCGGTCTACGAGTTGGGCATGACCGGTATCCCCGTGGTCAACGTCAACAACAACTGCTCGACCGGCTCCACCGCGCTCTACCTCGCGGCCAAGTCGGTGCGCAGCGGCAGCGCCGACTGCGTGCTCGCGCTGGGCTTCGAGAAGATGCAGCCGGGCTCGCTGTCCGCCTCGTACGACGACCGCGAGCAGCCGATGATGAAGCACATCCTCGCGCTCGCGGAGATCTCCGAGGTGCGTTTCCCGCCGGCCCCGTGGATGTTCGGTGCGGCCGGCCGCGAGCACATGGAGAAGTACGGCACGACGGCCGAGCACTTCGCGATGATCGGCGAGAAGAACCACCGGCACTCGGCGAACAACCCCTACGCCCAGTTCCAGACGATCTACTCGCTGGAGGAGATCCTGGCCGCACCGGAGATCTACTCCCCGCTGACCAAGTTGCAGTGCTCGCCGACCTCGGACGGCTCGGGTGCGGCGGTGCTGGCCAGTGAGGACTTCGTCGACCGGCACGGATTGGCCGACCAGGCCGTGGAGATCGTGGGCCAGTCGATGGTCACCGACCTCGCCTCGACGTTCGACGGCACCGCGAAGAACATCATCGGCTACGACATGAACGTCCACGCGGCCCGCAACGTCTACGAGCAGAGTGGTCTGGGCCCCGAGGACTTCGGCGTGATCGAGCTGCACGACTGCTTCTCGGCCAACGAGCTGCTGCTCTACGAAGCGCTCGGACTCTGCCCCGAGGGCGAGGCCGGCAAGCTGCTGGACAACGGCGACACGACGTACGGCGGCCGCTGGGTCGTCAACCCGTCCGGGGGCCTGATCTCCAAGGGACACCCGCTGGGGGCGACCGGGCTCGCCCAGTGCGCGGAGCTCACCTGGCAACTGCGGGGCACCGCCGGGGCCCGCCAGGTCGAGGGGCTCACCGCTGCCCTGCAGCACAACATCGGGCTCGGCGGCGCCGCCGTCGTCACCGCCTACCAGCGCGCCGAGCGCTGAACCTCTTCTTCTCCGGTCGACAACATCTCTACGAAGGGCATCACCATGGGTCAGATCAGCACCTCCGTCCAGCTCGAGCACGCACCCGAGAAGGTCTTCTCGCTCGCCACGGACCCGCAGCGCTACGAGGAGTGGATGACCATCCACACCAAGTGGAAGGGCGACGTCCCGACCGAGTTCACCAAGGGAGCCCAGGTCTCCGAGGTCGTCACGATGCTCGGCATGCCCAACACCATCACCTGGACCGTCGACGAGCTCGACGGCCACAAGGTCTCGATGTCGGGCACCGGGATGGCCGGGGTGCAGGTCCGCATCACCATCGAGGTCGAGCCGCACGAGGTCGGGTCCTCGATGAACCTGAGCACGGAGTTCTCCGGCAGCATGATCGTCGGCGCCCTCGGCAAGGCCGTCGAGAAGGACGGCCAGAAGCAGCTCGAGGCGTCGTTGGAGAAGTTCCAGGGGCTGTTGGTCGGCTGAGATGAGCGACCTCTCCTTCGACTCCGGCGGACTCGGCACCTGGACCGAGCCGAGCACCTTCGAGGTGACCCGGGAGCGGCTGGCCGAGTACGCCGCCGCCACCAACGACCCGATCTCCGCGCACACCGCCGGTGACATCGCGAGCCCGGTCTTCGCGATCGTGCCTGTCTTCAACGCCCTCATCGAGCCGGCCCTGGAGGTCGTCCCGCTGGACCTGATCGGCAAGGTCGTGCACGGCGAGCAGGACTTCCGCTTCCACCGGCCGATTCGGCCGGGCGACGTCCTCACCTCGCGTGGGCAGGTGATCGGATACTCCGGGATGTCCAACGGCTCGACGGTCGGCATCAAACTGGAGTGCCGGGACGCGGATGGCGAGCTGGTCAACGAGCAGTACGTGACCACCTTCGTCCGAGGCTTCGACTGCGGCGAGACCGTGGGGGAGCCGGTGCCGACGCACAAGTTCGACGAGCATCTGAGGGAGCAGACTCCGGTGGCGAAGGTCGTCCAGCACGTCGACGACGACCAGACCTTCCGGTACTCCCCGGCCTCCGGTGACCCGATGCCGATCCACCTCGACGACGAGTTCGCTCGCGAGATGGGGCTGCCCGGGATCATCGCGCACGGCCTGTGCACGATGGCGTTCACCTCGTGGGCCGTGCTCACCGAGGTGGGCGGGTCCGACGTCTCCCGCCTGCGCCGGCTGGCCGTGAGGTTCGCCAAGCCGGTGCTGCCAGGGCAGGACCTGGAGACCCGGATCTACGAGGCGGGGCGCTCCGAGGGCGTGACGACCTTCCTGTTCGAGACCTACGTCGGCGACGACGTGGTGATCAAGGACGGACTGGCCGAGATCGCCGACTGAGACCGGCTGTCCGCTCGCTGCTCGACCACCGGCACACACAGACCTAGAGACAGGAACAACCATGGGAACACTCGACGGGCGCGTCGCCGTCATCACCGGGGCGGGGCGCGGCATCGGCCGTGAGCACGCCCTCCTCTTCGCCCGGCAGGGCGCTCACGTCGTGGTCAACGACCTCGGCGGTGCCAACGACGGATCCGGCGCGGACGCTGGACCTGCGGCCGAGGTCGTCGCCGAGATCACCGCGCTCGGAGGCAGCGCTGTGGCCAACACCGACAACATCGCCTCCTGGACCGGTGCCCAGGCCGTGGTCGACCAGGCCGTGGACGCCTTCGGGCGTCTGGACGTGGTGGTCAACAACGCCGGCATCCTGCGCGACGCGTTCCTGGCGAACGTGACCGAGCAGCAGTGGGACTCGGTCATCGAGGTGCACCTCAAGGGCCACGCGGCGATGCTGCACCACGCCGCGGCGTACTGGAAGGACAAGTCCAAGGCCGGCGAGCAGATCGCGGGCTCGGTGATCAACACCGCCTCGGCCAGCGGCACCACGATGCCCAATGCCGGCCAGGGCAACTACGGCGCCGCCAAGGCCGCCATCGCCGCACTGACCCTGGTGGCCGCCGAGGAGCTGGAGCGCTACGGCGTGCGGGTCAACGCGATCGCACCGATCGCGCGGACCCGCCTGACGCTGGCCACCCCCGGCATGGGGGCGGTCTTCGCGATGGAGGTCGAGGAGGGCGAGGTCGACTACTTCTCCCCGGCCCAGGTCTCCCCGCTGGTGGCCTACCTGGCGAGCGAGAAGTGCCCGCTGACCGGGCAGTTCTTCGCCGTCCAGGGCGGGTCGATCCAGCGCCTCCAGGGCTGGACCGTCGCCCAGACCGCGGAGACCGACGCCGACTGGACGGTTGACTCCGTCGCCGAACACCTGGCCGACTGGGCCTGAGGCCCGGAGCGAGAAGGAGAGCGCCGTGTTCGAGTGGAGTGACATGGACGAGACGATCCGCGAGGTCGTCCGCGACTTCATCGAGAAGGAGGTCAGGCCCCAGCTCGATGCTCTCGAGCACGGCGATCTTCCGCCCTACGACCTGATCCGGAAGTTCGCCCAGGCGATGGGCGCCGACGTCATGGCCGAGGAGGCATTGGCCAAGCAGCTCGCGAAGGAGCGGGCGCGTGCTCAGGCGGACGCGCGGGGCGAGGAGCGCGCCCCGCGCACCTCCGGAAGCGGCGGGGGTGGCGGAGGCGGTCTCCCGGTCGGCATGGGCTTCGTGGTCGCCAGCGAGCTCGCCGGAGTCAGCCTCGGCATGGTCGCCGCGGCGGGCGTCTCCGTCGGCCTGGGCGCGGCCACCATCCAGGCGCGCGGCACGCTCGCGCAGAAGGAGCGCTGGCTGCCCGATCTGGTCACCTTCCGCAAGGTCGCCGCCTGGGCGCTGACCGAGCCGGACTCCGGCTCAGACGCGTTCGGTGGCATGCGGACGACGGTGCGGCGTGACGGCGAGGACTACCTGCTCAACGGCCAGAAGACCTTTATCACCAACGGCCCGTACGCCGACACGATCGTCGTCTACGCCAAGCTGGCCGAGAGTGCCGACGAGGACCCGCGCAGCCGCCCGGTGCTCACCTTCGTCCTCGACTCCGGGATGGAGGGGCTCACGCAGGGCAAGCCGTTCAAGAAGATGGGGATGCACTCCTCGCCGACCGGTGAGCTGTTCTTCGACAACGTCCGGCTGACCCCGGACCGTCTGCTGGGGGAGACCGAGAACCACCGCGGCGGCGACGGGCGCGACTCCGCCAAGGAGGGCTTCGTCCTCGAGCGGGTCGGGGTCGCCGCGCTGTCGCTGGGCATCATCAACGAGTGCCTGCGGCTCAGCGTCGACTACGCCAAGAACCGGGTGCTGTGGGGGCAGCCGATCTCCGAGTTCCAGTTGATCCAGCAGAAGATCGCCCGGATGGAGGTGGCCCGGATCAACGTGCAGAACATGGTCTTCAACGCCATCGAGCGGGTGCAGGCGGGCAAACTGCCCTCGCTGGCGGAGTCGTCGGCGATGAAGCTCTACTCCTCCGAGGCCGCCACCGACGTCGCGATGGACGCCGTCCAGCTCTTCGGCGGCAACGGCTACATGGCGGAGTACCGCGTCGAGCAGCTCGCCCGGGACGCCAAGTCGCTGATGATCTACGCGGGCAGCAACGAGATCCAGACCCTCCATGTCGCGCGCGGGGTGCTCGGCACGTAGCCCGGTAGCCTGCCCTGCGTGAGCAGGACTCCCGCGCACTGGGGCGCGCCCGTGCGGTACGCCGAGTGCGACCAGCAGGGCGTGGCCTTCAACGCGCACTACCTGACGTGGGCCGACGAGGCGATGACCGCCTGGTGGGCCCACGTCGGCATTCCGTGGGCCGACCTGATCACGCTCGGCGGCGAGCCGCTGGTCAAGGCAAGCAGCCTGGAGTGGCGGGCGCCCGTGCACTTCGGGGACTCCGTGGACGTCGAGGCTGTGCTGGAGTCCGTGGGTCGCACCAGCCTGACGATCGCCTTCACCGTGCGGCGCGGGCAGCAATTGTGCTGTGAGGTGCGCACGACGTACGTCTGGGTCACCCCCGACGGGCCGGCACCGTGGCCACCCGCGGTGCGTGCGCTCCTCGACGGCTGAGCGGCCGGGTCCCGCGGCGCGGGCACGTGTGCGGGACGGGCGGCACGGCTGTTCCGGGCCTTGTCCTCATGTGCGCAGCCCTCCCTCGGGGCGAGGCTGGAAGGAGAACTGAAGAGCGGACCTCGACCGAAGGAGGAGTTCGTCATGCGTACCACTCATCGGATCGTCGGGAGAATGCTCGTCGCCCTGCCCCTGCTCGCGCTGCTGCTCGCCCTGGGAGTCCCCACCGCGTTGGCCGGCCCCGGACAGCAACGGTCCTTCCTGGCCCATCTGGCCTCCCTGGAGAACGCGGTCGTCGCGGCACAGACGACGCTGGACGGGGCCGGGAGTGGCCTGACCGGCCGACTGCAGGCCGTCGGAGCGGAGTCGGCGACACTCGAGGCGTCCGCAGCCAACCTCACCGAGGCCGACCGGACGGCCCTCGACGAAGCCGGGGCCGACGTCGCCGCGCGCGTCGAGGCGCTGTCGGATGCTGTCGCGGCCCTGCTCGCCGACCCCCGGCTCGCGGACCTGGTGCCTCCGAGTCGGGTGGCGGATCTCGAGGCGGCGCTCTCCGCGGCCCTGGAGTCACTGGACGTGGTCGCTGAGGTGGTCACTCCCTCCCTGGTGCTGTGGAACAGCCTGGGCTCGGCCGAGGAACTCGCGACGAGTCGCATCGGTGGTCCCGGAACGCTGACGCTGCCGGGCGCCGCCTTCGTGCCCGGCATGTTCGGCGACGGCGTCTACGTGCCGGAGCACCGCGACGACGCCACCCAGATGCTCGCGTTCACCGACTACCTGATGACCCCGGACGGCACCCTCGAGTTCTGGTTCAAGCAGGAGGCCTACACCACGTCCTCGGGTCAGCCGGACGACGGGCGCTTCCACTCGTTCTGGAGCCCGACGATCGCCCCGTCGGGCGTCCTCGGCGGTTACCTCTTGAACTACCAGGTGCCCTGGGAGGGGTGGCACTTCGACATCTCCGACGGGACGGGCTACGTGCGCAACACCGTCTACCCCGACCTGGCCCCCGGGCAGTGGTACCACCTCGCGTACGCGTGGTCGTCGTCGGCCGACTTCACCGAGGTCTACCTCGACGGGGTCCTGCTCAACCGCGTCGAGGCGCCCCTGAGCCTGCCCGGTCCGGTGCCGATGCCGTTGCAGTTCGGCCAGGACTGGGACTCCAACGACCGCGGCATCACCTCGGTGCTGGACGACGTCGTCAAGATCTGGTCGGTGGCCCGGTCGGACTTCGGCGACAGGTTCGTGGGGTAGCGCCGATCCGGCGTACGTCTCAACCGTGGGTGGCGAGCGTCACCCACGGTTCTGTGTCGGTGGTAACAGACCGGATCGATGCTGTGCCACACGCTCGTTACCTCGACGGAACCTACGGCCTCCACTCTTCGGGAGACCTGCCACGACTGAAGGGGTGGAGCGATGCAGACCACCGACTGTCCCGAGTGCGGCGCGATCGCCGAGATCGAATGGCGCGATGTGACCGAGAGCACCGACGGCCCCGTCGAACTCGCCAAGATCCGCTGCATCCAGCGGCACTGGTTCCTCCTCCCGGTGGCCTCCTTGAGCACCCACGCCGTGGTCGAGCCGGTGGAGCCCCAGCAGGTGCGCTGACCGGCGGTCTGGCCCCTCTGGCTGGCCCGGCGGACGCTCCGGGTGCCAAGGTGGCTGTCATGACCTCCTGGCGCGACGTGGAGACCGCGGAACCCGAGTTGGCCGCCGCCGTGCGACGACTTTTCGACGCCCACAAGCACAAGACCATCGCCACCCTGCGAGCCGACGGTGCCCCGCGCATCTCCGGCATCGAGGCGTCCTTCGAGGACGGCGAGCTGACGTTCGGTTCGATGCCGCAGGCGCGCAAGGGGGCCGACCTCCGGCGCGACCCCCGCTTCGCGTTGCACAGTGCGACGGTCGACCCCGTCGACGGAGCCGAGGCCGAGTGGCCGGGCGAGGCCAAGATCGCGGGGCGGGCGACGTACGCCGGGGCGATCGCGGACGGACCCGAGGGTGACGCGTTCCGTGCCGACATCACCGAGGTCGTCCTCACCCACCTCAACGAGGACGCCACGCTGCTGGTGGTGGAGTGGTGGACCCCGACGGGTGGTCTCAAGCGAGCGGAGCGCGGATGAACGCCCCGGGGGAGGCGCTGCACTTCGCCGGACGCATCATCGAGTGGCGCGGCCCCGCGCCGTACTTCTTCGTGCCGTTGCCCGAGGCGGAGACCGAGGACGTCCGCGAGGTGGCGGCCCTGGCGACCTATGGCTGGGGCGTGATCCCGGTCGAGGCCGAGGTCCGCGGCACCAGCTTCACGACGTCGCTGTTCCCGCGGGACGGCGGCTACCTGCTGCCGCTGAAGGACGCCGTACGCCGCCCGCACGGCCTCCGGGCCGGCGACCACGTCGAGGTCGAACTGACCGTGCAGCTCTCACGCTGAGGGCCGGACCCGGCGATCAGGCCAGCGACCAGATGCCGGGGCGGCCCTTGGTCATCAGGCCCTCCTCGACCAGTTGGAGCCGCGCCTTGCGCGCCGCGAACTGCCACCGCAGCTCGCCGCCCGGCATCGCCTCGCGGTCGGCCACCAGGAAGTGCTCCTCAGCCGCCGCCTCGAGGGCCTGGAACAACTCGTCGGCCTCCAGCTCTCCACCGGCCTCGGTGAGGACCGCGAGGATCAGCGGCTTGAACGCCTCCGGCGGCGACCAGCGCCGGATCACCGGCTTGGGCGGCGTCACCGGGGCCGAGGCGCGCGCCGTGGCCGTACGCGGGGTGGTGCTGCGCGGCGTCGCACTCCTGGTGCGCACCGGCTTCTCCTTCGGCGGAGCCGGAGGCGGCGGAGGCTGCCCGTGGACGCACTGGGAGAGTCGAAGATCGCAGAGTTCGCAGTAGTCGTCCGAGGCGCTCATCACCGACTACCTTAGCGCCGCGGGTTCTTCGCCTGCTCGGTCAGGGCGGCCATCAGCAGCGACACCAGGGCCTCCACCCGCAGGTCGCCCGGCGTGACCTCGTCCTCCTCGGCGCCGTCCAGCGCCTTGGCCGCGAGCCCCGCCTTGCTGTCGATCAACTCGGCGATCCGGGCGTCGATGGTCTGCGCCGCGATGATCCGCCACGCGGTGACCGGCTCGGTCTGGCCGATGCGGTGCACCCGGTCGATCGCCTGGGTCTGCTCGGCGTTGGTCCAGGAGAGCTCCGAGAGCACGACGTTGGAGGCGACCTGGAGGTTCAGGCCCACTCCGGCCGCGGTCAACGAGCAGACGATCACATGCACCGACGGGTCGGTGACGAAGGAGTCGATGGCGTGCTGACGTGCCTTGGGCGTCTGGTCACCGCGGATCGAGGTGTAGCCGATGCCGCGCGAGGCGAACAGCTGCTCGGCGGCGTCCATGACGTCGAGGTGCTTGGCGAAGAACACCACCTTGCCGGCGCTGCGGGCCAGCTGGGCGGCGTAGTCGGCGGCGAGCTCGGCCTTCGCCTGACCGATCTTGCGGACCATCGTGAACACGTTGTCCCCGGTCGAGGAGTCGTTGCTCTCCGCGATCTCGCGCTCGGCCAGACGGCGCACGAGGACCTCGTCGATCCCGTCGGTGACCTGGCCCCCGGAGCGGCGGTGCTCCAGTGCCGCCTCGTAGCGACCGAGCAGGCGCTGGGTGAGCTGACGCTCGGCGTCGCGGATCGACCGTGCGGCGGCACCCTCGAGCTCGACGGGCAGGTCAGCGACGCGGCGGGCCGGAATGTCGGCGGCGACGTCGATCTTGCGGCGGCGCACGATGCCCTGGTCGATGACCGCCTGGCGTGCCGCGGGGTAGAAGGCGTGGTCGGCGGGGGTGAGCCCGGTCTGTTCCAGAGCGATCATCAACGCGTCGCCGGGCCGGGTCTCCTCGACCCAGCCGAGGAACTGCCAGATCGCGCGGAAGTCCTCGATGTCGTTGATCAGCGGCGTGCCGGTCAGAGCCATCAGCAGGGGGCGGGGGATCCGCTTGCGGATCCGCTCGGAGATCTCCAGGACGTGCTGGGAGCGCTGGGACTTCTTGTTCTTGATGTAGTGCGCCTCGTCGACCACCATGCCGCGGAAGCCGTGCGAGCCGATCCAGTCCACGTGCCGGTCGAGGATCTCGTAGTTGACCACGATGATGTCGGCGAACCCGTTGACGTTCTCGCCGTCTCCGTGGACGACGCTGACGCTGCGGCGCGGCGTCCAGCGCGCGGCCTCGCGGGCCCAGTTGGTCTTCACGACGTTCGGGACGACGGCCAGCAGGGGATACGCGCCGGCGGTCTGCGCGGCCAGCAGCGCCTGGGCTGTCTTGCCCAGACCGGGCTCGTCGGCGAGCAGGAACGTCCGGTGGCCGTTCGCGACGGCGGCGAGCACGCCCTCCTGGTGCGGCATCAGGTCGAGGTCCCCGGGCAGCAACCGCGGCAACGTCGTCGTGGCCGGGTCCGGCAGCCGCATGCAGGCCGGGGCACCGGGGGAGGCGTCCTCGAAGGAGGACAGCAGCGGCCCGATCAGGTCCCAGCCGACGAGGCGGCCCTTGGGGCGCGGCACGGTCTGGGTGAAGTCGGGGGCCAGGAAGGGGTTGGCCAGCTGGGCAGCCACCACCGAGGCCGGCATCACCCGGCGCTCGTTGCGGGTGCCGGGTTGGTCGGGGGCAGCCTGCGGCTCCGGCGTCGGCTCCATCCCGGCCGCCGTCTGCATCTCCCTCTGCAGCCGACGGGTGGAGTCGAGGATCTCGGCCTCCTCGCCGAGCAGGCCGAAGAGCGCCGGCTCGTGGGCCGCGGTCTGGGCCAGGATCGCCGCGATCCCGTCCAGCCGCTTGAGCTGGGTGTCGCGCTGGGCGTCGTTCAGGGTCTCGTCGGCACGCACCCGGGCGCGCTCGTCACGCGCGAGGAGCGCGACGGCCTGGTAGCGACCGTGCTGGGCGGTGGTCAGCTGCCCGCGCTTGACCGCGGCTTCCACCTCCCGCACAGCCTTCGCGAGGACGGGGATGATCCCCTCGTTGTCGCGTGGTCGGGTACGCGACCGTGCGTCGCCGGAGCGACGCTTCTGCCCTGTTGCCAACGAGCGGGTTCCTTTCCGGGTGGCGCAACGCGCCCGGTCTCGCGGCCTGGACGCCGCGGGCCCTCGAACGGTGCCCGAGCGGCGGTGAGAGTGGGCGGCGACGGCGCCGCCGGTGCGGTGATCGGGATGCAGCGCCGGGGGCACGAGGACTCTCCGCGGCGGGGCACCCGAGTCCGAGGGGGTTTCGCACCAGGCTCGAGCGAGACCATCGTACGCGCCCCCGCCCCGCCGCGGCACACCCCGGCCCGGGACGGGTCGATGAAGTCCAGGTGAACCGGACTCGCCGGGGCTCGGGCCCGGTCGGCTCAGCGTCGCCGAGCCGCGTCGTAAGCCAGCAGGGCGACGCTGACCGACCGGAACGACGAGGGCTCCTCCAGGCTGGTCCCCAGGATCCGCTCCAGCTGTGCGAGCTTCTTGTAGACACCCGCGCGCGAGCGGTGCGACGCGACGGCCAGGCGGGTCTTGTTGCCGCCCGCGGCGACGTGGGCCCGCAGCAGGTCGAGCAGGTCGCCGGTCGCACCCGGCCGCGACTCGTAGGCCAGCAGCGGCCCCAGCTCGGCCTCGACGAACGACTGGACCCGCGGGTCGTCGGCGATGAGGGCCAGCAGCCCGTGCAGGCGGACGTCGGCCAGGCGGTAGTACGGCCGGGGCTCGCCGGGCAGGGCCGCCGCCACCTCCGCGACGTGGGCGGCCTGCCGCAACCCTGCGCCGGCCGCGACCACCGAGTCGGCGGGTTCGGCCACGCCCAGCCGGACCCCGTCGCCGGGGCCGAGCAGGGTGGTCAACCGCGCCGCGAGGACGCCGACCGGATCCTGGGCCGGCCCGCGCCCCGTCGTCCGAGCGCTCCCGGGCTTTGGCAGGCCGGGGAGCGCGAGCAGGATGCCGACCTGCTGACCGCTGCCCTGGTGCCCGCTGCCCTGGCGGTCCGGCGTACCGCCCACGGTGCCGACGAGGGCGCCCACGAGGGTGCCGAGTCCCGTGGCCGCAGCCTCGACGCGCTCCACCAGGTCACGACCCGCGCCGTGCTCGGCCACCGGCCCCTCGCCGGGGCGTTCGGGACGGTGCGCCACCACCGCGACGTACGCGGGCGCGCGCGGAAGCCCGAGCGCCTCGGCCCGCGCCGCCGCGGTCGCGGGGTCCGTCAGGCGACCACCGACCAGGTCGGCGAGCAGGCCGCCGCGTGCCTGCAGACGCAGCGCGCCACGGTCGCGCTCGACCATCCGCCCGAGTTCGAGCGCCTGGGCCGCGCGCTCGAGCACCATCGCGAGTCGCGTCTGCCGCGACTGCGGGTTCGGCATCACCAGGCGCCCCCACCGCCGGCCCGGCCCGCCGACGGGGGTGGTGAGCCAGCCCTCCGGGCCCGCGATGCCGGTGCCCTCCTGCACGGCCGCGGCGCGCGAGCGGGACTCCCAGTCGGCCAGCAGCCCGGCCGCAGGGCGGCGTACGGCGCGGAAGGCGAGCACCGAGCGGGACAGGTCCTCCAGGAGCACCGAGGTGCCGGTCAGGTCGGCCGCGGTGGCCACGATGGTGTCGGCGTCGGCGTTCTCCAGGCTCAGCCGGGTGAAGGTCTCGTGGACCTGGCGGGCGAACTCCACCTCGTCGTACTGCTCGGCGACGATCATGCGGTGCACCTGCTCGGTGACCTCCACGAAGCGCACCCGGGAGCGGAGCACCACCAGGGGGAAGTCCCGGGCTCGGGCTCGGGTGAGCACCTCGTGCGGCAGTGCGGGGAGCCGGGGACCCAGCTCGAGGACCAGTCCCGCCGCCCGCGCCTCGACGAGGGCGTCGAGGATCTCGACCTCCCGGCGCGCGGGCAGGGCCGTGGCCAGGATCAACTCGCCGCCTTCCAGCAGGTCGGCGAACTCCTCGATCTCGCCGACGTGCACCCAGCGCACCGGCCGGTCCAGCCGGTCGTGACCGGCCACCACCTCGGGGGCCCCGGCAGCGAGGGCTGAGGTCGCGAGCACGGAGCGGACGGTGGGGCGCACCCGTCCATGGTGACAGAACGTCCACGTCTGACGCTGAGAGGAGACGGAACGTCACTCCCGCCCCCGCTGTGTCAGGGCCCAGGATCGGATCCATGAGCGAGCTTCCCTTCCTGCCCCACTGGACCAACGGCGCCCGTTTCGAGGGTGCGAGCGGCCGCACCGGCGACGTCACCAACCCGGCCACCGGCCAGGTCTGCGCGAGCGTCGCGTTCGCCTCCGTCGCCGACGCCGACGTCGTCATCGGCAACGCCGCCGCCGCGGTCCGGGGCTGGGCGACCACCTCGATCGCCGCGCGCACCCAGATCGTCTTCCGCTTCCGCGAGCTGCTCAACGCCCGCAAGGAGGAGCTGGCCGCGATCATCACCCGCGAGCACGGCAAGGTCCTGGCCGACGCCCTGGGCGAGGTCACCCGCGGGCTCGAGGTCGTCGAGTTCGCCTGCGGCATCCCGCACCTGCTCAAGGGCGGCTACTCCGAGGGCGTCTCGACCGGGGTCGACGTGCACTCCAAGCGTCAGCCGCTGGGCGTGGCGGGCGTCATCAGCCCGTTCAACTTCCCCGCCATGGTCCCGATGTGGTTCTTCCCCGTCGCGATCGCCGCGGGCAACACCGTGGTCCTCAAGCCGAGCGAGAAGGACCCCAGCGCCGCCCTCTGGATGGCCGAGCTCTGGAAGGAGGCCGGTCTCCCCGACGGCGTCTTCAACGTGCTGCAGGGTGACAAGGAAGCCGTCGACGCGCTCCTGGACCACACCGAGGTCAAGGCCGTCAGCTTCGTCGGCAGCACCCCGATCGCTCGTTACGTCTACGAGCGGGCCAGCGCCAACGGCAAGCGGGTGCAGGCACTCGGCGGGGCGAAGAACCACATGGTCGTGCTGCCCGACGCCGACCTGGACCTGGCCGCCGACCAGGCCGTGAACGCCGGCTTCGGCTCGGCGGGCGAGCGCTGCATGGCGATCTCCGTCCTCGTCGCGGTCGGTCCGATCGCCGACGACCTGGTGGCCAAGATCGCCGACCGGACGCGCACGCTCCGCACCGGTGACGGCACCCGCGGCACCGACATGGGCCCCCTGATCACCCGCGTCCACCGCGACAAGGTCGCCTCCTACGTCGAGGCGGGCGAGACCGCCGGCGCCAAGGTCGTGGTCGACGGTCGCGACGTCGAGGTGGACGGGGAGAGCGACGGCTTCTGGCTCGGCCCGACCCTGCTCGACCACGTCACCCCGGACATGAGCGTCTACACCGACGAGATCTTCGGTCCCGTGCTCAGCGTCGTGCGGGCGGAGACCTACGACGAGGCGGTCGCGCTCATCAACGCCAACCAGTACGGCAACGGCGTCGCCCTCTTCACCAGCAGCGGCGGCGCGGCGCGCAAGTTCGAGTACGACGTCGAGGTCGGCATGATCGGCATCAACGTCCCGATCCCGGTGCCGATGGCCTACTACTCCTTCGGCGGCTGGAAGAACTCGCTCTTCGGCGACAGCCACGCGCACGGCACCGAGGGCGTGCACTTCTTCACCCGCGGCAAGGTGGTCACCTCCCGATGGCAGGACCCGGCGCTCTCCCCGGTGGGTGGGCTCGAGCTCGCGTTCCCGCAGAACGTCTGAGTGGTTTCGAGACGCTCACTCCGTTCGCTCCTCAACCACCGACAAGGGAGATCCCGATGAACACGAACCCGGCCTACGTCGACGACCGTTTGCACGTCTTCCACTCCTGGTCCGCCCAGGCCACCCTCGACCCGATGGTGGTCGCGCGGGCGGAGGGGGCGCACGTCTGGGACGACCAGGGCAACCGCTACCTGGACTTCACCTCCCAGCTCGTCTACACCAACATCGGCCACCAGCACCCGCGGGTGATCGCGGCGATCCAGGAGCAGGCGGCCACGCTGTGCACCATCGCGCCGCAGTTCGCCGTCGACGTACGGTCCGAGGCCGCCCGGCTGATCGCCGAGATCGCGCCGGCCGGGCTGGAGCACGTCTTCTTCACCAACGGCGGCGCCGAGGCGATCGAGCACGCCGTCCGGATGGCGCGCCTGCACACCGGTCGGATCAAGGTGCTCTCGGCCTACCGCAGTTACCACGGAGGCACCCAGACCGCGGTCAACCTCACCGGTGACCCGCGTCGCTGGCCCAGCGACTACGGCTCCGCGGGAATGGTGAAGTTCTTCGGTCCGTTCCTCTACCGCTCCGAGTTCGATGCCACCACCGAAGCCGAGGAGTGCGAGCGGGCGCTGCGGCACCTGCGGCGCACCATCGAGCTCGAGGGCCCGGCGACCATCGCGGCGATCGTGCTGGAGACCATCCCGGGCACGGCGGGGATCATGGCGCCGCCGCCGGGCTACCTGGCCGGCGTCCGCGCACTGTGCGACGAGTTCGGCATCGTGATGGTGCTCGACGAGGTCATGGCCGGGTTCGGCCGCACCGGCGCCTGGCTGGCGCTGGACCACGTCGGGGTCACCCCGGACCTGATCACCTTCGCGAAGGGCGTCACCTCGGGCTACGTGCCGCTGGGCGGCGTGATCATCAGCGACGCCATCTACGAGACGTTCGCGCAACGGGTGTACCCGGGTGGACTGACCTACAGCGGCCACCCCTTGGCGTGCGCGGCCGCCGTTGCGACCATCGGTGTCATGCGTGACGAGGAGGTCGTGGAGCAGGCGGCCATGCTGGGCGACGAGGTGTTCGGTCCCGGCCTGCGCGAGCTCGCCGAGCGGCACGCCTGCATCGGCGACGTGCGCGGGATCGGCGCGTTCTGGGCACTGGAACTGGTGAGCAACCGGGAGACCAAGGAGCCGTTGGCCCCCTACGGTGCCTCCAGCGCGGCGATGAACGAGATCCTGGCGGCCTGCCGCAAGGGCGGCCTGCTGCCCTTCGCGAACTTCAACCGGATCCACGTCGTGCCGCCCTGCAACATCAGCGTCGAGGACGCCCGTGCGGGGCTGGCGATCCTCGACGACGCCCTGGCCTTGGGAGATGCCCATGTCCGCTGACCGTCACGGCACGGTCTTCACGCGCAGGCGCCCCGCCGACGCTCTCGTCGACGAGGCGCTGCGCGACGTCCGCGACGGCGTCTTCTGGATCGAGGACCTCCTCGACCCGGTCCGCTACCCGACGTTGTCGTCGGACCACGAGACCGACCTCGCCGTCATCGGCGGTGGGTACGCCGGCCTGTGGACCGCGGTCCGTGCCAAGCAGCGCGACCCCGGTCGACGGGTGGTGCTGCTGGAGGCCCGGCGGTTGGGATGGGCTGCGTCGGGGCGCAACGGTGGCTTCTGTGCCGCGTCGATCACCCACGGGGAGGAGAACGGGCGCAGCCGGTGGCCCGAGGAGTACGCCACCCTGGACCGGCTCGGCCGGGAGAACCTCGACGCCTTCGCGGCGACCATCGAGGAGTCCAAGCTCGACTGCGACTTCGAGCGCACCGGCGAGATCACCGTCGCGGTCGAGGAGCACCAGGTCGACTGGCTGCGGGAGGCGGCTGCCTCCGGCGCCGGCGCCTTCCTCAGCGGCGACCAGGTCCGCGCCGAGGTGAACAGCCCGACCTACCTGGCCGGGCTGTTCGTCGAGGACGTGGCGGTGCTGCATCCGGCCAAGCTCGTCGCGGAGCTGGGTCGGCTCGCCTCCGAGCTGGGCGTGGAGATCTTCGAGGGCACGCCGGTGTCCGCGGTGTCCGCGGGACGCTCCGGCCCGGTCGAGCTGCGGACCCCGCGCGGCGTCGTACGAGCGGCCCAGGTGGCCTCGGCCACCAACGTCTTCCCCTCGGTGCTGCGACGGTTCCGGCCGTTCACCATCCCGGTCTACGACTACGTGCTGATGACCGAGCCGTTGAGCCAGGAGCAGCGCGCGGCGATCGGCTGGGAGGCCCGTCAGGGGCTCGACGATGCCGCGAACCAGTTCCACTACTACCGGATCACCCCGGAGGGCCGGATCCTCTTCGGCGGCTACGACGCTATTTATCACTTCGGCAAGAAGGTGCGGACCGACTACGAGCACCGGCCGGAGTCCTACCGGCGCCTGGCCGAGCACTTCCTCACCACCTTCCCGCAGTTGGAGGGCGTGCGGTTCACCCACCAGTGGGCCGGACCGATCGACACCTCCACGCGCTTCTGCGCGTTCTACGACACGGCGTTGGGCGGACGGTTCGCCCACACCGCCGGCTTCACCGGTCTGGGCGTGGGCTCGACCCGGTTCGCCGCCGACGTGGTCCTCGACCTGCTCGCCGGCGAGCAGACCGAGCGCACCGAACTGGAGATGGTGCGCAAGATGCCGTTGCCGTTCCCGCCGGAGCCGGTCGCCTCGATCGGCATCCAGACGACCCGCTGGTCGCTGGACCGGGCCGACCACCGCGGGGGCAGGCGCAACCTGTGGCTGCGGTCGCTGGACAAGCTCGGGTTGGGGTTCGACTCATGAGCGACTGGTCAGATCTTCCCGCCGACTTGTCAGATCTTTCCGGGCTGCTGAGCGCGAACGCGCAGACCGAACCGCTCGACGTGCTGCCGCTCGACCCGCACGACGTGGTGTCGGGCGAGCCCTCGACCTCCCTCACCGAGTTGGACACGCTCGGCGGCGTGGAGATCGGGGTCTGGGAGATCACCCCGGGGAACGTGCGCGACACCGAGGCCGACGAGGTGTTCGTGGTGCTGTCCGGGGAGGGCACGGTGCGTTTCGCCGACGGCCGCGCGCTGGAGCTCGGGCCCGGGGTCGTCGCGCGTCTGCGCGCGGGAGAGCGGACCGAATGGGAGATCCGGTCCACGCTGCGCAAGGTCTACATCACCGTCGCCTGACAAGACGCGACCAGTCGGCGGGAAGATGTGACCAGCGGGCGGGAAGATGTGACCAGTGGGCGGGAAAATGTGACCAGTGGGCGGTCAGGCGTCGACGTCGACTAGGTGGTGGGCGACGTCGTGCAGGAAGTAGGTCGCGAACGTCCGCACCGTGAAGACCGACCCGTTCGAGCGGGTGCCCCGGCGCTCCCACTGATCGCCGTGCACCGTGTCGAACAGTGCCGCCGTCGCCGCCACCTCGGCGGCGAGCTCGTGGGCGACGACGGCCGGATCCTGCTCCCAGTAGCGCTGCTCGATCGCGGTGGCGTCCTGGTCCCAGTTGGCGAACCGGGCGTCGTCCTCGTCGAGCATCAGCACCAGGCGGTCACGGAAGAGCGCGCAGACGTCGCGCACGTGGCAGGCGTACTCCACGATCGACCAGGTGGTCGGCGCCGGGCGGTCGGCGGCGTGGGGACGCTGCAGCGCCTCGTCCCAGCGCGGCACCATCGCCCGCAGCGTCGCACCGGTCGCTTGCGCGTCGTCGGAGGGGACGAAGCCGCACTCCGCGCACCCCTCGACGATCACCGAGGTCCAGTCCTTGTCGTCCGGCGGCGGGACGGCCGGGTCGCTGCTCGTCGTCACGGATCCGACGGTACGCCGTTCAGTCGGCGAGCGGGCGCACCGAGCTGATCCGGTGCACGGCGTACGAGCGGACCTCTTCACTGCGGTGGTCGAAGGCCTGGAGCCGGCCCCCGTCGACGCGTAGGGGATCGACCACGCGGTCGTGCGGGGTGCCGTCGTTGTCGACGAAGCCGATCCACACCGACGCCTTCTGCTCCGCGGCCTCGCGCAGCACCGCCAGGACCGCGGCCGGGGACTGCCGGGCGGCAGTGGTCCCCGAGGCCTGCTCCCGGGGGCGGACCTCGGCGCTGCGGTCGCCGGCGCGGATCGCGGTCACCGTCGCGGCGCTGCGTGCGGCCACGCGGGACGCCCGCTCACCCGTGCGTCCCGCAGCACCCGGACCGGACGGAGTGCGGGCGCGATGCGACTCCCGGCGGCTGACGTGGACGGTGCCGTCGGCCGACTCGACGACCGGCGCCACCCCGAGCTCGCGCAGACGGGGCAGCAGCAGGTCGAGGGGGGTGTCGCTCACCACGACCGTCGGCGCGATCCGGCGCAGGCCCCAGCCCGCGGCGGCCGGGTCGGACATGAGCGCGACCAGCGCTGCCTCGTCGTCGCTTCGGATGAACGCCTCGACTGCGCCGACCCGCACCCGGCCGAACGTGCGCGCCACGTCATCGACGAGGTAGGCCAGCGCTTGGGGCACCTCGGTGCGTGAGGCCCGACCGATGAGTTCGTGCACCTCGGCAGCCGACCACCCGACGTCGAAGGCGTGCCGCACCGACCGCTCGGTGAACCGGTAGACCGTGGCGCCTCCGCGCGACTCGACCTCGGCCACGGTGGCCAGGTCACGGGCCAGGTCCTGCTCCAGCGGGCCGGGGGCGACCGCGGTCAGGTCGGCCTGCAGCAGCACGTGGTCCACCGGAGCTGGCAGCAGCGCGGCGATCGCCTCGGCGGCGGCGCGGTCCGGGCCCTCGCCGGAGTCGGGACCGCCGAGGAGCAACGCCCGCCCCGGGGTGCTGAGACCGCCGAGCGCCGTGATGCCGACGACGGCGGACTCCTCGACCGCCCAGGCCACAGCCTCCGCACGCGCCGCCGGGCGCCGGGGGCGAACCCACTCCAGCCGGGCCACCAGTGAGGGCACGCCCGTGCCCGGCGCCAGCACCGTTCCGGGAGGCAGGTGGGCGAGCTCGCCGAGGCTGGCCAGGCGGGTGTCGACCGACCAGGCCCGTTCGAGCTCCGGGGTCAGGGCGTTCACGGGTTTGCCCTGGAGTCGGCCGCCGACGAGACCGACCAGCCGGGTCCCGTGCAGCCAGGCCGTCGCCAGTTCCACCCAGCGGTCGGCCAACGTCCGGGACCGCCAGCGGTCGAAGCGGTCGGTGGGCAGCCAGGCCGCGTCGTGGCGTTCGGTGGGGCCGCTGCCCAGCAGTCCGGCGGTGAACGCGGTCTCCACGACCAGCGCCGCGGTCCGTTCGTCGCTGGCGAGCAGCGTCGCGACCGCTTTCAGGTCGCGGACCCCGACACCGCCCTGCCGCAGCACCGCAGGCGGTTCCTCACCCCAGCGATCGAGCAACAGCTCGGTGCGGTGCACCAGCTCGTACGCCGCCCCCGCCGCTGCCTGGTCCACGAGCCTGGCGCTGCGGGCGGAGACCGCCAGGTCCGGTGGCACGTCGAGGGGTTCGCGGGTGGTCCGGCCGGCCCGCAGCGCTAGTCCCACCTCGCGCGGCACGACCAGATGACGCCGATCCCGCGGCAACAGCAGACCCCGGGCCAGCAACTGCTCGACGGGGGTGCGGGCCTGGTCGGCCGGCCCCAGGCGGGTCGCGGCGTCGGAGGCACCCTCGGCGCGGTGGGCGTCGAGGTGCTCCAGCATCGCGCGGGCCGCGGGATCGACCGCGGACACCGCCCGCGCGACGACGTCGGGATCGCGCAGCCGCTCGGCGACCGCGTCGAGGTCCTGGCCGCGGTCGCCGGACGGGGTGCCGTCGAGCTCGCGCAGGAGCTGGGCGACCGGCTCGGGGCCGACCCCGGCCAGGAGCTCGGCCGCCGGAGGCCCGAGCGGACCGTGACCCAGCGTGTCCGCGACCGCACCGACGAGGCGCAGATCGTCCTCGGGGCCCCAGACCAGCGCGAGGTCGGTCAGCTCCGCGAGCGCCGCCCGCGTGGCCTCGGGGTCGGCGTACACCGCCGCGGCCAGCGCCGACCAGGTGGTGCGCGACCCCAGGCAGACCAGCGCCTCGGCGACACCGAGCTGCAGCCGGTTCAACTGGTCGAGGGCGCGCAGCACCGACGCGCGGGTGCTCGCGCGCGACGCCAACTGGGCCGAGTCCTGGGGTGCGGGGGCGGCCAGATCGGGTCGACGCCTCAGCAGCCGCGCCAGCCGGTCGTCCGGCCAGCTGCGCAGCTGGTCGGCCAGGGTGCGGGGAGCGGACATCCTGGACACGATACCGAGGGGCTCCCACCTACCCTGGTGCCGTGGATCCCGTGGTGGTCGGCTTCGACCTGGACATGACCCTGATCGACACGCGCCCCGGGTTCAGCGCCTGCCTGGAGGTGCTGGCCGCCGAGGAGGACCTCGACCTCGACATCCCGGCGCTCGTCTCCCGCCTGGGCCCACCGCTGGACCTGATGCTGGCTCCCTACGCCGACGCCCCACGGATCCCCGGCCTGGTCGCACGGTTCCGCGCGCTCTACCCCGAGATCGCCGTGCCGCCGACCCCGGCGTTCGACGGAGCCCACGACGCCCTCGCGGCGGTCCGACGGCGCGGCGGCACGACCCTGGTGGTGACCGGCAAGTTCACACCGAACGCCCTGCTGCACACCGACGCCCTGGAGTTCGACGTCGACGCGGTGGTGGGGGAGGTGTGGGGCACCGGCAAGGCACAGGTGCTGCGCGAGCACCGCGCCGAGGCCTACGTCGGCGACCACGTGCACGACGTCGAAGGGGCCCGCGCGGCCGGGGTGGTCAGCGTCAGCGTCCTGACCGGGGGCTGCACCGCCGAGGAGCTCCTCGACGCCGGCACCGACGTGGTGCTCGCCTCCCTCGCCGAGTTCCCGGCCTGGTTCGACGCGTGGCATCGATCCGGCCGTTCAGGCGGCGCCGCCTGAACCAGGTGGGCGGCGGCGACCCCGTCCCCGTAGGGTGGTCCCCGCAGTGTCAGCGGTCTGCGCGGCAGACCTGGAAAAGATGAGGTGCACCGGTGCCAACGGGCAAGGTGAAGTGGTACGACGTGGAGAAGGGGTTCGGCTTCCTGTCCAAGGACGAGGGAGGCGACGTCTTCGTGCGCTCCGAGGCGCTGCCGTCGGGGATGACCTCGTTGAAGCCGGGCACGCGGGTCGAGTTCGGCGTGGCCCAGGGCCGCAAGGGCGAGCAGGCCCTCCAGGTGCGCCTGATCGATGCGCCGCCGTCGGTCTCCAAGGCGCTGCGCAAGAAGCCGGGGGAGATGGTCCCGATCATCGAGGACCTCTACCGGCTGCTGGAGAACGTCGAGGGTGCCTACCGCGCCGGACGCCACCCCGACCCCAAGATGGCCAAGCCGACCGCCAAGGTGCTGCGCGCGCTGGCCGACGAGCTCGAGCTCTGACCGCGGCCTGGCACGTCAACCGGTGACCGGGGTCTCCTCGTCGCCGGCGGGCTGACGCAGCACCAGGAGGACCACTCCGGCCAGGATCGCCGCGGCGATGCCGAGCCCGAGCTGGGGGATCAACGGCAGCGCGATGCCGAGGAACCCGCCGAGCACCCAGGAGAGTTGCAGCAGCGTCTCGCTGCGGGCGAAGGCGCTGGCGCGGATCCGCTCCGGTACCTCCTGCTGGATCAGCGCGTCCAGGGAGAGCTTGCCCAGCGACTGCGCCAGTCCGGCGGTCAGTCCGAGCACGACGGCCGCGGGCAGACCCCACAACACGGCGGCGAGGACGGCGACGACCGCGTCGGCGACCAGCGCCACCACGACGGTCGTCCCCGGTTGCACCGACTTCAGCAGCGAGCCCAGCGCGATGCCCAGGGTGTTCCCGAGCCCGGCGGCGCCGATCACCAGGCCGAGCAGCAGTTCGGGCCGGTCCTCCCAGCCGGGGAAGGGCTCGTCGCGCAGCAGGAACGCCATGAACATCACCAGGAAGCCCGACAACAGCCGCAGTCCGGCGTTGCACCGCAGGCCGCGCACGACCAACGGTGGCACCCGCGACGACGGCCGGCCGCGCAGCGTCGCCCGTTCCTCCCCGGACGCGTTGTCGACCTGGGCGGGCAGCAGGATCGCGAGCACGGTGCCGATCACGAACACCAGAAACGCGTAGCGCAGCGACCACTGCGGGCCGAGCAGCGAGGCCCCGACCGCCAGTGGCGCGGAGACGGCTGCTCCGGTCACTCCGGCCAGGGAGATCCGCGAGTTTGCTTTCACCAGCCCCAGTTGCGGCGGGAGAACGCGGGGCACCGCGGCGGCGCGCGTCACGCCGTACGCCTTGGACGCCACCAGCACCCCGAGCACCGCCGGGAAGAGCGCGGCCGACTCCGAGGCGACCGCGTCCGCGATCACCCAGGCCAGGAAGGCGCGCAGCGCCATCGTGGCGCCGATCGCCCAGCGGCGGCCGTGGCCGAACCGGTCCAGTACCGGTCCGATCAGCGGAGCCACGATCGCGAAGGGCAGCATCGTCAGGCCGAGGAAGAGCGCGATCTGGTCGCGCGCCTGGTCGGTCGGGACCTGGAAGAACAGCGTCCCGGCGAGGCTGATCGCCACTGCCGCGTCGCCGGCGGCGTTGAAGGCGTGCAGTTCGATGACCCGTGACAGACCGGTGTCTCCGGCGCCCTCGGCATGCGTCGCACGTCGGGCCTGCCGGACCGTGTACGTCGCGGCGCGCCCGGTGGCGCTGCCCGCGCGGCGTACCCCGCGACCCGTGGCCCCGGCGACGCGGCGGGCCGACCCGCCGGACTCCTGGTGCCCGTCGTCGCTGTGCATGGCCCCATCTTGCCCGGGCAGGCGAACCGGACACCGCCGGGAGTTGCCCTGGTGGGACGAGCAGGAGGTGCCCCGCCGGGACAACGCGACGTCGATGAGGGACAATCGTCGCCGTGACCAAGGCCACTCACCCTCCCAAGCTCGACGAGCGCTGCGCCGCTGCGACCGACGTCGCGCGTGACGCGCTGCTCGCCCTGGTCCCGGCCGCCGATGTCGGGGAGTCCCTCGGCCACGAGGCGGAGGGCAAGCGGGTCGTCACGCACTACTTCGACTGCACCCGCGCCGGCTACCGGGGCTGGCGCTGGTCGGTGACCGTCACCCGCGCCAAGAAGCGCGACGAGGTGACCGTCAACGAGGTGGTCCTGCTGCCCGGCGCCGAGGCGATCCTGGCGCCGCCGTGGGTGCCGTGGAAGGAGCGGATCCGGCCCGGAGACCTCAGCCCCGGCGACCTGCTGCCCCCCGAGGACGACGACGACCGGCTGGTGCCGGCCTTCACCGGTGTCGAGGAGGGCGCCGACCCCGAGCAGGTCCGATCGGTCGCCGACGAGCTGGGGCTGGGCCGGGTGCGCGTGCTCTCGGTCGAGGGCCGCGAGGCCGCCGCGATGCGGTGGTACGACTCCTCGCACGGACCGGACGACGCACTCTCGCAGTCGGCCCCGGCTTCGTGCGGGACCTGTGGCTTCGTGGTGCGGCTGACCGGCCCTCTGGGGCGCGTCTTCGGTGTCTGCGCGAACGCCTTCGCCAACGACGACGGCCGGGTGGTGTCGATCGACCACGGCTGCGGTGCGCACTCCGAGGTGCGCCTGGCCAAGCGCAACCGCCCGCAGCCGCTGCCCGAGCCCGCGCTCGACACGCTGCGGTGGGAGGACCTGGAGACCTTCTGAGGTCCGCATCCGGTGCTGGGGCATGATGGCGCCATGCCACTCGACCCGAACATCGCCGGTTTCCTCCAGTTCATCGCCGAGGCGGGCTACCCGCCGATGCACGAGGGCACTCCCGACACCGCGCGCAAGGCGATGCGGGCGATGACGGTCGACCTCGTCACCGACGAGAACCGCATCCCGGTCGGCTCGGTGAGCGAGCGCAGCATCACGACGCCGCACGGCGAGACCCCGGTGCGCATCTACCGCCCCGAGGGGGACGGGCCGTTCCCCACCCTGGTCTACGTCCACGGCGGCGGCTTCGTGATCGGCGACCTCGACACCCACGACCAGACCTGTCGCCGGATCGCGCGCGATGCCGAGGTCGTGGTGATGGCGGTCGACTACCGCCTCGCGCCCGAGCACGTCTGGCCGGCCGCGGTCGATGACGTCCTCGCTGCCGTCGCGTGGGCCGCGGACCATCTCGACGAGCTCGGCGGCTCCCCGGTGCTGTCCGTGGGGGGTGACTCCGCGGGCGGCAACCTGTCGGCGATCGCCGCCCAGGAGTTCCGCGACCGGCTCGCGGCGCAGCTGCTGATCTACCCCGCGGTCGACGTCGCCGGCGAGTACCCCTCGCGCGAGGAGAACGCCGAGGGGTACCTGCTCGAGCAGTCCACGATGGAGTGGTTCTTCAGCCACTACGTGCCCGCGCCGATCGACGACCTCGAGGTCGCCGCGCAACTGGTCACCGACCCGCGGCTGTCCCCGCTGTACGGCGACCTGGCCCAGGTGCCGCCCGCCGTGGTCGTCACCGCGGAGTTCGACCCGCTGCGCGACGAGGGGGAGGCGTACGCCGACGCGCTGGCCCGCGCCGGGGTCCAGGTCGACGCGGTCCGCTATGACGGGGTGATCCACGGCTTCATCGACCTCGGTGGTTTCAGCCCCGTCGCCGACGCCGCGGTCGCGGACATGATCACGCGCTTCAAGGCCCTCGTGCACCGCTGACACCCCCGCGAGTTGCGCCGCGTGGTCGCGCGACTTGCGCCGCGTGGTCGCTGTCTCAGACCAGTGCGGCCGCGGACTGGGTGTGCAGGTGCTCGAAGATCAGGTTCGTCTCGGTCATCGCGACGTCGCGCGACGCGCTGAGGTTCTGCACGACCAGGTCACGCAGGTCGTCGGGGGTGGCCGCGGCCACGTGCACCTGGAAGTCGTTGGCCCCGGCCAGGAAGAACACGTTGAGCACGCCGGGCAGGGAGGCGAGCCAGCCGCCGAACTCACCGATCCGGTCCCGGGCGTGCGGGCGCAGCCGCACCACGACGATCGCCTGAAGCGGCAGCCCGAGCGCCTCGGGGGAGAGGTCGGCATGGAACCCTCGGATGACGCCGGCCTGCTGCAGCCGGCGTACCCGCATCAGGCAGGTGGACGGCGCGATCCCCACCGACTGGGCGAGTGCGTTGTTGGGAGTCCGTGCGTCGGCGGCGAGAAGCCGCAGCAGCGCCCGGTCCACGTCGTCGAGCTCGACGGGAGCCTGTCGAATGTTGTTCACGTCACACCCCGCTTGATCGGTAAAACCGCGAAGAAAAGTCGCTAGAAACAGACACTACCGAATAATCTTCGGCGGTTTGTGGATCCTCGCGAAGTTCCCTCAGAATCGAAGCATCACAGACGGTGGGACGGGCGACCAGCCCGACCGGGAGGAGCAGGGTCATGCGCGTCGGAGTGCCGAAGGAAGTCAAGAACCACGAATACCGCGTGGCCATCACCCCCGCCGGGGTCCACGAGCTCGTCGAGCACGGCCACGAGGTCGTCGTCGAGACCGGCGCGGGCGTCGGCTCCTCGATCACCGACGAGGAGTACCAGGCGGCGGGCGCGAAGATCCTGGGCACCGCCGACGAGGTCTGGGGCTCCTCGGAGATGATCCTCAAGGTCAAGGAGCCGATCGCCTCGGAGTACCACCGGATGCGTGAGGGCCAGGTGCTGTTCACCTACCTCCACCTCGCCGCGGACAAGCCGCTGACCGAGGAACTGATGAAGCGCAAGGTCACCGGCATCGCCTACGAGACCGTGCAGACCCCCAACGGCGCGCTGCCGCTGTTGGCGCCGATGTCCGAGGTCGCCGGCCGCCTGGCCCCGCAGGTCGGTGCGCACACGCTGATGCGCGCACAGGGTGGCCGTGGTGTGCTGATGGGCGGTGTCTCCGGCGTGTACGCCGCGAAGGTCGTCGTCATCGGTGCCGGCGTGTCCGGTATGAACGCCGCCGCCATCGCGCTCGGCATGCAGGCCGAGGTCCTGCTGCTGGACAGGAACCTCGACCGGCTCCGCGAGGCGGACCGGATCTACCAGGGCCACATGCAGACCGTGGCCTCGAACAAGTTCGAGATCGAGAAGGCCGTCATCGACGCCGACCTCGTCATCGGTGCGGTGCTCGTGCCCGGCGCGAAGGCCCCCACGCTGATCAGCAACGAGCTGGTCTCGCGGATGAAGCCGGGCTCGGTGCTCGTCGACATCTCCATCGACCAGGGCGGGTGCTTCGAGGACTCGCGGCCCACCACGCACGCCGAGCCCACCTACCCCGTGCACAACTCGGTCTTCTACTGCGTGGCGAACATGCCGGGTGCGGTGCCGCACACCTCGACGTACGCGTTGACGAACGTGACCCTGCCGTACGCCGTGGCGCTGGCAGACAAGGGCTGGCGCGACGCGTGCAAGGCCGACCACGCGCTGGCGCTGGGTCTCAACACCTACGACGGCGCGCTGACCAACGCCCCGGTGGCGTCCGCGCACGGCTTCGACGCGGTCTCCCTCGACGGCGTGCTGGCCTGAGATCACCCTGCCTCGCGGCGTCCGACCACCTGGTCGGGCGCCGCGTGCCGTGTCCGGGCGCGGCTCGTGGTGGAATCCTCCGGTGAGCGCCGGTCGCAGTTACGGAGGCGAGTCGCCCGAGGACCGGGCGTCCCGTCGGCGTCGCCAGCTGCTCGACGCGGGGCTCGAGGTCTTCGGCACGCAGGGGTACCGCCAGGCGACGGTCCGGCAACTCTGCCGCGAGGCCAAGGTCGCCGACCGGTACTTCTACGAGCAGTTCGACCACGCCGAGGATCTGCTCCTCGCCGTCTACGAGGAGTGCACCGGGCGCCTCGAGCAGGCGGTCCTCGCGGCGGTCGCCGACCTCGACGCCGGCGCCGCGGTCGAGGCCTTGGCCGAGTCGGGTCTCGACGCCTTCCTCGGCGTGGTCGAGGCGGACCCGCGGCTGGCGCGGCTGGTCTGGTTCGAGGTCCTCGGGGTGAGCTCGCGAGTGGAAGCGGCCTACCTCGAGCGGATGCACGCGTTCGGGCGCCTGCTGCTGGGTCTGCTCGGGGAGCGGTCGCTGGAGATCGTCGAGGAGCCGGAGTCCGCGGTCGTGGTCGACGCCCTGGTCGGCGGGATCAGCCATGCGGTGATGGTCTGGGTGACCCGTGGCTTCACCCCGCCGCGCGCGGTGGTGCGCCGCGCACTCGAGCGGCTGCTCACGGGCGCTTCCGCCGGCTTGCTGGCACCCGTCGACCCGGCCTGAAGGTGGCGGACCGGGTGGTGAGTCCGGTCACCTTCTAATGCGGAATCACGCATCATCACTTTAATCTGAGGTTGCACGTCATCACATTGACTCGACCTCAGGAGCTCCCCATGAGCAGCGGCACCTCCTCCTCCACGGTGGTCATCATCGGCAGCGGTTTCGGCGGGCAGATCGCCGCGCTGAACCTGCTGCGACGCGGGATCACCGACTTCGTGATGCTGGAGCGTCGCGACTTCATGGGCGGCACGTGGTGCCAGAACTCCTACCCCGGTGCCGCGGTGGACGTGCAGTCCCCGCTCTACTCGCTCTCCTCCGAGCCCTACCGCTGGACCAAGATGTTCGCCGAGCAGGAGGAACTCGAGGAGTACACCGAGCACGTCATCAGCAAGCACGGCCTGCGGGCCAAGACCGTCACCGGCGCCAACGTCGTCGAGGTCGCCTGGGACACCGACGCCTGGGAGGTCCGCACCGAGAGCGCGGGCACCTTCCGGGCGCAGTTCCTCATCAACGCCTCCGGCCCCCTGAGCACCCCGGTGGTGCCGCCGTTCCCGGGTCGCGAGCGCTTCGGCGGCGCCGCGTTCCACACCAACGCCTGGGACCACTCCGTCGACCTGCGCGGGCGCAAGGTCGCCATCGTGGGGTCGGGCGCCAGCGCCGCTCAGGTGATCCCCGCGATCCAGCCCGACGTCGCCGAGCTGCACGTCTTCCAGCGCACGCCGCACTGGGTGATGCCCCGCCCCGACCGCGACTTCAGCCCGTGGCAGCGGCGGCTGCTCGGCGTACGGCCGCTCTACAAGGCGCTGCGCACCGCGATCTACTGGCAGCTCGAGACCCGCGTCATCGGCTTCAAGCACAGCCCGACGATGCTGCGGCTCGTCGCCCAGCGGTCCGCCCTCAAGCACCTGGAGAACCTGGTCCCGGACCCCGAGCTGCGGGCCAAGCTGACGCCGGACTACACGATCGGCTGCAAGCGGATCATCCTGTCCAACACGCTCTACCCGGCGCTGTCGGCGGAGAACACCACGCTGCACGACCGCAACGACGGCATCGACCACATCGACGAGACCGGCATCGTCACCGCCTCCGGTGAGCACCTCGACGTGGACGTGATCGTCTGGTCGACCGGGTACGACGCCACCGACGGGGTGATCTCCTACCCGGTGGTGGGCCGTGACGGCGCCAAGCTCGACTCCTTCTGGGACGAGTACCCGCGCGCCTACCTCGGCACGACCATGCCCGGGTTCCCCAACTTCTTCGTGGTGACCGGTCCCAACACCGGCATCGGGCACACCAGCGCACTGTTCGTCATCGAGTCGCAGATGGAGTACGTCATGCGCGCGATCGACCGGGTGCGCACCCGCGGCGCGCACACCATCGAGGTGACCGCCGAGGCCGAGGCCGACTACACCGCGATGATCCACCGCGAGATGGACCGCACCGTGTGGAAGAACGGCGGCTGCCACTCCTGGTACCAGTCACGCTCGGGCCACGTCATCGCGATGTTCCCCGGCTTCTCCTTCTCCTTCCGCCGCCTCGCCAAGGCGTTCCGGCCCGAGCACCACACCGTCGCCTGAGGAGGCACCCCGTGAAGAACCTGACCGACAAGGTCGCCGCCGTTACCGGCGCCGGCTCCGGCATCGGCCGTGCCCTGGCCCTGCGGCTCGCCGCCGAAGGCTGTCACCTGGCCCTCGCCGACCGCGACGAGCGCGGCCTGGCCGAGACCGCCGACCTGCTCGCCGCACACCCGGTCCGGGTGACCACCACCGTGCTCGACGTCGCCGACGAGGCGGCCGTCTACGCCTGGGCCGACCAGGTCGTCGCCGACCACGGCCGGGTGAACCTGATCGTCAACAACGCCGGCGTGGCGCTGTCCGGGACCGTCGCCTCGCTGTCGCTGGAGGACTACCGCTGGATCCTCGACATCAACGTGTGGGGCGTCATCTACGGGACCAAGGCGTTCCTGCCGCACCTGGAGGCCTCGGGGGAGGGGCACGTCGTCAACATCTCCAGCGTCTTCGGGTTGACCGCCCAGCCCCTGATGAGCGGCTACAACGCCAGCAAGTACGCCGTGCGCGGCTTCACCGAGTCGCTGCGCCAGGATCTCGAGCTCACCGGCTCCTGCGTCTCGGCCACCTGCGTGCACCCCGGCGGTATCAAGACCAACATCGCCCGGGCTGCCCGGATGGACGCCTCCACGAGTGCAGCCACTGGTCACTCTGACGAGAAGTCGGCGGCCGAGTTCGAGCGCACCTTCATCACCACCGCGGACTCGGCGGCCAAGCAGATCGTGCGGGGCGTCGTACGCAACCGCCGGCGGGTCCTGGTCGGGCCGGACGCGAAGGCGTACGACGTGCTCGTCCGGGTCGCGCCCACCGGCTACCAGCGCCTCATCACCGGCGTCGTCCGCGCCCGCAGCAGCCACTGATCACGAGGAGATGTCACATGGACAACTATCAGGACGAGGTCGTCGTCGTGACAGGGGCGGGCTCGGGCATGGGCCGTTCCTACGCCCTGGAGTTCGCCCGGCGCGGAGCACGGCTCGCACTCGGTGACGTGGACGGGGAGGCACTGGCCCAGACCCTGGACCTGCTGCCCGAGGCGACTCGGAAGACCGCGGTCTCCGGCGTCTACGACGTGGCGGATCGTACGGCGACCTTCGCGTTCGCCGACGAAGTCGCCGACGCGCTCGGCGGGGCCTCCGTGGTCGTGAACAACGCCGGTATCGAGGGCTGCCTGCGTCCGGTGTGGGCGTCCGAGCCCGCCGACTACGACCGGGTCATGGCGGTCAACTTCTCCGGAGTGGTCCACAGCACCCAGGCGTTCCTGCCGCAGTTGCTCGAGCGACCCCGCGGCGCGGTGGTCAACGTCTCCAGCATCTTCGGTCTGGTCGGCACCCCGAGCCACAGCGACTACTGCGCCAGCAAGTTCGCCGTCCGCGGCTTCACCGAGGCGCTCTCGGCCGAGCTTCTGGGCACCGGCGTCGGGGTCTACCTGGTGCATCCCGGCGGCATCGCCACCCGGATCGCACGCCGACCGGAGAGCCAGGCCTTCGCCCAGAAGTACTTCGGCACCGACCCCGCGGACATCGCCCGTGTCGTCGCCGACGCGATCGGCACGCGGCGCACCCGGATCGTCTACGGGCAGGGATCGCGCAAGACCTGGCTCGGGGCCCGGCTGCTGCCGCAACGGACGATGGCCGGATTGGTCTGGCGCGACATCTCGCCGGTTCTCGACCTGACCCACTACCCGGCCGGCGCCGCCCGGTCCGCCGAGCGATGACCGCCACAGCGCCCGCTCCGGGACCGGCCCGATTGCGACGTCGACGACTGCGGGTGCTGGGAGGGGTCCTGGCGGGTGCCGTGCTCGTCGGCGCGGCGGTCTCATGGGCCACCTACCCCGGCATCGGGCAGGTCACCTACGACGCGACGACCGCGATCGAGCGCACGATCTCCGGGCTCGACACGCGCCGTGCCGACGTCGACGGGCTGTCCATGGCCTACGACGAGGGCGGCCCCCAGGACGCCCCGACCGTGGTGCTGCTGCACGGCTACAGCGCCGACCGTGACGTGTGGGTGCGGTTCGCCCGCAGGCTGACCGACGACTACCACGTCGTGATCCCCGATCTCGCAGGCCATGGTGACACCGCCTTCGTCGCCGGCGCCGACTACTCCGCCGCAGCTCAGGCCGACCGGGTCGCCCGGCTCCTGGACGCTCTCGACGTCGATTCCGCACATCTGATGGGCAACTCGATGGGCGGGTTCGTCGCGGCCCGGTTCGCCGTGCAGTACCCCGCGCGCACCCTCTCGGTCGGGCTCAGCGACGCCGCCGGGGTGCTCGCCCCCGAGCCGAGCACGATGGACCGGATGCTGGAGAGCGGCGGCAACCCGTTCCTGCTCGACGTCGCGTCGGACTTCGACGCCTACTACGCGATGACCATGGCGAAGCCGCCCTTCATGCCCGGCTTCGTCGAGGACGCGCTCGCGCAGGGATACGTCGAGCGGCGCGACGAGTTGGCCGAGATCTTCCGCGGCTTCCACCACCGGGGACTGCTGGACGACCGGCTGGCCGAGATCACCGCACCGGCGTACGTGATGTGGGGCAGTGAGGACCAGTTGGTCGACCCCAGTGCCGCGCAGGTGTGGGTCGCTGGTCTGCCGGACGCGACCGAGGTCGTGTACGACGGCATCGGCCACATGCCGATGGTGGAGATCCC
This sequence comes from Marmoricola sp., assembly GCA_044224695.1. Classification (GTDB taxonomy): domain Bacteria; phylum Actinomycetota; class Actinomycetes; order Propionibacteriales; family Nocardioidaceae; genus Marmoricola_A. The sequence continues at coordinate 27,628 of JBGAJX010000003.1, read as the reverse complement.
GGAGGAGTCGGCTCGCGACTACCGGAAGTTCCTCGAAGGTCTGGGGTAGACGCTGCGCAAGACGTGACCAGTCGGCGGGAAAACGTGACCAGTCGCGGGGAAAATGGGACCAGTCAGCGGACGCGAAGGTAGCCCAGAGTGTCGAGCACGGCGCGCACCTGGGGAACCTCATGAGTGCGGAAGACGCCGGTGCCACCGAGCTTGGCGAGCACCGCGAACATCGGCTCGGCCACCCGGAACTGGTCCTGGAAGAGGTCGAACGCGTGCGGCAGGGCGTGGCAGATCGGCAGGCCCAGCTCGCGCAGACGGAAGGTCTGCAGGATCACCCGGGTCTGGTAGTCCACGCGCACCGAGGGAACGGTGAGGTTGCCGTAGAAGAAGCCCAGCCCGGGGTCCAGCACGATCCGCTCCAAGCCGCGCGCGGCGGCCCGGTCGAGGCGCTCGGTGAAGTGGTCGGCGAACACCGGCAGCGGGTCCTCGGCCAGCGGCACGTCACTGACCTCGCGGACGTTCGCGCCGACGACGGAGCACAGGATCACCGAGGCGTCGTACTCCACCGCGAGGTCGTAGATCGCGTCCTGGTGCTCCAGTCCGGTGAAGTTCAGCACCCGTGCGCCGGCGTCGAGACAGGCGCGGGCGATCTCCGGCTCGTAGGTCTCCGCCGAGACGCAGATGCCGTCGCGGGCCAACACCTCGATCACGGGGGCCATCAGGTCGATCTGCCGCTGCAGGTGCACCCGGTCCGCGGAGCCGTTGGTGGACTCCGCACCGATGTCGATCAGGTCCGCGCCTTGGGCCCACATCGTCCGGCCACGCCGGATCGCGGCGTCGGTGTGCGTCGCGATGCTGTCGCGGTACGTCGAGTCCCGCGACAGGTTCAGCGTGCCCATCACGACCGGCTCGGCGTCGGCGTCGACGACACGGTCACCGAGGTGGACCGGCTTCACGGGCAGGTCGAGCGCGGGCGCGTGGCGCTCGGCCAGCGCGGCGAGCTCGGCGAGGGTGATCATGACCCGAGGGTAGTGATCCCCGCCAAAACCTGACCCGGTGTCACCGATCGCGCAGATAGCGGGCGAAGAGGAACGAATCGTGCTCGAGCAGGCCCGCGAGACGGAACGCGTACGACGCTGCGCCCGCCTCGCTGGGCACCACCCGGGTGGGCGAGGAGGGGGCGAGCGTCAGGTCGACCTCATCGACCAGGTCCGCGGCGGTGAACGCGGCGAGCAGTCCCGGCCCGCCTTCGCACAGCAGCCGGTGCAGGCCGCGCTCGTGCAGGGCGTCGACCAGGGCGCCCGCGTCCACGCCGGCCTCCCCGGGCGGAAGCTCCAGGACCTCGACGAACTCCGCGGCTCGTGAGCGCCGCTCCGGGGGCGCGTCGGAGGTGGTCACCACGAGCGGCCGGAGGGCCGACTCGGTGAAGACCGGCTCGTCCCAGGGCAGGTCGAGAGACCCGCTCACGAGCACCAGGACCGGGGCCTCGGCCAGACCCAGCGCCGCGCGAGCCTCGGGGTCCCGGGACCGGACCGGGCCATAGGGCTCCTCGCGCATCGTGCTCGCGCCGACCACGATCGCGTCCGCGAGCCGACGCGCCTCGCCGAGCAGTTCGCGGTCGACGTCGGAGGAGATCGACCGGCTGCGCCCGTCGGCGCCGGCCACGCCGCCGTCGAGCCCGCGCAACATCACCACCCGGGTCCAGGGGATGTCGGTGGGCCACGGGTAGGCGGTGGCCAGGTCGACCTCGTCGGACACGGTGGGGATCAGGGAGCGCATGGCCGCGACAGTAGCGGGGCGTCCGAACGGGTGACTGGCATGATCGCTGCCGAGCACCCTGCGATCCCCGACGCCGGGGGTCCCGACCGAAGGAGCGACTGGCATGCGGACGCTGATCGACCGCGAGACCGACCGCGACCCCTCGGAGCGACTCACGAAGGCGGAGCTCGCCGCCCTCTATGCGGCCCCGCGCGAGCCGTGGCTGCGGGTCAACTTCGTGAGCACGCTCGACGGTGCCGCGCAGGGGCACGACGGCACCAGCAACAGCATCAACGACAGCCCGGACGACCGTGTGTTCGCGTTGTTGCGCACCCTCGCCGACGTCGTGATCGTGGGCGCCGGCACCGCGCGGATCGAGGGGTACGGGCCGCTGGACCAGCCACTGGTGCTGCTCAGCCGGCGCGGCGAGGTGCCCGAGAAGCTGCAGGGAGCCGAGCCGGGTCGAGTGCTGATGGCCACCACCGCGGACGCGGTCGCCCTGGACCAGGCACGGGACCTGCTCGGCGCGGAGCACGTGCTCGTGCTGGGGGAGACCGAGGTCGACCTGGTGGCGTTGCGCGCCCAGCTGGTCGAGCGTGGGTGGGGGAGGCTGCACAGTGAGGGCGGACCGCACCTGTTCCATGCGATGCTCGCCGCCGGCATCGTCGACGAGCTCTGTTGCACCTACGTCCCGAGGGTGGTGGCCGGGCGACACCTGGCGATCACCGCGGGCGCCCCGCTGGATCTCGAGCTGGACCTGCGTGTCCTGCTGGAAGAGGACGGCACACTGCTGGGGCGCTGGTTCCTCGCGCGAGACGACTGACGCACCCGACCGACACCCAGCTGAGCGAAGAACGAGGAGAACTCACGTGGAGCAGACCGACGTCGTCGTGGTCGGGGCAGGGCTGGCAGGGCTGGCGTGTGCGCGGCGCCTGGCCGCGCGTGGCCGCGAGGTCACAGTGCTGGAGGCCTCCGACGCCGTCGGTGGACGTGTCCGGACCGACGTCGTCGACGGCTTCCGGCTGGACCGCGGCTTCCAGGTCCTCAACGACGGCTACCCCGAGCTGCCCGCACACCTCGACCTCGCCGCGCTGCGGCTCAAGCGCCTCGACGATGCGGTGATCGTCCGCCGCCACGACCGGCTCATCCGGGTGGGCAACCCGCTCGCGGCCCCCGGCGACGCGTTCGCGCTCGTCTCCTCGCCGCTGCTCCCGTTCTCCCAGAAGGTGCGCCTGGGCCTGTACGCCGGCGTGGTCGCGGCTCTCCCGGTGAAGAGGATCCTGGCGCGCGAGGACCTCCCGGCCGCGGAGGCGTGGGCCGAGGCGGGCCTGAGTCAGGAGACGGTGGAGTCCGTGCTGCGGCCGTTCTTCAGCGGTGTGGTGCTGGAGACCGAGTTCGAGACCTCGCGGCGCTTCCTGGATCTGATGATGCGCCTCTTCGCCCGAGGTCGGTCCACCCTGCCCGCCGAGGGGATGCAGGCGCTGCCCGAGCAGCTCGCCTCCGGGCTGCCGTCCGGGTCCCTGCACCTGAACACCCCCGTGGCGGAGGTCGGCCCCGATCGCGTGCGCACCGAGTCCGGCGAACTTCGCGCCCGTGCGGTGGTGCTTGCCACGGACGCCTGGACCGCCACCCGACTGCTGCCCGATCTCGGCGAGGCGCCCGCCCCCCGCGGGGTGACCACGGTCTACCACGCCGCCCCGCTGTGGGAGGGGCAGCGCAGCACGCTGATCGTGGACGCCGACGGCTCCCCGGTGGCGAACACGATCGTGTTGTCGGCCGCGGTGCCGTCGTACGCACCGGCGGGGCGCACGCTGATCTCCACCTCGGTCGTGCACGGGCCCGGTCGCGAGGTGCCCGCCGAGGCAGATCTGCGCGAGATCCTCAGCCAGCTGCACGGGCGGGACACCGCGGGCTGGGAGCGCATCGCGTCGTACGACGTGCCGCACGCGCTGCCGGCCATGCCGGCCCCGCACCCCTTCCGCCGGCCCGCGCAGGTGGGAGGCGTCTACGTGTGCGGCGACCACCGCGACACCAGTTCGATCCAGGGTGCGCTGGTCTCCGGTCGCCGGGTCGCCGAGGCCGTCGTCGGCTCCTGAGCGGAGCCGGCGAGGGGCCGGTCGGGGGCGGGTCAGGACGCGTTGATCGCGCGGGCGCGGCGCCGACAGAAGTCGATCCCGAACATGCCCAGGCCGAAGCCGGTCAGGCACGTCCAGAGCCACCAGGTCCGGCCCTCGTCCTCCAGCCGTCCGTAGAAGGGCAGCAGCAGCACGAAGGCGAGGCCGAAGAGCAGCGTGCCGACTGTGACCGTGCGCACGCCGGTCACGTCGAGCGGTTCGACGTCGGCGATCAGGTAGGTGTGGCTGCCGATCTCGTGCGCGCCCTGCGACGGCACGGCGCCGTCGGCCGCTGCGCCGCCGCTGCTCGGAGTCGAGGGGTCGAGGGGTTCCACGACCCCGACGGTAGCGGACCGGCCGTGGTGGGTGCGCCCGAGCCGCCCGGTGCGCCGGCCCGTCAGGTCAGCCGCGCCGCCAGCCGGCTCGCGTTGAGGTAGGCGATGGCCTCGATGCTGATCATCGGGTTGGTGCCCGAGGCCGTCGGGAAGGTCGACGCGTCCGCGACGACCAGGTCACGGACCTCCCAGGTCTGGCCGTCGGGGTCGAGGGCCGAGGTGGCCCGGGACCCGCCCATCCGGCACGAGCCCATGATGTGCAGCGCGGCGAGCGCCACCTGCCCCGGTCCGTGCCCGGCGGCCCGGGCCCGGTCGGCGAACTCGGCCGGGGAGCCACCACGGGCGGGGTCCCAGACGATCTCGGCCTGCTGGGGCGAGTAGATCCGATCCGCTCCCGCCGCCGCGGCGATCTGGGCCGCGCCCTCGAAACCGCGGAACATGTGGGCGGCGTCGTAGTCGGAGAGGCGGTAGTGCACGACCGGCTCGCCGTCGCGGCCGACCTTCACCTGCCCGAAGTCGCGGTCGCGGGTGATCACCGCGAGCGGCACCAGGTGCTTCAGCTCCTGCATCCGCGCCAGGTGGTGGGCGCCGCTGCGCCACCCGAGGAAGGCGGTGGCCAGGGCCGGGTTGGCCGGACCGGTCTCGTAGAGCACGCCGTACCCGCGGCCGTCGAGGTCGGTGTGCACGTCGGAGTAGCGGCTCTGCATCGCGCCCACCCACGGCACCGCCTCCTCCTCGAAGCGAGCCATCACCGCGGTGGCGGGGTGCAACCGCAGGTAGTTGCCGACCGCGGGGTTCTTCAGCCCCGAGCGCAGCAGCAACGCCGGCGTCTGGATCGACCCGGCCGCGACCACCACGGCCCGCGACCGCACGATGACGCGGTGGCCGTCGGCGGTGATCGCCTCGACACCGGTGGCGCGTCCTGCCTGGACGAGCACCTGGCGGACCTCGGTGCCGACCAGGATCCGCGCGCCGCGCTCGGCGGCGTCGCTCAGCCAGGTCTTCACCGTGCTCTGCTTCGCGCCGAGCCGGCAGCCGTTGCCGCAGCGGCCGCAGTCCAGGTCCTGGTCACAGCCGCGGACGTTGCGCGGCATCGCTGCGACGTGCCAGCCCAGTTCGCGCAGGCCCTTCTCCATGAGCGCGTCGCGCGGTGCGGCCTTGTCGTGGTCGGTGTTCACGCCGAGCCGCTCGCACACCGCGTCCAGCGCCGCGTCGTACTCGGCGTCGACGAACTGCGGCAGGCCGTAGGAGGCCCACTCCTCCCGGACGCCCGGGCGGGTCCGGAAGGAGGTCGTGTAGTTGACCACGGTGCCGCCGCCGAGCCCCTTGCCGGCGATCAGTTGGATCTGGCCCTCGGTCGAGGCCTGCGGGGCGAGCGCGTAGGACTCGGTGAAGCCGGTGCGCTCGCTGCCGTCGAAGTCGGCGTCGTCGCGGTAGTTGCCGGCCTCGAGCACGATCACGTCCAGGCCGGCCGCGGTGAGGACCCCGGCCGCCGTGCCGCCGCCCGCGCCGGAGCCGACGATGACGACGTCGCAGGTCAGCGTGGTGTCGCCGGTCGGGCGGGTGGGGGAGAGGGTCGGTGGCGCCGCGTCGGCCTTCTGGCCCAGCGCGCCCGGGTGGTCGAGCGAGGCGTACAGGGCGGGGTTCTCGGTCAGGTAGTAGGGCAGGATCGCGGCGCCCTTGAGTGCCTGGAACAGCACCCGGGCCTGCTCACGGCCGGAGTCGCCGAAGCGCAGCAGGGCCGCCTCGCGCTCGCTCTGGCTCAGCTGGGAGAACCGGCGCGGCCGACCGGTGAGCACGGTGCCGAAGGCGCGCGTGTCCCACGCCGACAGCAGGGCCTTGAGCTGGCGCACCTCCGCGGTGCGCGGGTTGGCCAGCGCGATGGACGCCGCGATCTCCGGGCCGCCCGCGGCGCTCGCCGACGGGATGGTGCCGCCGTCGCCGGGGGCGAAGGTGTCCGAGATCAGGCGAAGAGCGGCGAACTGCCGGGGGGAGAGCTCCATCCGGCGAGTGTAGTGACGCCGGTCACGCGCCGGGAGTCCCTCAGGCGGCCACCACGGCGTCGTGGGAGTCGCAGATCAGGTGGGCTGACTCGTGCTCGCCGAGCTCGTAGGCGCACAGCAGCGGGAAAGGCAGCCGGGAGCGCTGGTCGTCCCAGCAGGCCTCCAGTTCCAGGGCCAGGCGGCCGTCCCGGGTGCGCCAGTAGAGGTCCACGATCTCGCCGAACGCGCGGTAGCCCTTCCAGCGCGCGGCCACGCCGCGCATGGTCGCCCCGATGAGGTCGTCGTAGCGCTGCGGGTCCACGCGGCGGTCACGTTCCAGCTCGCGATGCATCAGTGCGGCGTCGACCGGGACCAGCTGCCCGCGGCGTACGGCGTCCTCGTAGTCCAGCCCGAGGGACTCCAGGCTCGCACGCACCCAGGCGTGGTGCTCGGCGGTGCAGGCGAGCACCACGGCCTCGCCCGCGACCAGTCCGTGCGCGGCGAAGGCCGTCATGCTGCGGGTCAACTCCTCGGGGTGCTCCCAGAACGCCACCGTGTGCCCCTGGTCGGCGACGTCGGGGCCGGGGAGGTCCACCAGCTGCGGGACCGCGGGCAGGCGCACCAGGAACGTCGCCCCGTAGCCCGGTTCGTAGGTGATGGCGCCGTGCTGGAGCACGCAGAGTTCGCGGACGATGGCCAGGCCCAGTCCGTTGCCGGTCACGCGCCCGGATCCGGGGCCGCGGGTGTAGGGCTCGAAGATCTGCTCCCGGAACTCCTCGGGGACGCCGGGGCCGTCGTCGGTGAGCCGGAGCCAGCCGTGCTGATCCTCCGAGCCGGTCGTCAGGGTGAGGTGGCTGCCGCCGTAGCGCAGCGCGTTGGTGATCAGGTTGTCGAGCACCTGCTGGAGGCGGTCGGCGTCGGCCAGCACCGCGGCCGGCGCGAGGTCGAGGGTCAGCCGGGTCTCCGGCGGCAGCACGCGCGCCGCCAGGGCGGCTCGGACCCCCTCGGCCAGATCGACGCGCTCCAGGCTCACCTGGAGCTCGCCTCGCCCGAGTTGGCTGATCGTGGTGAGATCCTCGAGCAGCCGGACGAGCAGGTCGCTGCGTCGGGCGACCATCTCGGCGAGACGCCGGCGGGTGGCGGGCGGCAGGTCGTCGTACCCGTCGTGGAGCTGGACTGCGGCGCCGCGGATCACCGCGGCGGCGTTGCGCACCTCGTGCAGCAACTGGTTCTCGGCCTGCTTCACAGTCCCTCCACGTCCCGTGTCGCCTGGTTCCCCGCGTCCAGGGTGGCAGGTCCGTCGCGCGCCCAGGCAGGTTTCGCCACGAACCCCCTGGGCGTGTCACCGGGCCCCATGACAGATGTCACCAGGGAGATCCCGCGGCCAGTCACCTCTCCGGGGCGCGGAATAGTTAGCCAAACTAATGAGTTATGCTCACGACATGCCCACCGTCGAGAAGGTCTCCCGCACCGATGCGGGCCTCGCGTCCTCCCTCCGGGTCTCCATCGCCCGGCTGGGGCGCCGTCTGCGCACCGAGTCCGAGCCCGGGCCGGACGGCATCCGGCTCAGCTCCGGAGGGCTCGCAGTGGTGGCTCTGCTCTTCCGCGAGGGCGACCGCACGGTCGGCCAGCTCGCGTCCGCCGAGCGGGTCCAGCCGCCCTCGATGACCCGCACGGTCGCCGGGCTGGAGCGCGACGGCCTCGTCGAGCGCCGACCGCCCCCCACCGACGGCCGTCAGGTCGTCGTGCACCTCACCGACGCGGGCCGCGACCTGCTGATGGCCGAGCGGCGCCGCCGTGACGCCTGGCTGGCCTGCCGGCTGCGCGACCTGACCCCCGACGAACGTCACCTGCTGCGACAGGCAGCACCGATCCTGGAGAGGCTGAGCAACGCTTGAGTCCCACCTTCCGCGCCCTGGCCCACCGTGACTACCGCCTGTACGCCACCGGCGGGGTCGTGTCGAACGTCGGGACGTGGATGCAGCGGGTCGCCCAGGACTGGCTGGTCCTGGTGCTCAGCAGCAACGACGGCCTGGCCCTCGGCATCACCACGGGCCTCCAGTTCCTGCCGATCCTGCTGCTCTCACCGGTTGCGGGCTCGGTGGCCGACCGGTTCCCCAAGCGGCGCCTGCTTCAGGTGCTGCAGGTCGCGATGGCCGTTCCGGCCGCGGTGCTGGGACTGCTGGCGGTGACCGGTGTCGCCCAGCCGTGGCACGTCTATGTGCTCGCGCTGCTCTTCGGGGTCGCGACCGCCTTCGAGGCGCCGGCTCGGCAGGCCTACGTCGGTGAGCTGGTGAGCCCCGACGACCTCCCCAACGCGGTCGGCCTCAACTCCGCCTCCTTCAACGCAGGCCGCATCGTCGGCCCCGGCCTCGCCGGTCTCCTCATCGCCGCCTTCGGGTCGGGGGTGCAGGCCACGGGCGTGGTGATCCTGCTGAACGCGGCCAGCTACGGCGCGGTGTTCCTCGCCCTGTCCGGCATCCGCGACGGCCACGACCCTGTGAGGAAGCCGCGACAGCGCGGCAGCGTGCGCCAGGGCATCGCCTACGTCCGTGGGCGACCGGACCTGCTGCTCGTGCTCGGGGTGATGGGCTTCGTGGGCACCTTCGGCCTCAACTTCCAACTCACCTCGGCGCTGATGGCCACCGAGGTCTACGGCAAGGGCGCCGGCGAGTACGGCGTCGTCGGCTCGGTGATGGCGCTGGGCTCGCTGGCCGGTTCGCTGTTGGCGGCCCGTCGGGCGGCTCCCCGGTTGCGGCTGGTCCTCGGGGCAGCCGTCCTCTTCGGGGCGATGGAGATCGTGATCGCGCTGATGCCGTCGTACGCGACCTTCGTGCTGCTCACGCCGCTGATCGGGATCACCGCGATGACCACGATCACGGCTGCGAACACGACCATGCAGCTCTCGGTGCCCGCCGAGCTGCGCGGTCGGGTGATGGCGCTCTACCTGATGGTGTTCATGGGCGGCACCCCGATCGGCTCGCCACTGGTGGGGTGGGTCGGCGAGTCGTTCGGCGCGCGCTGGAGCCTCATCCTGGGAGGGGCGCTGTCGATCCTGGGCACCCTGCTGTGCGCGGCACTCTTCCTGCGGGCCCGACGCCGTGCGGCGGTGCGGCCCGTCGGTGAGGAGGGATCGGTCAGCGATGGGACCCGAACCATGGACGATGCAGGTCCACGAAACTCATCTCGTCCATCGCCGACTCGAACTCCTGCTGCAGCGACGCAGGCATAGCCACGGTCTCACCGAGCCGGGCGGCGCGTTCGTCGGTGAAGGAGATCGTCTCGATGAAGGAGCCGTCGGCCTCGATCACCATCGTCCCGCCGATGATCTCCGGTCGCGCCGCGTGCAGCATGTTGACGGTCTCGGCGCCGGTCATCATCTGCCGCATCACCCCGGGGTCCTTCACCCGGCCGCGGATGATCTGCACGAAGCCGGCGTCGTCGGAGCCGCCATCCATCAGGATCGTGACGTCGCCGGACTCCCGGATCTCCGGGGCGTCCTCGAAGAGTGCGGCCGCCGCCGCCCACCACCACGCCGCCGTCGTGCGCTCCGCGCAGGCGCGGCACGCCTCCTCGGAGTCGAACCGGACGACGCCGTAGAAGTGACCGGTGTCGTCGAAGCCGTAGGTGCCGCCCAGCCATCCCGGCTGTGCGGCCATGTCGGCACACCAGTCGTCGACCAGCCGGTGCAATTCGGAGGGACGCGCGCAGGCGCCCTGGACCATCTGGATGAACACGATGCCTCCACGTGAGACGAAGCGGAGCGGGTGCGGCGTGGTCCGGTCCTGACGCTAGACCCGTACGGGCGGTGCCTCCAGGCCCGAACGGGCTGGCCCGAACGGGCTGGCCTGGGCGGGCTGGCCTGGGCGGACTGGCCCGGGCGGACTGGCCCGGGCAGGTGGTACCTACACTCGCGGATGTGAATCCCCGCCTGCGCCGCCTGGTCATCCCCGGCGCCCTCGTCCTGCTCATCGCCATCGTCCTGGTCTCCGCGGCCCTGCGCGGCTGACCCGCGCGGCCGAGACGAGGACTCTGATGGGACGGGATCTGGCGCAGGCGTCGGCGGAGATCGCGGCCGACCTGCTCGACGCCGACCGGCTCGTCCGAGCGGTGGCCTCGGGTCGGCGCCGCGACGGCACCCCGCCCTGGCGGCGCGTCGAACTGCGCTACGTCGACCTCAAGGCGGGGCGGCACCTCCAGGTCGTCCGGTACGACGCGACGCAGGCCACCACCGCGAACCATCCGGTCCCCGCCACCGCGGTGGTCGAGGAACTGCTGGCGCTGCCGTTCGGGAACTGGCACGTCGACACCCTCGAGGGCCAGTCGCAGTTGCGGGTGACCCGCAAGGGGGAGGCGCTGCTGCACCGGGCCCGGCGCGCCCAGCCGGCGGCACCGCCCGAGCGTGCGCACGACCGTGCCAAGGAGCGGCTGCTTCCCGCCGACGACGCGGTGCTGCGGGCGCTCGGCCTGACCGACGCCCACGGTCGGGTCAAGCCGAGCCGGCAGGCGAAGTACCGCCAGGTCGAGGAGCTCGTCCGGGCGCTGGACACCGCGCTCACGGACGCGATCGCCGCGGGTGCGGTCCGGACTCCCACCGAGGAGCAGCCGCTGCGGGTGGTCGACCTCGGCTGCGGCAACGCCTACCTCACCCTGGCCGCGGCCCGGTTCCTCTCCGGGGTCCGCGGGTTGCCGGTGCGGGTGGTCGGCGTCGACGTCAAGGCGCAGGCCCTGGAGCACAACACCCGGGTCGCCGCGGAGGCCGGGCTCGGCGAGGTCGCCGCCTTCGTGCAGGGCACCATCGACGAGGCGGTCGTCGACCCCGCACCGGACGTGGTCCTCGCCCTGCACGCCTGCGACACCGCCACCGACGACGCGCTCGCGCGTGCGGTCGGGTGGGCTGTGCCGCTGGTGCTCGCGGCCCCCTGTTGCCACCACGACGTGGCTGCCCAGCTGCGCCGCACCGACCAGGCGGGGCCGTGGTCGCCGCTGTTGCGCGACGGCATCCTGCGCGAGCGACTCGCGGACACCCTCACCGACGCCCTGCGTGCCGCGATCCTGCGTGAGCACGGCTACCGCGTGGACGTCATGGAGTTCATCGAGAGCAAGCACACCCCGCGCAACACCCTGCTGCGCTGCGTGCGCACGGGTGCGCGGGTCGAGCCGGCGGCCGAACCCCTCGCCGCGGCGTACGGCGTGCGCCCGCGGCTCGCGGAGCTTCTCGCGTGAGGCGACCGGCTCGACGCCCGACGCGCCGTGGGTGGGCAGCGACGCTGCTGGCCGGGTCCGTGCTGGGCGCCTCGGTGGTGGGCGCGTCCGTCCTGGCGGCGGAGCGGTTCCCGGTGCACTTCACCGTCACCGACCCGGCCATCGCCGAGTCCAGCGGGCTGGTCGACCGCGGCGACACGGTGCTGACCGTCAACGACTCCGGCGACGCCGGGGTGGTCTACGTGCTCGATGCCCGGACCGGGGACACGATCGGCCGGACGTCCTACGCCGCCGAAGCGGTCGACGTCGAAGCGTTGGCCCGCGGACGGCGCGGCGAGATCTGGGTGGGCGACATCGGCGACAACGCCGCCGCTCGCGAGGCCGTCTCGGTCTACCGGCTGCCCGCGGTCCTGCCCGGGGAACGCACGCTGACCCCGACCCGCTTCGATCTGGCCTACCCCGGGGGCGCGCGCGACGCCGAGGCGCTGCTGCTCGACCCCCGCGACGGTCGCCTGCTCGTGGTCAGCAAGGGGCTGTTCGGGGGCGCGATCTACCAGGCTCCGGCCACGCTGAGCCCGGACCGGGTGAACCGGCTGCGGCGGATCGCGTCGGCGCCCGGGCTGGTGACCGACGGCGAGTTCTTCGCCGACGGACGCCACGTGGTGCTGCGCACGTACTCCCAGGCACTGGTCTACGACACCGAGACCTGGCGGGCCCTGGGCTCGGTGCCCCTGCCGGACCAGCCTCAGGGCGAGGGTGTCTCGGTGCGGCCCTCGGGCACGGCGCTGTTGGTCTCCACCGAGGGTCTCAACGAGCCCGTCCGCATCGCCCGGGTCCCGGGCCGTCTGCTGGCGGCCATGGCCGCACCGTCGACCCAGCCGTCGACCCAGCCGTCGACCCAGCCGTCGACCCAGCCGTCGACCCAGCCGTCCGATCAGCCCGAGGTGCCGTCCACGAGTCCCGCGCCTGGTGACGGGGCTGACCCGGCGGAGGCCGACACCCTCAGCGGCACCGACGTCACCACCGTCTTCGCCCTGGCCGCCGCCGCACTGGCGACGGCCCTGGGCGTGCGGGCGTTCCTGCGGGTCAGAGACGCTCGACGACGTACTCGACGCACGACGTGAGGGCCTCGACGTCGGCCGGGTCGATCGCCGGGAACATCGCCACGCGGAGCTGGTTGCGGCCCAGCTTGCGGTAGGGCTCGACGTCCACGATGCCGTTGGCCCGCAGGGTCTTCGCGATCGCGGCGGCGTCGATGCCGTCCTCGAAGTCGATCGTGCCGATCACCAGCGAGCGCTCCGCGGGGTTCGCCACGTAGGGGCTGGTGTAGGCGGTCTTCTCGGCCCAGCCGTAGAGGATGTCGGAGGACTGCGTCGTCCGGCCGACGGCGAACTCCAGGCCGCCCTGGGAGTTCATCCAGTCCAGCTGCTCGGCGAAGAGGAACATCGTGGCCAGGGCCGGGGTGTTGTAGGTCTGATTGAGCAGCGAGTTGTCGATCGCGGTGACCAGGTCGAAGAACGGCGGGATGTAGCGCTCGCTCGCCTTGATCTCCCGCGCGCGCTCGAGGGCCGCCGGGCTCATCAGCGCCACCCACAGGCCGCCGTCGGAGGCGAAGCACTTCTGCGGCGCGAAGTAGTAGGTGTCGACCTCGCGGACGTCGACGGGCAGGCCGCCGGCCCCCGAGGTCGCGTCGACCAGCACCAGGGCGCCCTCGTCGGCGCCCTCGACCCGCTTCACCTCGGTCATCACGCCGGTCGAGGTCTCGTTGTGCGCCCACGCGTAGGCGTCGATGCCGGCCTCGGCGACCGCGCTGGGGCGGGTGCCCGGCTCGGAGGTGATCACGCTCGGGGTGGCCAGCCACGGCGCGGCCTTGGTCGAGGAGGCGAACTTGCTGGAGAACTCGCCGAAGGACAGGTGCTGGCTCTTCTCCCGGACCAGACCGAAGGCGGCGATGTCCCAGAACGCGGTGGCGCCTCCGTTGCCGAGCACGACCTCGTAGCCCTCGGGCAGCGAGAACAGTTCGCCGAGCCCGGTCCGCACCCGGCCGACGAGGTTCTTCACCGGCGCCTGGCGGTGCGAGGTGCCGAGCAGCTTCGCCCCGTCGACGGCGAGGGCCTGGACGGCCTCGTGGCGGACCTTGGACGGGCCGGCGCCGAAGCGGCCGTCGGCGGGCTTGAGATCGTCGGGGATGGTGATCGCGTCGGTCACGGTGGTCCTCATCTGGAGTCCGGTGGATGTGCCCTGACGGCGCTGTCAGCAGACCCCCTATTGTGTCACCCTCGCGCACCCGACCAACGCCAGGGGGACCCGTGCTGGACCTGCGTCCCACGCCCTTCGACCATCCCGATGCGGTGGCCCTGATCGAGCAGGTCCAGGCCGAGTACGTCGCCCGTTACGGCGGCCCCGACCGGACTCCGCTGGACGCCGGGGTCTTCGCCGCGGGGTCGGGCGGCTTCTACGTCGGCTACCGCGACGGCGTCCCGGTGGCGATGGGTGGGTGGCGCTTCCGCCCCGACGTCCAGGCCCTGGGCGGTCGGCGTGCGGCGGAGATCAAGCGGATGTACGTCGCTCCCGGGCACCGCCGCGGCGGGCTGGCCCGATCGGTGCTGGCCGGTCTGGAGGACGCCGCCCGCGCCGCCGGAGCCGACGTCATGGTGCTCGAGACCGGCCTGGCGCAGCCCGAGGCGATCGCGCTGTACGAGGTCTCGGGCTACGTCGAGGTCGAGGGGTTCGGCCTCTACCGGGACTCACCGCTCTCGCGCTGCTACGGCCGGGTGCTCTGACGCAATCGTCAGCCGGTCAGAACCGCACCGTCCTGGTCAGCCGTGCCGCGGCGTACCGGGTGGTTGCGGTGGTGCTCACGACCACGGTGTGCGGGCCCCGCTTCAGCGCCGGATAGGTGAACCGGACCTTGCCGCTCCGCGGGACGATCACGGCCTTGCCGGTCTTCCTCCCGTCGACACGCAGGGAGACCTTCAGCCCGCGCGCGGACACGGTGACGGCGGTCTTCGTGCGGCCGACCTTGGCGGTGAGCTTCGGGGTGGCGCCCACCGTCGTCCGCACGCTGCGGCTCGGGTCCAGCACCCGCTCGGCGGTCGCCTCGCCCGCATAGCGCCACTGCAGCACCGCTGTGCGGGCCAGCGTGATCCGGAGCCGGGCGATGCCGGACGCATCGGTCACCGCGGACCCGACGGGCTTGAGCGGCTTGCCGGGTGCGCCGGCGACGAGGCGCAGCAGCTGGCCTGCGACCGGAGCGCTGCTGCCGCGGGTCAGGACGCCGCGGACCCGCACCCGGCTGCCGGCGAGCGCCGTGGCCGGGGCGAGGGTCTGCACGGCCGTGGTGTCGGTGTCGGTGGCCACGGTGATCGTGTGGCTGTCCGACGCGGTCTGGCCGCTGCTGTCGGTCGCCGTGACGGCGACGGAGGAGTGGGCGACGCTCAGCAATTCCGGTGTGGTCGAGGTGCACACCCGGGTCTGCGGGTGAACCGTGCCGGGCACGGTCACCGCGCCGAGGGTGAACGAGCAGGTCATCGCGCCGGGGCTGGCCGAGGTCAGCGTCGCGGCGAACGTGACCTCGTCGCCGGAGGTGTACGACGCGGCGTCGGCCGGCGTGGTCAGGGTCGCGGTCGGGGAGAGCAGGGCCGCCACCTCGGCGGCGCACGCCGTGGCGCTGGCGAAGTCGAGACCGAAGGCGGTCGCGGGGTCGCTGGCCAGCGAGGCCCAGGTGCGGTCTCCCGCTGCGTACTCGCCCCACCGCGCCGACGCGCCGCCCACGCACATCGAGGTCTCGTCCGGGCCGGCGTCGTGGAAGTACGAACGGGCCAGGTCCGCCACCGAGGCGTTCGCGTAGCGGTCCAGGTACTCGCAGCCGCCGGAGACGACGCACGCCCGCGTCTCCGCCCCCTGCTGCTCGACCCAGTGGTAGGTGCAGCCCGCGTCGGCTCCGCTGCCGTCGCAGGTCGCTGCCGGCTCCGGGAAGACGGTGATCACCTGCTGAATCGTGTCGGCCACGGCCCAGAGCAGGTCGCCCAGTTGGGACGCTTCCAGGACGCACTCGCCGGGGGAGAGGAAGTCCAGGGTGTTGCCGGTGAGCTCGCAGACGCCCGCCGACTCCGGGGCGACGCTCAGGGTGGCGCTCAGGCCACTGGTCGCCGCGGTCAGCACGTCGTAGGAGTCGCCCGGCACCGCGCCGCTGGGCGGGCTGCTGAGGAAGGAGAGGACCTGCGTGGCCTTCACCTGGATCACCTGCTGGACGCTGCCGGGGAGGTGGAGCAGGGTGCCCAGGGCGGAGCCGTTGAGGATGCACTCACCGGCCCCGAGGAACGTCACGGTGCCGCTGCTGAGCGAACACACCCCGGCCGAGGACGGGTCGACTGCCAGCGAGGTCGGGAGCCCGGCCGAGGAGAGGAGGCTCGGGACGTAGGTACCGCCGACCAGCGGTGAGGCCGGTGGTGCTCCGAAGGTCAGCACCTGTTCCAGCAGGTCGCCGAGTGCGGTGATGGTGACCTGGCCGTCGCCGGTGCCGATCCCGGCCACGCCCTCGACGAGGTCGGCGACCGGGTCCGCCCAGCCGGAGCCGCCTCCACCTCCCGCGGCGAAGACCGAGGTGAGCGAGGCGAGGCTGCCCCCGCCTCCGCCGGCGAAGAAGCCGCCACCGCCGCCGCCGCCCGAGGAGAGCGCGCTGCCGCCCGTCCCGCCGATCGGCAGGGACCCCGGGAACGAGCCGGTGCCGGCCGCTCCGGCCACCGACAGCAGGAGGTTCCCGGCTGCACCACCCAGCCCGTTGGCCAGCGTCGTGGCGGCCTTGCCGCCGCCGGTGCCCAGCGATCCGTTGGCCCCGGCGGTCGCCGACGCTTCCGCGGCGCCGCCCTTGCCGCCCGCGGCGCCGAGGGTCGCGCCCCCGCCACCACCGGCGGCGAGCAGCAGGTCGCCGGTCGCGTCGTAGAGGAAGGAGCCGCCGCCACCACCGCCGGCCGGGGTACTCAGGAAGGAGCCGGCCTGGCCACCCCCGCCGAAGGCGTGGCCGAGGAAGGCGAGGAGCCCGCCGGTGCCGCCCTTGCCGCCGACCGCGACGTCGAGCACGTCGCCGGCCTCGACGGGCACCACGGCGGTGGTGCGGCCGGCCTTGCCGCCGACGGGGCCGCCGGAGAACGAGCCGCCCTGGCCGCCCTCGAGTTCGACGAGCAGGCGGGTGGCGCCGGCCGGGACCGTGTACTCCTGGAGGGCGCCGGTGTGGTTCAGCACGGTGGTGCAGGCGTCGCCGCAGCCGAGCGCAGTGGCCTCCCCGGGGAACTGCGTGGTCGTCGCAGTCGGGACCGCAGACGGGGCGGACGCGAGGGCGGGAGCGGGCGAGAGCGCTCCGGCGATGAGAGTGAGGGTGGCGACCAGAGGCGCGCGCAGCTGCATGGGGGACCATCGGCCGCGCAGAGCCCGACCTGAGCGCACTATTCACAGTGTGTATTCACTGTGTATATAGTCCCCATCATGACTCTGGCTCACGTCCTGATGGGGGTCCTCGCTGAGGGGCCGGCCCACGGCTACGACCTCAAGCACGCCTATGACGCGCGCTTTCCCGGCGGCCGCCCGCTGGCCTTCGGTCAGGTGTACACCGCGCTCTCCCGGCTGGAGAAGGACGGCCTCGTCGAGGTCGCCGAGACCGTCAGCGAAGGCGGACCGGAGCGCACGACGTACGCGCTGACCCCGCAGGGGCGCGAGCGCCTCGCGGAGTGGCTGGCCACCTCCGAGCCCGCCGGGCCGTACGTCGCCGACGAACTCGTCCGCAAGACGATCACCGCCCTGCGCCTCGGCGCGGACGCGGCCGGCTTCCTGGACCGGCAACGGCAGGTCCACCTCGCCGAGATGCGCGGGCTGCTCCGCGCCCAGGAGGCCGCCGACGGCGTGGCCGCCCGGATCGTGCTCGACCACGCCGTCGCCCACCTCGACGCGGACCTGCAGTGGCTCGAGACCGCCGCCGCCCGCGTCGCCACCACGACCACTCGGGAGGTCACCTCATGAACGCCCTGCTCCTCGCGGAGAACGTGCACAAGTCGTTCGCCCGCACCCCGGCGCTCCGCGGCGCCTCGCTGTCGGTGGAGGCGGGAGAGACGGTCGCCGTCACCGGCGCGTCGGGCAGCGGCAAGTCGACGCTGCTGCACTGCCTGACCGGCGTGCTGCGCCCCGAGAGCGGGTCGGTGGCCTTCGACGGCCGGCAGCTGGAGAAGCTCTCGGAGAAGGACCACACGCTGCTGCGGCGCCGCGAGATCGGCCTGGTGCTCCAGTTCGGACAGCTCGTCCCCGAGCTCACCGCGGTCCAGAACGTCGCTCTCCCGCTGCTGCTGGAGCGGCACGACCGGGCCTCCGCGGAGGCCGCTGCGCGCGCCTGGCTGGAGCGGCTCGGGGCGCTGGACGTCGCCGACCAGTTGCCCGGAGAGCTGTCCGGCGGGCAGTCCCAGCGGGTCGCGGTGGCCCGCGCCCTGGTGACCGGACCTCGGCTGGTCTGCGCCGACGAACCCACCGGAGCGCTCGACACCCTCGCCGGCGAGGAGGTGCTGGGCGCCCTGCTCGGCGCCGTCCGCGAGACCGGCGCCGCCCTGGTCGTGGTCACTCACGACAACCGGGTCGCCGCCCGGGCCGACCGCGAGGTCGTGCTGCGCGACGGCGTCGTGGTGTCGGGGGTGCGGTCGTGAGGGTTTCGACCGCGTGGGCGCTGGTGCGCATCTTCCTCCGCAACGGCGGCGGCGGCCGGGCCGTGCTGGTGGCCGGCTGCACCGCACTGGTGTCGGGCTTCCTGCTGGTAGCCCTCGCCGTGTCCCAGGTCGGACGGGCCGCCGGCTACTCGGTCAGCGAGTACGGCGGTACGACCACCTACCCGGGCAACGAGTTCTTCGGCAACCTGGTCAGCGACCCCGGGGTGCGTCCGGGGTTCGTCTTCGCCGTGGTGCTGCTGTGCATCGGCCCGCTCGCACTGCTCGCCCAAGTGGTCCGCCTCGGCACCGCCGTCCGCGAGCAGCGTCTGGCCGCCCTGAGGCTGGCGGGTGCGACCCCCGGTGAGGTACGCCGCCTCGGCGCGCTCGAGGTCGGTCTGCCCGCGCTCGTCGGGGGGCTGGCCGGCTACCTCGTCTACCTGGTGCTCCGCGCGCTCTTCGGCGGCGTCTCCGGCAAGGCGGTCGCGTTCTCCCAGGAGTGGCTGCGCGAGACCCGCCTGGTGCCCACCACCGTGACGCCGTCGTGGTGGCAGGTGCTGCTGGTCGCCGCCCTCGCCGGTCTCGCCGGCACGCTGGCCGGTGCGCTCGCTTCGCGCCGCGTGGTGGTCTCCCCGCTCGGGCTGGTCCGGCGACAGTCACGCCCCGCACCCCGGCCGTGGGGACTGGTGTTCCTGGCCCTGTGCGTCCTGCTGATCACTCCGATGGTGACCGGGTCCGGGTCGGACCTCGCCGGGTTCGCCGTGGTGGTGTCGCTGGTCATCGGCGTGCTCTCGCTGGCGCCCTGGTTGGCCGGACTGGTCGGCCGGGTCGTCTCGCGGCGTACGGACTCGGTGCCGGTGCTGCTGGCCGCGCGCCGCCTGGCGGTCGATCCGCGCCCGGCCGGTCGGGCCGCGGCCGCCGTCGGCGTGGTCGCGATGGCGGTCGGGGGTGCCGGCGCGTTCCTGCAGGACCTCGACGACTCCGGCTCGTCCGAGGCCATGTACGTCGTGCCCGCCGTGCTCGTCATGGCGATCGGCGCGGCCTCACTGGTGCTGGTCATGGTCGCGTTGGCCGCGCACGGAGTGGAGTCCGCGGCCGAGCGCAAGCGGTCCCTGGCCTCGTTGGGCGCCCTCGGTGCCGACCTCCGGGTGCTCGAGCAGGCGCACCGCTGGGAGATCGGCCTCGCCGCGATCCCCGCCACCGTCCTGGGGCTCGTCGTGGTCTCGCTGCCCTATGCCGCACTGATCGGCGCGGACGCCGGCGAGTGGCTCGTGGCCCTGGCCATCGACGCCGCCACCCTGCTCGTCGTCGTCGCCTCGGTCTGGGCCTCGGCCCGGCTCACCCGCTCCTGGCTGGTGCGCGCGTCGTCGCCGGAGAACCTGCGGACGGCCTGAACGGCGTACCGGGGTCCCGGTGTTCACCCCGCCGTCGGAACCCCATGTTCACATGGGGAACTGGTGCTCCCCATGCGCTGCAGCACGTGGGGAGCACCAGTTTCACGAGTGAACATGGGGTTCTGGCGGCGTCCAGGCGACGCCGGCGCGACCCTCAGGCCCAGGCGGGATCCCAGCCGGCGACCTCGTCGGCCTTCCGCGGGGGCGGGCCGGCGTAGACGGCGGAGGGGCGGATGAGGCGGCCGTACTTCTTCTGCTCCAGGATGTGGGCCGACCAGCCGCCGGTGCGGGCGCAGGTGAACATCGAGGTGAACATGTGCGCGGGCACCTCGGCGAAGTCGAGGACGATCGCGGCCCAGAACTCGACGTTGGTCTCCAGCACGCGGTCAGGGCGGCGGGCGCGGAGCTCGGCCAGGGCGGCCTTCTCCAGAGCTTCGGCGACCTCGTAGCGCGGCGAGCCCAGCTCCTTGGCCGTACGCCGCAGCACGCGGGCGCGGGGGTCCTCGGCCCGATAGACCCGGTGACCGAAACCCATCAGCCGCTCGCCGGAGTCCAGCAGCCCCTTGACGTAGGCCTCGGCGTCGCCGGTCCGCTCGACGTCCTCGATCATCCCGAGCACCCGCGACGGGGCACCGCCGTGCAGCGGGCCGGACATCGCACCGATCGCGCCGGAGAACGCGGCGGCCACGTCGGCGCCGGTGGAGGTGATCACCCGTGCGGTAAAGGTGGAGGCGTTCATGCCGTGCTCGGCTGCCGAGGACCAGTAGGCGTCGATCGCCTTGACGTGGCGGGGGTCGGCCTCGCCCTTCCAGCGGATCAGGAACTTCTCGGCCAGCGACGAGCCCTGGTCGACCTCGCGCTGCGGCACGATCGGCAGGCCGAGCCCGCGGGCGGCCTGCGCGGCGTACGACAGCACCATCACCGCGACCCGGGAGAGGTCGAGGCGGGCCTGCTCGTCGGAGATGTCGTAGGTCTGCTTCATGCCCAGCATCGGCGCGAGCATCGCGACGCCGGCCTGGACGTCGGCGCGCACGTCGCCGGTGTGGATCGGGATGTTGTACGGCTCGGCCGGAGGAAGCCCGGGGTCGTAGCTGCCGTCGATCAGCAGCCCCCACACCTTCTCGAAGGGGACACGGCCGGCGAGGTCCTCGATGTCGACGCCGCGGTAGCGCAGCGCGGAGCCTTCCTTGTCGGGCTCGGCGATGTGGGTCTCGAAGGCGATGACGCCTTCCAAGCCGTGGTGGACCTCGGTCACGTGTCGACTCCTTCGTCTCGCGGGCGGGTCGCCCCGCACCTCCTGCGCATTCTGCCCCACCCTGCCGGGAGGCCTCCGTGCCGCGGCCTACAGTGGCCGATGTGAACCGACCGACGCCCGAGGAACTCCCCGGACATCCGGGCCAGGTGGGACCCGCCGCGGAGGAGTCCGACCACGCAGGCCGACTGGCTCATCTTCGCGAGGACTACGGCGACCACGGGCTGCTCGAGGACGAGTCCGGGGACGATCCGATCGCGTTGTTGCGGCGCTGGGTCGACGACGCCATCGCCGCCGATCTCTACGACCCGACCGCGATGGTCGTGGCGACGGTGTCGGCCACGGGGCGCCCGTCGGCCCGGATGGTGCTGCTCAAAGGACTCGACGAGCGCGGCCTGGTCTTCTACACCAACTACGCCAGCCGCAAGGGCGAGGAGATCGCCGGCCAGCCCGACGTCGCGGTGGTCTTCCCGTGGCACCCGCTGCAGCGCCAGGTGCGCGTCGAGGGGGTGGCGACGCGACTCGACGACGCCGAGAGCGACGCCTACTTCCTCTCCCGCCCGCAGGCCTCTCAGCTCGGTGCCTGGGCCTCGCCGCAGTCCCGCGTGGTCGAGAGCCGCGCCGCGCTGGAGGAGAAGTACGCCGCGGCGCAGGCACGGTTCGAGGCCGAGCCGATGGTGCGGCCGCCGTACTGGGGCGGCTACCGCATCGCCCCGCACACCTTCGAGTTCTGGCAGGGGCGCACCGGGCGGATGCACGACCGGCTGCGGTTCACCGCGACCCCGACCCGGCCGGACCGGCCGTGGCACCGGCAGCGGCTGGCACCGTGAGAGCGCGGAGGACGCACCCGTGATCGACGCCCTCTCCTTCGCCCTGGCGATCGCGGCCTCGCCGTTCCCGATCATCCCGGTGATCATCCTGCTCTCGACCCCGGCGGCCCGGCGTACGGCGCCCCTGTTCGCGCTCGGCTGGTGGGTCGGCATCCTGCTGTGGGTCCTGATCGCGGTCGTCGTCGGCGACCTGCTCGACCCCGGGGGCCCGACACCGACCTGGGTCGCCTGGGTCAAGGTCGTCGGCGGTGCCGGGCTCATCGTGTTGGCGGGCCGCAAGTGGGCCTCGCGCAACGCCGACAAGGAACTGCCCGGCTGGTTGGCCGCGGTCCGCGACGCCACCCCGCTCGGGGCCGGGCGGATCGGCTTCCTGATCGCCGCGGTCAACCCCAAGATCGTGCTGCTCGCGATCGGCGCCGGGCTCGTGCTGGGGGCCGAGGCGTCCACCCCTGCCGCCGCGATCGGCCTCGGGGCGCTGTTCGCCACGGTCGCCGCGGCCCCGGTGCTGCTGCCGGTGGTCGGCTACCTGGTGGCGGGGGAGCGGCTGCTGCCGACCTTCGAGAAGGCCCGGATCTGGCTGGAGCGCAACAACGCCGTGGTGATGGCGGTGGTGCTGCTGGTGCTCGGGGCGATCGTGCTCCGCGACGGGCTGGTCGCGCTGTGGACCCGCTTGTGAGTGAGTGCTCACTCATTCACACTGGTGGGGTGACTCCACGCGCAACGCCCCTCCCACCTGCCGAACGACGCCAGGCGATCGTCGAGGCGGTCCTGCCGCTGATGACCGACCGCGGCGCCTCCCTGACGACCCGCCAGATCGCCGAGGCGGCCGGCGTTGCCGAGGGCACCCTGTTCCGGGTCTTCCCCGACAAACGGGCGCTGTGCCTGGCCGCCGCCGAGCACGCCCTGCGCCCACCGCACTGGCGGGAGGACCTGGCTGCGGCGATGGCGGCCCAGCCCGCGCTGCACGGCAAGGTCGTCGACGTCGCGGGGCGGATGCAGGAGCGGATGCGCCAGGTGATGGCGGTGATGATGGCGCTGCGCACCGCGATGATGGACGACCCGGGCCACCGGCACACGCCGGGGGAGCCGCCGGGGCCACCGGCCTTCTTCGCCGACGCCGCACGCGAACTGCTCGAGGCGCTCGCCGACCTGGTGTTCGCCCCGCACGCCGACGAACTGCGCGTCGCCCCGGACGTCGCTGCCCTCGCCCTGCGCAACCTGGTGATGGGTGGGGTCGGGCCGGGCTCGGAGAGCTCCCCACGGCTCACCCCCGACCAGGTCGCCGACCTGCTGCTGACGGGGGTGCGTGCCTGATGCTGCTGCGACTCCTCACGGCCGGCCTGTCGCCGTACCGCTCCACCCTGCTGGCGATCGTCGCCCTGCAGTTCGTCGGCACGATGGCCTCGCTCTTCCTGCCCTCGCTCAACGCCGACATCATCGACAACGGCGTCGCCCAGGGCGACACCGGCTACATCGTGCGCATCGGCGCGGTGATGCTCGCGGTCTCCCTGGTGCAGATCGTCTGCTCGGTGGCCGCGGTCTACCTCGGGGCCCGCACCGCGATGGCCTACGGACGCGACCTGCGGCGTGACCTGTTCGCCCGGGTGGGCTCGTTCTCTACCCGCGAGATCAACACCTTCGGGGCGCCGTCGCTGATCACCCGCACCACCAATGACGTCCAGCAGGTGCAGATGCTCGTGCTGATGAGCGCGACGATGATGGTGTCGGCGCCGATCATGATGGTCGGCGGCATCCTGATGGCGATGCGCGAGGACCTCGGCCTGTCGTGGCTGCTGGCGGTCTCGGTGCCGCTGCTCTTCGTCAGCATCGGCTTCATCATCAGCCGGATGGTCCCCGGCTTCCGGGTCATGCAGGACCGCATCGACGCGGTCAACCGGATCCTGCGCGAGCAGATCACCGGCATCCGCGTGGTCCGCGCGTTCGTGCGTGAGCCCTACGAGGAGCGCCGGTTCGCCGACGCCAACGACGAACTCACCGCAGTTGCGATCCGCACCGGCCGCTGGATGGCCGCGATGTTCCCGGTCGTC
Source organism: Marmoricola sp. (assembly GCA_044224695.1). Classification (GTDB taxonomy): domain Bacteria; phylum Actinomycetota; class Actinomycetes; order Propionibacteriales; family Nocardioidaceae; genus Marmoricola_A. The sequence goes on along the minus strand of JBGAJX010000003.1, from coordinate 4,036 downwards.
ATGCTCATCCTCAACGCCTCCATGGTGGCCGTGGTCTGGTTCGGTGGGCACCGGGTCGACGACGGCGTGATGGGGGTCGGGGCGCTGACCGCCTTCATGGCCTACCTGCTGCAGATCCTGATGGCGGTGATGATGGCGACCTTCATGTTGGTGATGGTGCCGCGCTCCGCGGTCTGCGCCGACCGCATCTGGGAAGTGCTCGACACCGAGTCCTCCGTGCGGCCTCCCGAGTCCCCGGTCACCCTCGACACCGTCCGCGGCGAACTCCGCCTGGTCGACGTCGGCTTCCAGTACGCCGGCGCCGAGGAGCCCGTGCTGACCGGCGTCACCCTCACCGTGGCCCCCGGCACCACCACGGCTGTGGTGGGCTCGACCGGCTCCGGCAAGAGCACCCTGGTCAACCTCGTCCCTCGCCTGTACGACGCGACCGCCGGAAGCGTGCTGCTGGACGGGCACGACGTACGGACCCTTGACCCGGAGACGCTGTGGCGCGCGGTGGGGCTGGTGCCCCAGCGCGCCTTCCTGTTCTCCGGGACGATCGCCTCCAACCTGCGCCACGGCAAGCCCGAGGCGACCGACGCCGAGCTGTGGGAGGCCTTGGAGATCGCGCAGGCCGCGGACTTCGTGCGGGCCATGCCCGAAGGGCTGGACGCACCGGTCGCCCAGGGCGGCACCAACGTCTCCGGCGGTCAGCGTCAGCGCCTCGCGATCGCGCGCGCGATCGTCAAACGGCCGCAGGTGTACCTCTTCGACGACGCGTTCTCCGCGCTCGACGTCGCCACCGACGCGCGGCTGCGCGCGGCGCTTCGCCCCGTCGTGGCCGACGCCGCCGTGCTCATCGTGGCGCAGCGGGTGTCCACGATCCTCTCCGCCGACCAGATCCTCGTGCTCGACGACGGGCGCGCGGTCGGACTCGGTGATCACGAGTCCCTGCTGGCCTCCTGCCCGACCTACCAGGAGATCGTCCGGTCCCAGCTGAGCGCGGAGGAGGCGGCATGAGCGGCCCGCAGCAGCTGAAGGAGACCGAGCGGGTCGTGCAGGGGCCCGGCCCGGGACGCGGCCCGTTCGGCGGCGGCATGGTGGGGCAGAAGTCGCTGGACTTCCGGTCCTCGTCGCGGCGGCTGGTCGCCCGGCTCGCCCCGGAGCGGACCAAGGCGATCGCGGTGGTGCTGCTGGCCGTCGCCTCGGTCGGCCTGTCGGTGCTCGGGCCGCGGATCCTCGGCCACGCCACCGACCTGGTCTTCACCGGCCTGATCGGTCGGCAGCTGGATCCGAACCTCACGGTCGAGGAGACCGTCGCCGGGCTGCGCGCCCAGGGCGACGACACCTTCGCCGACCTGGTCGCCAACCTCGACGGGCTGATCCCCGGTCAGGGCGTCGACTTCGGTGCGGTGGCCTCGGTGCTGATGATGGTGCTCGGCATCTACGTGCTCTCCGCGGCCGCGGGTCTGCTGCAGGGCTACCTGCTCAACGACGTCGTCCAGCACACCGTGCGCCGGATGCGTGACGAGGTCGAGGCGAAGGTGAACCGCCTGCCGTTGAGCTACTTCGACCGCCAGCCGCGCGGGGAGTTGTTGAGCCGGGTGACCAACGACATCGACAACGTCAGCCAGTCGCTCCAGCAGACGCTGAGCCAGATGCTCACCTCGCTGCTGACCGTGGTCGGCGTGCTGTCGATGATGTTCTGGATCTCCCCGCTTCTCGCACTCGTGGCGCTGGTGACGGTGCCGATCTCGGTGCTGGTGACCGGGCGGGTGATGAAGCGGTCCCAGGGCCTCTTCATCGCGCAGTGGCGACGCACCGGCCGGCTCAACGCGCACATCGAGGAGACCTTCACCGGCCACGAGCTGGTCAAGGTGTTCGGCCGTCAGCGGCAGGTCGAGGAGGTCTTCGCCAAGGAGAACGAGGAGCTCTACAAGGCCTCCTTCGGTGCGCAGTTCGTCAGTGGCCTGATCATGCCGCTGATGATGTTCATCGGGAACCTCAACTACGTGCTGATCGCCGTGCTCGGTGGCCTGCGGGTGGCGAGCGGCCAGATGAGCCTCGGTGAGGTGCAGGCGTTCATCCAGTACTCCCGCCAGTTCACCCAGCCGCTCACCCAGCTGGCCTCGATGGTGAACCTGCTGCAGTCCGGGGTGGCCTCGGCCGAGCGTGTCTTCGAGTTGCTGGACGCCCCGGAGGAGCCGCCGGTCCTCGACCCGGCACCACCCGCACCCGCGCAACGCGGCGAGGTCGTCTTCGAGCGGGTGAGCTTCGCCTACGACCCGGAGCGGCCGCTGATCGAGGACCTGTCCCTGGTGGTGCACCCGGGTCAGACCGTCGCCATCGTCGGCCCTACCGGCGCCGGCAAGACCACGCTGGTCAACCTGGTGATGCGCTTCTACGACCTGGACTCCGGGCGGATCACCCTGGACGGCGTCGACATCGCCACCCTGGACCCGCACGCGCTGCGCGACCAGGTCGGGATGGTGCTCCAGGACACCTGGCTCTTCGAAGGCACGATCGCCGAGAACATCGGCTACGGCCGCCCCGGGGCCACCGAGGAGGAGATCCGGGAGGCGGCGCGGGCCAGCTTCGTCGACCGGTTCGTGCACACACTGCCGCACGGCTACGACACGGTCGTCGACGAGCAGGGCTCGAACCTGTCGGCCGGTGAGCGCCAGCTGCTCACCATCGCGCGTGCGTTCGTCTCCGAACCCGCGCTGCTGATCCTCGACGAGGCGACGAGTTCGGTCGACACCCGCACCGAGCTGCTGCTCCAGGAGGCGATGGCCGCGCTGCGCACCGACCGGACGTCGTTCGTCATCGCGCACCGGCTGTCCACGATCCGCGACGCCGACCTGATCCTGGTGATGGAGGAGGGGCGCATCGTGGAGCAGGGCGACCACGCGACGCTGCTGGCCGCCGGAGGCGCGTACGCCGCTCTGTACGCCGCGCAGTTCGCTGCGGCGGTGGATCCGGTGTGAGGTCGGCCGGTCGGCACGAACCCGGCCGGAGACAGCAGACGGCCCCCAGGCTGGTGTGCTCCGCCGGACAAGCGGGGCGCCTGGGGGCCGGGTGACTGCTTGGTAGTGCCAGCGGCACTCAGATGCGAAGGTTCGCCTGAGTCAGGAAGAGCCGGCAACTGGTGCGCTGCTAGCGAGCAGCCACCTCACATGTCCAAGAACTCAACCTGGATCACCTCCTTTCCTGTGTGCGACCACGGTAGGTCGGAGGTCGGCTCCGTTCAACGATTTTTCTCGGGGCAGTCAGAACGACGTCCCCACCGCGACCCCCAGCGACAGCAACCCCCACAGCAGCACCGGGCGTGCGGCGCGGCGTACGGCCCCGGGTGCGCTGGCTCCGGCGACCCGGGCACGGCGCCAGGTGAGCAACCCGGCAGCGAAGGGGAGCACGGCGAGCAGCAGCAGCGCGACGGCGCCGACCACGGCCCCCAGGCGCGTGCCTACCACCACGCTCGGGTTGGTCAGCATCGACGCCCCGCGGAAGCCCAGGATCAGCGCCCCGAAGCTCGCCGGCGCGGCACACGAGCCCAGCAGCGACAGCGCGGCCTGCATCGGGCCGCGCACCGGGCGGAACTCGGGCTCGGCACCCTCGGGCGAGAAGCTCACCCGCCCATTGTCCCGAGCGACCCCAGCCCGGGATTGTCGGATGCGGACAAGAGACACGCTCAGATTTGGCAGCCTCCCTGCCTAGGCACCGGGTGTGACCCAGGCCACGATGGCGGAATGACGCTGTTCACGCGCAACCATCGCCCCTCGGGATCCCGCCGCTCCGGCGCGGGCGAACCCGTCGTCCTGGTCCACCCGTTCATGCTGTCGCACCACTCCTGGCGCCCGGTCATGGAGAACCTGTCGCGCCGCGGGCATGACGTCCTGGCGGTCAGCATGCCCGGCCACTACGGCGGCCCGGCGCTGTCCTGGCGCGGGGCGACCATCGGGCATCTCGTCGACCACGTCGAGCGCGAGATGGACCAGGCCGGCTTCGAGACCGCCCACGTCGTCGGCAACTCCCTGGGCGGCTGGGCCACCCTCGA